>NZ_CP119421.1:4241576-4864601 GCF_030506305.1 Porifericola rhodea | reverse complement strand
CTCCCGCTCATGGGCTCGTGGGGTGTTATATTATATTCCACAAACTCAGGACCCTACTTATAATATAAAAGCGCTTCAGCGCAGACTGGTACACCGGCATATAGCTTTTCTTTATGCGCTAAAAAGTAATTTACGCAGAACAGATGACCAGACTTATCAGAAGTATCTGGAACAGGATGAGGTTCAAAATGTAAACCGTCAAAGCAATCTACATAATGCTATTCTGGAACAGCAGTCTAAAGAAATTGGAAAGCTCCATGAGGAAAATGTTATCAATGGGTTTCAGTTTGTAGAGCTCAACCATACTCTGGTTAGGTTTTGCGATTGCATGGGTAAGTCCGAACGTATTAAAAATACAGTCTTTCCTACCACTTATCATTTCTTTACACGCCTCTTTATCTGGGTATTTGTTATCCTGATTACCGTGTATTGCACGCAAACCATAGGAGCGTGGTCAATACTACTAGGTTGGCTTATAGGTTTTGTGTTTCAAACTACGCACCTCATTGGTTTATCTTTACTCAACCCTTTTGATTCTATTCCTTCCGGTATACCTCTAAGCCAGATTACCAGAACCATTGAAATAAACCTTTTGCAAATGCTAGGAGAGCAGCAGATACCAGAGCCCGTACAGCCTGTAAATAATGAGTACATTATGTAAAACTGCTCAGACAATAAGAGGAGCTTTTGCTTATTTTTTTGTATGCAGCAACTGCACTAACTTGCACCGCTGTACTTTGGCATTCACCTAATTACCTAACCTACAAAGATTATGCTCTCAGCAGAAGAGTTTAGAAAGTATGCGCATCAGATGGTAGACTGGATTGCCGACTACTATCAGGATATTGAAAAGTATCCTGTAAAGTCGCAGGTAGCTCCAGGGGAAATAAAAGCTCAATTGCCAGATTATGCTCCCCAAAAAGGTGAGGATATGCAAGATATATTCGCTGATTTTCAGAAGATTATCATGCCGGGAATGACCCATTGGCAAAGCCCGAATTTCTATGCCTATTTTCCTGCCAATGCCAGCTTTCCCTCCATGCTTGGAGAGATGCTTACCTCTGCTCTGGGTGCGCAGTGTATGATCTGGGAAACTTCGCCAGCTGCTGCTGAACTGGAAGAGCAGGTAATGCAGTGGCTAAGAGATATGCTTGGTCTACCTTCCAGCTTTAGTGGGGTAATACAAGATACCGCTTCCACCGCTACGCTTTGTGCCTTAATTAGTGCTCGAGAAAAAGCGACTAATTTCAGCGTAAATAAGATTGGCTTAAGTCAGCAGAGAAAGATGCGGGTGTATTGTTCTACAGAGACTCACTCCTCGGTAGAGAAAGCCGTTAAGATTATGGGGCTGGGTAAAGAAAATCTGGTAAAAATTTCTGTTGATGAGCAGCAAGCTATTCAGTTAAGTGTACTGGAAAATGCGATAAGTGCCGATATTGATGCAGGCTATTTACCAATCTGTGTGGTAGCTGCACTAGGAACTACCGGCACCCTGGGCTTAGACCCTCTTAATGAACTGGCTGAACTCTGTAAAGCCAGAAATATATGGCTGCATGTAGACGCTGCTTATGCTGGCTCTGCGTTTATCTTAAAAGAGTATCAACATTACCTTAAAGGGGTAGAAGGGGTGGATAGCTTTGTTTTTAACCCACATAAATGGTTAATGACTCATTTTGACTGCTCAGCCTATTTCGTTAAAGATGTAGATACGCTTATCAATAGCTTTGCTATACTACCAGAATACCTAAAGACGGCTACCCGAGGAAAAGTCAATGATTATCGTGATTGGGGTGTACCACTGGGCAGAAGATTTAGAGCACTCAAATTATGGTTCGTCATCAGAAGTTTTGGTAAAGAAGGCCTTCAGAAGCAAATCAGGCACCATATAGAGCTGGCGCATAAGCTGGCCCATCTCATTCGTGAAGATGATGCCTTTGTATTGCAGATAGAACGAATGAACCTTTTGGCTTTCTACTGTCAGTTCTCTGAAAACCAGGAGGTTAATAACCAAAAGAATCAAGAGCTGATGCAGAAATTAAATGCTAGTGGTAAATTATACCTTACGCATACCAAGCTTAAGGGGCAGTTTCTTATTAGAATGGTAATTGGACAAACTCAGGTACAGGAGCATCATGTTGTAGAGTCATGGCGCTTAATAAAGCAAACTGCTGAAGACCTAAAAGTTGGTTATGGAGCTTGAAATCGTATATCAGGATGAGGAATATGTCGCTATTAACAAGCCACATGGACTTTTGGTGCATCGTTCACCTATTGCCAAGGATGCAACAGAGTTTGCCCTGCAATTACTAAGAGATCAGATCAGTCAGAGTGTGTATCCAGTACATCGCTTAGATAGAAAAACCGGGGGCGTACTTTTATTTACTCTTAATGAAAATACACATAAATTAACCCAAAGCCTCTTTGCTAAAAGTGAAACAAAAAAAGAGTACTGGGCTTTGGTGAGAGGATATACAGAAGACTATGTAGAAATTGATTATCCTTTACGCAAAGAAAATGGGACTTTGCAAGAAGCTTTTACATCGTTTAGAACTGTAGACAGGGCAGAGCTGGCCATACCCTTCGGTAGATATAAAACTTCTCGTTACTCTCTTATTAAAGCCTGCCCTACCACAGGGCGTATGCATCAGATTCGTAAACATTTAAGTCATATTCGTCATCCTATTATTGCTGACCGACCGCATGGGTGCAATAAACAAAACAAGTTTTTTAAGCAAAAATGGCAAATGGATACCATGTTGTTGCATGCCTGCCTTTTACAATTTGTACATCCGATAACTAAAAAAGAACTAATTATTAAAGCTGAGATTCAGCCTGAGTTTCAACGCATGTTAGATCTGATGGGGATGAAGCTTAGCCGAATAAATTCTAAAGATTAAATGCTATGTCTAAGAAGAACAGAAAGAATAGAGATGGAGTCGTATATTCTACCAATCAGGATTACGATTACCAGTATAATGATGAACAGGAAGATGAGACACTCCCTCCTGCTGAGCAGGATCTGAGGGTGATGCTGGATAAAAAGGCCAGAGGTGGAAAACAGGTAACCCTGATTACAGGATTTGTCGGTAGTGCTGAAGATCTAAAAGTGTTGGGTAAAATGCTGAAATCTAAATGTGGGGTAGGAGGTTCCGCCAAAGATGGGGAGGTGATGATCCAGGGAGATGTCCGGGACAAAGTTATGGACATTCTGCAAAAAGCAGGATACCGGACTAAGCGTTCGGGAGGATAGTCAACTTAAGCTCTTAACTTTTAAACACTTGTAGTAAATCTACGTAATTGTATATACAAATATTGTATATATAATTTAATAGATATGACTCATTACGATACATCAGCTATAGATCAATTACTGGAAAAGAGATATAGCCCCCGAACTTTCTCAGAAACTGAAATAGATGAAGGCTTGCTATTGCAAATTTTAGGAGCTGCCCGTTTTGCGCCTTCCAGCTTTAATGAGCAACCCTGGCGTTTTATTTATGCTACCAAAAGTCAGTCAGATCATTATAGCAATCTGCTCTCAACCTTGGCTGAAGGGAATAAAGACTGGGCCTCTACGGCACCTGTTCTGGTACTTGCCATAGCCAAAACTAACTTTTCTGCAAATGAAAAGCCTAATCGTCATGCCTGGTACGATACAGGAGCAGCGGTTGCCCATATCACTCTAAAGGCTAGCTCACACGATATATACATCCATCAGATGGCGGGCTTTTCTACCACTAAAGCTAAGGAGCTATTTGCAATACCTGAAGGTTTTGAAGCCGTTGCCATGATAGCGATGGGCTATAATGCCGAAAGTGAACATCAGTCCAAAAAGAAAAAGAAACTTGATGAAATAGCTTTTCGTGGAGCGTGGGGCCTTAAATAGGCTCTTCATCTTTTTTTAGATTGCAGGCATAAGTAAATCAACTATCTTTAGCCGTATGACAAAAAACACAACACTACTCAGCTTTATTCTACTTTTTATAGCCTCTTTCGCTTATTCTCAAAACAATACTAACGGTGTAAAAATTGGCGTTGTAGGCCTGAACCATGATCATGTTCACTGGATATTTCGCTATGTAAAAGATGGCTCGGTCAATATGGTGGGTATAGTAGAGCCTAATCAAGAATTGGCAAAGCGATTTGCAGATCGCTATGGTTTTAGCCTGGATATTGTTTATCCTGATATTGAAAGTATGCTTGATAAGGCCAAGCCAGATGCAGTTACAGCGTTTAATCCTATTAAAGAACACCTGGATGTTGTTGAAGCCTGTGCACCCCGAGGTATAGATGTGATGGTAGAAAAGCCTTTAGCAGCCACGCTTAAAGACGCCAGAAAGATTGAAGCTTTAGCTCGGGAGCATAACATTCATGTACTTACCAATTATGAAACTACCTGGTATGATAGCAACCATAAAGTCTATGATGAGGTACACAAACAAGCTTCTGTAGGAGAGCTTAGAAAAGTAATAGTACGTGATGGCCATGAAGGTCCTAAGGAAATTGGTGTAAGCGAAGAATTTTTAAGCTGGCTTACTGATCCCGACCTAAACGGGGGAGGTGCGTTGATTGATTTTGGTTGTTATGGTGCAAATCTAATGACCTGGCTGATGCAAGGCGAAAAACCTGAGAGTGTTACCGCCATTCTCAAAAGTATCAAACCTAATGTGTACCCTAAAGTTGAAGATGAAGCTACTGTAGTTGTGAATTATCCCAAAATGCAGGGAATTATTCAGGCTTCGTGGAACTGGCCATTCTCTCGTAAGGATATGTCGGTTTATGGTAGCACGGGTTATGTTCATGCACTTAACGCAAATGACATGAAGATCAGGAAAGCAGGGGAAAAAGAGCAGGAACTTAGTGCTTCAGCATCTACATTTTCCTACGAAGACCCTTTTAGTTATTTTACAGATGTGGTTATGGGCAAAGTTCAGGTACAGGCTAATGACCTATCTTCTCTGGAAAACAATATGACAGTGATGGAAATACTTGATGCAGCTAAACGTTCAGCAAAGAGCGGAAAGACGATCTACCTTAAGTAAGGCCTTTACTGTTTAAAGTAAAAGAAAAGCCTTGTCCATAAGTTGGGCAAGGCTTTAGTATTTCAAGACAGCATAATAGACTAGCTTAGAGTCCAGCCATCACGATATTCGCGTTGTAAATAACGGTTTACCTCCTGATTATTTGTAAACTGCATCTTTTCACTATCATAGCGTAGGGTTTCGCCTGGAGCATGCAGTGCTACTACACCTAGCAACATAGTTTCGGTCAATGGAGCTGCATAGTCAAATGGACTACAAGCTTTTTCCTCTCCTTTGATAGCACGTATCCAGTTCATTTCGTGAGCATCACGGCCACCTTTAATACGCTCGTAGGTTTGAGGCGTATCTGCATACTCCTTCATTAATGACTGAGGGTACATCTGAGGATTAGAGCCATAGGTTTCATGCATTAGTATACCTTTTTCACCTACAAAGATAACCCCACCTCCTCTGTCCAACTTCACTTCATCAGGGAGTACAGATGGACGAGCCGGCATTATGCCTCCATCATACCAGAACATATCTACTTCCGGATACATACCACGAGCAGGAAATGTATAATGTACATGTGTAGAAAGAGGATAGGCAACTTTGCTATCATCTTTACCACCCCAAGGTGTAGAAGATGCTTCTACGGTATCTGGATAATCTAGACCTAATGCCCAATAAGGATGGTCAATCAGGTGGGCACCCATATCACCCAACGCACCTACACCATAATCTGTCCAGCCTCTCCAGGCAAATGGATGATAAGCAGGATTATACTCAACGTAAGGAGCTGGTCCGAGGAATACATCCCAATCCAGATTTTTAGGCTTTTTAGATTTACCTTCAGGTCTGTCCATTCCCTGAGGCCAGATAGGGCGGTTGGTCCAAACATGTACTTCACGTACCGGGCCAATAGCACCTGCCTGAATCCACTCATTTACCCGGCGGGCATCGTCACTAGAGTGTCCCTGGTTACCCATTTGAGTTACTACGCCAGTTTCTTTAGCTGTTTTGCGCAGGGCACGAGCTTCGTGAACTGTATAAGTAAGTGGCTTTTGTACGTACACGTGCTTACCCATTTTCATAGCCATATTAGCAGCAGCAGCGTGAACATGATCCGGAGTAGCAACAACTACCGCATCAATGTCCTTTTGGTTTTCTAGCATTTCGCGGAAATCATAGTACCAGGTCGCTTTTTCGTAGGCAGCTCTTAGCTCGCTACGGTTATCACGTGATACTGATTTCTTTACCCAGTCGTGATCACAGTCAGCCAGGGCCACTATGTTTTGACTTGTAAGCCTACTCATATTAGATGCTCCCATACCTCCGGCACCAATAGCGGCGACATTGACAGTATCGCTGGGAGCCGTATAGCCTTTACCACCAATAACATTACGAGGCACAATCATAAAAGAAGCAGCAGACATAGCAGAGCCTTTCAAAAAATCTCTCCTTTGCATAGGTTTACCTTTTTGATTAGGTTGTTTTTTCATCATGCGTTGAGTTTGTAAGAGTGTAATTTTAACTTTCTAGTGCGTCATGAATTTATAATAATTTCTAAGGAATTAGAAACTTATTTATACTTTGGCGTAAAAGAACAAGGCCCTGTTCATAAATAATTAAGTAGTTGTTATCAGCAGTATAACAGGCTGGTAAGCAAAATTTTAAAAATATTTTAGTCCAATACAATGGTGAATTTTGAACAAGAAGTTCTGATGCGAAGTCAGGAGGTGCCAGTAGTGGTTGATTTTTGGGCTCCCTGGTGTGGTCCCTGCCAAACGCTGGGCCCCATTATAGAAGAACTGGCAAAAGAAGCAGCAGGTAAATGGGAGCTGGTAAAAGTCAATTCTGATGAACAGCAGGAAGTATCGGCGCAGTACAAAATTAGAAGTATTCCTGCTGTAAAGATGTTTTATATGGGAGAAGTAAAAGCAGAGTTTACAGGAGCTTTACCCAAGCACCAGATACAGCAGTGGTTGAAAGAGCATTTGCCTGATGAATTTGGTGATCAGCTTTCAGTATATGTAGATATGCTTTTTACGGAGCAGCATGAGAAAGCTGTACAGAACTTAGAGGGATTTTTAGAGCTAAATCCTGAGCATATAGAAGCCCAACTTTGGCTGGCAGCAGCTACAGTGGGTACTCATCCAGAACGTGCAGAAATAAGCTTGCCAGAGTCACATCAATTTCATGCACTATCAGGCTATGTGAAGGATATTGCAGACCTTATGAAGTGTAATGAAAAATCAGGTGAGAAAATGCAATTATATATCGCAAACGCACGGCAGGCTTTAAAAAATTACCAGTACGAGCTATTGATTCAGGAATTAATCTCAGCAACCCTACTGGATAAAAACTACTGTAATGAACTCCCCCGCAGAGCAGCGGTAGCTTTATTTCTAATGTTAGGTACGCAGCATGAGATTACAAAAAAGTACCGAAGACAATTTGATATGGCTCTGTACTAAAATCAGGGTGAGAAAGTAAAGTTACTTTCTCACCTTCAAATGTTGAGTATTTGTAAACTAATCAAAAATAAAAGTTCCAAAGCTTTCGTATTCGTGAAAGTTGCCTTTGGTAGGTTGCCACTGATAGTAATCCGGCTTTCCCTGATCATAATCTATACGATACATATTGGCTCTCCATTTGGTGCCTTTTTGTGGAGGTACATTGCCTAAAGGTTTAAGTAGGGCATAGGGAATAAAAAATTCCGCTACCCAGCCTTCTATCTGGGCCATACTTTCTTTAGCTCCACCCTGTATGGATGTTGCATGTCGGGTTCTGCGCTCTCCTTCATAATGCCAGGGTTTCCAACCGAAAAAGTCACCTTCTCTATTAGGTATAATAATAGGGAGTTCGTAATCCAGAGGAGAGAGTTCATATTCAAAATACAATGGATACTGCTCATCAGTCCAGAGGAAAACTTCTACGACATCTTCCTTATACAGATCAGCAAAGTCTTCGGTTAGCGTAGCATTCAGTTTATTGTCCTTGCAATTGAAGAGAAAATAAATGCCAGTTGCAGAGTAAAGCACCTTGGCTTCAGTGCTTAATTCTGGTCCATCACCATGTTTCATGGGTAGAGGAATCCAGTCTGTTTGTTTCCACTCATTAGCTGAGCCACGGCCATCAATTTCAAAATCTGGAACAGCTTGGATACGAAGGTCTTGACTCATAGATAGAAAAGGAAAAAGAAGAAGGGTTAGTAAATAGCTTAATTTGGTATTCATGATAAAGGCTAAGATAAAAAAAAAGGTAGGCTAAAAGCCACACCTTTTTTTGAAATTAATGAAGAAGCAAACAGTTAATCTTTATTAATGTATTCTCTGCGCATAATAATGCTTAGAGAGGAAGTAATATCTTGGTGAAATAGAAACCTTATGGAAAAGCCTAAAAGATTTGGCCCGCTATAGAGTGGAAATTGCAAACGATTGCACAGCAGGCTGCTGTTATTCAAATGAATAGGCATGGTCTAGGTATAAGGTTGATCGTTGATATTATAATGTAGAAATTTTTTGACAAATAGTAAACATTCAAACTATAAATAATAGCTAATAGCTAATTTTTTGGCATTTTAAGCAGCAAATCAAAGTTAGTCTTTTCAGTTTTTAGTGTATTGTTGAGGGAAAAGAAGGAGAGGGGCAAAAAAAAATCCTGTACTAAAGAGCACAGGATTATTATTAGTTTATATGGATCTAGGCTGCTGAAAGTCGTTTGAATTTAGACTTTTCAAACTTTTCTTCAGCGTAAGAACGGTCAATTGTAAACTCTTTAATTTCTTTTTGTGAAGGAAGCTCAAACATAGCATCTGTAATGATAGCTTCACAGATGGATCTAAGTCCTCTGGCCCCCAACTTAAACTCCATTGCTTTCTCTACAATATAGTCCAGAGCATCTTCTTCAAATACTACCTCAATATTTTCCATCTTAAAGAGCTTTTTATACTGCTTGGTAAGCGCATTTTTAGGCTCTGTAAGGATCATTTTGAGTGTTTCTGTATCCAAAGGATCCAAGTGAGTGATTACTGGAAGACGACCAATCAGTTCGGGTATAAGTCCAAAGTGACGTAAATCCTGAGCAGTGATATACTGTAGCAGGTTTTCTTTGTCTATATGCTGGTCAGAAAAATTAACACTGCTGCCAGAAAAACCCAAAGGTTTGGTATTAAGCCTGTTAGCAATTAGGCGGGAAATACCATCAAAAGCTCCACCACAGATAAAAAGTATATTTTCAGTATTGATAGAGATCATCTTCTGATCAGGGTGCTTTCTTCCACCTTGCGGAGGAACATTAACCTGGGTTCCTTCTAAAAGCTTAAGTAAAGCCTGCTGAACTCCCTCACCACTTACATCGCGTGTAATAGATGGGTTATCTGATTTTCTGGCGATTTTATCAATTTCGTCTATATATACGATGCCTCGTTCTGCAGACTCAACATCATAATCGGCTGCTTGAAGCAGTCTGGTTAAGATGCTTTCAACATCCTCACCTACATAACCAGCTTCAGTTAGCACTGTTGCATCAGCGATACAGAAAGGTACCTGAAGAATACGAGCCAGGTTACGAGCCAGGTAGGTTTTACCCGTACCGGTTTCACCCGCCATAATAATATTAGACTTTTCAATAGCGATTTCTTCTTCGTCCTTCTTTTGCATCAGACGTTTGTAATGGTTGTATACCGCTACTGAAATGACTTTTTTCGCCTCTTCCTGTCCCACCACATACTGATCCAGATATTTTTTTATATCAATAGGCTTCATAAGATTGAATTCGGGAGACTTACTCTTGCTTTTTACTTTGAGTTCTTCGTCCAGAATCTGCTGAGCCTGATTAATACAGTAATTACAGATGTGGGCGTTAATACCTGAAATCATCAGGTCCACATCTTTTTTATTTCTTCCACAAAACGAACAAGTGACTTGTTGTGGCATAATACAAATTATACGTTATAAGATATAAACAAGGTGACAGCTCAGGCTATCACCTTATTGTAAATTTAAGCATTTTCTTTCTTACGTGCATGGTATCCTCTATCAAGCACTTCATCAATAATGCCATATTCTTTTGCTTCTGTAGGACGCATCCAGAAGTCAAGGTCAGAATCTTTCTCTATTTTCTCGTAGCTCTGTCCAGAGTGGTAAGATAGAATCTCGTAAAGGTCTTTACGAAGTTCCTGCATTTGTCTTAGCGTTACCTCCATATCTCTGGATTTACCTTGCATACCCCCGCTAGGCTGGTGAATCATGATACGAGCATGGGGTAGGGCAGAGCGTTTTTTCTCAGCACCACCAGCTAATAGAACTGCACCCATAGAAGCAGCCATACCTGTACAGATCGTAGCTACATCTGGCCCAACATACTGCATGGTGTCATAGATACCAAGGCCGGCATATACAGAGCCTCCGGGGCTGTTTACATAAAGCAGAATATCTTTTTTAGGATCAACTGACTCTAAAAATAGCAATTGTGCAGTGATGATATTAGCAATATTCTCTTCAACCTGCATTCCCAGAAAAATAATTCTATCCATGATCAAACGAGAGAACACATCAATTTCACGGAAATTAGTAGGGCGCTCTTCAATCACAGCACGCGTCATGTTTTCTACATGATGAGCATATTGGTCAAAAGTGTTACCGCTTATATTTTGTCCTTTAACAGCAAATTTTCGGAATTCGTCTTTGTTGATCATACTATAGTTTGTTAATGATGTTTAAAAATAAAAAAGAGTCCTTAATTTAAAGACTCTTTTTTACAACGAAAATTGTATCTGTTAGTTATTTATTGTCTTTTCTCTACCTCTTCCTTAAACTCATCTACCGTAATCTTTTTCTCTTCTAAAGTGGCACTTTCTTTAATGAAATCAAAAATCTTTTCATTACGTGCTTGGTTGAAGACCTGCATGTAGTTGTTACCATTTTCTCCTTGCAGGTAGTTGTCTACAAAAGGGTCAAGGTTATCACCTAACTGACCTAATAAACCAGACTGCCCAAGCTGTTCTTCTATCATCTGACGAGCTTTAGCTTTTACGTCTTCGTGCTCAACTTTAATCTCTTTATCTTCAGATATTTTGTTGACGATCAGGTTCCAGCGCAAATCACGTACATAGTCTTCAAATTCTTTATCTATCTGCTCCTGGGTGATGTTTCCTTCGTTCTTCTCCAGTAGCCAACGCTTAAGAAACTCCTGAGGAACCTCGAAGTTTGTATTGTCTACCAATGTATTACGCAGGTCAAGCATTAAGAGGTTATTAGTCTCTCTATCATAGTTTTCCTGCATAGTCTCTTTTACCTTTTCGCGAAATTCTTCTTCTGACTTAACAGCATCTTTACCAAATACTTTATCAAAAAATTCCTGATTTAGTTCAGCAGGTTTCCTACGAAGTACAGATTCAATGCTTAGGCTAAATTCACCCTTTACTTCAGCTACTTCTTCAGGCTTCTTAGACAGTAAAACAGCTACATCGCTGTCTTCAGGATGCGTCTCGCGGATATCAAAAACAACCTCATCACCTTTTTTTGCACCTACAAATACTTTTGACTGTTTTTCGTCTAATTGCTTTAGGTCAATAGAGGTTTGGTTTTCTAACTCACCCTCTTTCTGAACTACCTTACCATTAACAATGTCATCTTTGGCAACATCTTCCACGTTTTCAGTGTCGTTGAACTGTTCACGCAGATTATCAATGGTTTCATCAATTTCTTTGTCAGTAAGCTCCAGCTTATACTTAGCTACTTTAAGACCATCTGTGATGTTGTACTCAAAGTCATCAACAAAGCCTATGTCGTAGGTAAATTCAAAGTCTTTCTGGTTTTCCCAGTCAATATTTTCTGCATCATCGTAATTAGGTAAGGGCTCACCTACGATGTTGAGGTTCTGGTCTTTAATGTACTTGGGAAGGGACTGAGAAACAAGTTGGTTAATTTCTTCAACCTTAATGCCTTTGCCATACATCTTTTTGATGATAGCCGGAGGAACTTTACCTGGACGGAAACCTTTAAGATTAGCTTTCTTCCGGTACTCCTTTACTTTTTCTTCAATCTGCGGTTGGTAATCTTCCTCCTTTAAACTAATTTTAATAGAGGCTTCTGTGTTTCCTTTTTTGTCAAGTGTGATATCCAAGGCTGAAACATTTAAAAGTAAAAACTAAAAACCCTCAACCTCAGTTTCATTTTTTTATGAATTTCTGAGAAGAGGGTTTTTTAAAATGTGCGGATAGAGGGAGTCGAACCCCCACGCCTTGCGGCGCTAGATCCTAAGTCTAGTGCGTCTACCAATTCCGCCATATCCGCCTTTCGTAAATGAGATTGCAAATATAAGTCAATATTTTATCAAGTCAACCTTTGGGTGAAAATTTTTATTGATTTTTTTATTAGACCAACTATTAGGCTTTTGCTTTATGTTATACCATTGAATACTTTCTTTACATTCATATATTGCCATTTCAATTACTTAAAAAACTTGGTGCTGTATGGCGCAGGATTCTATGCTGGTAGTTAACACCGACGAGGAGAAAAAAGAAATACTAAGAAGATACCGCAGATTGCTAAGGCAGGCAAAGCCCTATCTTAAAGATGGAGATGCCAAGCAGATCAAAAAAGCTTTCAACACATCTATGGAAGCTCACCAGGATATGCGCCGGAAGTCCGGTGAGCCTTATATCTATCACCCATTAGCTGTAGCAGAAATTTGTGTAAATGAGATAGGGTTGGGTACAACCTCAATAATTTGCGCTCTACTGCACGACGTGGTAGAAGATACAGATATTGAGTTGGAAGATATTGAGCACGATTTCGGGAGCAAAGTGGCTCGTATCATAGATGGGCTTACCAAAATCTCGGGTGTATTTGAGTATGGTAGTTCGCAGCAGGCAGAGAATTTTAGAAAAATGCTACTTACCCTTTCGGATGACGTAAGGGTAATTTTGATTAAACTGGCTGACAGATTGCATAATATGCGTACGCTGGACAGCATGCCTAAAAATAAACAGCTTAAAATAGCTTCTGAAACCATTTACCTGTATGCTCCATTGGCACATCGCCTGGGACTATATGCAATTAAGTCGGAGCTAGAGGATCTAAACCTAAAATTTACTCAGGCCGAAAAGTACAGGCAGATTGCAACTGCCATTAGCGCTACCAAAGACGCACGCCGTAAGTTTATAAAGAAGTTTATAGACCCGATACAAAAAGAGCTGAATAAACAAGGCTTTGACTTTGTGATTAAAGGGAGGCCTAAGTCCATATATTCTATCTGGAATAAAATGCAGAAAAAGAATATACCTTTTGATGAGGTTTATGATCTTTTTGCTATCAGGATTATACTGGATGTGCCCCTGGAAGAAGAAAAAGCGGCCTGCTGGAAAATCTATTCTGTTATTACGGATTTTTACAATCCAAACCCGGAACGGCTACGTGACTGGATTAGCACCCCTAAATCTAACGGATACGAATCTTTGCATACAACGGTAATGAGTCCTGGTGGACAGTGGGTAGAGGTGCAGATCCGAACTAAAAGGATGGATGAAATTGCCGAAAAAGGTTATGCTGCCCACTGGAAGTATAAAGATATTCCTAATAGTGCCAACCGACAGTCAGGTTTAGAGGACTGGATAGCCAAAGTCAGAGAAATACTGGAGCAGGCTAAAAGTGAAAACAATGAGTCTGCAGTAGAATTTGTAGATGATTTTCGCTCTAATTTCTTTAACGAAGAGGTATTTGTATTTACACCTAAAGGTGAGCTGAGGACCTTGCCACGTGGTGCCACTGCTCTGGACTTTGCTTTTGATATACATACAGAGATTGGAGCTAAATGCTTAGGAGCTAAGGTAAACCAAAAGCTGGTTCCTATTAATTATATACTTTCAAATGGTGATCAGGTAGAGATTCTCACCTCTAACAAGCAGAGACCCAACCAGGATTGGCTCAGGTTTGCGGTAAGCTCTAAAGCAAAGTCTAAGATCAAAGAAATTCTGAAAGAAGAAAGAAAAATAGCTGCTACGGAGGGTAAAGAGATTATTAAACGCAAACTCAAGCAACTAAAAATAGCCTTTAATAGTGAGAACTTAGAGAAACTAACTAGCTATTTTAAAGTTAAGACCCCTCTTGAGTTATATTTTCAGGTAGGAGAGGGGGTAATTCCAGCCACATCCATCAAGAAATTTAAAGATGAGCTGGAGCAGCAAAGTACCACTTCCAAAGCTAAAATTTCTGATGCTAAGTCATTTACACGTACCGTATCCAAAATAAAAGGCGAGTCTCAGGACTTATTGCTGATTGGTGATGATATGGATATCCTGGATTACAAGCTGGCTAAGTGTTGTAATCCTATACCGGGTGATGATGTATTTGGTTTTGTAACAGTTAATGAAGGCATCAAAATACACCGTACAAATTGTCCTAATGCTCCTGAACTCATGGCTAATTATGGTTATAGGGTAGTTCAGGCGAAGTGGATGCCACGTAAAGAGCTGGCTTACTTATCTGGGCTTAAAGTAATTGGTACCGATCGTTTGGGTTTAATAAATGATATTACCAAGGTAATCTCAGCAGAGCTTAAAGTAAATATGCGTTCCTTATCAATTGATACTGAGGGTGGAATCTTTGAAGGTAACATCATGTTGTATGTGCATGACAGGTCTCATCTGGACACGTTGATCAAGAAACTGGAAAAGGTAAATGGCGTAGTGAAAGTAACCCGTTTTGACTCTGACTGATTTTGATTTTAACAATAATCTGTCTATTTGCCTGTCTTAACGTGTAGAAATTCTATATTTGTAATCTAGGAGCAATTCTAATTTATGGCACTCAACCAAGACATATTTCAAAAAGTTAAAGACACTTTTGTAGATTATCTGGAAGAAAAAAGTTACCGGAAAACACCAGAAAGATTCGCTATTTTGGAGGAAATCTACTCTCGTGATGGCCATTTTGATGTGGAGTCTCTTTACATCAGTATGAAAAACAAAAACTATCGGGTTAGTCGTGCTACTGTGTATAATACGCTTGATATACTGGTAGAGTGCGATCTTGTGAGCAAACATCAGTTTGGAAAAAACCTTGCCCAATACGAGAAGAATTATGGATACAAGCAACATGACCACTTAATTTGTACGGATTGTAATAAAGTAGTTGAGTTCTGTGACCCTCGTATTTACAATATTCAAAAAATGGTAGGCGAACTATTAGATTATCAGGTACAGCATCATTCACTAATTCTTTATGGTAGCTGTAACAAAGATAACTGCGTTAACAAACCTGAAGCAGGTAGTGACATCGCAAATACTGAAAAATCTAGTTAAACATCGCTGTATTTATATTACTTTAGCCTTAACTTTGGTGTTGACAACAATCGTCAACACCTTTTTTAATGTTTCATGAAATAAGATCTAATGAAAGTTGATGTACTGCTTGGACTCCAATGGGGAGATGAAGGAAAAGGTAAAATTGTAGATTATCTGGCGCCCAAATATAAGGTGGTTGCCAGATTTCAAGGTGGGCCAAATGCGGGTCATACGCTTGAGTTTGACAATATTAAGCACGTACTGCACCAAATACCTTCTGGAATTTTTAGACAGGACATAGTAAATATTATTGGAAATGGCGTTGTTTTAGACCCCATCATATTCAAAAAAGAAATTGAAGGGCTCAAACCTTTTAATCTAGACCTAACCAAAAACCTTTTTATCTCTAAAAAGACGCAGATTATACTTCCTTCTCATCGTATGTTGGATGCTGCATTAGAGAAAGCTAAAGGGAAAGATAAAATCGGATCTACTTTAAAGGGAATTGGCCCTGCTTATCAGGATAAAATAGGCCGTCATGGCTTGAGGGTAGGGGATATTCTTTCACCAACTTTTAAGCAGCGCTATGATAAGTTAGTAGAGGAGCACCGCAGAAAGCTATCTTACTTTGATGCAGTTGAAGATATGAGCGAGCAGGAAGCTGAATTCTTTGAAGGAATTGAACTGCTAAAAAAATACAATATTGTTGATAGCGAATATCTAATCAACGAGAAAATTAACGAAAGTACTACAATATTAGCAGAAGGAGCACAAGGCTCATTGCTTGATGTTGATTTTGGTAGCTATCCGTTTGTTACCAGTTCCACGACAATTGCTTCAGGTGCCTGTACTGGCCTGGGTGTTGCACCTAAGAATATTGGCAATGTGCTGGGAATATTTAAAGCCTACTGTACTCGCGTAGGTTCTGGTCCCTTCCCCACCGAACTGGAAGACGAGACTGGTGAGCTTCTTAGAAAAAACGGTAACGAGTTTGGTGCTACTACAGGACGCCCCAGAAGGTGTGGATGGCTGGATTTGCCCGCTCTCAAGTATGCCGTAATGATAAATGGCGTTACTGAGTTGTTTATGATGAAAGCAGATGTACTTAATGACTTTGAAGAGATCAAGATTTGCACTCATTATGAGCTTGAGAATGGGGAAATAAGTAGCCAGTTACCTTATGATATCTGTGACACTAAGCTTACTCCTGTATACAAAACCTTTAAAGGATGGGGGACTTCATTAGATAGTGCCAACAACTTTGACAAGCTTCCTTATGAGCTTATGATATATATTAAATTTATTGAAGACGAGCTAGGAGTGCCAATTAACTTAGTATCTACCGGTCCTAATCGTAATCAAACGGTTATTCGCGATAAACACTAAGTTATTTACTATGCTATTAAAAATAGGCGTGGCATGGGCCTTTACCCAGGCTGCGTCTATATGTTAGCATAAATTCATGAGTACCGTCTGTATAATTTCTGATTTGTGAAAGCGTATGGTCGTAGGCATACCCCATGCTGAGATGCTTATTCAGTAAAAGTTCAAAGAGTAACGTAGCAGCATCTCCACTCCTGTACGAAAGACCAATATTTAAAACTTCCTGTAAAAACACATTCGTATTAAGGTCAACGCCCATAGGCTGGCCTTCCTGTACTCTAATTAGTGCTGAGGGTTTGATTTTAAGCGTAGGAGATACTGTGAAAACATGACCTCCAGTTACAAAATAGTAACGTGCTTCTTTTGCTTCACTGACAAAATCCTCTTTTTTATACACTTTATTATTAATTAGATACGGTATTGAAATTCCCGCATAAGTAGTATTGTTACTAAAAAAAGCGCCAGTACCAAAGTTTGGACTAAAACGAGAAACGCTGCCTGCAAACAAAGCATCATTCTGATCTATTGTTGAAAGCTTACGAAAATCAGAAGCCATATAGTTAAAACCTGCTTGAAGCCCTAAAGACAGGGTGCCAATTCCTATATTCAATTTGTATGCATAACTTCCGTAAATACTATAGTCATCATGCACTCCAATTTTATCTCTTGAAATTAAGAGGCCTAAACCCACGGGCCTATCTTTAAGAGCCGTATGTGCAATAAGTGTATTTGTTTTAGGTGCTCCTTCAACATTTACCCACTGATCTCTGTGAAGAAAGCTAATACTCAGTTGTGGCTGGTTACCAGCGTATGCAGGATTTAATACCAGCCCGTTAAACATGTACTGTGAAAATATGGGCCTTTGTTGCGCTTTAACTTCAAATTGAAAGGAAAGTATTAATCCGATGATCAATATCAGATAGTACTTTTGTATGTAAATTTTCTTCATACTTACATGGTTTGAGGAAAAGGGCAGGGGAGAACCCTGCCTTCCACTTGATTATCTCAGTAACTCCAAATATCCAGATACAGGTTCTTCGCCATTCTGCTTGTCTATTATGTAGAAGTATGTTCCTTCTGGAAGCTCGGCACCGCCAATGTACAGACCTCGGTTTCCTTTACCTTCAAAGAAAACTTCATCATTATCATAGTCATGCTCTTCGTAAACTATGGCCCCTGCTCTGTTGTAAATCTTCACAATGTTTCTTTCATACTGCCCAATACAGCTGACAATAAACTTGTCATTCTTCCCATCACCATTGGGCGAAACACCGTTGTAAACATGTATTTCAGATTTTAACTCGGCAGTCTTGGTATGCTTACACCCTTGATCGTCAGTAATAGTGACTTCATAGAAACCTGCAGGCTGATTAATCAGGTTAAAACCTGAAGCGTATCCATCCGGAGTAAGCCATTCTATGTCTACAATCTTGATAGCCTCTACAAAATCCACACGGATAGTACCGTTAGACTCTGTACAGTAAGATGGCGTAGAAACTATCTCAAATTCAGGTGTATAAATATTTTCACCTATAGTTAATGAGGCTGTTTCTGAACTACAACCAGTCAAAACATTAGTAGCATAAACAGTATAGTCACCAGCTGCCAGGAAGTTGGCGGTATTACTTCTTGAGCTTCTGAAAGCAACTTCTCCTTCACTATTGATCCAGGTGTATTCGTAATCTACATTAGGATCTATCATAGTGCTATCAAGAACAGCTGTAGCACTTCCGTTAGGCGCATCGCAACGAGTGATAGGCGTAGTACTTACCACGGGTGCTGGCAGAGTAGTAGTATCAGGTATAGCTATCACCTCGCCAGTAAAGCTTCTACTAATACAACCAGTTACTTTATCTCTTGCTAATACCGTATACTGCCCGGGAGTAAGTTCAGCTATCACAGGGCCATCAGCGATAGGCTGACCAGATGTATCTGTACCATCGTACCAGAAGAAGTTGTATCTGGAAAGCTGTCCTTCAACAGCAACACTTAGCTGTCCGTTGGGTACACTATCATCACAGTTAGTCATTTGAAAGTCGTTGTTTATTTCCAGCATGATTTCATCTCCACGACGATCTTCTATGACTACTTCAGTATGAACTGCCTGACAGTATGGCTCACGTTCATCTTGTACCACCAGGGTATAGGTACCGTCAGCTAAACCTTCTATAAGCGTGTTGTTAGTGGCAGAAGAGATAGGCTGCATATTGCTTCCTGTACCACTGTACCAGTTGATAAGGTACTCTCCGCTTCCACCATTGATATTAGCAGCGATCATACCATTAGGTTGTATACAACTACTAAGATTGACGGTAGATGTGCTGACCACTATAGGTACCTCTATACCTTCAATATTGTAGGTACGCGTGGTATTACATCCAGTTAGAGTATCTTCTACCCAAACGGTATAAGCTCCAGGTACAAGTTGATCAATTTCCAAAGAATTATTAAATCCAATAATGCTATCCGCCGGATCAACAATACTGTTACCACGATACCAGCTTGTAATAATATCAGTGCTGTTTCTTACCTCTATTTCAATCTCTCCTTCAGGGAAATTAGATGGATCACAGGCTAAAATAGGATCAGAGATATCATCTAAAACTACAATCAGAGGTTGAGATTCATCTTCAATAGTTACCTGAACTGGTAAAGTTTCGCATCCGGTAGTAGGATTAAATGCCTGTACGTAATAGGTTCCGGCAACCAGACTATCTGCGGTAATTGAGTTAGCATCCAGCCCATAAGTAGGATCTGTAATTTGTGTTGTAAGATCACTTTCAAACCAGCGGTATTCAAAGTCACTTAGGTCAAGAACATCTCCTCTTAATGTTACAGCAGAGACCTCGGCAGCTCCATTTCCATAGCAATTAGTTTGGTCTGACAGCTTGGTAAGTGAAAGTACCGGTTTATAAACTCTTTCGTTAATGGTAAACTCAGCAGAATCTTTACATAAAGTAGATTTATTAGTCATTACCACTTTATATGTACCATTAACCAGATTGCTAATACGACTACTGTCCGCATTATAAACTGTGAATGTAGGCATAGCAGAACCATCAGGCATTGACCATTCGTATCTATAGCCCAATGCTGGGGTGTTGGCAGGGTCAAATTCTCCACCAAAAACTTCAATCTCACCTTCATTGTCACCAGTACAACTTATAAAATCAATGATTTCCTTCTTGAATATAAGAGTCTCAGTACTTTCATCATCTACTACAAGCTGTAAGCGATTTTCACTACAGTTGGTGGCTGTATTAGTTACGTAGACATAGTAAGTACCTGGGTTTAGACCGCTGACTGTATTAGTTGTAATAGCATTACTACTTGCATCAACTATTTGAGTTAGATCATCACTGTACCTCCACTCAAAACTAAAGTTGGAAAACTCAGGGTCAGAAGGGATATATACAGTACCTTTTTCTTCAATTTCAGTAATAGTGATGCTTCCATTACCATAACAGCTAGAGTTAGGAATGACTTCTGCACTTTGGGCAGTAAAGTCCGGAGCTTCTGGTTCATAAGTAATTGTATCGCGGATTATTTTAGTACACTGTGTATCATTGTTAAGAATTGTTGCGATATAAACGCCTGCAGATAAACCTGAAAGTGTATTTGTTTCTGGTTGAGTTCCACCTGCTGTACCTGATGAAGTAGATTGGCCAGTGATATCGGTACCTGATTCGTCTTCCCAAGTGATGGTATAGGCAGTTGGGTAGGTTACATTTCCATCATCATCTTCATCATAGACGCTTAGTGTAATTACTCCATCTCCAGTCACCGGATCGCAATTACGATCAGGTACATTAGATGTAATGCTGATCTGAGTTTGTGGAGTCTCGTCTTTTATTTCAAATGACTGATGAACAGAAATACAGCCGGTAGTATTATCAATAGCATATACAAAATAGGTTCCTGCATTCAAACCTGAGACAGAGGAGCCATTGTGAATAGCATTGTTAATGATATCAGCTGAAGTAGACTGTACGGTATTGTGCCAGTAAAATTCATAATCTGTCACATCTGTAATATCTGTAGAAGCGTCTGCAATAATTTGAGCTTCTCCATTATCTGGTGAGCATACAGTCTTATTGATAAGCTGAATATTAGTTGCTGTAATATTTGGTGAGATACTGTTATCAGCTATATCTACAGTAATAATAGTATCACACTCAGTTGTTTCATCAAATAACTGGAATGTGTAAGTGGCAGATTCCAGATTTTCTAGTTGAATCGTAGTTTGCTCTAAACCAGCATCATCAATTACAGTTTCGCTTACTGTAGCAGGGAAAGGAAAAAAGCTTACACTGTTCATTGTTGCATCCACTATTTCATAACCTCCGAAGGTAGTATTGTCAGTTGAGCGTTTTCCTACGGTAATAGTTACTTCACCATCTCCATTCACGCAATAAGTATCTGCTTTGGTGGTAAATACTGCTTCCGGAGAAGTAGCAATTGATCTTACTTCAAAAGTTCTAGGGTCTGAACGACAACCCAAGGCTGCAGTACCATTAGTTAGATTGTAATCTCTCGCATCTACTACAATTACAGTATAGAACCCAGGCTCAAGTCCGGATATTTCATCTTGATTATTTGCTTTAGAAGGAGCTGCTGTAATGATATCAAAGTTGCTGATATCATCTATAGGTGATGCATTAGGAACATGATACTGAGGGTTTTCTCCTTTAAACCAATAGTAGAAGAAATCATCCGGAGTATGGCTTGAGAAATTAGGAAGTGCCAATACAGCAGGGTCTACTTCAGCTACAAGTCTACCATTGTAGGCAGCAGGGTTACAAGTTGTCACATGATCTACTGTACTTAAAGTAGCTGGTGGCACAGGGGTGATGCCCTGATCAGGAGGTAATACATAAACTGAATCTTTAAAACATCCGGTAGCAGCATCAGTAATTCTGATCATGTACTTATCTGAACGAATATTCTTTAATGAGTCAGTTACTTCTCCAGTAAGGGGGTAGGAATCATCTCCACCTTTATACCACTGATAACTGAATGGGCCAACTCCTCCTGTGATGTTAGTTACCTTAAGTCCTCCATCAGGATTAATACAGTCAGACTGAGTGGTTTCCACAAAGTCAAAGTCTAATTGCTCCTGAATTTCACTTTTAACTTCTACGGTATAAGCAATAGATAGACATTCAGAGTTTCTATTTCTAGCCTCTACTGTATACATACCAGGCTCTACTCCTGTAAGTCTGGAAGATGTAGCTGTGGGATTTGTCGCGACATCGATAGGTAATGAGGTGTCTTCTCCATAATACCATTGATAATCATAATTGCCGGGATCATCCGTTTGGGTAAATGTAGCCCCATCATCTTCAGAAAGGTCAATAGAGCTTACAAATGCTTCCCCATTGGGTGGTGTACATAAGGTCGCATTTACACTACTAAGATTAAGCTTAATTTCATTACCTTTAATAATATTGTCTTGTAAATATATGGTAGTATCTCCTGTACATCCGGTAAGTTTGTTTTCTACCTCCAGATAGTACTCGCCTACACCGATATCTACTACACCATTGCTAGTAAATGTAGCACCAGAGTTATTAACGGTAATGTCTGTTAGCACACCACCTATTAGCTGATACCAGGTAAAAGTATAATCTGTAGTATTTCCACCCACGCTTCCTTCAATAGCTCCGTTTGGATCATTTGAATCGCATGAGCTTTGATTAACGATTGTCAGGTCAATGTTGGTGATAGGAAAATCTCTCGCATCATCCACTCTAACTTCTGCGGTATCAAGGGCATGACAGGTAGAACCGTCATTTTTTACCGCACGTACTGAGTACCAACCTGTGTTAAGTCCACTTATTGTAGCGTTATTCTCACCAGTAATTAAAGTTGCGCTACCGTTTCTTACATCATTTTTGCGCCCTTCGTACCAATAAAAAGTGTAATCACTAATACTAGGAGGGCCACCAGCAGTTGACTGTATTAAACTGGCTTCAATTTCTCCACTAAATGTACTAGGGTGGCAGAACTCCTGGTCTCGAGTAACTGTGGCCGTAATTCTATCCTGATAATCAGCAGACACATCAGTAAGTGAAGTATACACTAAAGAGTCACACCCTGTAGCGGGGTTAAATATTTTGACTACATAATCATCTGCAGGTATATTGGTCAGTTCGTATTGAGTTGAAGGCTGTGGACTGTATGCGGTAGATGTATCTACCCCAATAAACCATTTAAATTCAAAATTTGAACTTCCGTTTGCCATGTCAATCTCTAGCCTACCATCAGGGTTAGCAGGGTCGCAATTGGTAACTGGAGTTTTGTCAATAGTCAGATCACCAAAGGGTGCGATCTGATCTGTAATCTGAATAGTAGAAGATGGGTTAGAGATGCAAGAAGTAGTGGTGTTTTCAATTTCTACCACATATGGACCAACTCCCAGGTTTTCAAACAGACCAGTCGTATTATTTGCCAATTCAGTACTTCCCTGGTATAAATAATATACATATGAAGCTCCTGCCTGAGGGTTTGCTACCACTGCCTGAATGCTAGCATTTGGTAAGCAGGTAGTCTGATGACTTATAGTAAAATTAGCTACGTCAGCAATTGGTAATACCGCACTCTCAGGAAGCTGAATTTGCTCTGAAGTTGTACAACCGGTGGAAGTGTGGCTAACGACGACAGTGTATATATCAGTGTCAGTGGTACTAAGTGTATCGGGAGTAAGAGCAGCATTACCTACAATCACTGCACCAGGTCCGCTCGTAATTGTTCCTCTATACCATACAAAGTCATAATCAGAAGCATTTGCAATATTTGCTCTTAGCTGACCTGTATAAGGTGCCTCACAAGAAATTTGATCTTGTACAACTTCTAAGGTTAAGTCATCAATATCAGAGACGTCGTCAATCTCTACTTCTACACCATTGCTATACCTCCCACAGTTTGTAGTGGGGTCATAAGCTCGTAGCTCATAAATACCTTCGGCTAATCCATTAAAAGTGGGGTTTGCACTATATAGGGTATCCTCGCTCGGACTTAGCTGGATAAGCATAAAATCATAATTTGCAATATTACCAGAGCTAAGCTGAGCAGTAACATTTCCATTAGGATTTTTACAGTTGGTATTATCATTTACGGTTGGATTAGGATCCAGGTCAGGTAAATCCATTGTCATATCAATAGTTTCGCTATCTGAACAACCTGTAAGTTTGTTAGTAACAGTTACCTTATAAAGGATGGGTCTAAGGTTGGTTGCTGTATCGCCTACTGCCAAAACTCCTGCTTGTTGTTCATCTTCCCATTCGATTTCGTATTGAGACTCATCTACTACTGCACCGTTTATGAGCACTCTGGCAATACCATCAGCTGTTCCCGGGTCGCAACTTGACACAGCTTGTAACTCTTCAAGGGTAATTGTTTGGGTATCTGGCCATTCTTCAAAACGCAATACAGTAACAGTATCTGCAGTTCCAAAACAGCCATAATCAGTGTTTTCTACAACTATTTGATAAGTACCTGAATCAAGTCCGGTTACGAGTGCTGTATTAGCTATTACGTCACCAGTAGCTAAGTTAGTCCAGGTAAAGGCATAGCTTGATGAAGGGAAAGGGGTATCATCAGGAGCAAGTACTTCTATCTCTCCAGTATTAGCGGCAATTGCCCCAGGGCAATTTCTATTGTCTCTGATCTTAACAGCTTTTACCGCAAAAGGAAGAGGGTTTACTGTCTCACTAACGATTGTTGGAGTGTCATCGCATTCACGAATAGTACCATTAAGTTTGGTTAACGGATAAAAATTCTCGTTAGTCATGGGCGCTCCAGTACTATCGTTCTGACCGATATCATTAAGAGATACATATAAAGTAAATGCGCCTCTCAGAGCGTTTACTACAATGGTTGTATCTACTTTTTGTCCTACTTTTATGCCACCAGGAACATCTATATCAATGGTTTCCAGATATGGACTTTCATCTGTGTTACTGTAGGAGCTAGTAGGGTCATCACCATAGAAAGATATGGGAACAGGTTTTGTAATATCAGCATCACCATTATTCTGAAAAGCCAGCCTGACCTCAAACTGATTATCTGGGCAGACAGGAGGTGTAATAAATACTCCGCCGGCAGAATCAAAATCAAGCTTAGGTGAAGGGAAGGTTAGTTGACCACAATAACTAATTCGGGGAGATTGGTTAAGAAACTTATTTAGCGAAAATGAAGCAGGGGCACTGGGGTCATTACATATCTGAGCAAAGTTTAAATGATGAGCCTGCTGTACACGAGGAATGCTTAGGTCATCATTAACATTGATATTAAAATAAGTAAACTGATTCCATACCTGCCTTGCAGGCACCCAATAGTTATTGTTCGCAGCTTTGTAAACTTTAATATGACCTTGACTTATTGATCCACTCGTATTAGTACTTGCATCCTGAAAATCATTTTCCACTTTACCGCAAGAAACAATTATTTCAGTTTCACCATCTCCGTCAACATCTGCTACGATAGGATAATCACCTTGTGTCTGTGAGCTACAGAATACCCCCGAAAGAAAGTTATTGGCAGGTTGACCTGTTGTACCGTCAACTATATATAGGTCAATTTCATCACGATACACAATTTCAGACTGACCATCACCATCAAAATCAAAAACCGCTGTTCCGGTAAATCCTGAAGAAGACTCCCAGAAATCATCATGGTTTGCCCACTCAAGATTCATGTCTTGATCTAAAGCATATAAGCTTGAACCAGACATAAAAGTAATTTCCAACTCTGGGTCAGCATCTATATTGGCAATATTTAATGTTCCTACTCCTCTTCTCCAGGTACATTGCTCACCATTATTACAAGTACCACCATTTAAGTCACGAAAATTACCTTTGATTCCACCATGTATACCATTAGCATCCCTGGCTACAGTAAAAGACCTAACCGCACTATTCTGAATGTCCCAGAAAAATATGGTGGTAGGGCCTGAAGAATAGTTTTTGGTAGTACCACCTATGATTACATCCAGAAATCCGTCCTGATTGAAATCTACAATACTTGTACTACTCCAAGACTGACCGGCCCAACCTGCTGACTTAGGAAAATACCCATTAGAGTGATAGTCAGAAGGCTTAGTTGTAGCATTATTCATATTTAGCCTTTCGGTAAGCTTTTTTCCAGCTATATCTACTGAATAAACAATATGACCAACCACGAGCTCTAAGCCGTCACAATCATTACATCCCACAAAGTTTGATGGTAAAATATCTACAGCTACTGGTGCGGTGTTTAGTTCTCTCTCCCAATTATTAGCACTGGGGTATTTGCTTGTACCGTGGCTGCCTGCTATTATAACATCTCCGGTAGCAGCATCGCGGATTTCGTTTACCTGATAAAGCTCTACATTACCATCTCCATCAAAATCAGCTAAGTTTAGCTGTCTGCCATGCATAGTATAACTTGACCTTTTCTTCCATAAGTTGGTCAAATCATGATTAAAAGCTTTAATATATCCGTTAACATCAGAGACAAATATCTCCCCAAAATCATCACCATCTACATCACCTACGGCAGGATAGCTAAATAAACTACCATTTGTTAAGTCTCCACTTGCTGATCTTTCAATTGAGCCATCAGTGCCATTCAGTATATAGATGTCATTTTCTACACTATTAAAAGTAATTACCTCGGGTGTTCCATCATTATCCACATCAGCAACCATAGGCATACCGAAGGCAGCAGCGGTACGATTACCAGATTGCCAAGACACTTCAATGTCAAATTGGTTTCCTACGGGTTGCGCCTCACAATCTGGTTTAATTGTAATGTAGTCATTAGGGTTATTAGGATCATCAAGGCAATCACCGTCATAATAATCAATAAAACCATCGCCGTCGTCGTCAACGCCATTTCCGCAGTCGGTCTCCATACTACAGTCATATCCTAAAAACTCGCAGGCAGCTGCAGGGTCATTACAGTCTATTAATCCATTGTTATCATCATCTATACCATTACCGCAGATCTCAAAAGATGACTGGGCTTTTCCTTCAATACTTAGAAAGAAGATAGAAAATGACAATATGCTTATTAATGTATATAGGTGTTTCATATGGTCAGGCATTAAAGAACAGGTGATACCTACTCATTTGACACAATATTTTATGTAAAGAAACTAAATTGGCGTCTAAGATTAATTCTTATTGTTATAAGAATATTACAATGTGTAAAGCCTGAGAATTATTTTAGTAATTTGTATTTATCTGAGATTGCTGATTGATGGAATACTGGCGTGAGAGTACTATGTAATATAGTAGAAGAGAGGAAAGAGTAATCTTAGGCGATTTGGTATAGATTTGGAGTAGTATTAGTAGTTATAAATAAAATGATGCAATACAGATTTTCTTATTTATTATTCAATTTGAGTTTTCTAAACTTGAGTATGCTAGAAAATCTTTATGTTGGCAGTAATTATTCTGATATTGACTAAGTTAACTACCTTGAAAAAGTTACTATTTTTCATATTTCTTCTTCATTTTCACTTCTCTGGTGCACAAATACTAAGAGTAGGTCCCAAAGTAGGTATACAGGCTAGCCGTGCCTATTATGATAATAAAGATTACTATGATGTGATGACTAGCCAATATGATTTAGGTTTTCATGCCGGTTTAGTAAGCAATGTTAAAGTGAGTGACCTTATTTCTTTAGAGGCTGAAATATTGTTTAACAGAGTTACTAAAAGACTAAGTGGGGTAGGGTCTGATAATTTTAATCAGGAAAAGTACAATATGTTGAGTGTACCACTGCTCTTAAGAGTCTCTAAAAAGCTTGGCTATAAAGAGTTTTATTTTAATGCAGGTCCAAATATATCTTATTGGCTGGGAGGAAAAGGGGTTTTAAGAACTTCAGAATTATTAGAAGCAAACTTGCAAGAGCTTAAATATGACATCAACTTTTATGAGATAAATGACGAAGTTGCAAACGACCTGTATGTCTTTAGCCTTACTGAGCCCAATCGTGTTCTGTTAGGTATTGATGTTGGGGTTGGAGCGCTACTTCCTATAGGACGAAATCATCTGATGTTTGATTTACGCTATAGTTTTGGGCATACCAATATGGCTAAACCTGATACACAATACATTGAGATTTCTACTTTTGAAAGTGATATGAATTACTCTAATCATGTTATAAGTCTATCTTGCGCTTACCTGATTGACTTTGATTTGTTTACAATGAGGACAAAGGGAAAATCTGTTGGAAAGAAGAAAAATTAAATACTTTTAAAATGACTCATCAATAACTTCAGAAACATCTTTTATAAGAGTATTATGACCTTTATCTAATATGAATTTTTCATAAAAATTAACTCTGTTTGTAAGTGGTTTTACCCTTTTGTCTGTGATTATCCTGTCAAAAGCTCCGAGATAGATTGTAAGTTTTACTCCATTTATGTTAATTTTTTTACTTACTCTTACAATATCAGCTCTAATTTTTCTGTAACTGAGCCAACTACAGTACACTTTTTCTCTCTTCTTTCGGGTGTTCATTTGGTACTTTGCAAATTTTATAACACCTCTATCTATCATCTTTATCTTACTTAATCCATTCGCGATTCTGAAAAAGATTTCAGGTTTGTTGACTGTATATTTAAAAAGTCTTCTGGCCCAATAAGGGTAAGTAGCTAGGTCATACCAAAAGTTTGTATCAATACCGTCTGGTGCAATAAGTAATACTCTCTCAATCGGAGTACTTAAATGTTCTAACAGGCTAAGCACTATTTTACCTCCTAAACTATACCCACATAGGCTTAACTTTTCAATTTGTTCTTCTTCTATCCATTCCTCAAACATCTGAGAAAGTTCAGTCGGTGATATCGCTTTTTCACAATTATGCCATTTACTATTTCCATGATAAAAAAGGTCAAAAGCATAGAGCGTATAATTTTTGGTAAGTGTGCTGGCTAAAGAGCTAAATACGGAGGCTTCCTGACCAAAACCATGAAAACAGATCATGATACGATCTCCAGTTCCAATTTTCAGATAATGTAGTACGGCGTTTTTAGTACAGAAATAATGGCTACTCATATATATCAAGTGTAGTATACACTTAGAACAAATCTGTGCAAAGACCTCAAAAGTAAATATTAATAAAAAAAAGCTGACATATCTAAACTTAGGTATGAGCTAATCGTTAGACGCGATAGAAACTATAAAAAACATTTAAGTTTCCTTGGTTGCAAAATGGATTAACTTATTTACAGATAGTAGTGGAGAGTAAAGAACAGATTGCGAAAGCCGCAGAAGATTTATTTCTGGCATATGGAGTTAGAAGTGTTACAATGGATGATATTTCCAAAAAACTGGCAATATCAAAAAAAACAATTTATCAGCATTACAAAGATAAAGATGAAATAGTCTGTTTGGTTACAGAGAGAGTAATGGAAAGAGAAGGAGCGCAGATAGATATGATTAAAGCTAATGCGAATGATGTAATCCATGAGTTGTTTCTGCTCTCTAAATATATACGCGAACATGGACAAAGTGTGAATCCTTCAGTTCTATTCGATCTTCAGCGCTATCATAGAAGTGCTTGGGAGATCTATCTCCGTTTTAAAGAAAGCGTTTTTTTACAATCTCTAATCAGTACGTTGAGCCGAGGAAAAAAGGAAGGTTTTGTCCGCGAAAATGTAGATGTAGAAATCTTATCACTTCTACGGTTGGAAGAAATTCAAATGGCTTATGATGCTGATATTTTTCCCAGAGACAAATTCAATTACAAAAGTGTACAGTGGCAATTGTTTGACCACTTTATTCATGGAATACTAACCAGAAAAGGAATAGAAACTTTAAAGCTTTATCAAGAAAAAAGAGACTCAAATGAAATCTAAAATTGTACCTGCTTTACTTCTTCTTATGAGCTTAGCGCTCAGTTTGCAGGCTCAACAACAGCCCGATTCAAAGGCAAAAGCAGAAGGGCCTATGAGTTTAGAGGAGTGCCTGGAGTACGCTTTCGTCAATAGCGAAAACATTAAGAATGCTAAGCTGGATATTCAAATTGCCAGGGCTGATGTAGGTGTAACAAAGTCACAGGGACTACCACAAATTGATGCATCTGTTACCTATACCAATAACTTTGCGGTTCCTACAGTATACCTGCCGGCGGAAGCTTCGGGGATGTTTAGCGGAAATGGCAATGGTGGGCAAACTCCCTCTGATGAAGAAGTAGCCATTAGGTTTGGTATAAAGCATCAATCTAATGCCACAGTAAATGCCAGCCAAATGATCTTTGATGGTTCATATTTTGTTGGCCTTAAAGCCGCAAAAGTATATTCTGACCTTACTCAAAAAGATTATTTACTTACCAAAAGTAACATTGCAGAACAGGTTTCTAAAGCCTATTATACCGCATTGGTAAATCAGGAAAGAAGCATTGATTTACGTAACAACTACTCTCGGCTGGATACTTTATTAAGAGAGACTACTTTAATGTTTGAAAACGGATTTGCAGAAAAAATTGATGTGGACCGTATTAAAGTGCAGTATAACAATGCGAAAGCTCAGTATAATAAAGCTAAACGTATGGCTGAAGTTAGTATGTTCATGCTTAAATTTCAGATGGGCATGCCCATTAATGCCCCACTGGAATTATCCGAGTCGCTATCAGCTATTGAAGGTGAATGGGAAGTAAATGGAAAAGATGAGTTTGAATATGGCAATCGCCTTGAGTTTGCTAAACTACAGGTTAATAAGGAGTTAGTGCAGTTAGATATCAGAAATAATAAAGTACAGTATATTCCAAAAATTACTGCTACTGCAAATTTTGGTTATAATAATGGAGCTGATGATCTGAGAAGACTCACTGATTTAAGTAGATGGAATGAGCTTGGCTCTTGGGGGCTTAATATGAGCATTCCAATTTTTGACGGCCTGAGAAAACATAATCTTATCCAGAAAAATAAACTTCAGCTCCAGCAACTAGAGCATTCAACCAGCCAGCTAAAAAACAATATTGATTTGGAAATTGTACAGGCAGAAGTTGATCTGGAAAGTAGTCTGGAAACATTGGAAGTTCAGCGTGAAAATCTTGAGCTTGCCGAAGAGGTATTTCGTGTAACCAAAATTAAGTACCAGGAGGGTGTAGGATCAAATATAGAAGTTACTGAGGCTCAATATGCCTTGGAACAAGCGGAAACTAACTACTATAGTGCTTTATACGATGCTTTAATTGCTAAAGTAGAGCTCAAAAAGGCACTTGGAATACTCATACAAGACCAGGAATCAAACTAATATAGTGTTAAGAATTATTGCAATGAACAAATTAAAACCTCTCATATTTAGTGTACTTCTTGTTAGTATGTATAGCTGCGGTGGAGAAGTAGATGATACTGCTCAAAAGAAACAGCAGATACAGGAATACAAACAGGAAATTAAAGACTTGCAGTCTAAAGTTAAGGCACTTGAACAGGAAGTAGCTCAGGCTGACCCTAATTATGCTGCTGCTGACAGAAATGCTACATTGGTTACGACAATTCCTGTAAAGCAAGAAACTTTCAGGCATTTTGTAGAAGTAAGAGGTGAAGTTACTTCACGTCAAAATGTAACAATTAGTGCACAGGTACCGGCCATGGTAAATCGTGTTCCCGCTACCAAAGGCCAGGTTGTACGTAAAGGTGAAGTATTAGTCGTACAGGATGCTGAAACTATACGTACTAATATAGCGGAAGTGCAAACTTCATTAGAGCTTGCAGAAACTCGTTTCAAAAGACAATCTAATTTATGGGACCAGAATATTGGATCTGAATTTCAGTTTCTGGAAGCCAAAAATGCTAAGGAGTCTTTGGAACGTAAACTCTCAACCCTAAATGCTCAGCTTAACGATTATATTATTCGTGCTCCTTTTAGTGGTACCATTGACGAAGTCTTTGTAAAAGAAGGAGAAATGGCTCAGCCCGGTGTGCCTATGGTTCGTCTGGTAAGCATGAACGATATGTATATAGAAGCAGACATTTCAGAAACATATTTAGGTCAGTTTAAGAAAGGTGATTCTGTTGAGGTAGTATTACCCTCTTTAAATGAGGAGATCAATACAACGATAAGTGCTGTTGGGCAGGTGATTAACCAAAACAATAGAACTTTTACAATTGAAGTAAAGATTCCCAGCAGTGAGAACAAGCTGAAACCAAATATGCTGGCAGAGCTTAGACTGAAAGATTTTGAAAAATCTGATGCTTTTGTAGTGCCTACTAACCTTATACAAAGCGATAACCAAGGTGATTTTGTTTATGTAGCAGTACAAGAATCTGGTACAGATAAGTTCGTAGCTGACAAAAAGCATATACAAAGAGGTAAGACTTATAACAATGAAACTATGGTGAAAACAGGCCTTTCAGGTGACGAACGCATCATAGACCAGGGCTTCAGAAATGTAGCTGAGGGAGTCAATGTCAGAATAACGGATAACAATCAATCTTTGAACGCAAGCGCACTTTAAGAAAATAGCTAGCATCCATGGACCAAAAAAATAATCAAGTAACCCGGGAGTTTGGCTTAAGTTCCTTGTCCATTAATAACCGGACAAGTGTGATGATCCTATCGTTTATTATCGTCATCATGGGGATCATCTCTTACATTAGTATGCCAAAAGAGAACTTTCCCGAAGTGGTGATTCCTACTATTTATGTAGGTACACCATATCCCGGAAACTCGCCCGTAGACATTGAAAATTTGATTACCCGACCTATAGAAAAGGAAATTAAGGGTATCAATGGATTAGATAACGTTTCTTCTACTTCTATTCAGGACTACTCTACCATCATTGTAGAGTTTACACCTGATGTGGATATTTCTCGTGCGCTGCAAGATGTAAAAGATGCTGTAGATCAGGCTAAAAGTGAACTGCCAAATGATCTGGATCAAGATCCGAATGTGTTTGAGGTAAACTTGTCGGATTTACCTATCATGTTTATAAATATTTCTGGTGACTACAGCCTAGATGAGCTAAAACAATATGCAGAATATCTACAGGATGAAATAGAGGGATTATCGGAAATACAGGAAGCAAATATTAGCGGAGCATTAGAAAGAGAGATACGCATAGAGGCAGATCCATACAAAATGGAGTCTATGAATATTTCTTTTACTGACATTCAAAATGCAATATCTGCAGAAAACGTAACTATTTCTGGTGGAAATATTAAAGCTGGTGAATTCAGGCGATCACTTCGTGTTATTGGTGAGTTTGATAATGTCTCACAAATAGAAGAAGTAGTCATCAAAAACGAAGACAATGATGTAGTCTATGTAAAAGACGTAGCTGTAGTAGAGGATACTTATGAAGAAAGAAGCAGCTATTCTCGTAGTAACAGAAATCCGGTAGTAACTCTGGATGTTATCAAAAGAAATGGAGCAAACGTAATAGATGCATCTGACAAGATTAAAGAGGTCATAGCTTCAGCTCAGGAAGTACGGTTTCCCGAAGATCTTGAGATCGTTATTACTAATGATCAGTCTAAATACACCAGAATACAGCTCAATAATCTAGAAAACAGTATCATCTCTGGGGTAATACTGGTTGTATTGGTGTTAGCATTTTTTATGAATTTAAGAAATGCGCTCTTCGTTGGTATAGCCATTCCCTTGTCTATGCTGATGTCATTTATGTTGCTCAATTTCTTTGGCATATCCATTAACCTGATGGTACTTTTTGCTCTTATTCTGGCTTTAGGTATGTTGGTTGATAATGGTATTGTGGTGGTTGAAAATATCTACCGCCTCATGGAAGAAGGTTATTCCCCTATAAGAGCAGCTAAAGAAGGAGTAGGTGAAGTTGCGTTGCCTATTATTACTTCTACTGCAACAACATTAGCGGCCTTTTTACCTCTGGCCTTCTGGAGTGGTTTGATAGGTGAGTTTATGCGCTTTCTACCTATCACCTTAATAGTAGTGCTTTCTTCCTCTCTTTTTGTAGCCTTGGTGATAAACCCGGTACTAACTTCTATGTTTATGAGGCTCAAAACCAAAACAGATAAAAGGAAGAAGAGAAAATTACTCACAATAGGTGCTGTGTTGGTTGGTATCGCCATTTTCTTCTACATCACAGGTTCATTTACCATAGCGAACCTACTAATGATAGGAGCACTACTTATTCCTTTCAATCTGTACATTTTATCACCAGCTATTGACTGGTTTCAAAACGTACTATTGGTTCGCCTGGAAAATGGTTATTCTAAGACCGTAAATTTTGCTCTGAGAGGGTGGCATCCTTATGTAATATTCTTTAGTACCGTAGGCTTGCTAGTCATCTCTATAGCATTGGTAGTTTGGAAGCAACCGAAGGTAGAGTTTTTCCCAAGCAGTGATCCAGACTATATTAACATATTTATAGAAAGGCCTATTGGTACGGATATAGAGGTTACCAACAATCTTACAAAAGAAATTGAAGACAAAGTGTTTTCTGTTATTGACAACTATGACTATGTAGTAGAGTCGGTAATTTCTCAGGTAGGGGAGGGAGCCAGTGATCCGTCACAAGGACCGAGTCCTGGAAATACACCTCAAAAGTCAAAAATTACAGTTTCTTTCGTTGACTACGAACTTAGAAGAGGAGTCTCTACCACTGAGCTTATGGAAGAAGTGAGGGATGCAATCGGTGAATATCCCGGAGCACAAGTCTCAGTAGATAAAAACCCTGTTGGCCCTCCGGTAGGTAAACCCATTAACATAGAAGTTAAAGGTGAAGAATATGACAGGCTGATTGCTGTGGTAGATCAGATAAAAACTCAGATTGATAATGCAAATATCGGAGGAATTGAAGAGCTAAAAACCGATCTAGAGACCGGTAAGCCCGAGCTTTTGGTAGATATAGATCGTGAAAAGGCCAGACGTTTTGGTTTGTCAACGGCCACCATTGCCACAGAACTTAGAACCGCATTATTTGGTAATGAAATTTCTAAGTTTAAAGATGGTGAAGATGATTATCCTATTAACCTACGCCTAAGCGATGAGTATCGCTACAATGTAGATGCCTTGATTAACCAGAAAATTACCTTTAGAGATAAATTTGGTAACCTCAAGCAGATTCCTATTGCATCTGTAGCTGATGTAGAGTATTCTTCTACCTATGGTTCTGTTAAAAGAAAAGATACTGATAGAGTAATAACGATCTTCTCCAATGTGCTTGAAGGCTATAATGCTACTGAGATAAATCAGCAGATTAAAAATGTCATTGATGATATGGAGATTCCTGCTGGCTACGAAGTAAGCTTTACCGGAGAACAACAAGAGCAGGAAGAGTCTGGGCAGTTTTTGGTAAGAGCCTTATTTATCGCTGTCATGACGATCTTTCTGATCATTGTGGCACAGTTTAACTCCATCATGACTCCTTTCATTATCATGGCATCAGTAATTTTAAGTACCATTGGTGTGTTTTTAGGTCTGGTTGCTTTTGATATGAGTTTTGTAGTAATCATGACAGGTATAGGTATTATTTCACTGGCCGGTGTAGTAGTAAATAATGCAATTGTACTGATAGATTATACCAATTTGATTAGAGAAAGACGTAGGGCAGAGCTAAATATTGGTGATGATGAAATTTTACCTTATGAAGAGATACTTCATAGCATTATTGATGGTGGTAAAACACGTCTTCGCCCTGTTTTGCTAACTGCCATTACTACTGTCTTAGGTCTTATTCCTCTGGCTATTGGTCTCAATATCAACTTCTTTACACTATTATCAGATTTTGATCCCCAAATTTACTATGGTGGGTTTAATGCTGATTTCTGGGGGCCTATGGCCTGGACAGTTATTTTCGGTCTGATCTTCGCCACATTCCTTACCCTGGTAGTAGTGCCTGTAATGTACTTGTTGGTAGACAAAATTAAAATGAGAGCATTTGACAAAAGAAAAGTCTCAAAAGCCTCTTAAGAATAACAATAAAATGAAGCTAAACCCATCTATAACTTAGATGGGTTTCTTTTTAGATAGATATTGAAGCGTTGAACATGAATAGAATGATGTTTATAAGTATTGTCGCACTGATCTTTTTACTAATGGATTGGTACGTTTTTCAAGCTGTGCGATCTGTTATTTATGATGTATTTGGTAGTTGGAGAAAATTGGTGTATGTACTGTATTGGTTAGTTACCATTATCTCTATCAGCGGATTTTTGTATTATAATATGGGAGGAAAAGCGGAAATTGGTAGAGATATGCGTACCCTTATCTTCTCATTTATCTTTATCAATTACTTCTCTAAAATTTTTGGCGTTGTGTTTTTAATGATAGATGATGTGGGACGGGCAGTACGTTGGGTTTGGCATCAATTTAATCAGCCAGCAACGCCAGGTCAGCAGAATCAGGGGATTTCTAGATCGGAATTTCTCGTTAAATCATCCATTGTTGCTTCCGCTGTGCCAGCGCTTACCATGAGCTACGGTATACTCTCCGGAGCTCATGATTACCGTATAAGAAGAACTACCGTACATCTCAAAAATTTGCCTTCTTCTTTTGATGGATTAAGAATAGCGCAGCTCTCCGATATACATTCAGGAAGTTTTTTTAACAAAACTGCCGTACAGGGAGGAATAGACATGCTCCTTAACGAAAAACCTGATGTAGTTTTTTTTACTGGGGACTTGGTGAACGACAGAGCAGAGGAAGTGAAGGAGTACCAGTCCGTCTTTGAAAAAGTAAGTGCTCCGCTAGGAGTGTATTCTGTATTAGGTAACCACGATTACGGAGATTATGCCAATTGGTCTTCAGCTCAGGCTAAAAGACAAAACCTACAAGACCTGATGAGAGTACATCAGCAAATGGGGTGGAATCTGTTAATGAATGAAAACCGATTTTTGAAAGTAGATAATGAGCAGATTGCTATTTTGGGTATAGAAAACTGGGGTACAGGTGGGTTTGCACAGTACGGAAACCTGAGTCAGGCATACGAAGGTACGCAAAACTCTCCGGTAAAGTTATTGCTTTCTCATGATCCCAGCCATTGGGATGCTCAAGTTAGACCCCAATATTCGGATATTGATATTATGTTTGCCGGGCATACCCACGGCATGCAGTTTGGCATTGAGATCGGTGACTTTAAATGGAGTCCGGTACAATATCGTTACAAGCAATGGGCGGGCCTCTATCAGAAACAGCAACAACATTTGTATGTAAACCGAGGCTATGGGTATCTGGTGTTTCCAGGTAGAATAGGGATACTTCCAGAAATAACGATTATGGAATTAAAAAAAGCTTAAGGAGCAGCTAATGGACTTACGTTGCTGATGAGGAAGATGTAATCCTGAAAATCACTATCTCCGTCCTCATCAAAACAAATTAGGTACTGGCCTTCAACGATTTCTCCCTTAGCATTTTTAAGCATAAAAACTTTGCAGGCATGTTTATCATCATTATTTAGTGATGAATCCGTATAGGCGGCGGCTGAAGCTGTGGAAATAAAAATACCAAAACTGTTTACTCCGGGATCAAACCTTAATTTACCTGAAGTCAGTCGTGGAAACAGAGTGTGGTGCTGTAGGTGCCCCCCCGAAAGGGTGCCTACTTTGCCATATCTAAGCTGATTATTCTCTTCAGTATAGAAGCCAAACGGAACCTGGCTACTACTAGAGTAACGAGCCAAAGGTGTAATTTTTACTTTATTGTCAGAAGATTGTACAAACTGAGATACCTTAATCTCGTCTCCAAGCAAGGCTTCATCATCATTGGTTTGCATCAAAGCATCTTTAACGTTAACATTTAACCCAAGCGTTTCTACTATAGTGTGTAGTTCAGGCTCTTTTTCATCTGTAGCTAAGCCAACCAGCCTTACATTAGCTTTTTTGTTTTCAAAACTTTCAGAGTAAATCTCAAGAGTTGCCAGGTAACGGCCTAACTTAGAATCAGGAGAAAAGCTAAAATTAAGTTGTACAGAGTCGTCTGCTTTTACCGTAAGGGGGAAGGTAATGGCTGTGCTCAACTGGAAGTTGGTGGCTTGCTTTCCTTTAAGAACAAGCTTTTTAATTTGAGCATCTTCACTACTTCTGTTTTGAATAGTGATGTAGCGTGATACTCCTTCGTGTTGAAGTGGAGCGCTTAGGATAAGTCTTTTTTCTACTCTTAGCCCCTGAGCTAATGATAGGCTAGGGGCTAGGAGTAGTATGAATGCATATAAGAATGGCTTCATAAGAAAAGCAGTTATTTCTTAATCTTCAGCTTGGTCTTGATGCTTCTTATTTCTTCTGCAATCTGAGGATTAGTTTCAATCATTTCCTGTACACATTTTACTGCGTGAATAACCGTAGCATGGTCTCTACCACCAAAATGGTATCCAATCACTTTCAGTGAATTTTTAGTGTACTCTTTTGCCAGAAACATAGCTACCTGCCTGGCTACTACCACATCTTTCTTTCTGGTTTTAGATTTCAGGTCTTCCAGAGTGGTATTAAACTGCTTGGCAGTAGTTTTCTGTATTTGATCAACGTTAAGTTCCGGCTCAGTATTTTGTACAATGTTCTTTAATATCTGTTTAGTCAGCTCCAGATCAATATTTCTCTCATTAAGAGAAGCATGAGCAATTAAAGAAACCAGTATACCTTCCAGTTCTCTAACATTAGTATCTACATTATACGCAATATATTCAATAACATCATCAGGAATGTAAATGCCATCACTCTGCATCTTGCGTTGGATAATAGCAATTCTTGTCTCAAAGTCAGGCGTCTGCAAATCGGCAGTAAGTCCCCACTTAAAACGAGAGATAAGCCTTTCCGTCAGTCCATGCAAGTCTCTGGGTGGGCAGTCACTTGTCATAATAATCTGCTTACCAGACTGGTGCAGGTGGTTAAATATATGGAAGAAAATTTCCTGTGTTTTTTCTTTACCAGATAAAAACTGAATGTCATCAATAATCAGAACCTCTACTTGTAAGTAGAAGTTAGTAAACTTCTGAACGTTATTGTTTTTCAGAGCCTCAATAAACTGAGAGGTAAATTTCTCTGAAGAGACATATAGTACGAACTTGTCGTCAAAGCTCCTTTTAATCTCATTCCCAATAGCTTGTACCAGATGAGTTTTTCCGAGTCCTACACCCCCATATAACATTAAGGGGTTGAATGCGGTATTACCTGGTTTCATAGCTACAGCATAGCCTGCTGAGCGTGCCAACCTATTACAGTCTCCCTCTATATAAGAGTCAAAATCATATTTTGCATTTAACTGAGAAGCCTGCTTTAAACTTTCAATGTTTTGAAAAGAAAAAGGGCCTTCGTAATTAATGTTATTTTGCTGAGGTCCTCTTCTGTTATCAGTTCTTTGTTTATTGTACGATTTTGAGTTAGCCTGATAGTTGTTCTGAGGTGCTGGTGTATTTACTGTTTGTTGTTTATTCTTCTGGTTATTGTTTTCTACAATTACAGAGTATTCTAACTGTCCATCTAAACCAATCTCAGAGTCTATTGCCTTTCTTAATAAATAGACATAGTGCTCCTCTAACCACTCAAAAAAGAACTGACTGGGTACTTGTAAAGTAAGTGTTTTATTGACTAAACGTAATGGTTTGATCGGTGCAAACCAGGTTTTAAAACTTTGTTCGCCTACATTATCCCTTATGATCTGTAAACAATTGTTCCAGACGATTTGATGATCTTTTTGCATCAGCATAGGGTTAGGGCTCATAAGCATATTCAAATTTGTCGCATTATTTAATGCTGGAAATCTTATTAACTGATGTTCACAAATTAGGTTCTCAACTGAAGAATTAACTTGCGAGGGTTGGTAAAAATGAAAAAAAAATAGAAAACAAAAAAACAGCTATTTTCTTGACTCAAATGAAAGCTTCAAAAGCTGCGTAAATAGCTATATCTCTTATAGGAAAAACACATAGGTTTATGCGTTTTATAAAAGAGTATAAACCATTAATATAGTTTAAATACTTATATTTAAATATCTGTAAATCAGTATTTTATAATGAATTAATTTTAGTAGGTATTGAGCTGATGAAAATTTTTTTGAAATTTTTTCTATAAATTTATTTGCTGATGAAGAGCGAAATTTTATGAGAAATCCGAAGTGAAAACTAGTTGAATATCAAATTAATTCAGACTTATTTTTCTTTAAATTTTGATTTAATATTTATCATAATTTATTGGTATAATCATATTTATTGTGTATGATTTATGTAAGATTTTTAATCTGTAAGCACTTGTATTTCAGCAGATGTAAATGATCACTATTTCTCTTTAGCTGGTTTATTTATTCTTTCATTTTACTTAACTTTTTGCATGTCATTACTTTACCAAGATATGAACCCACTCTTTGGAGACTTCTCATCTCATACCCTGGAGGAGTGGAAGGAGCAAGCAGCCCGAAATTTTGAGCGTAAGGATTTTCAGAAATTTTTGCTTGGAAAAGAGGTAGATGGTATTCAGATGTATCCTTTTTATACAAAGACGAATAATTCTTCACTTTTTTACAAAAACCTTCAAAAAACTGACAAAGCTTACATCCCAAAAAACTGGGAATTTGAAGATAAAATATACCTGAATCATGAGCTTAAAGAGGTGGAAGCCAACCGCTTAGCTTTGCAATTTCTTGAGCAGGGTACAGAAGCTCTTTATTTTGACTGCACAGGATTTTTCCAAGCTCCTTTATGGAAAGAATTACTTCAGGATATATTACTTGATGGGGTTTCAATTAACCTTAAATTACCCACTAATTTAAAAGTTGAAAATTTGGAATTTTCTAAGGTGATGCGTGGGCTGATCCTACTCTCACCCCTGGAAGAACATCTGCTGAAAAAGCAAGATCCCAGTTCAGGTCTGGCTTTACTTTCTGCTTTGTTAAAGAAGGATATACCTAAAATGAAGAAGCTAAGTGTAGACGGATCGTTTCTTACAAATAGCGGAGCTTCGGTAGTACAGGAGTTAGGAATAAGTTTAAGTTTGATAGTAAGCTACCTGGATTATCTGACTGATAAGGGGCATAAAGTCCATCATTTGTTTAACAACCTCAGTATTAGCCTGGGTACTCGGTCTGCCTACTTTATTGATATTGCTAAGTTTAGAGTCTTCAAAATATTATTGCAACAACTTGCTGAAGCTTATGGTCTAAGCGAGTCAGTAGATATTCCCATCCGGGCAATATCTTCCACTTATAATAAATCAGCTTATGATATAAATACTAATATGCTTCGGAATACCTCAGAAGCTATGGCTGCTGTACTAGGTGCCTGCCAATACATCTCAATTTCTTCTCATAATCTATCTGATACTACTGATAATAGTTTTGGCAGAAGAATAGCGCGTAATATATCTCACATGCTTAAGCATGAGTCTCATCTGGATTTGGTGAATGATCCGTTGGCTGGCTCTTATGCTATAGAAGAACTTACCGAGCAAATCGCTACAAAAGCCTGGGCATATTTTTTAGAAATTGAGCAGGAAGGAGGATTGTTAGAAGCATATAAAAATGGAAAGGTTCAGCGGGATATCAAACAGAATACAAATAAATACCTTAATCAGGTAAGTGGGTTGAAAAAAGTACTGGTAGGAGCAAACAGATATGCTGACAGTACAAACAAAGTTCCTGAACTAATAAAATCTAACCAGCCAAGCGGTGATTTAACTTCTATTAATGGGCCTTCTGTTATAGAAAACATTCGCTTTTCTGTAGACCAGTATGTAGCTCATGGAGGGAGTAGACCAGTATTAGGTATTCTTAAGTTGAACAATAAGGCTAAAGCTGCAATCATAAGTACCAGGGTTTCTTTTGTGCGGGATATACTCTCAACAATTGGTATGGAGAGCACATATTTATCTTCATCTTTATTTGATTTAAACCACCCAGACAACTCTCTTGAAGCATATGATGGATTAGTTATCATAAGTGATGATGAACAATATGAAATGCTTAACCCAGCTCAGCTTAAATCTATAAGTCAATCCTACTACTTTCCGCTGATTTTGGCGGGTTACCCTCCTCAGATATCTTCAGAAGCTTCAGCTTATGGCATTTTTGACTTTATTAGGTGGGGAATGCATGTTCCTGACTTTGCTCATAAATTTTTTGAACGCATTAATCTGAAGTTGAATGAAGCCTGATTTTAGAAAATATAAGTTCAGTAGTAAAGCTTCAAATGAGCAAAATACTAGTTCAGACGAAGTATGGGAGTCTCCAGAGCGAATAAAAATAGCTCCTTTCTATAGTCAAAGTGATATTGCTCATACTGATCATACCAGATTTGTAGCCGGATTACCGCCTTATCTGCGAGGTCCATATGCTAGTATGTATGCAACGCGCCCCTGGACTATTCGCCAGTATGCAGGATTTTCAACAGCGGAAGAGTCTAATGACTTTTACAGAAAAAATCTGGCCGCCGGCCAAAAGGGTTTATCAGTTGCTTTTGATTTAGCCACACATAGAGGTTATGATTCTGATCATCCCAGAGTTAGCGGAGATGTGGGTAAAGCAGGGGTAGCGATAGATACGGTTGAGGATATGAAAATACTTTTTGACCAGATTCCTTTGGATAAGATGTCGGTGTCTATGACTATGAATGGTGCCGTAATTCCTGTAATGGCTTTTTTTATTGTAGCAGCGGAAGAGCAGGGCGTTAAGCCTGAGCAACTGAGTGGCACCATCCAGAATGATATCCTTAAAGAATTTATGGTTCGTAACACTTACATCTATCCGCCTGAACCTTCTCTAAAAATTATCGCTGATATTTTTTCATATACAGCCCGGCATATGCCACGTTTTAACTCCATAAGTATCAGCGGTTACCATATGCATGAGGCCGGAGCCCCGGCAGATCTGGAATTAGGCTATACGCTGGCAGATGGTTTGGAGTATGTGAGAACAGGCTTGAAAACCGGCTTAAAAATTGATGATTTTGCCCCTCGCCTGTCATTCTTTTGGGGCATTGGCATGCACCATTTTATGGAGGTTGCTAAACTCAGAGCGGGACGTTTACTATGGGCCAGGCTCTTAAAACAATTTGATCCCAAAAATCCAAAATCTTTAGCCTTACGAGCTCATAGTCAGACATCAGGCTATAGTCTTACCGAACAAGATCCTTTTAATAATGTAGCTCGTACGTGTATAGAAGCTATGGCCGCAGTCTTTGGGGGTACGCAATCTTTACACACTAATTCACTGGATGAAGCTATAGCTTTACCGACTGAGTTTTCTGCCCGTATTGCCCGTAATACCCAGCTTTACTTACAGGAAGAAATTGATATTACACATATTGTGGACCCCTGGGGGGGCTCTTACTATGTTGAGTATCTTACAGATGCGCTTTGCCGCCGGGCTTTGCAGTTGATTAAGGAAGTGGAAGAGGTAGGGGGAATGACCAAAGCAATTGAAAAAGGTATTCCAAAAATGAGGATAGAAGAAGCTGCTGCTCGTAAACAGGCACGAATAGACTCAGCTCAGGAATCAATTATCGGAGTAAATGCTTTCCGGGTAGAACATGCCATTGGTGAAGATGAATCTTTTGATTTAAGAGAAGTAGATAATGCGCAGGTGAAAGCTGCTCAGCTTGCCAGAATTAAAGAAGTTAAAGGAAGACGAAATCAGGCGGAAGTAAAAAAAGCGCTAGAAGCTTTAACTAGCTGCGCGGCTAATAACAATGGAAATCTACTAAGCCTGGCTATGGATGCTGCTCGTAAAAGAGCAACACTGGGCGAAATTTCAGAGGCTATGGAAAAAGTCTATGGAAGGTTTCAGGCAACAGTCAAAACTATTTCTGGAGTATACGCAAGAGAAGTGTCAAACAACAAAGATTTTACAGAAGCACGCAAACTGTCTGATGAGTTTGCCAGGCTAGAAGGACGGCGTCCCCGGATAATGGTCGCGAAGATGGGGCAGGATGGTCACGATAGAGGTGCTAAGGTGATTGCTACCAGTTTTGCCGATTTAGGCTTTGACGTAGACATAGGTCCTTTGTTCCAGACTCCTGAAGAGGTGGCCAGGCAGGCGGCGGAGAATGATGTCCATGTGATTGGGGTATCCAGTCTTGCCGGTGGGCACAAAACTTTAATCCCGGAACTCAAAGCAGAGCTTAAAAAAATAGAGCGTGAGGATATCGGCATCATAGCAGGTGGTGTAATACCTCCTAAAGATTATGAATTTTTATATAAAGAAGGGGTGCTTAAAGTTTTTGGCCCGGGAACGGTAATTGCAAAAGCAGCACAGGAAATTTTGTTAGCTCTAATGCAGGAGTAGCAAAGCTTAAGATAAAATAGGTTTAAACAAAAAAACTCCATCCCGAAAGATGGAGTTTTGAATTTATTGTTAAAGCTGATTAGGCTTTTCCTTCTAATTTTCTGATCAGGTTAAGCGCTGAACCTGACTTGAACCACTCTATTTGATTTTCATTATAAGTGTGGTTTGTCTTGATCAGGTCTTCAGAACCATCTGCATGAATCAGTTTTAGCGTTACCTGCTTGTCAGGAGCAAACTGGTCAAGGTCTACAGTTTCAATAGTATCATCTTCTTTCACCTTGTCATAGTCTGCTGGGTTAGCAAAAGTAAGTGCCAGCATACCTTGTTTTTTAAGGTTAGTCTCGTGAATACGAGCAAAAGATTTAACCAAAACTACTTTTACCCCTAAGTGACGAGGCTCCATAGCAGCGTGCTCACGAGAAGAACCCTCACCGTAGTTTTCATCTCCAACTACGATAGTAGGCACGTTTTCCGCTTTGTATACTCTGGCAGTATCAGGCACAGCACCATACTCACCACTCAACTGGCTTTTTACTTTGTTTGCTTCTTTGTTGTAAGCATTGATAGCACCAATAAAACAGTTGTTAGAGATATTATCCAGGTGACCACGATAACGTAACCAGGGCCCAGCCATTGAAATATGGTCAGTAGTACACTTTCCAAATGCTTTAAGCAATAGCTTCATGCCGGTAATATTACCACCATTCCAGGGCTCAAAAGGAGTAAGTATTTGCAGACGGTCAGAGTCAGGCTTAACTACCACTTCTACGCCACTTCCATCTTTAGCAGGTTCTTGATAACCAGCATCTTCTACAGCAAATCCTTTAGGCGGAAGCTCAATACCCTGAGGTTCATCCAGCATCACCTCTTCGCCATTCTCATTTTTCAGCTTATCCTTCATAGGGTTGAAAGTAAGGCGACCAGCGATAGCCAGTGCTGTAGTTAGCTCTGGAGAAGCTACAAATGAGTGTGTATTAGGGTTACCATCATTACGCTTGGCAAAGTTACGGTTAAATGAGGTAACAATAGTGTTTTTCTTGTCTGGGTCATCAGTATGGCGCGCCCACTGTCCGATACAAGGACCACAAGCATTGGCTAGTACCACACCGCCCATCTGGTCAAATGTATTTAACAGACCATCACGATCAGCGGTAAAACGAACCATTTCAGAACCAGGAGTAATGGTGTACTCAGACTTTGCCTTTAGATTTTTGTCTATGGCCTGCTGCGCTATAGAAGCAGCTCTGGTAATATCTTCGTAAGAGGAGTTGGTACAAGAACCAATGAGGCCCACTTCAATTTCTTCTGGCCACTCATGTTTTTTAACTGCTTCTGCAAGTTTTGAGATAGGCCAGGCCAGGTCAGGAGTGAAAGGTCCGTTTACATGAGGCTCAAGCTCGCTCAGGTCAATTTCTATAACCTGATCGTAATATTTTTCAGGAGCTTCAAATACTTCAGGGTCAGCACGAAGGTGATCCGCTACTTTTTCTACTTCCGCAGCAATATCTGCACGGTCTGTAGCTTCTAAGTAGTCTTTCATTTTTTTGCTGTAATGGAAAAGCGAGGTGGTTGCACCAATCTCAGCTCCCATGTTACAGATTGTACCTTTACCAGTACAAGAAAGAGCATCAGCGCCATCGCCAAAGTACTCTACAATAGCTCCGGTACCACCTTTTACTGTTAAAATACCCGCCACTTTAAGGATTACATCCTTGGCAGATGTCCAGCCGCTCATTTTTCCGGTAAGCTTTACACCAATAAGCTTAGGAAACTTAAGCTCCCAGGGCATACCTGCCATTACGTCTACAGCATCTGCACCACCAACACCAATAGCGATCATACCAAGACCACCTGCATTAGGAGTATGAGAGTCAGTTCCAATCATCATACCACCTGGGAATGCATAGTTTTCAAGCACAACCTGGTGAATAATACCAGCCCCTGGTTTCCAGAAGCCTAAGCCATATTTGTTAGATACAGAAGAAAGGAAGTCGTAAACTTCTTTGTTAGTTTCTACTGCTGTTTTTAAGTCTTGTATCGCACCTACTTTAGCCTGGATCAGGTGGTCGCAGTGCACAGTTGAAGGTACAGCTACTTTATCTTTACCGGCCTGCATAAACTGGAGCAGAGCCATCTGAGCGGTAGCATCCTGCATAGCTACACGGTCAGGCTGAAAATCTACATAGTCTTTACCTCTTTCGTACGCTTCAGTAGTATCACCTTTATACAAGTGGGCATACAATATCTTTTCCGCAAAGGTCAGGGGACGACCTACAATGTTTCTTGCTTTATCAATACGGTCACCCATGCGGGCGTACACGTCTTTGATCATGTCAATGTCAAAAGCCATGCTTGTGAAGGATTTTTATGATTTGAAATTGAAAAATTATCTTAAAAAATCGTGATCTGCATTATTAAATTGTCTATTTAGAAGACAAAAACGTAACAAAATCACAGAATTCTATATTGTGCGGTAAGTTAGTCGCAAATTGGGAAATTGTAAAATTTTTGTCCTTATTTAGATAGATTTCAATGAATACACTATGCGAATAATCCCTTTTTTACTTGCCTTATTATTAAGTGTTAACCTAAATGCGCAAAGTTTTGATACTACATCCTATAAGCTTACAAACTTAATTTACAAAGAAACTTCTGAAGCAAACCTAAGTATGGATATTTACTACCCAAAAGAGGCTACTGGAGAAAAGCTTCCGGCAGTTGTCTTCTTTTTTGGAGGGGGCTGGGTCTATGGCAATCGTCAACACTTTGCCGCCCAGAGTAAATATTTTGCTTCTAAGGGAATCATTGCCATCGCCCCAGACTACAGAATTATGTCCAAGCATGGCACTCATCCACGGGTAGCTGTAAGTGATGCTCGTTCCGCCATGCGCTACATTAAGCTGCACGCAGATGAACTGGGAATAGATACTACCCAACTGGCTGCTGCTGGAGGTTCTGCAGGGGGGCATTTGGCACTTTGTACAGCACTTCCGCTTACGGAAGAATCTACTGAAACTATTGACCCGGCTCCTGATGCTTTAATTCTTTTTAACCCGGTAGTTAATACCACAGCAGTGGGGTATGGAGCAGAAAAAATGGATGAAGATAGTTTACGACTCTCACCATATCATCAATTGACAGCAGAGCTACCCCCGACGCTTATCTTTCATGGTACCGGAGATACCACTGTTCCTGTGCAAAATGTATACGATCTGGTAGCAAAAATGGAAGAAATAGGTTTGGAACCTCAGCTACATACATATGAGGGACACCAGCATGGTTTTTTTAACCTGAACCGGAATGATGGTAAGTATTTTTATGAGACTCTTAAGGAAACCGAGAAGTTTCTTATGTCTATGGGGTTTTTAGATAAAAACTAAACAATCAATTATGCTACACCACATAGCTAGTATGGTATTATTGCTGCTGTCATTTTCAGTGAGCTTCGCCCAGAATTATGCTTCCGGTCAGGTAAAAGAAAGTCTTAAAATGCTTAGTAGCAACCTAGGCTACGAACTTGAGTACTCTGTGTATCTTCCTCCTGATTATGAGACCTCTAGTCGGTATTATCCTATACTTTACTTATTACATGGTTATACAGATGACGAAACGGCATGGGTACAATTTGGAGAGGTGAATGCAGCCGCTGACGAAGGTATACATACCAGAGAAATACCTCCTATGATAATCGTAATGCCCGATGGAGGTTCTTCCTTTTACATTGATGATTATGAGGGAGAAGTAAAGTGGGAAAGCGCTTTTATAGAGGAATTTATTCCATTTATAGAAGATAACTATAGAGTAAGAAAAGAGAAGCAATATAGGGCAATATCCGGGCTTTCTATGGGAGGCTACGGTTCCACTATTTTGGCTATGCGTCACCCCAATCTATTTTCTGTTTGTGTGCCTTTTAGCAGTGCTTACCTTAGTGATGAAGCTATGATAGCTATGGATGACACAAACTATGAGCGAGTTGGGGGGCCTCTATTTGGAAAAGGTCTCACTGGTGAAAACCGTGTTAATCCACATTGGAAAAAGTATAGCCCGCTGCATTTGGCAGAAACATTACCTACCGAACAACTAGAAAGTATAAAATGGTACATAGACTGTGGGGATGATGACTTTCTAACAGAGGGTAACGCCTTAATGCATATCACTCTTACCCAAAGAAATGTACCGCACGAGTTCAGAATGAGAGATGGAGAGCATAACTGGTCTTACTGGCGCAGTGGAATAGAGGGTGGCCTACGTTTTATAGGTAGCAGCTTTCATCGTTAATATATGCTTAAGAAGGTATGATTCTTTAGAACAAAATTCCAGTTAACGGTTATACTATTATTTGAATTACTTATAACCATTTTTATTTATGCGCTGGAAAGGAAGACGCAAAAGTTCTAATATAGACGACCGTAGGGGTGGTCGTGGAAAAAATATTGCCGTAGGCGGAGGGCTAGGTACTATCGTAGTGATTGTACTTGCTCTGATTTTTGGTGGAGATCCGGGGGAGCTTTTGAATATGGCTACCCAGACCAGTAGTCCTCAGACCCGGAACGTTAGCGCAGAAGAAGAGGAGCTTGCCAATTTTGTCAGTGTAGTTCTGGCTGACACGGAAGATGTCTGGAACATAATTTTTCAGGAACAGGGAAGAAACTATCAGGAACCTACCCTGGTATTATTTTCTGGGAGTGATCGCTCTGCCTGCGGATTTGCCCAGGCTGCTACCGGTCCATTTTATTGCCCAGCAGACAAGCAGGTGTATATTGATTTGAGTTTTCAGCAGACCCTAAGTCAGCGTCTGGGAGCTGAGGGTGACTTTGCTATGGCTTATGTGGTAGCTCATGAAGTAGGGCATCATGTTCAAAATTTATTAGGTATCAGCAGACAGGTACAATCGCAACGGTCAAGATTAAGTGAGGCTGAATACAATAAATTATCAGTGAGGCTAGAGCTGCAAGCTGATTTCTTTGCAGGCCTTTGGGCACATTATGCAGATGAGATGGCAGATATACTGGAAAGTGGAGATATAGAAGAAGCACTTAGAGCTGCTAATGCTATTGGCGATGACCGATTGCAGAAACAATCACAAGGATATGTAGTACCCGATGCTTTTACACATGGTACTTCAGAGCAAAGAATGAGGTGGTTTAGAAAGGGCTACGAAAGTGGTGACTTTCAGCAGGGTGACACCTTTGATGCGCAGAATTTGTAACTCCCAGGTCAGGTATGGTGTGGTACCTGACCTGACTTTATTCCTCCTTCAGAAAGTGAAGTAAAGGTTTAATAAAACGATCGTAAGCTTCTATATGAGGTAAATGGCCTACATTGCTGAGTTCTACCAGTTCTGCATCAGGTATAACCTTAGCCGTTACTTTACCTAATTGTGGATAGTTACCTAAAGTATTACGAACCTCTTCACTCACCCAACCTTTACCCAAAGCAGTGCGGTCTCTCTGACCAATAATAAGTAGGGTAGGAGCTGTAATCTGGTCAAATTCGTATACAACCGGCTGGGTAAAAATCATATCATAAGTAAGTGCTGCATTCCAGGCAATTTGTGGGTATTGGGGGCTTAGAGTCCAGCCTGCGAGTAGATTGACCCACTCATTATATTCTTCTTTCCACTGCCCATCATAATAACTTTCCAGCTGGTATTTTTTGATACTTTCATAGTTTTTATTCAGTTCCTGCTCGTACCAATAATCTATTGAATGATAGGGTACTTTGCGTTTCCAGTCTTCCAAACCAATAGGGTTTAACAGAATAAGCTTGTCAACATTTTCTGGATACATTAGCGCGAAACGACTCGCCAGCATGCCTCCCATAGAATGCCCTAATACATTTGCTTTGTTAATATTCAGGCTGTCTAACAGTAGTTTAGTGTTTTTTGCAAGCAAGTGAAAAGTATATTGTAGATCTATGGGCTTTGTAGATTTGCCGAAGCCAACCTGGTCGGGTATAATAACTCTATAACCTGATTCCTGTAGATCTTTAGCGGTTTCTCCCCAATAAGCGCCACAAAAGTTTTTCCCGTGCAAGAGTATCACGGTCTTACCATTAGCATTGGTAGGTTTTACATCCATATATGCCATTTTAAGAGATTCACCTTGTAAATGGAGCTCAATGTAGTTTACTGGATAAGGATACTTGTAACCTTCTAAAGCTATACCCAAAGGAGATATCTCCTGTGCAATAAGTTGAATGGTAGAAAGAGTATAAAGCAGTAAAAAAATAGTATTCCGTAGCATAAAAAGGTTTATTAAAGCTAACTCTTATACTTAAAAGAGAGTTTAAAAAAATACAGGTAAAATAAACTTGAGTATTTATACTCTTTCCGGATTATGTTTTACGTAAATTAAAACAAAAGAAACAGGCTTTTTCATTTGTAATTTGTAAGTATTTTTCGTTAAAAAAAGCTTGAATTATTATTGTTAATATTTTTTTAGCACTAAAATACTCGCATGAGTATAAATAATCAGGAAAAAATATTGAGAAACTCTAGTGATTAGAATTGGTTTATAATTATATTATATTAGGTATAAATAACTTATTGCTAACTACTAAGAATTAGTTATCCAATAGAATAGATTGTGAATTTATATGTTAAGTAATTTACCCTAAATGTCAGCGATACGTAATGGCATCTGACCAAATATACAATCAAATTAGCGCAACCAGGTGGATTGACGAATTGAATATTCTTAACGCATTTGACGAGGAAGAATATGAAGATTTTATAGAACTAGCCAAACAGCTTACTCAGGTATCCCAGGTATTTTTTCTGACGGACTTAGCGCTTTCCGAGGAGGTACAAATAAAACTAGCAACAGGTACTAATCACGAATTGTTAGAGCTTAAAAAAGTTGTCTCAAAGCTTAGAAGAGGACATTCTACACCTACAATAGTATCTGACATACGTGAAAGTATAGCCTTACAATCATATCTTTCAGAGTTTTCAGCCTACTTATTTTTTGCCAGCTTTCCATTAAATGATAAGCAGGGTAACTTATACGGTAGCCTAAACCTGCTCGCTGAACATGTACATCATTTAGATGAAGGGCAGATTCAGGCTTTGGAAAGATTATGCAGACAAATTGTCAAAGCTTATGAAAGTAGAAAAAATGAGCTTTTACAGCAGGAGAATTTTAAGCATTTGGAACTTCTTAAAAGCAGGGGAGTAGATGCAATCTATTTGCTGGATGGTGAAGGTTTTATTCAGGATGTGAATAAAACAGCTTGTGAAATGCTAGGATACACCGACGAGGAGCTACTGTACAATCACATTACAGACTACGACTCTATCAACTCAGCTGAAGATTTTAAAAAATTCTGGGATGTTAACTTTCATAAAACACATCTCCATTTTGAAACAACGCAACGTCATAAAAGAGGGCTGCATATTCCAGTAAACATGACTGCTATGCCTTTTGAGCAGTATAATAAAAAATTTATCTGGCTTGTAGTAAAGGATTTGAGGGAAAGGAATAAAAAAAACAAACAGCTAATAGAGAGTGAACAGTTGCACCGCTTTATGACTGAGTACTCCTCTGAGCTAATTTGTCTGCACGATCCAGATGGTACTTATAATTATCTGTCTCCTTCGGTGAAGCATTTGCTGGGATATGAGCCTGGAGAACTAGTAGGTATAGACCCTTACTCAATTTTTCACCCTGAAGATAGACAGAGAGTAAGAGAAGAAACCCATCAGGCGCTTCTAAGCGGAGATAAAAGGGGGAGTATTGAGTATAGAATAAGGAAAAAAGATGGTTCGTACGTATGGTTTGATACTATAGCAGAAGCCATAAGGGCTCATGATGATAAAATTATCTATATCACTACCAATTCCAGAGAGGTTACTGATAAAAAATTAGCTCAGGAAGCCTTAATCCAGAGCGAAGAAAAATATCGCTTTTTAGTAGAAAATACCTCTGATTTTATTACGCTTAGGCAAGAAGATGGAAGATTTGTGTATTTGCCTGCCAATATTGATAAACTTACCGGTTATACTGCTGAAGAACTCTATAAGCTTGACCCGTTTGACCTTATTGTAGAGGAAGACAGAGAAATTATTAAAGCTAAGTTTGCCGCAGCTCTTTACAAGAGTAATGCAAACTCTGTATTGGAGTACCGAATACAAAAAAAGAATAATGAAATAATCTGGATACAAACCCGAGTCCGTTTAATCAGAGGCAATCATGAAAAGCCTACATATTTTCTGACTACTTCTAATGAGATTACGAATAGCAAGCTGGCAGAAAAGGCCCTGCAGAATAGCGAAAGAAAATTCAGACTTTTATTCCAGAATATGAATATGGGGTTTGTGCTTGGTAAAATAATTACCGATGAGCTCCAGAAACCGGTAGATATTATCTTTTTAGATGTAAATCCATACTTTGAAAAACTCTTGAATTTAAATCGGAAAGATGTTATCAACCGTAAATTATCGGATTTACTGCCAGGTATAGAAAGTTACTGGATAGAGCAATTTGGTGAGGTGGCTTTAGGAGGAGAAGCGAGAGAGTACTCTAATTATGCCAAAACTTTTCAGAGCTATTTTGACGCGAAAATATATTCACCACACAAGGGCTACTTTGCTGTAACTTTTTCAAATGTAACGGATAAAATAAAGATAGAGAAAGCCCTGAAAGATGCCGAAACGCGTTACCGTACGTTTATTGAGTCCGTAAGTGAAGGGGTATACCGATTTGAACTAAAAATACCATTAGATACGAGCCTGAGTACAGAAGAGCAGGTTAAACACATCTACGATCATACTTTTCTGGCAGAATGTAATCAGGAGTTTTTAAAAATGTATAGAACCAAGGCTGAAGATGTGGTTGGCTTGCCCCTCTCAACCTTCCACGGGGGAAGAATGCTTAAGGATAATCAGGAAGTGGTAAAAAAATTTATAGAATCGGGCTACAGAATTGTACAGGAAGAAACTATTGAACATGATGTACTGGGTAATACCCATTACTTCTCTAATAATACTGTGGGTATAGTAGATGAAGATGGCTACCTGACTCGGTTTTGGGGTACTCAGACGGATATTACCAAAATTAAAGAATACGAGAGAGAGCTAATTATGGCTAAAGAAAAAGCTGAAGAGAAGGAAAAAGAATTACAGCAGATGAATAAAGAAATTGCTGCCCGAAATTTAGCCATTATTAATTCTAATAAAGAGTTATCCGAGAGCAACGAGAAAATTCTGCATATCAATAAAGAGTTGCACAAGGCCAATCAGGAGCTGGATAATTTCGTCTACCGTGTGTCCCACGATTTACGATCTCCTGTAGCCACTTGCCTGGCACTTATTGACCTTTCTTTACATGAGGACAATCCTCAGCAGCTGAAAGAATTTTTGCTTATGCAGGAGAAAAGTCTTCGTAAACAAGATAAGTTTATACATGATATTCTGGATTATTCGCAGAATACACGTAAGCAGGCACTGCCTAAAGAAATTCAGCTCAAATCTATGATAGAAGATGTCATACAGGAAAACTCTAACGATTATAGAGATACCAACTGCTCTTTAGAAGTAAATGATGCGGTAGAGCTGGTTTGTGATGAAATGCGCCTCCAGATTGTTGTAAGCAATCTGATTTCTAATGCTTTTAAATATAGTATGTTTAAAGATGAACCTTTGGTAAAGGTAAGTGCCAAAGTTACTCCACAAGAACTGCTTCTAAGAGTAGTAGACAATGGGATAGGAATCCCAAAAAAAGAGCAGGAAAGGGTTTTTGAAATGTTTTATCGTGCGACTAACCGAAGCAATGGATCTGGTTTGGGACTCTATATCGTGAAAGAGGCTATCTACAAAATGAATGGAGAAATTAAGCTGGAATCGGAAGTAGGTGAAGGAGCAGCCTTCACCATTAAAGTTCCGAATCTTATCAAAGAAAAAAACTATGCTTCTTAATTTAGATTAACCAAAGCGACAATACCCATACCGCAAAAGCAGCGGTAGCGCCAAGTATTAGCGTACCGGTAGTGTGTAGCTTATACCCATCTTTTACTTCCATGTCCGTCATTTGGGTAAAGACCCAGAAGAAGCTATCATTGGCATGTGAGACTACCAGTGAGCCTGCTCCAATTACTAATACTACCAATGCTTTTGCCATATCAGTATCTAGTCCCAGTGTGCTCATCAGTGGTGCTACAATAGAGGCGGTAGTAATCAGGGCTACAGTAGAGGAGCCTTGTGCCGATTTAATGCCTGCTGCCAGAATAAATGGTAGCCATATACCCAGGTTGGCATCTCCAAGACTATCCCCAATAAGTGTTGCGATCCCTGAATTTTGAAGCACCTTACCAAAAGCCCCTCCCGCACCTGTTATCATAATAATGATAGCGGCATCCAGTAAACCTTTGCCAACCCATCCGGTACTGGAAAGCATCTTGCTCTCAAATTTCTTAGGCAACGTAAATGCTATCAAAACTCCAATTAATAAGGCAATAATAGGATGCCCGATAAAGAGAATAATATTTACAAAAAAGCCGCTACCAAAAGGTAAAGAAGGCAGCTCAGCTATAGAGCGTAGCACAATTAGTACGAGTGGCAGTAAAATAGGGAGTACAGATTTTGCCGCTGAAGGAGCCTGCCGGGTTCTTGTCTCTACCTCCTGATCGCTTAGTTCAGGGTTAGGGTCTATATAAGTTTTGCTGGCAATTTTGGTAGCCCAGAGCCACCCGAATACCAGTGCAAATAAACTAACCGGAATAGCTAAGCCAATCACCATACCCAGGTCAGCACCTAGTATGCCTGCCGCGGCTATCGGACCAGGGGTAGGAGGGACTATGGCATGTGCTACAGAAAGCCCGAGGCCAAGTGCTACTGCTGTGCCTGCCAGTGAGAGACCTGCTTTTTTTGTTAAAGCACGGTTAAGCGGAGTCAGTATAACGAAGCCAGAATCTGAAAAAACTGGTATTGCTATGATATAACCGATGATAGACATAGCGGTAGGTACATGCTTATCGCCAATAGCGTTGAGCACTTTTTCTGCTAGGGCAAAAGCTCCTCCCGACTTTTCAAGAAAAACTCCGATAATTGTTCCGGCAATAATCAGTATTCCTATATTACCTAAAGTGCCTCCAAAACCTTCTTGTATAGAGGCTATCACATCAGTAAATGGCATACCTACCAGTAAGCCATAAAAGATGGCGGCAAACAGCAAAGCCAGAAAAGGATGGAGGTTAAACTTGGTAGTAGATACGACAATAAAGATTACTGCGAGTATGAGTAATAGTATGCTCACTGTAAGTGTAATTTAAGTTGTTGTTGTGTTTGTATGTTAGGGAGAAATTAGTGAGAGTCTCGTTTTACTTCAGAACCGGACTTCCCTCTCAAAAAATCAAAATCAGCTCCTAAATGAGACTGCTGCACATGCTGAATGTATAATTGGGTATAGCCACGCTCATAGCCCAGATTTACTGCTTTCCATTTAGCTTTGCGCTCTGCTAGTACTTCATCAGAAACCTCTAAGTGTAATTTACGGGCTTCCACATCTACCACAATATTGTCTCCGTTTTCTACAAGTGCTAATGTGCCTCCAATAGCTGACTCAGGGGATACATGTAAAATAACAGTACCAAAGGCAGTTCCGCTCATACGTCCGTCAGAGATGCGGACAATATCATCAACACCTTTTTCCAGAAGTTTTTTAGGGAGTCCCATATTACCTACTTCCGGCATACCCGGATAGCCTCGTGGTCCAACTTCTTTCAGTACCATAATGCTGTTTTCGTCAATATCCAGCTCAGGGTCGTCTATACGGGCATGGTAGTCTTCAATATTTTCAAATACTACTGCTTTCCCCCTATGACTCATCAATTTAGGAGTAGCTGCCGAAGGCTTAATAACTGCGCCATCTTCGGCCAGGTTACCTTTGAGCACTGCAATACCTGAACGCTCTTTTATAGGCTTATCTAGTGGAGCGATGACTTCACGATCGTAGCAGGGGGCTTCTTTAGTGTTTTCGCCTATAGTTTTACCATTAACCGTAAGCGCGTCCTGATGAATAAGATCGCCTAGCTCCCGGATTATGGCAGGCAGCCCACCAGCATAATAGAAATCTTCCATCAGAAACTTACCAGAGGGCATCAGGTTAAGTAGCAGTGGAATATCGTGCCCCAGCTTATCAAAGTCATCCAGGTTTAACTCTACTCCAACACGTCCGGCAATTGCCAGTAAGTGTACAATAGCGTTGGTAGACCCTCCAATAGCGGCATTTACTACAATCGCATTTTCAAAGGCTTTTCTGGTAAGTATGTCAGATACTTTTACATCTTCTTTTACCATATTAACAATGCGGCTTCCGGCCATATGTGCGAGAACCTTACGGCGAGCATCAACAGCAGGTATGGCAGCATTATGAGGCAGCCCCATTCCTAATGCTTCTACCATAGATGCCATAGTAGAGGCGGTACCCATTGTCATGCAATGGCCACGGCTACGAGACATACAACTCTCAGCAAAATAATATTCTTCCTGGGTAATACGACCAGCACGCACATCATCAGTAAAGCGCCACACATCAGTTCCTGAGCCTATATCTTTACCTTTGTATTTACCATTAAGCATAGGTCCGCCAGAGACCACAATAGAAGGAATATCCACACTAGCTGCCCCCATAAGTATGGAGGGGGTGGTTTTATCGCAACCAGCCAGTAGCACTACACCATCCATAGGATTACCACGGATTGACTCCTCGGCATCCATACTGGCAAGGTTACGAAATAGCATGGCAGTTGGCTTAAGCAAGGTTTCTCCTAAAGACATTACCGGAAACTCAAAAGGGTAGCCACCGGCTTCCAGCACACCTCTCTTCACGTGTTCGGCAATCTCACGAAAATGTGCGTTGCAAGGAGTATATTCAGACCAGGTATTACAGATACCAATAATAGGGCGACCGTCAAAAGCATGGTCAGGAATGCCCTGGTTTCTCATCCAGCTGCGGTAAATGAAGCCCATCTTATCTTTCTTACCAAACCACTCGTGGCTTCTCAGTTTTTTCTTGTCTTCAGCCATTAAAAAATCAGTTCTAGGTTAGTTATATCGTTTAATTTTGTGGCACAAACTAAACTTTTCGCATCAATAATGATAATTTGAGTTAAGGTTTTTAAATTACATTTGAATTTTTTACGCTAAGCAACCTAACTATGAAAATTTATCACCTCCCCAAAGGGATACTGATTAAAGAGCAGGAAAGCTACTATCTGAACACGCAGCAAAGCTGGGATGAACTGGTTAATCAGGATAATCTGTACACCAGAATAAAAGAGCAGCTCCCCGAACTGGAAAAGGTAGAAAACCCCGACGCTTATTTAAGCAAAAAAATACTAGCGCCTATAGGCTCACAGGAGGTGTGGGGCTCGGGAGTTACCTATTACCGTAGTAGAGATGCCCGTATGGAAGAGGCGAAAGATGCAGGAGGTGGCGATTTTTATGACAGGGTGTACGATGCGGAAAGACCAGAGCTATTTTTTAAAGCTACTCATTACAGGGTAGTAGGTACCAACGATTATGTACGTATTCGTAAAGATTCTAGCTGGGACGTGCCCGAGCCGGAAATGACTTTATTTATATCTTCCAGTGGTCAGATTCAGGGGTATACACTGGGTAATGATATGAGTTCGCGAAGTATAGAAGGGGAAAACCCGCTGTATTTACCCCAAGCCAAAAGCTATACGGGTAGCACTGCCATTGGCCCCTGCCTGTATCTGGCAGAGCAGGCATTGCCCAAGAGTACAGAAATTAAACTACAGATTAAGCGAGCAGGAGAAACTGTTTTTTCCGGAGAGACATCTATAGACCAGATAAAAAGGGAATTTACAGAACTTGTAGACTTTCTTTTTCGTGAGTGTGATTTTCCCCAGGGCGTATATCTGATGACAGGAACCGGTATTATCCCTTCTCATGATTTTACCTTACAGTCTGGAGACGAGATTTTTATTAGCGCGGAACCCATAGGTACCCTGGTTAACAGAGTAAAATAATTTTTTTAATCATATAACTATTGACTATGCAACTTAATGGCAAGCACATTATTGCGGGAAATTTTTCAAAAACAGGGTCGGATAATTTTCGGGCAGTAAACCCGATAAGCGGTGAAGAACTGGCAGTAGACTTTTGCGAAGCTACCTACGATGAGATTGACCAGGCGGTACAGCAGGCGGAAGTAGCTTTTCAACATTATCGCAAAGCATCGGGTACACAGAAGGCTAAATTTCTGGAAAAAATAGGGGATGAGATCATGGCATTAGGTGATGACCTGATCAATCGTTGTTCGCAGGAAACCGGGCTTCCGCAGGGGCGTTTGCAGGGAGAGCGGGCACGAACTGTCAACCAGTTAAAAATGTTCGCCGAATTGCTTAGAGAAGGCTCATGGGTGGATGCGCGTATAGATACCGCCATACCCGATAGAGAGCCGCTTCCTAAACCAGATTTGCGTATGATGCAAATCGCCCTGGGACCGGTAGGTGTATTTGGTGCAAGTAACTTTCCCCTGGCATTTTCAGTAGCCGGAGGAGATACTGCTTCTGCATTAGCAGCTGGATGCTCCGTAGTAGTAAAAGCACATCCCGCGCACCCAGGTACCTCGGAGATGGTAGGGAGAGCGATTTCTCAGGCAGCAAAAGCCTGTAATCTGCCTAAAGGCGTATTTTCTATGGTGCAGGGTAAAACACCTTATGTGGGTATGGCAATTGTCAACCACCCTCTAATTAAAGCGATAGGGTTTACCGGTTCTTTTCCGGTAGGTAAAGCCCTATTTGATGCTGCGGCCAAAAGAGATGAACCCATACCTGTATATGCAGAGATGGGAAGTATTAACCCTGTGTTTGTATTGCCCGGCGCACTGAAGGAGAGAGCAGAGAGTGTGGCTCAGGGACTGGTAAACTCCCTAACGTTAGGAGTTGGGCAGTTTTGCACCAATCCGGGGGTAGTATTTTCTATGGAATCAGCAGAGAGCGAAGAGTTTGCCACCCGAAGTGGAGAACTGCTACAGGAGGTGAGCACCGGTGCTATGCTGACATCTAAAATCAGAGACGGCTATACCGAAGGTGTTAAGCGTTTTAGCGAAACAGAAGGTGTAAAAATTCTTGGAAAAAGTAAGCAGGATGTAAGTGCTTCTGCGGCAGCTGGACATGTGTTTCAGACCGATGCGCAAACATTTTTGCGCCAGCCTGATCTTTCCGAAGAAGTGTTCGGTCCATCTACCATTCATGTAACTGCCAGTAGCAAAGATGAGCTGATGAAGCTTGCTGTCAATCTGGAAGGACACCTTACGGCTACTCTTCAGGCAACAGAAGAAGACCTGGAAGAGTACCAGGATTTGGTAGAAGTCTTGGAAAGAAAAGTAGGGCGACTGATTATTAACGGTTTTCCTACAGGAGTAGAAGTTTGTCATTCCATGATGCATGGCGGGCCTTTCCCGGCTACAACTGATGCACGTTCTACCTCAGTAGGCACAGCTGCTATCGCGCGCTTTAGCCGTCCGGTCAGCTATCAGAGCTTTCCTCAGTTTCTACTTCCCGAAGAACTCAGAGACGAGAATCCCTTAGGAATCTGGCGTATTGTAAACGGAGAAAGAGTAAAAGGCTCACTCTAACAAATACACTAGTAAACTAAAAAAATTAGTGTGGCAATTGAGTTAATATAGCTCATGTCACACTTTTTTTATGCGATATTACCGAAATAGTTTGCCAAGATTTTAAACACTTTTGGTCTTAATTCTTTATCTTATCTATAGAGCGAGCAGTTGCTGAGTAAATACTAATTGTATAAGTACACTGCTGTAGTTTTTGTACTGCCTGGCAGTTTTACTAGGGTATTTTTAAAAGGGTAAGCCACTTTATTTATCTTTTATCCCAATCTGTTATGAGAGTAATTCTGATTATGCTGCTCTCTATTTGCTCAGCTTTTAGCCTTTCTGCTTCTTCTATCTTTATTCCCATGGATCATAGCCAGGCTAATCACCTCAAAGCCTATGGTATAGTGTACTGGGCTCTTACTCAGGAAGTGCCGGTAGACTGGCTCCTAAATTACCGTGGAGGTAGCTTCTTATGCCAATATCAGCAGGAGGTAGAGAACGAACTAGTCATACGTGGTGTAAGCTATGAGGTGATCTCCGATGCTGAAGCTGATCTGGTGGCTACCACCATCGCCAGTCCCTCATCTAATCAGGACCTCATGCGACTGGAACAATTTCCACGTATCGCGGTCTATACCCCTAAAACAGAAAACCCCTGGGACGATGCGGTAATGCTTGCTTTAAATTATGCGGAGATCCCTTACGAAATGGTATTTGATGATGAAGTACTTATGGGTGAGCTTCCCAAATATGACTGGCTACACCTACACCATGAGGATTTTACCGGGCAGTACAGTAAGTTTTATGTGGCTTTTCATATGTACAGCTGGTATCAGGAGAAACAGATAGAATACGAAGAAACTGCCAAAAAACATGGGTTTTCCAAAGTTTCAGAGATGAAGATGGCTGTAGCCAACAAAATTAGTGAGTTTGTAGCAGGTGGTGGTTTTATGTTTGCGATGTGCTTGGCTACTGACACTTATGATATTACGCTGGCTGCAGATGGTCTGGATATCGTGGGGGAGGTGTATGATGGAGATGAGATAGACCCCAATGCGCAGGAGCGACTTGATTTTAGCAGAACCTTTGCCTTTCAGGACTTTAAACTTGTGCTTACCCCCTGGGAAATTGAGTTCTCAGATATTGATATAAATGTAAGTGAAAGAAGCGTAAAGCAGGAGAATGACTACTTTCAGCTGTTTGAATTCTCTGCCAAATGGGACCCCATTCCTACTATGCTTACGCAGAACCACGAGCGGAGCATCAAAGGGTTTTTAGGAGCCACTACTGCCTTTCGTCGTAGGCTGATACGCTCCGAGGCAGTGATTATGGGAGAAAACCGCGAAGACCAGGAAGTAAAGTATTTACATGGTATTTATGGTAAAGGCTTCTGGACTTACTATGGCGGTCATGACCCGGAAGACTATCAGCACAACATTGGTGAGCCTCCTACAGATTTAAGTCTTTTTCCTAACTCTCCGGGCTATCGCCTTATACTTAATAATGTGCTATTTCCTGCTGCCAAAAAGAAAAAGCAAAAAACCTGACGAGCTTATTTGAACATAAGATGCTTAAAAGTTTTCGGGGATTTAATGATAGTGCTCAGCCCTCGGATCACGCTTTGCAGAGGATCGCTATCCTGGTGTACACTAAGCTTGGTCTTCTTTTCCAGTCTTTGGGTGAGCCCCCGAAGTAAAGAGCTACCTCCTGTCAGGTGTAATCCATTACCATAAATGTCTCCGGCAAGCTCGGGAGGGCATTGCTCCAGAGTCTGGAGAATTGCGTTTTCTATTTTTTGTACCGAGGCATCCAGAATATCTGCAATTTCAATATGGTCAATCTCAATGCTTTTGGGCAGGCCGGTAAGCAAATCTTTACCAATAACCTGCATTGTCTCGGGTGCTGGCGATATATCTACGCTGACCGCGCCTACTTTCAGCTTAATTTCTTCGGCTACCTTATTGCCTAATGTTACATTATGTACTTTTCTGAAATGGTCCTGTATATCTTCATTAAAAGTATCTCCAGCTATTTTGAGCGAAGTGTAAGACACCACACCAGATAGCGAAAGCACCACAATTTCAGTAATGCCTCCACCTATGTCAATAAGCATTTTGCCGTCGGGCTCTTCCAGGCTTAGCCCCATTCCTAAAGCAGCGGCAATAGGTTCAAATACCAGATAAGTATGGCTGGACTTAAACTGGGCGAGCGCATCTCTAAGCGCTCTTCTTTCTACCTCAGTAGTATCAAAAGGGATACCGGCAATTACGTAATCATAAGCATAAAAAAAACTGCTCTTATGGTGGGCATGCTCTACCAGCGCCTTTAGCATGCAGTTGGCAGAATCATAATTGATAATTACACCACCTTTGAGCGGTTTTAACACTTTCGTACGCTCCTGTGCCCGCCCCAGCATCAGGTAAGCTTCTTGACCTATTGCTTTTACTTGTTTATTACTCTTTTCTATCGCAATATATGAGGGCTGAGAGGAGGTGTTATCATGCTTATCTGAGATAATGGTATTGTCATTTCCCAGGTCTATAGCTAAACTATTCTCCCGCCTGATGCTGATATTAAACATTTGCTGCTGTGTTGTAAACCTTTAAGAGTTGGTAACGCGCAAAACTTTGTAGCGCCTTATGGTTCCTATCAATTCCCACTCTATGGTGTCACCCTCCCGATAGCCAAGCAGAGCTAAAGCCAAGGGAGAAAAAATTGAAATTTTGTTAAGTTTTGGACTAACCTCTTTGGGAAGTACTAACTGTGCTTTTATCTCTTTACCCAGAGTTTTTTCATATAGAAGTACCTCAGAGTTTAGTCCAATAAGGCCGGGAGGGGTTTTGTCTCCGTCCACAATCTTGGCCTCATGTAGCTCTTTAGCCAGCCTGAGCATGGAATAACTTGATGCCTTTTTAGGGTTATGATGAATGTAATTAGTCATGAGATCATAATCTCTGGAAGTCACTACAATCTTTTTTTCCATAATCGTCTTGCTTAAAGTTTGATTTTCATCCTCTGGCGAAGGGATAGGTAGCTAATGACTGTAAAAAATCGCCTTACTATTGCTTTTTTAACTATACTCTGGCGCTATTAGAAGCGCAGGCAAATTATGTAGACGTATAGCCGTCCCGTTTTTGTATATCAGCGTAGCGCCAGGCAAAGATGATGATCTTACCCTGCTTCAGAGATCGTAAATAGTGCTTACTTTGTTTATTGCTTAATCCGTAAGCGTGCAGTATTCCCTGCAAGCTACCTTCAATTGAACCCAGGGCTTTGCCGTCTATCTTCTCCAGCAGGAGGGATGACAGTGAGCCCGTAACATAAACCTGACCTATATCTGAAATATTAATAAGCTCAGTCTTATGCCCGGCCTTTACGCTGATTTCTTCTATATTCTGCTTCAGTACTTCGTTTTGGAGCACAGAAGCTTTATATAAAAAAGACAAATGTTGTTGTGCGGTAAACTGCTGCTCTTCTTTCAACAGGGCTTCTCCCTCAGCAAAAGAGTTACATGCCCTTATGAAAAGCTGAATCCTCAAGGGCTTTTCAGGTATCTGATGATAAGTTTCGCTTTGCATGTCTACTGCTTAATTCAAGTCTACACACAAAGAAAAGAGCTAATGCAATACTAATAAATGACGATAGTCTGAAGATTTCGGTGACTTTTGTCATCTGGCAAGAAGCAGAATATGTATATGTAGCGTTTACATCTTTACCCTCATAAGCCCTTCGGTACTAAGAATTCTAATAAACTTTCGCTCAATAGCAATGAGGCCTTCATCTTTAAAATCTGCCAGGGTACGTATTACGGTCTCTTTTACAGTACCTATTAGTCCGGCAAGATCCTCTCTGCTTATGGCAATGCCTTCGTTGTAGGGGGCTTTCTCATTAAGCTTAAGCAGGGCCTCGGCTACTCTCTGCCGTACCGAATGATATGATACCTGTAGTAGCTGTTCCTCCCTTTCCAAAAGGTTGTTAGACAGCATTTTAATAAATTTGTTAGCGATCTTGTGGTTGTAGTGAATAAGCTGGTAAAAGTCAGATTTAGGGATAAGGCAAAGCTCAGACTCTTCCATAGTAATTGCGGTTTCGGTATAGGTTTCTTTACTGCTCAGCAGGGGCATGTAGCCAAAAAACTCACCTTCCTGATAGATGCTGGTAATAAATTCTTTACCATCTTCTGTGGTTTTATAGGTCTTAACCTTACCCTTATTAACAAAGAAAATGGTTTCGGTTTTATTTCCTTCCTGAAACAGAATTCTCTTCTTTTTGTAGGTACGGATTTTTCTTTCTTTAGAGAGAGTTTTAAGCTCTTCTAAAGTGCCCGCTTCGCTATAGATAGCCTCTATACCACCTAGTGAGGTCTGGCTTTCGGACTGCATCATTTCGTTTTTTTTCAAACGGCTTTCTACGGCGTTTAGCAGTTCCATTTCTTCAAAAGGCTTGGTAAGGTAATCATCGGCACCCAGGTTCATACCTCTTCTGATATCTGTTTTTTCTGCTTTAGCAGTCAGAAATATGAAAGGAATACGCGCGGTTTCCGGTTTTTTGCTTAGAATATGAAGTACTCCATAGCCATCTAGCCCGGGCATCATGATATCGCAAATGATAAGGTCTGGCTGTACTTCAATAACCTTACGGATGCCCTCCTTACCATTTTCTGCCGTACTTACATCGTAATTGGCTAGCTCCAGTATATCAGCAGTAGTTTCTCTAACATCCTGATTATCTTCTATCAATATGATTTTCTTCATGTCGGTCTCTCTAGAGGTAAAGAAATGGTAAAAGTGGTACCCTGCTCCAGCTTACTTTTAAAAGTAATTTTGCCATTCATCAGGGCTATGTATTTCTGAACGATGGGCAGGCCTAAACCAGTACCTTCTATATTGGTAACATTACGAGCCCTGAAGAAAAGGTTAAAGAGATTTTTTTGTTCATCTTCCGGTATACCTATGCCTTCGTCTGCTACCACAACACTAAGTGCACCTTCCTGAGATTGAATTTTAATGTACACATTCTTATGCGGTGGCGAATATTTAAGGGCGTTGGATAAAAGGTTGAGAAATACGTTTCGGGTAAACTGGGGGTCAAGAAAAACGGGTATTGAGTGCATTTCTGACTGTAGTAAAACCTTTTGACCTTCTTTTCTAACATGTTGCAACTCCTGAATAATGCTGTTCAAAAATTTAATCAGGTCAAACTGCTCTTTCTTCATCTGTACTTCGCCTTCTTCCAGTTTACCAATAGACAAGAACTCATTCAGAATATCTACCAGATTCTTAACGCTGGACTTGATCCGCTCAACATTTCTAAGTCTTTTGTCCTCTTTTCCGGCCTCGTTCTGCCTGGCAATAAGGTTGGCAGAGGAAAGTATAGTACTCAGCGGAGTTCTGAACTCATGAGAAGCCATAGACACAAAGCGCGACTTAAGCTCGCTTAACTCCCTTTCTTTTTTTAGAGCCTTTAGCATCTTAAGCTCAGTTCGCTTTTGCTCAGAGATGTTGGTAAAGACAAACATAACCAGGTTTACACCTAGCTGCCCATCTTCCAGCGGCATGGTATTGACTTTATAATTGTTATTTCGGTGCCTGATTTCGTATGAGTAATGCCCACCCGCAAAAGTCTGATAGGCGTAGCCGCTCATTTGCTTTTTCCATTGCTCGGAGAAGGTGTGTACTTCTTCAATGGAGAGACCCTCTACCCGCTGCTTGTCCAAACCTATTTTTTGGAGTTCCTCACCATCTAGAAATACGATGCGGTGCTCCCGGTTAATGACTACTATCATCACTTTAGGAAAATAGCGCGCAATAGCTACATAAAGCGCATAGTTTTTCTTGGCCTGAGCATCAGCCAACTGAGTTTCGTGCATCTGGTATTCCAGCGATAGGTTGGTTTCTACCAGTTTTTTTACCATTGCGCTAAGTTCACGGGTACGCTCGCTAACTTTTCTTTCCAATTCTTCCGTGTAATTGCGTAGCCTTCCATCTTCCGCCTCTGGAATGGTGTTCATCTGGCTGATGGCTCCCTGACTTCTCGCGTGCAGGTCTATGTAGTATAGCGCAAAATTACGATCTGCTGTAGGAGGAATTTGGTGTAGCAAGAGCTTTATCTTTCCGCGATGGGCATGCAGGCCGTAGGTTTCGTATGGGATGGATGTGGCCGCTTTTAGCCCCTCTAAGCCAGCATGTTCTACTTCTGGCATTAGCTGAAGAATTGTTTTTTGAAGAAGTTCTTCCGGTGAATAGCCAAACAGCTCAGCAGCCCGTTCGTTCGCTTTTATCAGCTTACCTTCCAGATCACTAAGCAGCACTGCTTGTGGAGCATAGGCAAACACACTTTCCAGCAAGGTGTTTTCGTATGTCTTTTCTGTAGGGTCTGTAGCTTTATGTACTCTCATAGATGTAGATGCTAATTTTTGGAGGATAGTAAGAATGACTTCAGTTTTAAATGACTTAAATCATCTTTTGTAGGGGAGAAAAATCATTTTTAGTGATGCCGCACCGCTTTACCTTTGATTTTAACTTGTTCAATATGCTTTCCAAAATACAGTTTATGTAAAATTACTACTAAGAATCCATTTGCTTAACGTTCATCCATAAGGTTTAAGATATGATAGAGGCTTTTAATATGCACAGAGACGATATTGTAGGTTTTCGTATAGATGGTACCATCAGCCAGCTAGACCTGAAGCCCTTGATGAAAGTGCTGAAGGAAAAGCTGAAGCTGTACAATACTTTACGATTGTATGTAGAATACGTAGACCTGAACGGTTTTTCTATCGATACTTTACTGGAAGAGCTTACTTATAATTTTGGAGAGCTGGATAAGTTTGAAAAAGGAGTCATACTAACTGCCACAGATAACATCAGGCAGGCGCACCAACTGGCTCAGTCGGTTGACGGTATTCATCTGAAAAGTTTTCACTACTCAGAAAGAGATAAAGCCTATCAGTGGATAGAAGAGTAATTTTTTAAGTGCTACACTAAGTAGTCTGGTTTGACAGCCCAAAGGAAAGCCATTTATGGCTTTCCTTTTTTTGTTTATATTTCTTAATAAACTTGAATAGCCAACGCCCGTTTGAGAAATAGTAAAAAGATGAAAGATACAGTGATGTGTACCCCCCTTGGCTATGAGCGATATTCCTAAACTCAGGTTTAAAAAAGATTCTGAGCATGCGCTAGAGTTTGAAATTGCTCATTTGTCCAAACTATTTCGGCAAAAATATGAAGATCATGATCCTTTTAAATCTCATCGGTTAAATTTTTATGCTATCATACTTGTCACTGAGGGAGCAGCAGGAGAGCACTTAATTGACTTTAAACCTTATACATTTCAGAAAGGAAGTCTCATATTTATTGCAAAGGAACAGGTGCACGCTTTTTCTTCTTTAAAAAACAACGGTGGCTATATCATTTTCTTTACTGATCATTTCCTGAGCAAGAGTGTGGTTAGCAAAGATGCCATCTTTCTTCAGCAACTTTTTAGCTACCAACTCTACCATCCGATAGTCAGGCTGAAAGAAGAGGAACTTAATGAGTTTGAAACTTTGGTAATAATGGCGAAGGCAGAAAGTAAACAGAAAGATGACAAAAGCAAGGAAGATATAATGCGTACTTATCTGCATCTGTTGTTACTAAAATCTCAGCGATTGCGACAGGAGTATAACGATACTTCCAAGCCCGCATATTATGCTGATTTTGTGCGATTTCAGCAACTTTTGCTAAACAATTTATATCGTTCTCGGAATGTGAGTTATTATGCAGATCAGCTTAACATGTCTTCTAAAAAACTGAATATGATAAGTAGGGAGATAGTGAATATGAGCGTGAAAGATTATATAGTAGCTTACCTGATTCTTGAGGTAAAAAGGCTACTTGCCAATTCTTCGCTAACTATTAATGAGGTCAGTTATAAAGTGGGTTTCCACGAACCTACCAACTTTGTGAAGTTTGTAAAGAAACATACCAGCCTGACTCCATCTCAGCTAAGGGAAACGCTATATTAACATTGATTTTCCCATTTTTACCATATTTATGCTCAGCATAACCTGCCGCATATACATTTTAGAGCCTACTTTTACCTTTCTAAATTTTGTATATCAAACTTTAAAAAAATGAAAATAGCTGTAACATCTGCCAGCGGACAATTGGGAAAAGCTATTGTTCAATCACTTAAAGTAGTTGCTGGTAAGGAAAATATCGTTGCCATCGCGCGTACTCCCGAAAATGCCAAATCGCTGGGGGTAGAGGTGCGGTCTGGAGACTATAACCATAAAGAAGATTTTGATGAAGCTTTGAAAGGCATAGATACGCTACTGTTGGTATCTGGAAATGGTGAGCCTGAAAAACGTAAACAGCAGCATGCGAATGTAATTGAAGCAGCAAAAAGTGCTGGTGTCAGTAAAATTGTGTATACCAGCATTATTGGCCCCCTGGAAGAATCGGACTTTTCTGTGGTAGTTAAAAGCAACCGTCATACTGAAGATTACCTGAAAAATAGTGGCTTAGACTGGGTCATAGGACGTAATGGCTTGTACCTGGAGCCTGACCTGGAGTATATAGATCAGTACAAAAAAGATGGTAAAATAAGCAACTGTGCTGGCCATGGCAGGTGTGCCTACACAACCCGAACAGAACTGGCTTTCGCGTACGCGAAGATGCTGACTGAGGAAAAACATAATGGTGAAATTTATAATCTGTCTGGCAACCCCATCACACAATACGAACTGGCTGAGTTAATTAATGATGTTTACGGCACCAAGCTTACATATGAGCCTTTAAGTGTACAGGCTTATCGTGAAGAGCGAATTAATGAACTGGGGGAGTTTATGGGCACTATTATCAGTGGAATATACGAGGGAATAAAAAACGGTGGTATGAATGTTAACTCAGATTACTACAAAGCTAGCGGAAGAGAGCATATCTCTATTATAGAAGCAATCCGAAACTATCATGCCAGCAACTAACTAACCCTTAACCATCAAAACACTTTTGAATAGTGATTTTTTTTTGTGCAAGAGAAAGGAAAAAAATGAGTAAAGAAGCAAGATTAATGAGAGGTGTGCTGACTGTTAAGGAAAAAAAATACTTAAGCCCGCACTATATAAGAATTAATTTAGAAGGGGATGACCTCCCTAATTTTAGGAATGCGAAAAAAGGAGAAAACAACAAAATAGTAATTCCCAAGGATAAAGCAGTCCCTTTGAACCTGTCAGGTTTGTCCAGCGGAATTGGTATGGAGGAGGTGCATATCAGAACTTACACAATGCGCGACCTGGACCTGGAAAAAAAGGAGATGACTATTGACTTTGTAGCTCATGGCGAATCAGGTCCGGCCTCTACCTGGGCCATATATGCACAGCCAGGTGATCAGCTTGGTGTACTTATGAAGCAAAGAGAGAAGCAATTGTACTTAGCTGCTGACTGGTACCTCTTTGCTGGGGATCATACTGCTCTGCCAGTGATAAGTGTTATGTTAGAATCTTTACCGTATTCCGCTAAGGGTAAGGCTATTATTGAAGTGTATAGCGAGGAAGATGTCATAAACATGAGCAGTCCTCCTGGAATAGACATACAATGGATATTCAATAGTAGCCCGGGAAAGAAATCCATACTGGCCGGGTATCTTAAAAATCTAGAGTTGCCAGCAGACACTAGCAGATTTGTTTTTGCGGCAGCAGAACAGTCAGCTATTCACGATATTCAGGATTTTCTAAAGAACTCTGCTTTACATAAAAGCGAATGGCAAACCTACTCTTACTGGAAATTTACAGAAGACAAAAATGGATAGCTGAAGCAATTATTAATGATATTTGTTAATTGATAGATGCTGAAACAACTAATTATAGAAGCGGCTAAGGTCTAAAAAAAGCGAAGTGTAAACTTCGCTTTTTTTATTGCCTCTCTATTCTTCAGTAGCCTTCAGTTTGTTGCATACCAGAGGCTTCAATCTCGCTGGCAGGAATAGGATAGATCGTTTTATGCGAAAATGCCTCAATATTGAGATTGCTGGAATTAACACCTGTATTTATATGATCGGACTCAGGCCTCAGGATGTTTTTTCCGGTACGGATGATGTCGTAAATTCCATGACCTTCAAGGGCAAGCTCTCTTCTTCGTTCCTGGGCAATACGTTCTTTAAGAGCATCCTCTGTTTCGCTCGCCTGGTGTGCTTCAAAATTGCTAGTCCTTTTTTTAATAAGGGTATTTAAGTAGCTGAGAGCTTGGATTTGTCCGCCAGTAGCTCCCTGGGCACAGGCTTCAGCAGCTATTAAGTAAACTTCAGACAGACGAATAATCGGTATATTATGAATACTCAGTCCTGAGCCGCCTTCTCTGTTGATGTACTTTACAAAAGCAGTCTGATTGCCTTCCTTATCTTCGGTGAGCAAATTTGCTCTGGGGTCACCTTCATAGGTTTGGAGCAGGTCAACAAAGGTTTGCGTGGCCACTACATCTCCCTGTCCGCCTTCACGGTAGTCAAATTGCGCACCCAGGCCATTGCTTCCCAAAGAGTTTTCACTATCTATGCTTAACTCAAAAAGAGACTCGCTGGTATAGTCATTAAACATATAAGAATTAACATCCATTAAATCAGCCTCACCTTTTACTTCCAGTACTTTTTGAGCGTACAGCAGTGCCTTCTCCCAATCCTGTTTGTATAAATATACTCTGGACAAAAGCGCATAGATCGCTGTTTTGCTAATATACTTACTGCTGCCAGCAGTAAATTCATCCTCCCCTATAATTTCCGAAGCTGCTTCCAGGTCAGTTATGATAAAATCATAAGTATCGCCCAAACTACTTCTTTCCACAACTATATGATTGGTGCTTAGCTTTAGTGGAAGTCCCTGAGCAGTGGCACCTTCTTTTATCCAGGGGTAAGCAAATGTGCGGGCCAGGTCAAAATACACCATGGCTCTTAAGGCCATAGCTTCAGCTTTAATTTGCCTTCTCTTGTTGTCGTTGCCTTCGGCCTGATCTATATTGTCCAGAATGAGATTAAGGTTGCCTATGGCTTTATAGCATTGCAGCCATAAATCATAAGCGCTTCCGTTATTATTACTACTTTCCTCGTATCTGTATTCTGACTGCTCATAGTCTCGTGGATTATAAATGGTCTGCACAAACCTAAAATCTGGACTTTTAACTGCGGCTCGCTTGTATAATACTCGTCCCAGATAAGCTCCTCTGGAAATCTCATTGTACGAACCGGTAAGCAGTCTTTGCAGTTTGTCTACTGAACCTATGACCAAGGATTCTGAGATGACATGATCAGGTGTTTGAGTTAATATATCTTCGCTACAGCTCTGATAAACCAGCAGGCTAGCTACCAGTATGATTTTTATATATTTTGAAAGTTTCATTTGCTGACTGTTATAGTTTGATGTTTAGACCGAGGATGATACTGGATACGGTAGGTACCTGAAAAAAATTAACTCCATCGGCTACTGCTTCAGGGTCATAGTCGTCCAGTTCAGTAAATAACAAGAGGTTATCACCCTGCACATATATTGATCCTCCCTGTATAAATCTATACTGGGGTAGTTTATAGCTCAGCTTGATATTTCTGAATTTTAAGTAGTCAGCATCGTACAAATGCCGTGTAGATACATCATTGGAAAAGCTTGGATTACCATTAATTCTGATGGGGACTGTAGCCTCCGTATTGTTGGGGTTCCAGGGGTTAAGTTGTGCCTGGGTGTTGGAGAATTGAGGGGCATAGCCATCATCATCTCTTTTGAAGGCAGTACGATCGTATGCTTTTCCACCTATACCAAAAGTAAACAAGAAGTCCAGACTGAATTGCTTGTACTGTAACTGATTATGAAAACCACCCTGCATATCCTGAAGAGCATCCCCAAATATACCAAAACCTGCTTCCTCAGCATTGGTAGTCAACTCGCCGGTTCTTTTACCATTTTCTAAAACATAGTACTCCGCGAAACCGGTAGAACTATTGACTCCGGCATAATCTCTGAGGTAGAAAGAATTGATACTTTCACCCACTTTAATAATGCTGGGGTCTTGACCGTATTGAGAATTGTATGAAGGTACCAGATCTGATTTTAGTCTGCTGACCTCATTAGACAAAAATGTCAGGTTAAGTCTGCTATCCCAAGAAAAGTTTGTGCTGGTTATGGGAGTATAACCTAGAGCTAATTCCCACCCCCGGTTTTTCATCTCTCCATAGTTTTGCAACTGATTGGCGAAACCGGTAGTCGCTGAAACAGGAATATTAAGCAAAAGGTCTTTGGTGTGTTTGGCAAAGTACTCCAGAGTAATGTCTACTTTTTTAAATACAATAGCATCAAAGCCAATATTGAAGTTGTTACTTAATTCCCATGACAGATCTGGGTTGGCAAGTTGACCGTACGATAAGCCAGAAGAACCTCCATAAGCTTTTCCATCGGTATTAAAAAAGGCTAACGAAGCATAAAAGTCAGGGGGGAGGTTTCCGTTAGTACCATAACTCGCTCTGAATTTCAGGTAATCAAGCGCATCAAACTGAAGAAACTCTTCTTCTGAAGCTATCCAGCTACCAGATACTGACCAGAAGTCTCCCCAGCGGGTATTTTTCCCAAATCTGGAAGAGCCATCTCTTCTGTAGCTTGCTGCCAGATAGTACTTCTGGTTATAGTTGTAATTGAAGTTAGAGAAATACGATAAAAGAGAATAGTTTTCTGAGTAGCCGGTCCACGACCATAGGGCACCAATACTACTGGAAGATAGCAGCTCACTATCTAAAATATCATAGCCGGAATTATTGATAGAGCTCATGTTGGACACCTGTGACTCAAAGCCCACTAATGCACCGAAGCCATGTTTGGCTAGCTGTCTGTTGTAGTTTAGCAGGTTAGAAGAGGTATACTGAAAGACCTCACTTTGAGCTACATACAACACGCCATTCCAGGTGCCGCCTCCGGCACCAAACTCTTTGTTGTCATATAATGACTCCTCGTTAGCTTGCTGGTCAATGCCAAAGGTAGTTTTAAACTTCAGACTATTCAGTAATCGTAGTTCGGCATGCACATCACCTCGCACTCTAAACTGATGGTTAGCATATTCTCCCACCCTGATTACACCAATAGGGTTTGCGTTTTTTTCAATAGCATTAGGCAAATCTGCAATGCCTTGGTAACCCTCAGGGTCGTAAATTGGAGCAGCAGGAGGCAGCACGCGAGCCATATAAAGAGGATTAAGTCCTCCGGCATATTCTCCATCGTACTGTCCGCTGTTGCGTTCAGATTTTGCCAGAGATAAATTAACTCCCAGCTTAAGCCAGTCTTTGGCCTGATTTTCCAGATTAATTCTGCCGGAATATCTTCGGTAGTCAGACTCTATAATAGTCCCTTCCTGGTTAAAGTACTCTCCGGAAATGAAAAAGCTACTTTTGTCACTACCTCCTCTTGCCGAAAGGTTGTGCTTCTGAAGGGAACCTGAACGGTAAATAGCGTCCAGCCAGTCTGCATTAACTTCAGAAGTACCGTAAATGGCTTCATAGTCACTCTTTGCCTGGTTCTGGTAGTACATCAGGAGGTCAGTATTCTGGTACACGCTAAAAAATTCTCCATTTTCATTATTCTGGATGTACTGGTGCAGTTGCCCTTCCTGCCACAGTTCTCTAAACTGCTGGTTGTTGATCATTTTTTCCTGAGTCAGGTTCTGTGTATATCCGAGCTCAGTATTAAAATTGATTTCCGTATCTCCCTTTTTACCTTTTTTAGTAGTAATAACAATGACCCCATTAGCAGCTCTTGATCCGTAGAGCGAGGCTGCTGCAGCGTCTTTTAGTACAGTAATACTTTCAATATCCTGCGTATTAATGGTAGATAGAGGGTTGGTCTGGTTTACCGCGCCATTGCCTCCAATTCTGGAAGTATTATCGGTATTGATGACCACGCCATCTAAAACATATAGAGGTTGAGATAAACCATTGATTGAGCTTATACCTCTTATCTGAACATTAGAGCTGCCTCCCGGCTGTCCGGAGGCATAAACGTTAACTCCACTTACATTACCCTGTAGAGCAGTCTCAAAACTTGGGTTTACAGTTCTACTTAGCCTTTCTGTCTCTACCTTTTGAGCAGCTCCTGTAAAACTTCTTTTGTTAGATGTTCCGTAAGCGGTAACCACTACCTCATTCAGGCTGGTCGCATCCTCCTTTAAAGTAATATTTAGTGTGGCCCGTCCGTTTACAGCAACTTCCTGGCTGATGTATCCCATATAGGAAATAATCAGAGTAGCATCAGGATTGGTAGGCAAACGAAACTGTCCATCAATATCGCTCACCGTTCCATTGCTGCTGCCTTTTTCTACAATTGTTGCTCCGACAAGTGCTTCTCCACTTTCGTTCAGCACCCATCCGCTGACATCATGCTGCCAGACTGAAGGACTTTCAGCTTTTAATGAGTGATTGTTGAGTATAAGAAAAACAAAACTGAGCAGAAAAACTGCTGTTTTTATGGTTGATGTGCAAAGAGCATAGCATCTCCAGCACACACTATATAATTGCATGTAAATAGATATTTAGATACATAGAAAGGCTCAGAAGTTTATGATTAGCGTGCCAGTGAGGCAGATACCAGCCATTAAACTAATATGAGCTAGCTAGTTCTATGTGTAATGAGATAATGTATGAGTAAGGGGGTAAGTACACCTGCCAACGGCGCTTACAAAAGAGTTTATCAGTTTTGAAAACTAAATAGACTGGATTTACTGGCTGTTGGGGTGTCTTGCATTAAAGCTTGTATATGGCGTTGAGGGGGATGCAAAATTTCAGAAACGAATAGACTGGTATACAGTTCAGAGTAGCTAGCGTATTCGTAAACTAGATAATTAAAAAGGGGGGTAGAAGTTTTTTGAGAAGGATAAGCATACACGATTGTAAAATCAAAGCTGTAGCTTTTTCCGTTAGCTGGCTTCTCTTTATCTTGATCCTCTTCTTCTGCTACTTGTTTTGCCAGGTAGCACTTGCCATTGCACTGGATAGCAGGCTTATCTCTGTTGATACAAAGGTACTCCACTATATAATCGTAATTGATAGCAAAATCCACTACCGGCCAGATAGGTTTAAAGAGCATGAGTATAGCCAGAAGTGAAATAAGTGCTTTCATTTACGCTGTATTGAGTGGTAAATCTACTAGAGGTATGTCTAAGGAACAAAAAAAAATCATCCTAAGCTCTATAAATTTTCATGGTTTTAGCTAGTACTGATAGGCAGCAGAAGAAGATGATAAATTGAAAATAAGAAGGCTTGTGTGTAGGTTCGAGTCTTTAGTCCAAGGTGTTTAGCTACACTAAGTAAAAGTGATGAACGGGCAGTTTCTAAATCACTTTAAGGTGCATTGTCCAGCTTAGCTGCGCTGTTGCTGTCTTTTTCCTGATTTGTTTTCAGCCAAAGTTCTAGATATTGCTTTTTGTACTTCTCTTGTTTTTGAATGTAGGTCAGAACATACAAAGTGTAGTAATCGGTGGTAGATTTCCAGAACACATTATTATAATTCAAACCTGCACGAATAAGCTCGTGGATGGAGTTTAAAAACTCATCAGTATTATCGTCCAGAGGGGCAAGCACCAAATAGGTGTGCATTGATTTGTTAATATAATCAAAATCGTTTTTGAAGCTCAGGGCTACATCAAGATGAAGTTTCACGCTTAAAAGATTGATTTAATGGACGAGTCACAATCTAATGCTACCTACAGTTTTAAGTATCGTAAAACTACTTAATTACCTGCTGTAAGTGTATAAGCTATATTAACTATAATTACTGGTAATAACAATCTGTAAAATTTCCTAAGTTTATTAAGTTTAGGCAATTAAATTCGGTATATTACAAGTAAGTCTTTTTTTGCATAAGTATATATTTAAGCAATCATAACAAATTTCCCAAGCATGTGTATTCATCATGTCATCATGATTATTCAATCTTGATACTTAGTCCCTTAATGGTTTGCCAGCCTTCTTCGTCAGTCAGCAAAATCATAAAATGATAGTCTCCACTTTCAATATCAGCGGGTATCTCAATTTCCTGTTCCGCCACAAACTCCTGCTGCCCTTCAGGGATATCGTAGTTTTTGATAAATAGAAAGGGATTGTTAGCTTCTTTTTTCGCATCCATATCACAGTCGTTTACTTCTGTACTGTGGGAGTGATGATCAAAATTATGGTGAATGTCTATACTATAGGAGCCCAATTGTACATTGTCTCTAAACAGAGCTTTAAAAGTTATGCTGCTTCCTTTTTTTATGCTACTACACTGTCGGGGGAAAGCATCACTATAGCTGATATCAATTGTTGGGTACTCTGTATCAATGTCTTCCCGCTCCTCACAGCTAAATAATAAAATTGATGAGGATAATAAGCTATATATCAGTAGGTTACTTAGTTTTTTCATTGTTTTTTAGTTCTTAGGGAATGCAATTGAAAAAGAAAGGAAGTACGAGCTGTTTTTGCCCGCACTTCTTATTTGTCCTATGTTAGAAACCTTCCAGATTCAGCTCTAAGTAGTGATGCACACTCATATCATAGGTTGAATTGGTATAAATGACTCCGAAATAATACGCTCCATTTTCCCATTCAATATCACCTTGTATAGGGGTAGGCTGAGGAGTATTATTATCTTCAGAAGCACCAATACTAAACTTTGGGCTTTCACGTTCATAACCACCCTGTCCATCGTAGATAATATTGCCAAATGAGTCTACTTCTTCCTGATCTTTATGTTCAAATTTATCGTAAACAATTACCTTAGAAAAGTCAATGGCATCTACCGTTTCGGGAAGGTGGTTCTGATCCTTTTTAATCAGTACAAGGTAAATCGTGCCATCACCTTTTACATCTTTAATTGTGACATCAGACTTCAGTGTATCGCCCTTTGTAAGTGTTACTCCTTCGGGGTTTTCCAGAGACTCATTCACGAAAAACAAATACGCGTCGTTTTTACTGGTATACCAGGTGTATAGATATGGGTCCACCGGAAGGTTAGCAGGATCTTTAATTTCAAAATCAAAGGTCTCTTCGTATGAGGATCCATTCTCATCATTGACAATCAGGATAAAATCGTAAAAGCCTTCTACTGCGTCTTCAGGAATATCGAAGTGCTTATGAACAGTAGCATTTTTTGCTCCTTTAAATTCTTCCCACGACAGTTCAAATGACCAATCTGCTAAATATTCCTGGTCGGCTCGCTGTACAATTTTAATCAGTACATCTTCAATTTTATCTCCGGCTTCAACTTCAGCATTTAGATGAAAATCTCGTCCAATAACTCCAATTCCATTATTACCAGAACCTATTTCTAACTCGCTGACAGTAGGGGCGGGAGGGGCTGGTTCATCATCCTCTGAGCAGGAAGAAACTATGATTAAGGCAGCCAGACAGATGCTCAAAAGCAATCTGTGCAAGGCAAATGTTTGTGCTAATTTCATATGATGTGTATCAAAATAAATTTGCATCAATTAGTAATCAATCTCATTTTATTTTGAAGTATAAAAATTAAGAAGCGCTCACTTCTATATGAGACTCTATGACTGTGGTATTGCCTTCTTCATCTTCTATGGTAAAGGTAGCATGATACTCACCAGCAGGAGCAGTAGCAGGTACATCAATATGCTCATGAAACTCTACCTCAGTTTCGCCATGGTAGCCATCTTCAAATTCGTTTTCGTAATGCCACTCTACTTCTCCTTCGCCTACCGGTAGATCATGACCGTGGATATCCACTACAATGTGGTGTACGCCATGTACTGCATTAACCATAAACTCGGCATGTATATCGCTGCCTCTTACTACTGACTCATCCATAGAAAAATCGCTGTAGGAAATCAAGTCCATAATTTCCAGCTCTCCTTCGGTCTCAGCGGTGTTTCCAGCATCATCAGTAACTGTTAGAGTGATATGATATTCTCCGGCAGGAATGTTGTCAGGTATGTCTATGTGTTCGTGGAAGGTAGCGTTCTTCACCATATATTTTTCGTCGGTAAAGCTTTGTTCAAAATCCCACTCTTCCTCACCTTCAGCAGGTGTTAGGTCATGTCCGTGAATAGAAACACTGATGCTGCTTACGGTTGCGTCGGCAGCTATGTCTGCTTCCATATGTAGGTCAGAACCCTTGTAAGCTACCTGTCCGGTACCATGATCACTTCCCTGTCCGAACGAGAAATTTGAAATTACCGGGGCTTCCGGACTAGGATCGTCGTCTTCGCTACAGGATACCATAAAAGCCAATACGGCAGTTAATAGCATTACTCTGGACATTGCTCCAGACAAAAATTTGTACATCGTGTTTTCTTGTGTGTTAAGCATGGTTAATTGTTTATAATTGTGAAAGGTATTTTTATGGATAAAATGAAGTTTCTGCCAGGTTCAGGAAGTTCTATAAGCCGGTAAAAACTGTTGTGCTTCATATATTTAGTATTGAGCAAATTCTGTATCTGCAGATTGAGCGCTATTGGCTCATTTTGAAATAATATCTCAGTGCCTGCCTGAATATTCAGTAGCTGATAAGCTGGTGTTTTTTTCTCGGGGGGTACTATGTTATTCTGACGTAAAGCATAGCGGTAGTCTATAGAGAGGTAAGTATGCTGCACGGCCTCACCAGTGTCTGGCGACCAGTTAAGCCCAAATACAACAGAGGGTGGAGGTGAGAAGGGAAGGGTATACCCTTTTTTATCTCCGGAAAGCTGCCGTGCGTACAGGTATTCGCCCAGTACTTCCAGGCTTATGTTTCTGTAGATGGTCCAGTCAAATTCAACTTCAGCACCGTAGCGGACTACCTTACTTTGGGTGTACTCAAACACCTGATTGCCTGCACCGTACAGATAATCATGCTCTGCCGTAGGGTTAAGGTAGATGTAATTAGAAAAATAGTTGAAAAAGGGAGAGACTGATACTGACCATTTCTTCTCCTGCCAGCTTAAGCCAATATCTGCCTGATATGACTGTTCTGGATCCAGGTCTGCATCCCCTCTTTCATAGCTGAAATAATGATAGTTTACGCCATTGGCTCCTAGCTCTTTGGCAATTGGTAGCCGAAAGCTTTTTCCTAAATTTGCCTTTAAATTGAGTTTATTCTCACTGTAGTTAAGTCCCACAGACCAAATCAGGCTATTAAATTCCCGGCTAAGCTCCTGAGCTCTGCTCACTTTTTTAGCTATAAGCTCACCCTCTTCTTCTACCTCAGAAGTAAACCAATCCTGGTAAGGGAACAGCTGTATTTGTCCATAATCGTATCTTAAGGCAGCATGAAACAGAAGGTTTGGTTTCCACTGATACTTATCATAGACAAAAGCACCCCAGCTAGTTTGATTAAATGAAGGTATTAGAAAACTCCATCCGTTAATGATATTCTTCTGATGTTCAGCATTGATACCCCACAGAAGACTGTGTTTGGCTATTATTATATAATCCTTGAAGTTGAGCGTGTAAATGTCTTTTTCAAATTCTCTTTCCAGATCGCTAGGGATAGCCATTTCTTCAGGATAAATGGCTGGCATATAACCGTGGTTTACATAATGATTGTACTCCTGCCTGAAATTCCGTTGATAGCCAAGATCTAGCTCCAGCATATGATCCCCCTCATAGAAGGTGCTCCGATTGGTCATTTTAAAATGACGGGCATTTTGATAGGGGTGAAGGATATCTCTACTAGACCTATCGTGTAGCGCTCTGTCAACACGTCTGGGCTCCAGGCCATGAGCATTGGCAAAAAAGCCAGTTTTGCTAAAGTTACTGCTTAGATATAGGGCAGACTGCCAGTTATCCTGAATATAGCCTACAGTGAAATGAAGGTTGGTTTCTTTACCGGCAGTATTACGCAGTTTTTGCTCATGTAGATCAACCGCAAAATCGTACACATATACTGTATCGGTAGGCACCTGATAGTCGCCATAAGCCTGATGAGATACTCGGGTGTCAAAAAACCAGTAATGGTGTCTTCCATAGAGATTTACAGATGTACCATATAGCTGATTGTTGGTTTTGCAAATGATATCTACTGTTCCACCCAGCGAGTATTTTTCTGGTGCCGGTTTAGGTTGAATATTTATTGCTCCGCTCATAGCATCTGAACCATACATGTATGATGCTGCTCCTTTAATAATTTCTGCCTTGTACAGGGCAAACTGATCTATTTCTAATCCATGATCGGCCCCCCACTGCTGGCCCTGATGTTTAATCCCTTTATCAATGACTACTACCCGATTAAAGCCCAGCCCCCGGATAAGAGGTTTTGACTGTCCGGCACCAATGCCTATCAGGCTCACTCCTGGTATCTTTTCCAGTGAATGCATAAGACTACCACCCAGGTTTCTTCTGATAAAGCTATCATTAACCAGCTCTACGTTTAGTGATTCTTCCTGACGAATTCGCTCCAGGTAAGAGTCATTAACTACTACTTCATCTAGCTGCTGAAGAGAGGGGGATAGCTGTATGTGTAGCGCTTGCTGCAATGTGTCTAAAGACAAAGCCAGCAGCTGCGGAGCAAAACCCACATGGCTAATCATAAGGGTATCCTGCTTAACACCAAGATTGGTGAAGCGAAAAAGCCCCTCATCATTGGTAGTTGTAATTTTATTATTTTTTGCTAGCCTGAGCGTAGCCCCTGCTATGGGACGATCATGCCCATTCAGAATTATCCCCCGGATAGATACAGACTGTGCTGATGTAGCAAATGAGATGCTCATTAACCACATCACGATATAAAGTTTGCGCATAAGGTTAGCTGACTATATAGAGGCAATACCAGCCTGCATTAAGCTGATCACATATATAGATTTACATGAGCTGTAAGGCTGAGATAGCCATACACTATGCCCTTGTGTAGCAGTGTTTTACTGACAAAAGAAATTTGTAAACGAAATAAGAAAGTGTTGTTCAGGCAATAGGAGGCCCACGCAGAGAGGTTCTGTATGCGCTATAAGAGCTTACGGAAAGTAGATGAGTTTGCGTAGCTATAGTATGGAAATGAGCTACAACATCAGGGAGGTAAATCACTGATGACTGATGCGGCTTAACCCATTCGGACTGAAAATCACAATCTTCACCAGCAAAAATATGAGTCTGGTGTTCGCAACCACTGCTGGTATCCTGATGAAATACTGTACGATGGCAGGGATCTAGCTCCTGTTCAGGGGAGTGGTGCTCCGTTTCCTCATGATTATGAACTGCCTGGTGAATGAGGTCAGGACCAATATTACCACCGATATAAAGAATGAGCAGCAATACACTTAACAGCGTTTGCATTGTCAAACCCTTAGTTTTGCTACTTTTGTTATTGTTATGTATTGGTCCTTTCATAACAATTGGCAAGCTAAATACAGCTTGGTTTAATTGCAACAATATTGCAATTAAGTTTAAGTGAGAGTTCTCAATTAGTCAATACTGCCAGATTCTACCCGTATAATTCGTAACTGAAAATTATGTGAATCCGGTAGGGATGTAGCAGTACACCTTCACAAAGAAGTAATGTACTAATCAACTACCAGAGCTATCTTACTACATTACCTGTTTTAAATATACCCTTTGTCGTATTAGCATTTGAACAGCATTTCCAAGCCCATACAGTTAAACTTTGGGCTATCCTATAATTTAGTGTTTGTTGGAGTTAGATTCTAATGACATTAAAAACAAAGTCTGTAACACTAAAGAAAGAATCTTAGTTACTCTGGATAGTAACAGCCGTGGTATAAATTAATGTGTAAGTGAAATTACTTTTAAGGCAAAAACTATTAAACTGCACCCTCAATAAAGAATGTTAAACAGAGTCTTTACTTTTTTACTGCTCATAGATCGCAAACTGTAAAATCCATTTTTAAATTTTTTATCAACTGACATCCGTATGGCAAGTTCAATATATCTGGCTACTTCTGAAGCTCACTGCGGCAAATCTTTGGTTTGCCTGGGTATCATGGAAATGGTACTGAGAAAAACAGAAAGGGTAGGGGTATTCCGCCCCATCATTAGTGGTAAAAGAAACCAGAGGGACAAGAACATAGATCTAATACTAAGACACTTTAATCTGGATATCGCTTACGAAGATACTTTTGCCTTTACCCGAAAAGAAGCCCGCGAGCTTATGCTGGACGGACAGTATAACAAATTGCTTAACCGGGTGATTGAGAAGTACAAATCTCTGGAAAGTAAATGTGATTTTGTGCTTTGTGAGGGTACCGATTTTAGCGATGAGAGTTCTACTTTTGATTTTGATATCAATGTTGATATTGCCAAAAACCTGGGCTGCCCGGTAATGATACTAGGAAGAGGCGATATGGACCGTGAGCTAGAAGAGGTGATTAGCCCGGTTCGTTTGTCGTACGAGCGCTTTGCAGAAAAAGAATGTGAAATTCTGGGTATTATCATTAACCGGGTGCGTACTGCGCTGGCACATGAGCTGCTTCTGGAGGTACGCAATACCTTGAAAGACAAGGAGCTTCTGGTATCGGTAATACCTGAAAATATAGTACTGCAAAGCCCTACCTTGCGAGAGATTGCCGAACATCTGGAGGCTGATATTTTATATGGCGGTGATTTGATGGAAAAACAGGCCTATCGCTATTCTGTTGCGGCAATGCAGTTGCAAAATTACCTGTCTCATGTTACCGAAAATTGTCTGGTAATCACGCCCGGCGATCGTGGAGATATCATTTTAAGTGCCCTACAAGCTCATCAGTCACAGAACTATCCACCCATCAGTGGTATACTGATGACTACCAGCCTTTTACCTGAAAATTCAATAAAGCGATTGCTGGATGGTTTGCCTAATCTGGTACCGATTTTATCGGTAGAGCACAATACGTATAATACTGTAGCCAAATTAGGTACTTTAACGTCTTACATTACCCCGGAGAACCACACCAAAATCACCATTAGCAAAAAGCTTTTTGAAAAGTATGTGGATACGGTTTCTCTACAGCAGAAAATTAGTAATGTTAAGGCAAGAGGTATTACTCCCAAAATGTTTCAGTACAATCTGGTGCAGAAAGCAAAAGCTGCCAGAAAGCATATTGTATTGCCTGAGGGTAATGATGAGCGTATCTTAAAAGCTGCGGAAATACTTATAGAACAGGATATTGTAAAGCTGACTATATTAGGAAAGCCAGAAGAGGTGAAAAATACGATAGCGCGTCATGGCATTCGTATTGATACAGATTTGGTGCCTATAGTTGACCCAGCGCAGTCTGATTATCTGGAAGGTTTTATTGACCGTTATGTGGAGATCAGAAAAAGTAAAGGTGCTACACGCGATAACGCACGTGATGCACTGGTTGACGTCTCTTATTTTGGTACGATGATGGTTCTTGAAGGTCTGGCAGATGGAATGGTTTCCGGAGCAGCACATACCACCCAGCATACCATTCGTCCGGCATTTCAACTTATTAAAACCAAGCCCGATGTATCTATTGTATCTTCTGTTTTTTTTATGGCCTTAGAGGATCGGGTGTTAGTCTATGGTGACTGTGCAATAAACCCCAGCCCAAATGCGGAGCAGCTGGCCGAAATTGCTATCTCTTCTGCCGATACCAGCAAGGCTTTTGACATAGAACCAAAAGTAGCTTTGCTGTCTTACTCTTCTGGAGAGTCTGGCAAGGGCGAAGAGGTAGAGAAAGTGCGCAAGGCCACTAAATTAGTAAAAGAAAAACGACCGGATCTTAAAGTAGAAGGACCAATTCAGTATGATGCGGCGGTAGATAAAGAAGTAGGCACTAAAAAGATGCCTGAGTCTGAAGTAGCAGGCAACGCCAGCGTGCTGATCTTCCCGGATCTAAATACAGGAAACAACACTTACAAAGCGGTACAAAGAGAGACCGGGGCAATTGCTATAGGTCCAATTTTGCAAGGGCTGCGTAAGCCTGTAAATGATCTGAGCCGTGGCTGTACTGTTACAGATATTGTAAATACAGTAGTGATTACTGCTATTCAGGCACAAAAGATGAGCGTACCTACCGACAAAGACTAATTATATAAGATTTAATATAGACCTGGCCTAATGAGATAAGCCAGGTCATAATTTATTTTACAAAAGCTGCTTTTAGTTGGGCAGCTTATGGCTAAAACGTCCGTATACCCAGGTACCTGCAATGGCACTTAGCAGGGTTACAATAATTACCGAATAACCACTGCCAATCTGTGCAAAGAGTGGTCCCGGACAAGCTCCGGTTATAGCCCAGCCTAATCCGAAGATAAAGCCTCCAATAATCTGACCTTTGCGAAACTCTTTATCCTTCAGGACTATCTTTTCACCGTGAATCGTTTTGATGTTAAACCGTTTGATAAGCTGTATGGAAATTATGCCAGTAATAATTGCTGAACCTATTACTCCATACATATGAAAAGACTGTAATCTGAACATTTCCTGTATTCTGTACCAGGAAATTACCTCTGCTTTTACAAAAACAATCCCGAAAAAAATACCCACCAGCATATATTTAAACAGGCTGGCTAAGCTTTCTTCCATGTTTTGTTTGTTAGATGCGTCGCTGCGTATACTTTGTGTATTCTTTATGGTTGAATTCATTTTTTATTCTTCTATTAAAAGTTATAATCTATGTTTAGAAGCCAACCCATTGCATAATCAGTGGCATCAGCAGATGGGTCATTACAAAACCACCAATCATAAAAAAGGCAGTGGCCACTACTGAAGGCCATTGTAAGTTACTTATACCCATAATGGCATGGCCAGAAGTACAACCTCCGGCATAGCGGGTACCAAAGCCTACCATAAAACCTCCGATGACGAAAAACACTAGCCCTTTAGCGGTAAATAGGTTCTCCCAGCTGAAGATTTCTGATGGTAAAAGATTTTTATATTCAGTGATCCCTAAGGCTGCCAGGTCAGCTTGTGTAGCTTCTGCAACTACAATAGCATGAGGGTTGGCAAGTAAAAAGCTTGCTATAAAACCTCCTATAACTATGCCCAATACAAACATCATATTCCACATTTCTTTTTTCCAGTTATAACTGAAAAACGGAATTTTTGCAGGTACACAGGCGGCACAAACATGCCGGAGTGAAGAGGATATTCCAAAAGATTTATTTCCAATAATTAACAATATAGGTACCGTTAGTCCAATTAATGGTCCGGCTACATACCAGGGCCAGGGTTGTGATATCCATTCATGAAATTGATTCATTTGTATGCGTATTTAAAATTTATAGTCTATAATAAAATTCAGGTTCCACATGTCTACGTGGTTTGTCTTATACATTGCACTTGTTTCTTCATTTTTGTCAATTTTGTTTACTACCAATAGGGTAGCGCTAGTACCTTTCCAGGCTCTGTGCAATTGGTGCTTTAGCTCAGCAGCCAGGTGGTAGTAAGAAGGTAAGCCGTACTTGTTTAATTGAGTATTTTCGGGAGCGGGCAGATTCACGCTTCCCAAACCTAATACGATCTTAGTATGCTGCTGGTTGAAACTTCGTTTAGCTTTAATACTAAATGTCTGCACGCCACCATTTCCTTCAAATCTTTCTCGTGGCAGGCTGGCATAAAACTGTTCGCGTCCCCACTCTCTGGGAAACAGGTATCTTCCTTTAGAGCTGATTCCCAGATAATTAATGCTGACTTCTGTATTAGGCTTACTGTAAGCAATACGAGTGCCTAGGCCAGCAGTTTGCTCACCCCTCTGCATATAGGAAAGTGCCTGATCATGATTTCCACCCTCCTGAATAGCTCTCTCGTAAAAGCTTTGCAGGCCAAGTTGTAAGGCTTTATTCTGATAGTCCCACTGAGCAAAACTGAAGTTGAAAACTCTATCGGTATAATAGTTCCAGACTTGCAGTTTGCCCGCTTTCTTATGCTTCCACTCTAATCCACTAAGCCAAAGTCCTGCGCTTTTAATATGTGCGTGGTACTCAGCTTTCAGACCATTAGTTTGTCTGCCCATACCATATACACCAAAAGAATTTTCTATACTGAACCACTCAATGGTGCCTCTGGGAGTAATACCCTTGACCCAAGTGTTATGCACTTGTACAGCATTTAGTTTTAACTCTGTACTCAGGCCAGAAAAGATATTAGGTCTCATTCTGTTGTATTGCCCATTAACAAAAGGGGACTCAAGCTTTTGTCGTCCCAAAGTAATTTTTAGCCAGTCTGACTGGTAGCGGATATAAAGCTCTTCAAGTCGGTCTAGATCTTCTTTCTCGTGAGGTGCAAGAGCATTGAAAAGCATTTTTTCGTAACGATTGCCTGAGCTGGAATTTTCGTCCTGCTTGGCATTATGACCATAGGCCATATTGTAAATGAAAAACCCACTAAGCCCAAACTGCAAGTTTTTGTACAAAGGACTCTGGTAACCTATTCCGGCACCTATCGCCCATGCATAATAATCTTTCAAATCTGAGTGGTTAATGGTGCTCATCATAAATGATCTGGCATGCAATTCTACTTCCCCTTGCTTTAGAAGATGAGCGATGCTAAGACTGCTATCTTTCTCTTGCGTTTCATTCTCCTGAGCTAAAACTGCCTGAGGCAGCCCCATTAACAGTAGAATAAAGCTAAAGGTGAAAATGATCGTCTTCTTCACAATCGTGAAAATTATTATTTGTAATAGAACTCTCTGTGATATTGGTCACATAAGCCCTCTTTTTACCAAAAATGGCAGAGAGTAATCTCTGCCATTGTTAGCTGCTTTGTTAAAAGAAGTCTCTACTTCAAGGTTGAAGGACAAACGTAATCGGTACGAGCTACATCTGTTTTACTGATATCTGCAAAACCTCCTTTTACATTGATGAAGTTGTTCCAGCCTCGTGACTTCAAAATGGAAGCTGCGATCATAGAGCGATAACCACCAGCGCAGTGCAGATAAAACGTCTCATCTTTAGGATACTCCGCTAAATGTTCGTTAATATAGTCCAGTGGCAGGTTTATTGCTTTCTCTACATGCTCTGAGGCATATTCGTTGGGCTTACGTACATCAATTACAACAGGAGTGTGTCCCTTATAAGCCTGAGCAAAGTCCGAAGCATTTACGGAGTCTACTGCATCTACCTCTTTGCCTGAATCTTTCCAGGCTTTAATTCCACCTTGCAGATAGCCTAGAGTATTGTCATAGCCTACACGTGCCAAACGGGTGATGGCCTCCTCTTCTTTACCTTCATCAGTAAGCAAGAGTATTGCCTGACCTTCAGGTATGAGTGCTCCAGCCCAGGGAGCAAATTGCCCACCCAGCCCTATATTTATAGCATTGGGTATAAATGCCTCTCCAAATACATCTGGGTCGCGAGTGTCCAGTATTAGAGCTCCTGTTTCATTGGCTGCGGCCTCAAAAGCTTCAGGATTTAGAGGGCGTATGCCCTTAGACAGCACTTCGTCAATACTTTCGTAACCTTCTTTATTCATGCGAACATTCATCGGAAAATAGGCTGGGGGAGGAAGTAGCCCATCAGTTACTTCTTTTACAAACTCCTCTTCACTCATGTCCTCTCTTAGTGCGTAGTTCGTTTGTTTTTGCGCCCCAATAGTAGATACCGTTTCTTTACTCATATGCTTTCCACAGGCTGAGCCGGCACCATGTCCTGGGTAAACTACTACTTCGTTACTTAAAGTCATTACTTTGGTTCTCAGGCTTTTATATAGTGTGGCTGCAAGTTCTTCCTGAGTCATATGAGCGGCCTTTTGGGCCAGGTCAGGGCGTCCTACATCACCGATAAAGAGTGTGTCTCCAGTAAACAAGGCCTGTTCTTTTCCCTCCTCATCTATAAGCAGGTAACAGGTAGATTCCATGGTATGGCCGGGAGTATGTAGTACTTTGATTTTTGCTTTTCCCAGACTCAGTACTTCTTCATCTTTGGCAATGTGTGCTCCGAAATTTGGGTTAGCAAGAGGCCCATAGACAATCTCTGCTCCACTGGCTTTAGCCAGATCAAGGTGACCGGAAACAAAGTCTGCGTGAAAGTGAGTTTCTAATATGTACTTAATTTTAGCTCCATCCTGCTCAGCCTTTTTTATGTAGGGTTTAACTTCTCTTAAAGGATCTACAACTGCGGCTTCACCTTCCGATTCTATATAATAGGCACCTTGTGCCAGGCATCCGGTATAAATCTGTTCTACTTTCATAACATTTAAAATTTATGGTATGATAAAAATAGTGGGTATGTAAGCTTCTCACTATGACATCAATCACAGAGGAATCTTATACTTTTACTTTTTTAGCGTGATTTTGTATTACTTGTTCCAACTGATTGGCAGACACTACTCCAGACTGTCGCCATAGTACTTCTTTTTGCTGAAATAGCATCAGTGTAGGTACTCCCTGTATTCGCAGACTGCTTGCTAGTTTTGGGTTTTTCTCCACATCTATCTTAATAACTTTAACTGCATCTCCCATCTTCTCACGAAGCTCCTGAAGAATGGGCGACATCATTTTGCATGGGCCGCACCATTCTGCATAAAAGTCTACCAGCACAGGTTGGTCACCGCTGATCAATTCGTTAAATGTTAATTTATTTTTCATGTCTTGAAGTCTTTATATTTCTGCTGAGCTTGTGGGCATCAGCATGAATAATTGATAAGTATAAATTTAAGAGGCTTTACTATCATCTTCAGTGACAGTTGTCACATGACCCAATTTTTTATGTATTGAGGACCAGTTCATTGAGCATGATGTAAATCGCCATGACCAGGACAAACCAGCCGAAGCCAGATTTTAACTTCTCTCCGGGAATCTTTTTAGACAAAAATGAGCCTACAAAGATGCCCACAACAGATAAGGCAGTAAATACCAGCAGAAATTGCCAATCAATGGTTTGAGTACCAATGTCTCCTAAAAATCCAATTAAAGATTTAGCGGCAATGATGAGTAAAGAGGTGCCAACAGCCATTTTCATAGGCAGTTTAGCCAGTAGTACCAATGCGGGAATTATTAAGAATCCACCCCCTGCACCTACAATGCCGGTGAGCGTACCAACGACTGCGCCTTCCAGCCCAATCATTAGGTAGTTAAACTGAACTTGTTCGCTGTTCTGCTCTTTTACAGTCTTTTTCTTAATCATAGAGTAAGAGGCTGCCAGCATTACCAAAGCAAAGAAGACCATAATGGCCATGCTTTTTGATAGCTCAAAACTACCCAGGCTGAGTAATGGATCTGGTATGGCGGGTACCAGAAATTTGCGTGTGAGAAATACAGCGATGAAAGAGGGTACCGCAAAAACCAGAGCAGCCCTGTAATGCACCAGATCTTTTCTCATAAAGTTGACACTACCAACCAGTGAGGTTACGCCTACAATAAATAAAGAATAGGCAGTAGACAAAACAGGGTTGATTCCTACAATATAGACCAGTACTGGTACCGTAAGTATTGAACCTCCACCACCTATCAGACCAAGGCTAAGGCCAATAAGCACTGAGGTCGCATATCCTATTATTAAAAGTGTATCCATTTTTCAAAATTTTAGGACAAACTTACTGCTGTCTTAAGCGGAAGTCTGCAACAAAAGTCACACAAATGAAATTATGTTCATAAATACATGCATTCCTATTTATTACACACTTGGAGAAGGGCTAAATGTTTTACTGACGAAGGAAAAACTTAAAGAGGGAGCAAGTACTTGCTTACTAAAGAGATAAGGAAGGCAAGTCTGTTGTTATAAAGCAACAGACTAGTAAAAGGATTGTTTAATTGACTAAGCTAAGCGTATTTCGGATAACCTTGTTTCTGCCCAGACTAATGGCTCCATCTCGCTCCAGTTGCTTTAGCAAACGGGAGATTACTTCTCTGGAAGTACCTAATTCATTGGCAATTTCCTGATGCGTAATGTTAAGTTGCTCTGTTTTCAGGTGTTTAAATTTTGCCTGCAAATATTCTATCAGACGTTCGTCCATATTTTTAAAGGCAATGTTTTCAATGGTTTGCAGAAGTTCGTCAAAACGGGTTGCATAGGTACGACCGACCAGCTCTTTCCATTCACGGTAGTGGTTCATCCATTCCTCATGCTTGTTAACAGGCACCGATAGTAATTCGGTAGGCTCTTCGGCAACTGCCTTAATCTGGCTGGGTTGGTAAGTGCTACAGCAGGTAAGCGACATAGCACATGTTTCGCCAGGTTTCAGATAATATAAAAATACTTCTTTGCCTTCTTCATCTTCTTTGATGACTTTAATACTTCCAGATAATATTAAGGGTACCGTTTTAATATAGTTGCCATAATTGATCAGAGTCTCACCAGCAGCAAATTTTACATGCCTGGCATGAGTAGCAAGTGCGGCTAAAAGTTCGGGATTGCTCAGCTTAAAAGTTTGCTTAGCCTTATTGATGTATTCTTCCATAATCTTATTCTCTATACTAATAACTTACGAAAATTAGGAGCTGAAGGTATAAATGTATTCTTTTTCAGTTTAAGCGGTATTTATTTTCACAATCATAAGCGTACAAAATTTATATCTGTGTGATAAAAGTCACGGATTATGATATGGATGCTTACTAGTTTAAGACTAAGTTCAGGTAGAAAGATGGTATTCTCTTCACTTTCCGGTGATATTGAACTGTCGCCTGTACTTACACATCTCATAACCCTAAACTTCTTTTATCATGGACCATTTTCAGATACTCATAGTTGGAGGAGGAAATGCTGGTATTTCCGTAGCCTCGCAATTGTTGCTCAAAGACAAAGCTCTTGATATTGCTATTATTGAGCCTTCAGAAAAACATTATTATCAACCGGCATGGACACTGGTAGGAGGGGGAGATTATGATATTCAGGAGACTGAAAAAGAGGAGGCTGAGGTGATGCCCGATGCAGTTACATGGATAAGAGAAGCGGTAGCCTCTTTTGAGCCAGAGCAGATGCAACTAAATACTACAGAAGGTAATACTTATAGCTATGATGCCCTGGTAGTTTGCCCCGGTATACAACTGGACTGGCATAAAATTGAAGGCTTGGAAGAAAGCTTAGGCAAACACCAGGTGTGCAGCAATTATGGTTTTGATAAAGCACCTTATACCTGGGAGTGTATTCGCAATTTTAAAGGAGGAACAGCGCTGTTTACCCAGCCCGCTACTCCAGTAAAGTGTGGCGGTGCTCCCCAAAAAATAATGTATATGGCGGCTGATCATTTTCAGCGTAACGGAATACTGGCTAAGTCTCAGCTTGAATTCTGCTCACCAGGTAAAGTAATTTTTGGAGTAAAAAAATATGCTAAATCTCTTAGCCAGGTAGTAGAAAATTATGGCATTCAACTCAACTTCAGGCACGAACTTATCCGGGTGGATGGGCCAGGCAAAAAGGCAACTTTTAGCGTAAAAGATGATGAAGGAGGAGTAAGAGAGCTTGTTAAGCCCTTTGACATGATCCATATTACACCTCCTCAGAGTGCGCCTGATTTTGTAAAGAGCAGTCCGCTGGCAAACGACGCAGGGTGGCTTGATCTGGATAAGTACAGCCTGCAACATAAGAAGTACACTCATGTATTTGGACTGGGAGATGCTTCGGGTACACCCAACGCAAAAACTGGAGCAGCAGTACGAAAGCAGGCTCCTGTTGTGGTAGACAATCTATTGGCAGTATTACACCAAAGAAGCCTGACGGCTCAGTATGATGGCTATGGCTCATGCCCCCTGATTACGGCTAAAGGTAAGCTGATACTCGCAGAATTTGACTACAATAATGAGCCTGCCGAAAGCTTTCCATTTGATCAGTCCAAAGAACGCTTTAGCATGTACCAACTAAAAAGAAGAGTGCTGCCCTGGATGTACTGGAATAAAATATTAAAAGGAACCGCCTAATCGTCTGATAGACATGAATACTACAACTCACATCACAAAAAATAAAGATCAGGAAGTATTAGCGGCCATTAAGCCAGAGGATAATGCAAAGATGCTCTCTGAAATTATGCGGAAGCTGGATAGTATACAGGCAGAAGTTGAGCAAATTAACAGACAGACTCAGCAGGCTCCTCAGGCTTTAGAGTTGATAACAGATGCCATAGACGAAGTGGCCGGTCAAGCTCATGAAAGTGGAAGCCCACTAGGTGATAGAATGGAAGCCGTACTCAAACTGATGGATCGCCTTAGCCAGCCCGGCACCTTAAGCAAACTGAATTCTTTGCTGGATTTAAGTGAGCAGCTCCCTCAGATCTTAGCTGATGTGGTAGACTTGGTAGATCAGCAAGCTGCTATGCTTGAGCGAGAAGGAATAGACCTGAGCCAGAGAACTACTGAGCTAATTACCTTACTAAAAAGGTTAACTGCACCAAAAACACTACAAAAGCTAAACGGCCTGATGGATGTGCTGGATGATAGCACTGACTATCTTACTTTAGCAGTAGATACATTTGACGATTTTATAAACAGATTGAGTGCTGAAGGAATAGATATATCGAAATTGGCAGATAACTTACAGTCTATGCTAATGGCTTCTCACACCGCTTTAACAGCTACTTTGAATGAGTCTCCTAAAAAAATAGGAGGGGTATTTAGCCTGCTACGCCAGCTAAACGATAAGGACTTTCAGAAAGTGCTCGCATTTATGGCAACCTTTGGTAAACACTTTGGCCGTGAACTGGGTAATAAAAGCTTATAAAGCGGCTTGATAAGCACGGAACTTATTGACAAATGCGGCAAAGTGCTTTTTTAGCCGCTCCCAGTCTTGTTGGGCGATGGCATCCTTAAGAAATAATTGGCTGCCTAAGCCCACGGCACTGGCTCCGGCCTGTAGAAAATCGCAGAAGTTTTGCAAATCCACCCCACCCACGGGTACCAGCCTGATCTGATCCAGAGGTGCCTGAACATCTTTGATATATTTTGGTCCTAAGAGGCCAGCTGGGAAAAGCTTAACCATGTCGGCACCAGCCTCATGGGCACGATAGATTTCTGTAGGGGTAAATGCACCCGGAAAAACTGGCAGACCAGATGCTTTGCAAGCGGAAATTAATTTTTCGTCAGTAATAGGAGTGACTATAAAAGAAGCACCAGCATCAATAGCTTCTTCCAACTCTGACATCTTGCAGACAGTACCTGCCCCTATGTTGAGCTGCGGAAAACTATCTGAAAGCTGACGAATCATCTCAGAAGCGCCTTGGGTATTCATAGTTATTTCTAAAGTGCTTAGACCACACTCCTGATATAGCTGTACGACTTTTTCTAGCTGTGCAGCCGGGAGTTTGCGCAATATGCCAATTATTGGCATGTCTTCTAAGCTGGCAAATGAGAATGGTTTAGGCATGGTTTAGTCCTTGTAATAACTTAAAATGACCGGCGATGGTAGCCTTTTGTGTTGAGATTATATCCAGTTTAGTATGTGGAAACAGATGTTGCAGGGCTAATTTGTAAAGTAAGCCTAAGTTTCCATCGGCACATAAAGTAAGCTGATCGGGCAAATCATCAGATAGTGGATACAATTCATTTCCAATCAGTAATCCACTGAGAAATGCATAATTCATTTCGGGTGTGGTCTTTTGTAATATTTGTCGTGCACGTATACCAAACAAGTGCTTAAGTAGCTGTGATTTACCTTCTTCAACTCCTTTCAGAAATACTTTCTGATCAGGACCATTTTCTGATTCTGGCTTTTGTACAGAATGCTTAAGAATACTATAATTTTGTAGAAGAGCGAATAACTCTCCAGTCATATAGGTAGTAAAAGTTGTTAACTGCTTTTTTTGTATTAGCACATGTTTAGAATGGGTTCCGGGCAATATCAACAATTGATTCTCTTTGCTTGAGTTCTCATCATAAGCCCCCAGCACCTGTACCTCTTCTCCGCGCATAACATCAATGTCGGTACAAAGTCCAGAAAACATAAATACATCTGATGACAAGCTTTCCAGTTTTTCATAAGGAATTTCAAACCTTTTCATCGCTAAAGGAAGTTGAGCATACGGCAGATTTTTGATGCCTATAGAGGAAGATGCCATGCCCGATAAAATACACAGCGGAGTAGTATCTAATTGAGCCTTACGGCAAAGCAGTTCAATTTTTTCATCCAACAAACGGATATAATCCTCTTTGCCTGCACTCTGCTGGCCAAAGCCCAGTTGCGAATCTGTAAGGCTATGTATTATCTCTAGCTTGTTAGTATTAATAAGGCTAAGCCGGAAAGAGGAGGTGCCCCAATCGCAGCTGATAAAAAATGGATTCATATACAGCAAGATAATAACAGTCAGCGAATAGCTTATAGTAATCCCTAATATTTATGGAACAAAGATCAATTAGTACAATTATGGTAACTAAAGGGCCGCTTTTCTGCTTTCATAAGTTTAATGAGTATACCTTATTTCGGCTTTGAGTTAATTTTGTAAGGGAATACCAATCTTTTGGTAAATTAATAGCTTAGTTTTAACGCTAAACGCAACTAAAGAAATATCATTTTAAGCAATACTATTGATATGAAAATACTTGTTATCAACTCTGGTAGTTCGTCCATCAAATACCAGTTGATCAATATGGATAATAAAGAAGTACTGAGTGCAGGTTTGGTAGAAAGAATAGGAGAAAGTGAAAGTTATATCCGTCACCAAAGGTTTTTTAAGGATCAGGAAAGCAGGTCTAAAGAAGAAAAATTACATATTAAAGATCACCGAAGTGGGCTAGAGCAGGTCAATCTTTTGCTGCAAGATAGCGAAGTGGGAGCTATTACTAATCCGGATGAGATTGAGGTGGTAGGACACAGGGTAGTACATGGTGGAGATATGTTTAATGCCGCAGTAAATGTAGATGATGATGTAAAAGAAAAGATTAAGGCACTTATTCCTCTGGCACCTTTGCACAATCCTGCAAATCTGGAAGGTATTCTGGTAGCTGAAAAGGTTTTTGCCAAGGCTCAGCAGGTCGTTGTTTTTGATACAGCCTACCATCAGAGCATGCCTCCACATGCTTTTCGTTTCGCAATTCCTGAGCGATTTTATACTGAAGATAAACTGAGAGTTTATGGTATGCATGGCACTTCACATCAGTACGTAGCTAGGCAGGCAGCCAGATATCTGGGTAATGCATTTAGCCAGTTCAACGCTATTAGCATTCATCTGGGAAATGGCTGTAGCATGACAGCCATAAAAAACGGTAAAAGTATTGATACCTCTATGGGTTTGAGCCCGCTGCCGGGACTCATGATGGGAACCCGCTCAGGAGATATAGATCCTACTGTACTTTTTTATATGGGTACCAAACTTCAGATGAGTTTTGAAGAAATTGATAACGTATTGAATAAACAGAGCGGCCTCAAAGGAATAGCCGGAGACAATGATATGCGGCATATTGTAGAGCGCTATCAAAATAATGAGGCGGATGCCCAATTGGCGCTGGAAATGTATACCTATCGTATCAAAAAGTTTATAGGATCTTATCTGGCTATATTAGGTCCTTTAGATGCGATCATATTTACTGCCGGAGTAGGTGAAAATAGTAGCCTGGTACGCGAAATGGCATGTGCTGATTTAGAGCATCTAGGTATTAAGGTTGATGAGAAAAAGAATAATCAGCGAAGCAGAGAAATTCAATCTATCGCTCATGAAGATAGTAGTATTGCACTGTTAGTTGTTCCTACCAACGAAGAACTCTCAATTGCTGAGCAGGCATATGAGCTTGCAAACCGTTGAGCTATGAGTTAAAAAGCAGATACCTTTGCATTCTTATCAGTAGGTTCGCAGAAAGCGACAAGTCTCCGTTCTAAATCCCATTCTTTAGAGATACTATCAGCCTTAGGGTGGGTGCTTTCAAACCACATGATCATTTCGTTTTGCAGACGCTTTGCTTCCTGCTGATAGTTGGGTTTATAGTACAAATTTGTAGTTTCATAAGGATCTTTTTCTAAATCATAAAGGCGATGAGTAATGCCAGGAGCAGGTAGGCCTGTCTGGTAGCCTTGCGCCAGGTCTTTTTTACCCGTGGTAAATATATATTTAAAGCGCTCTCCTCTTACCATAGCTTTATTATCTCCCAGAAACTCCGAAAAGATAAACTTTTTGTGGTATTTCTTTTCTCCATTCAGAAGAGGAAGCAGGGACTTCCCCTGTAGTTCTTGAGGTATATCCATTCCGGTAGCTTGTAGCATAGTAGGGGCCAGGTCTACAAACTCAGTTAGTGCCTCTATTTTGGTACCTGCCTTAAGCTGTTTGCCTCCCTGAATAATGAGTGGAGCACGAACCGCGGGCTCCCACATCATATGCTTTTCAAAGCGCTTATGGTCATTTAGCAGGTATCCATGGTCTCCTATATACACCACCAGCGTACTATCACCGATGCCTAGTTCTTCTATCTTGTTTAGAATTAGGCCTACATTTTTGTCAAGATACTCTACCGAAGTGTAGTAAGATGCTATAATCCCCTTTCTTTCTTCTTCAGTTAATTCTTTAAAAATTTCAGGAATCCAGCGATCATCCTCTTCACTTGTTAAAGGCAGCTTCATGTCCTCCGCTTGGTAGCGGTTACGATATTCCACTGGAAAGTTAAAAGGAGAGTGAGGCTCATGAAAACCTACACACAGAAAAAAGGAGGAATCCTGATGCTTTTCCAGATAGTTTTGTGCCTGCTCCGCATACCATGTACCAATATCAAACTGGTCATACTGATTGCCTGCTAGCATCTCTGCATTCAGCCAGATACGTGCCGGGTCACGAAAAGGCTTCCAGTCTGGGCGGGTAACAATACTGTCTGGTACCGGGGCTATGTCAGTATTTTTCAGGTAGTTGAAATAATCTCTCCTCTCAATTTTGGTGTCAAAACCATGATTTAGCTGATTGTTAAAGTGATTTTTACCAATGATGGCCGTACTATAGGCTCGCTCCTTCAGGTGTTCTGCAATCGTAATGTTTTGCTCAGGAAAAGAGGTGGTAAGTAGGGTCACCCCGGTAGCATGAGGATATAGCCCGGTGATAAACGACTGACGGGAAGCGCTACACATAGGCGAATTCGCATAAGCACGATTAAATTGTACACCCTGAGCAGCCATTTTATCCAGATTTGGGGTTCTTACCTTTTTGTTACCATAGGCACCTAAAACATTGGCAGAATGATCGTCTCCCACAATCAGGACTATGTTTTTAAAGTGTATTGACTTTTCTTCTTTCAAAGGCTCCTGTACTGTTTGGCAGGCGCTAATGCATAAAGAAAGAATTAAGATGTAAAAAGTTGTTTTCATGGAAAGAGTAGCTGTATAGTTGAGCTAATAGCAATGAATTATGCTAAATAATTGTCAAATTAGTATCCTGTACCATCATTGGTACAACTAACCTAAAACTACACACACATGCACCGAAGAGAATTTATGAAAGTGATGCAGGCCGGAGCTGGTCTGGCACTACTACCTGATGTTTCCGCTATTTTTAAATCCTCCATGTTTTTTGAGATTTCGCTGGCAGAGTGGTCTCTTCGTCAACCCATACGCAATGGAGATATGAGCAACCTGGATTTTCCGCAAGTAGCCAAAGAGAAATATGGAATATCAGCCGTAGAATATGTAAGTGGTTTTTTTGATGGAAAAGAGCAGGATCAGGCTTATTTAAAAAAGCTGAACCAAAGGGCTGCTGATTATGATGTAGACAATGTTCTGATTATGGTTGATCTATGGAAATACAAAACTGCCAGCCCAAACAAATCGGAAAGAAAAGAGGCAGTAGAACAACATAAGCCCTGGATAGACGCGGCTCATACCCTGGGTTGTCATGCCATCCGTATCAATGCTAATGGATATGAGGGACTGGAACGGCAGGCGGCAGCCGACGCCTTTTCTGAGACATTATACCAGCTTTCAGATTATGGCAATGGCTCAGATATTAGTGTGATTGTAGAAAATCATGGAGGCCTCTCATCTGATGGAAAGTGGCTTGCAGGAGTTATGAAGCAGGTAAACCGTGAGAATGTAGGTACGCTACCTGATTTTGGTAATCTTAATATCTCTAAAGATGAGCAGTACGATCGTTACTTACTCATTGAAGAATTGATGCCCTATGCCAAAGGAGTGAGTGCCAAAACTTTTGACTTTACTAAAAATGGGGAAGAAAGCAGTATGGACGTAAGTCGTTTAATGCAGATTGTAAAAGATGCTGGTTTTAAAGGTTATGTAGGCATTGAGTTTGGTGGTAAGCTGGAAAAAATAAGTAAGAAAGATGGCGTAGCTTCTACTAAAAAGTTATTGGAGAAAGTAGGAAGTTCACTATCCTAAAGAATTAGGGCAGGCCCTGTTCAGAAATTATCTTAAGCAATACACCGTTAGACCAGCCAAAGCCATCCTGAACAGGGTATTCTCCGCCTCCCGCTTCCAGCGTAATGTCTTTTACATTGTATTTTTCTACCATCTTGCCAGTGTTCTGAAAAACCCGAATATTGTTATCCCTCCAGCGTTGCGCAATCTTATCTGCGAGTTTATCCTGACCGTAGTTCATTAACCCACGGTACGCCAGCCACTGTAAGGGTGCCCAGCCGTTGGGTGCATCCCATTGCTGCCCTGTGTTGTTTAAAGTCGTAAGCAAACCACCGGGCTGTAAGAAATCTTTTCCAAGTTTTCTGCTTACACGTACAGCTTCCTGCTGAGTTGCTATTTCTACAAACAAGGGGTATACAGCTGCTAAAGAGAATTTATCTGTATTTTTTTGAGCTACAAAATCGTAATCTATATAGAATCTACCTTTCTTACTCCAGCAGTATTTTCTGATTGCTTCAGCACGTTGGCTGGCTTTTTCTTCCATTTGCAGCTGTTTGTTTTTCTGCCCAGCCTGAGCATATGCGTCAGCCAAAGTTACTTCCAGATGATATATTAAACTATTTAGGTCTACCGGTATAATATCTGTGGTATGTATACTGCCCAGGCTCTGTCCATCTTTTAGCCAGCGACTGCTAAAATCCCAGCCCGACTCGCAGGCGGCACGTAGGTTTCTATACAGCTCTTCAGCGGGTCGCTCCGAAGATTCTGCTAATTCGTAATCTTCTTTGTAGGACTCAGGACGAGGCTCAGGTCTTTCGTCCCAGTAGCGATTAAGTATTGTACCATCTTCCAGCATAACTACCCGTTTGTGTGCAGGCTCAGTGGTACTTAGTTGACCTTCGCCCTCCATCCAGAAGGCATACTCTTTTTCCAACTGTGGTAAGTAGGTGTTTAGTATACTGTCGCCATCAATATCCGCGAGTAGTCGTACCATCAAAGCGTAAAATGGGGGCTGTGAGCGGCTGGTATAATAGGTGCGATTTCCGTTGGGGATAAAGCCTAGCGTCTCTATAAGAAAAGAAAAGTTGTCTACCATATTCCGAATAAGCTGGTACTCTTCTGATTGCTGTAAGCCCAGCATGGTAAAGTAACTGTCCCAATAATAAATCTCTCTAAACCTTCCCCCAGGTACGATATACGATTCTGGCAAAATAATCAGGCTGCCTTTGAGCTCATCCGAGGGCTGCCGGGTAAGTACTGGCCATAGTGCATTAATATGTTCAGCTACATCATTAGTTGTATCTGTTTCAAAGTTTACCGATGGACTTTTAGGAAGCTGAAAATTTGCCAGTACGAATTCTTTAAGATTAAAATCTGTGTCAGCTTTCTGTGCTTGATATTTTTGTAAAATGGCCTCTGGAGAATGCAGCGGAATACAATCGGGAAAGGTTTTGGAATCAGGAAAAATCCCGGAAAGTTGAACCTCTTTGAAAAGCTCACCATATAGCTCATCTGGGCTCTGCTGTGCCTGCGAAAGCGTTGGACTACAACAGACAAGCAGCAAAAAGTACAAGCTTAGGCAAAGGTTTTTACTATAATTTGAGAGTTGAGAAATGTCCACAGTTTTTCTAAGTTAGTTGTAAAGTTATTGCACTTTTAACACCTGATACAAACCTATTGTTAAGAGTTTATAGCTGCATCAGTTTAAACAAATAGCTAACACATGCAAAAACTGTCACGCAGAGCGTTTATTTCAGCCTTAGGTCTCTCTTTGCCTATATTGAGTAGTAGGCCTTCGTATAGCTATCAAAGCGTTACATTAATGGATAAGATCGGCCTACACCTCTCTTGCGTACAGAATGAGTTAATACAGCATCCTCAGCAGACTCTGGACTTTATTTATGAGCTGGGTATACGGCATTTAGCACTACCTGATGTGAGTAAACTCAAACGTTTATATCCTGTTCTGAAAGGTATGGGATTCCAGGTGGAAGTAGCTAATTTTCCTAGTCCATATATTACCGAAAACTGGCAACCCTATACCGCTTTTGGTAATGCTAAACCTGAAGGAGTAGAAAGTTTTGATGATATGCTGGCTATAGCCGTCAAGTACAATCTCAGGTACCTAATTTTTCCGGAAATATTTCCACAGGATAGGGGAGACTTACAATGGTACGGAACATTTGCTGACAAATTAAATCTGGCCGGGGAGAAATGTCAGCAGGCAGGTATACAGCTATGCTATCATCACCATGCCTTTGAGTTTCAGCCAATGGAAGACAGCTCTCCCATGCAGGAGCTTTTGAAGTATTTGGATAGTAAGCTGGTAAAACTAGAGTTTGACGTATTTTGGGCAAGCCTGGCTGGAGTAGATCTCCGCGGATTTATGGACAAGCATGCTGAATTTATGGCCTTACTTCAGTTTGGGGACCTGGGCAAAGATATACCCCAGTCTTATAAAGGAATTACCCTTCCCCCGGCGGCGTACCAACCATTAGGAAAAGGGAAGGTAGATTTCAACGAAATATTAAGCAGTAAGGCTGAAGTGCCCTTGTACCTGATAAATTTACAGAAAAGTCAGGATGTACTTGATGAACTTAGGCACAGTGTCAACTACCTTAAAAGCCTTGGCTAGTTTTTCTCTGAATCAAGTACTTGTCTTGCTTTTTCTATGTTTTCCAACTGAAGTTTGTTCACTTTTGGGTATTGCAGATTTAGCTTTTCCAATTGATCTACGATAATCTGGCTAACCGCAGTGCGCATAAACCACTTATGGTCAGCAGGAATAATATGCCAGGGTGCATAATTGGTAGACGTATGGTTGATAGCTGACTCGTAAGCTTCCTGGTATTTATCCCAATTTTGCCGGGCTTCAATATCGCTCATATCAAACTTCCAATGCTTGTCAGGTCTTTCTATGCGTTTCATAAAACGATTTTTCTGCTCTTCTTTAGAGAGGTGAAGAAAGAATTTGAGAATAAGCGTACCGTTTTGGTATAGATGCCTCTCCATTTCGTTGATGGAACGGTATCTTTCTTCCCAAAAAGAAGGAGTGATGTCTTTCAGAGTTTTTATACCGGGTATCCCTTGTTTTAAAATATACTGAGGCATTACTCGGGTTACCAATACTTCTTCGTAATAGGAGCGATTGAAGATTCCTATTTTTCCACGTTCAGGTAATTCACGATACGTTCTCCATAGAAAATCGTGCTGCAACTCACGAGAGCTGGGTGCTTTAAAGCTTACAACTCTACAACCTTGAGGGTTGACACCAGACATAACATGCTTGATAGTACTGTCTTTACCTGCCGCATCCATAGCCTGAAAAATGATGAGGATGGCATGTTTATCAAATGCATAAAGAATGTCTTGTAATTCTGTCAACTTTTCTAGGTTTGCCGCTCTTATACTTTTAGACTCTTCTTTGTCTTTGATTGTTCCGGTATAGTTAGTGGCATAATTTGCCAGCTCTATTTGTTGGTGGGGGTGTGCTATTATACGATCTAAATCAAACATAAACTCTTTATATAATTTTTTTGCATAAACCCTGATCAGTAGAATATTGTTAATTACAAAAACAGCCTCATGCATAAAATTAAATACTATCAGAATAATTTTCTTGATCAGGCACGCAAACGTACTGACCCACTTGCTGATGCCGCAATAAAATCCATATTTGAATCAGGAAGAGCCGCCGACTTTCGTAATATTATCCATAGCCTTGATCATAACAATTACTCTCTGCCAAATGGATTACCTCTTGAGGTAAAAGACTTTTTTGACCAATCCAGACAGTTGCCCCAATGGGCCGATGTGCAACTCATCCAAAAGGGACAAAAGTTTTTTAGAACACATGCTACCTCTCTTTCATTTATGCTCGCATTAATGTCATTACCCTACGATTATGCTGCGGCAGACGGTGCTCAGGTATTGTGGCTTTCTAAACGTATGCGGGACGATACAGGTAAACGTTTGCTAGAAACGGGTAAGTATGTTTTTGATGTTGCCAGCCCCGAAGGATTCTCTGCAAAAGGATCGGCGATAGCCAGTGCACAAAAAGTCCGCTTAATCCATGCCACTATCCGCTATCATATATTAAAAAAGAGGGATTGGAATGTTGTCTGGGGAATGCCTATTAATCAGGAAGATATGGCGGGTACTAACCTTTCTATGTCCCTGATTCCAGTAAGGGGTATGAGAAAACTGGGTATCAAGGTAAGCAAAGACGAAAGTGAGGCTTATATTCATTTGTGGAATGTGGCCAGCTACGTTATGGGCGTGGAAGAAAAATTATTACCAGATACTTCAAAAGAAGCCTTTCTATTGAACAAAATGATTACAGAAAGGCATTTTAAACCCTCCGAAGCTGGTAGAGGGCTTACCAATGCACTCTTATCGTATATGCACGATACTATGGATGCAAGGCTAAAAACTTTAGCACCACAGTATATGCGTTTTTTGCTGGGAGAGAAAGTAGCAGACATTTTAGATATACCCTATGTATCTCTGCCTGAAGGGTTTATACTTAACCCTCTGAAATATTGGAACCAATTGCGCAGCCTAATGAATGCGCACCCAGACACTTACTTTGATGCTTTACATCTGTTTAATTCAAATGTTAGAAAGCAGGAAGGCGCAAAGGTGAGTATGAAAATACCGACACATCTTTCTTAATTTCTTCGGCACTGTACGTGTTTATGCCTGTGCAAATGTGGTATTTATATCAATTTTGCTCTCCTTTTACACCCGCAAGCTCTTATCTTAGCAGCGAACATAAGATGTTGTTCATTTTATTTTTGCAAACAGATTAAACCAAACACTTTATGAAAAGCATCCAAATTACTGTAAGCCTGGCTTTTTCTCTATGTGTGCTTGTACTCTTTTCTTCCTGTGAGTCTAGCAAAGTTGCTTTCGGAAACTCTTACTATTTTAAGCAGACACCCAAAAGTGTAGCGCAGGCTCCTAAAACAGACTCTGCTCCTTTAGAGAAAGCTGAAGCCATTGAAATTTTAGAGCATGAAGCCAGTGAGGAAGCTACTGAAGCCTTTGTTTCTACTGAAACTGTAGCAGCCGTTAGGTCTATTGAGCAAAAAGTAGAACAGGTGAAAGAAAAAATGATGAAGGTAAAAGAACTGCAGGCCGAAGAGAAAGCAGCAGCAAATGAAAATTTAAGTAAAGCCGAGAAAAAAGCCCTTAAGAAAGAAAGAAAGGCAGAACAAAAAGAGCTAAAAAAAGAAATTAAAGCATTAACAAAAGAGTATAAAAGTGCTCCAGAAGAAGTAAAAAATCAAGCTGATGTTACCGGTAATTTACGTACTGGAATAATTTTAGGGGCAGCAGGTTTGATCCTTCTAATAATTGGTACCCCTGTTCTTTATGCAATTGGTACTGTACTGGTAATACTAGGACTTGTATTCGTATTACTTGATGTGCTATAAATAGTACAATTTAATGATAAGTTTGTATAGCCCGAACATTCGGGCTATTTTTTTATTCTTAAATAATATGAGTTTCAGTTATATGGATTTATTTGAGAAGTTTTTGTGTTGTAAACTATAAGTGGTTGTAAATCTGATTATTATGTGACGTTAAGTATAGCCTTATACACTACTTAGCTTAAACAATTGAACATTACTTTGGACTATGCTAATAAATAATTTGTACCAATTATTTGTATAAATGCTTATGTAATGTTTATCTTAGAAATGTCATTTTTTTTCTAAAGGCTAAACTATGAAAAATAATAAAACTACCGACCTCATTGAGGCTTTGAAAGAATACAATAAAACATTGGCAGAGCAGATCAAGCGTATGAAGTCTTTCATTGAGGATATAGACAAGCAATTGATTCAACATAAGAAGGTTGAAAGATCAATGCCGGAAAGTAAAGTGAATCAATGCTTTTCCAGAAAATATCTGGTAGATAGAGTGAATAAGTATCCTAATTAAAGGATTATAATATAAGATATGAAGCTTACAGGAGCAGCCTCCCGTAAGCTTTAGTAGTTTACAGACCTTCAGTGCTTACTGAGCGGTCTATTTTTTTGATCAGTCCCTGCAATACCTTCCCTGGGCCACACTCTACAAAGTGGTCAGTTCCTTCATTTATCATATTCGCAACTGATTGTGCCCATCTTACGGGAGCGGTAAGCTGTGCTACTATATTTCTTTTTATCTCTTCTACATCCTGATACGGCATAGCATCTACATTCTGGTATACCGGGCAAGTCGGTTTTTTAAAATCTGTAGCGTTGATAGCCTCCTCAAGCTCATCATGCGCAGGTTGCATAAGCGGTGAATGAAAAGCTCCGCCCACTGCTAGAGGTACTACACGCTTAGCGCCTTTTTCCTTTAGTTTTTCAGAAGCTATCTCCAAGCCCTTATGTGTTCCAGAAATTACAATCTGACCTGGAGAATTGTAGTTAGCAGGTATTACTACTTCGTTCTCTATACTGCGGCACACATCTTCTACAATTGCGTCTTCCAAACCCAAAACTGCAGCCATAGAAGAAGGGTTAATCTCACAGGCCTTTTGCATAGCCAAAGCTCTTTTTAATACAAGTTGCAGTCCATCTTCAAAGGAAAGTGTACCATTAGCTACCAGAGCTGAAAATTCTCCCAGTGAGTGGCCTGCTACAGCATCTGGATTAAAGTTTTCAGAAGTAAGCGCGGTAATTACTGAATGTAAAAATACAGCAGGCTGCGTAATTTTAGTTTGTTTTAGCTCATCTTCGCTTCCTTCAAACATCACATCTGTGATTTTAAAGCCCAGAACATCATTAGCTCTGGTAAAATATTCTTTTGCTTTTACATTGTTTTCGTAGAGGTCTTTGCCCATACCTGTGAATTGAGCCCCCTGTCCGGGAAAAACGTATGCCTTCATAAGTAACGGTTAATAGTCTAAAAATCTTAATTTAAGTTCGTTAGTAGGATAACGACAGCTATCCGATCTCCCAAATATCTTATATCTGTATCTGGCAAGCAAATCGTATAAAAAGTTGCGTAAAGGAGAGGGTATGATAATAAAAGCAAAACTTAATGGCCAGAGCCCAGAAAGGTGTCTGGCAATATACAATGCCCCTGTGCTTTTTAGATACGTTTGCCCATTTCGGATGAGTACCAGGCTGTCCATTTGATTGCTTGGGAGCCCATGCTTTTGTAATCGGTCATGTCCCACCTCAGACTGTAGAGAAGCAAATCTATAACGACCTTTGGGATCACGGTCTATAATAAAATGAACGGCGTGGTTACAAAGGTTACACACGCCGTCAAATAGAATAATATCGTAATGCTCTGAATCGCTTTTAGAGTTGATCTCGTTCATAGACAATACTAACTCTGCCCTTTATTGTTTGTTCTCGTTTGGCGGGATCTAAGGTAATAAACTTCACTTCTGCTACATAATAGTATACGCCAGCCGGAAGGAGGCTGCCGTTTTCTGAACGTCCATCCCAATCAATATAAATACTATTTTCATTTCCAGACTGAAAAGTATAGACCTCTTTACCCCAGCGGTTAATTACTCTGAGCGACACACTTTCTACAAACCTTGGGCATCTGCTGAAGTCACCATTAGACCCATCCATAGGGCGGAAAGTATCGTTTTCTCCATCGCCATTAGGAGTAAATACGTTAGGGAGTTCATAATATGGGCAATTGTCGGTACAAATTGGTTCGCTGAGCTCACTTTCATTGCCCGAACGGTCTACTGCTGAAATACGATAGCAGCCAGCCAGAGAAGAAATTGGGCCGTGTACAAAGCGCCCTTCATTAGACGAACCTATTATTTCAAATGTGCCATCTTCACCGCTGGCGGAGAAATATATGTTATAAGAGCGCACATCATCATCACAGGATGCATCGTTGTTTTCATCCCAAACCAATACATTCTGGTAATCTTGGAAACCACAGTCTAGTTGTCCTGCTGCAAAAGCTTCGCAACTTTCAAGGGAACCATCAGGAATACTTAAAGCAACTGGTGTACATGGAGGAATGGTATCATTAGGCTGGGCACAAGCTACCTGAGATAAGTTAATTAAGGGTGGAGGATTTATTTTATCGTTTCCGTAACTACCCTGCGTAACTACATAGTAACAATATTCTTCTTCGTCGGATAAAGGCAACCCATTAAAGCTGCCATCATCCATATAGTGATAGTTACCAGAAGTTACATTAACACTATCTATCAGTACAAATCTTTCTTCATCATTAGCATCTACTTTATTTCTGTAAATATAATGGTAAGCATATTCGGGCGAATTCAATGACCAGGGAACATCAGCAGACCATTTAAGTTCTACGCTACCCACCAGTGGCGTAGGCTCTAAGCGTACAGAAAACGCTACTGCAGAAGAGTCAATCAGGTTTTCGCTGGCATCATAGAGGTAAATTTTATAGCCATATACGTCATCCAGAGTGTTTAAGCCGGTATCTACAAAAGTAGTATCTGTACTGCGAGGCGAGATTACTTCACCTGCTCCATCAGGGTTCTGTGGGTTTACACGAACGACTTCATACGTAAATGGTGGAGGAAACAGTGCTTCGTCAATCTCAAAAGGTGAACGCCAGCTCACGGTAATCTCACCATTGTCGTTTCCCGTTTCGTCTACCGTAACATGCGTAATGACTGGGGCATCAGCCAGCATTTCTACACATGCTTCCGTAGATGCGTAGCTTTTGCCTCCTCCTGGCTGAGGGTAAACTGCTACTAGGCGATAGCAATAGTTAACTCCTGGGTTTAAATCTTCATCTTTGAATGAAACTACATTGGCATCCACTTCTGCGACGAGTTCATAGCCTAAGCCTTCTGGTATACCTACCTGGCAGTTTTCTGGTTCAAAGGTAGTGCTATCTGTTTTCCTCCAGATCTGAATAATTTCAGCCTGATCGGTGCAGGAGTAATTATCCCATTGCAGGTTTACATTTCTGCCCGGTGCTGCTTCAGCGAGTAGTCCTGTGGGTGCAGGGGCGACTACGGTCACGTTCCAGATTTTAAAATCTGCCAGTGAGGGTCCGGTAGCGGGTTCATAATCTGCCGCACGGAAATTAATCTGATAAGGTTTATCTCTTACGTGATTACAATTTGTCTGCCAGCGGAATGTACCGGTGGCCGGAGAGTTTTGAGGTACTGGAGGATCAGGCGAAAATTGTGCAGGAGAACTTTCCTGTTCAAATACTCCCCCAAAAGCGGTAAGTACAACCTGATCATTGTCAGGGTCGGTTCCTATAATTTCGGCCAGTAATTCTGAGCCAGCTTCTATACAGGTATCCAGCGGAATGGTAAGCTCAGGCGGATCGTTGTCAGCATCTTCCACAAGAATCTGCATATCTCGTGTTACATAACCCAGCCGTACCCACTCACCGTCAATTAACCTCCATTCTTCAACAATAAAAGCAACATTATATTCTCCTGCGTTAGCGGGAGAATCCCATACCAATTCTCCGGTAACTGGATCAAGTGTAATTTCTGTAGGACTGCTACCATCCTGTTTGATTGGGTTGTCATTAAAGCCAGCAGTCTGATCGTATTCATCAGGGAAAGTATAACCATCTACAGGCTCATCAACATCTTGTTTGGGTAGCACAAATTTGTACGAAAGGCTATCACCATCGGGATCATAAGCGCCAGGGTTATGTAAGAATTGTTTGCCAATGACTGCTCCATCTACCGGAGGGTTTAATAATATAGGTGAACTATTACATGCTATAAAATTGTCAATGACGAGTGTGGTTTCTATATAAAATGGTGTTTGTACTGAATTGGAAATGTTCAGAATTTCATCGTTTCGGTTGAATTCGCGAAAAGATATAGTGTATTCGCCAGGGCCCGGAAAGGTATGGGTAATCACGAATTCACTGACTCGTATAAGCTTTTCGTTATCAATTTCTTCACGCGTAAAAAAGTCGTTCTCTGTACTTAAGTCAACGGGGTCGCCATGTCCGAAATAGATCTCACCATTACCAAATTCTACATCAGAGCCAGTATCCTCATAACCAATAATTCTAAAACGATAAGTGTACGACTGACAATTGATCAACTCAGCGATAATTTCGCCTGCTCTTATGTGTGTAGCCTTAGCGGGTATTGCGGCTACAATTAATAAAGTAGCTGCAAGTATTTTTGGTAAGAAGTGTTTCAAAGCAGTAAAACTTAAAAGTTTTGTACCATATAAGCTGAATGTTCTCCGGTCAGAACAGCTTGCCATGATGGAATAATGTAAATATACAAATAAATATTATAATTTTTTAGTTCATGTACTGTATCATAACAATAACGATGAGCGAACTGAAAAATTACATACTAAATCACCAAAAAAAATAGAACAAAACCAGTATTCTGCTTAAAAAAATATGTTTAAATTTTGTAGGTAAAATTTTAAACAAAAAACTGTTTTGATTAAACTTAGTTCGTCTTTAAATGGTTGAAATAGTGTCAGAAAACATACGAATATGCCTTATTTAGAAGCGGTCAAAATAGACTTCACCTCTTTGGATGCTAAGTATTCCTGCTATATTTTTGGTGCAAATCGTTTATCACAATTTAAAAAAAACACTAGGAACACTTTAATATGAGTTGGTTTACAAATGCATTGTCCAGCACTATCGGCAAAAAAGTGATTATGTCTCTTACAGGCCTTTTTTTGATCACTTTTTTGATCGTTCATGTTTCGGGAAACATGTTGTTGTTTAAGAATGATGGGGGAGAAGCTTTCAATCTGTACGCAGAGTTTATGACAACGTCACCCCTTATCAAAATTGCTTCCTACATTCTTTATTCCGGTATTATCCTTCATGTTATTTACGCACTTATCCTCTCAGTGAAAAACAAGCAGGCACGCCCGATAGGCTATAAGCTTGCAAACCCCAATCAGAATAGTAACTGGCGCTCTCGTAATATGGGTGTCTTAGGTACTATCGTACTTATCTTTTTGGTAATTCACATGCGTTCTTTCTGGTACGAAATGCATTTTGGAGATGTGCCTATAAAGACTTACTCAGGTGTAGAAGTAAGCGATCTCTATACAGTAGTTAAGGCTGCTTTTGGCGAGTGGTGGTACTCTTTACTTTATGTACTTGCCATGGTAGGACTAGCGTTTCACCTCGTACATGGTTTCTGGAGTGCTTTTCAGACTTTAGGTATGAGTCACAAAAAATACACGCCTTTTATAAAAACCGTGGCATTAATATTTGCGATTGTGGTACCTGTACTTTTCGCATCTATGCCGGTGTATTTCTATATACAAAGTTTATGATCATATTTAATCACAAGCCATATGAATTTTGATTCTAAAGTGCCCGAAGGTCCTATAGCTGAAAAGTGGACTAAACATAAATTTAACCTCAAATTAGTAAACCCCGCTAACAAGCGTAAATATGATATCATTGTAGTAGGTACTGGTCTTGCTGGTGCATCTGCTGCGGCTTCTTTGGCTGAGTTGGGTTATAATGTTAAATCTTTTTGCTTTCAGGATAGTCCTCGTCGTGCGCACAGTATTGCTGCGCAGGGTGGTATAAATGCTGCAAAAAATTATCAAAACGATGGTGACAGCGTTTTTCGCCTTTTTTATGATACTGTTAAAGGTGGTGACTATCGTTCTCGTGAAGCAAACGTATATCGTCTTTCCGAAGTAAGTGTAAATATTATTGATCAATGTGTTGCTCAGGGCGTTCCATTTGCCAGAGAGTACGGTGGTCTTTTGTCTAATCGCTCTTTTGGCGGAGCTCAGGTATCTCGTACATTTTACGCTCGGGGCCAGACAGGACAACAACTACTGTTGGGTGCATATGGTGCATTGAGCCGCCAGGTGGCCAATGGTAAAGTTAAAATGTACCCGCGTACAGAAATGCTTGACCTGGTTATGGTTGATGGCGAGGCTCGTGGTATTGTAGTGCGTAACCTATTAACTGGAGAAATTGAGTCGCATAGCGCGCATGCAGTTGTTTTAGCTACAGGTGGATACGGCAATGTCTTCTTTCTTTCTACCAATGCTATGGGTAGTAATGCTACCGCAGCTTGGAGAGCACACAAAAAAGGTGCACTGTTTGCTAACCCATGTTATACTCAAATTCACCCTACCTGCATTCCTGTATCGGGAGACTATCAGTCTAAGCTAACCCTGATGTCTGAGTCATTACGTAACGACGGTCGTGTATGGGTACCTAAAGAAAAAGGAGACAAGCGCGCTCCTGGTGATATTCCTGAAAACGAAAGAGATTATTATCTGGAAAGAAAGTATCCTTCTTTTGGTAACCTGGTGCCTCGTGATGTGGCATCACGTAACGCCAAAGCTGTGTGTGACGAAGGGCGTGGAGTAGGAGAGACTGGATTAGCGGTTTATCTTGACTTTGCTGATGCTATTAAGCGAGATGGAAAAGATCTGATCTCGGCTAAATATGGTAACCTTTTTGAAATGTATGAGAAGATTACCGGAGACAATCCTTACGAAAAACCTATGATGATTTACCCAGCCGTACACTATACTATGGGTGGATTATGGGTAGATTATAACTTAATGACTAGTGTGCCCGGTCTGTATGCCCTGGGCGAGTGTAATTTCTCTGACCATGGAGCTAACCGCCTTGGTGCAAGTGCACTTATGCAAGGCTTGGCTGATGGTTACTTTGTTATCCCTTATACTATTGGTGATTACCTGGCAGGTAAATCTTATGATAAGATACCTACTACCCACGAAGCCTTTAAAGAAGCTGAGCAGAAAGTGAAAGATCGTATGAAGAAGCTGATAAGCATCAACGGTACGCAAACTGTAGATCAGCTGCATAAAAAATTAGGTAAAGTTATGTGGGACAAGTGTGGTATGTCTCGTACTGCTGAAGGTCTTAAAGAAGCGCAGCTTGAGGTGAAAAAAATTAAAGAAGAGTTCTGGAATGATGTGAAAGTGTTAGGTACAGATGAGGAACTTAACCAGACGCTGGAAAAAGCAAGCCGTCTGGCTGACTTCTTAGAACTGGGTGCTTTAATGATAGATGACGCCCTCAACAGAAACGAATCTGCAGGAGGTCACTTCCGTGAAGAGTATCAGACTCCAGAAGGTGAAGCCAAGCGTGATGATGAAAACTTCTCTTACGTAGCAGCATGGGAATACAAAGGGGATGATATTGCTGAAGCCCTTCACAAAGAACCTCTAGTTTTTGAAAATGTAAAACTGACTCAACGCAGTTATAAATAAGAAAGACAATATGAATGTTACTCTAAAAATATGGCGTCAGAAAAACGCCAACGATAAAGGTAAATTTGAAACCTATGAGATGAAAGACATTAACACTCATATGTCTTTCCTGGAACTTATAGATGTACTAAACGAAAAGCTGGAAAGAGAAAGTAAAGAGCCCGTACACTTTGATCATGACTGTAGAGAGGGAATTTGCGGTAGCTGTGCTATGTACATTAATGGTAGGCCTCATGGTCCTCAAAAAGGTACCACAGCCTGCCAGTTGCACATGCGTAACTTCAAAGATGGAGAAACCATTGTAGTAGAACCCTGGAGGGCCCGTGCCTTCCCGGTTATAAAAGATTTAATGGTTGACCGCTCTTCTTTTGACAGAATTATCCAGGCTGGAGGGTATGTGTCTGTAAATACTGGTGGTGTACCTGACGCAAACGAGATTCCTATTTCTAAAGAGGTAGCTGATGAGGCTTTTAATGCTGCCACCTGTATTGGTTGTGGAGCATGCGTAGCAGCTTGTAAAAACGCTTCAGCAATGCTTTTCGTAAGTGCTAAAATTTCTCAGCTGGCATTACTACCTCAAGGTCAAGTAGAGAGACAGCAGCGTGCTGAAAGAATGATTTCTCAGATGGATGCTGAAGGCTTTGGTGCTTGTAGCAACACAGGTGCCTGCTCAGCAGAGTGTCCTAAAGAAATTGATATGGCGAACATCGCTCGTATGAACCGCGAGTTTTTGAAGTCAAAGGTTGGCTCTGAAAATATAGAGGTCAAATAGATTAGTTTGATTACCATTTTAAGAAAGGCATCCTCAGGGATGTCTTTTTTTACCCTATACAAAAAAAAGAGGTAGCCATTGGCTACCTCTTCTATTTATAATGTGGTTGGAATTACATCATTCCGCCCATGCCGCCCATTCCGGGAGCACCGGTAGGCATTCCAGCACCTTTATCTTCTTCAGGCTCGTCAGCAATTACACACTCTGTTGTTAATAGCAGAGATGCGATTGAAGCAGCGTTCTCAAGCGCCAGACGAGTTACTTTAGTAGGGTCAATTACACCCACGCTGAATAAGTTTTCGTATTTGTCGGTACGTGCATTGTAACCAAAGTCGTCTTTTCCTTCACGAACTTTCTGAATTACAACAGAACCTTCCTGACCAGCGTTCTCAACGATAACACGTAGAGGAGCTTCTAGAGCAAGACGTACGATGTTTACACCAGTAGCCTGATCTTCGTTATCAGAAGTAACGTTATCCAGAGATGAGATAGCACGTACTAATGCAACACCACCACCAGCTACAACGCCTTCCTGAACTGCAGCGCGAGTAGCGTGCAGAGCATCATCTACACGGTCTTTTTTCTCTTTCATTTCTACTTCAGTAGCTGCACCAATATAAAGGATAGCTACACCACCAGAAAGCTTAGCAAGACGCTCTTGCAGCTTCTCACGATCATAGTCAGAAGTAGTGTTTTCAATCTGCTGTTTGATTTGGTTTACACGAGCCTGAATTTGCTCCTGCTCACCAGCACCATTAACAATAGTAGTATTGTCTTTGTCAATGTTGATTTTTTCAGCAGTTCCTAAGTAATCAAGTGTAGCACTTTCTAATTTGTAACCTCTTTCTTCAGAAATTACAGTACCACCAGTTAGGATAGCGATATCCTCAAGCATTGCTTTTCTTCTGTCACCAAAGCCTGGAGCTTTAACAGCGGCGATTTTCAGAGAACCTCTGATTTTGTTAACTACAAGCGTAGCAAGAGCTTCACCGTCAACATCTTCAGCAATGATTAAAAGAGGACGTCCAGTTTGAGCAACACCTTCCAGCACAGGAAGTAGTTCTTTCATCGCAGAGATCTTCTTGTCGTAGATCAGGATGTAAGGGTTCTCAAGGTTGGCTTCCATTCTCTCAGTGTCAGTCACGAAGTAAGGAGAAAGGTAACCTCTGTCAAACTGCATACCTTCAACCAGTTTTACTTCAGTTTCAGTACCTTTTGCTTCTTCTACAGTGATCACACCATCTTTACCAACTTTTTCCATGGCGTCAGCGATCATCTTACCGATCTCTTCGTCATTGTTAGCAGAGATAGAACCTACCTGAGCAATTTCGTTAGTGCTGCTGATAGTTTTAGACTGATTTCTAAGTTCAGCTACGATAGTCTCAACCGCTTTGTCAATACCGCGCTTAAGGTCCATAGGGTTAGCACCAGCAGCCACGTTTTTGATACCGTGAGAGAATAACGCCTGAGCAAGTACAGTAGCAGTAGTAGTACCGTCACCAGCATCATCAGCAGTTTTAGAAGCTACTTCTTTTACAAGCTGAGCTCCCATGTTTTCAATAGCTTCTTTAAGCTCAATTTCTTTTGCTACAGATACACCATCTTTAGTTACTGTAGGTGCACCAAATTTTTTGTCGATAACAACATTACGACCTTTGGGGCCTAATGTCACTTTAACAGCATTAGCAAGGGTATCAACACCTTTTTTAATTTTGTCTCTTGCGTTGGTGTTAAAAAATATTTCTTTAGCCATTTTTCTCAGATTTTAGAATTGTAAATAAAAATTAAAGCGTGCCAAAAATATCAGAGCCACGCATGATCAGATAGTCTTTACCATCAAAGGAGATCTCAGTACCGGCATATTTTCCATAAAGTACTTTATCGCCTACTTGTACAGTTAAAGGCTCATCTTTTTTTCCAGGACCTACAGCAACTACAGTACCTTGCTGAGGTTTTTCTTTTGCGGTGTCAGGGATAATGATTCCAGAAGCTGTCTTTTCTTCTGCAGCGGCAGGTTCTACCAGAACTCTGTCCTCGTTAGGTTTGAATGATACTTGTGACATGTTGTTTAAAAATTAGTTTTTACTGTTCAAGATTAAATCAATGTCTGCATTGTGCCTATTGCATTTCCTATGCCAAGGTCAAAAAGTTCAATTTAGGCGCCTAAATAACGTCATTTTTTCAGTTTTGTCCTTTTAGTGACAGTGTAATATCTGATGTCACTGACATTTTTTCACACTTGCATCAATAGCCGCTAATGTATAAATTTTATACAGTGTTTTTTTTGCAATATTTAATAACCGTCTATGAAGCTAAATGAAGACTGGCTAACCCATGGCCTGATTGATTTTGAGTACAAAAAATACTTGCTGCTTGCTTATATGAAAGAGATCGAGCAGTGTTTTGAAGAAAAAAGGTTGTACCCCTTTCTATCTGAACTGGTATTTCATTACAACAACTTGTTACGTATTAAAGAGAACAAACAGTTGTTATCAGAGAATTTTCCCAAGCAACTACAAAAAGCTGATCTGGAAAAGCTTAAACTGAGCTATCAACGAATAGTAAAAGATGATGAAATGATGCAGGTGTTGGGCGAGATTGTCAGCTTTGCTATTCCTAAGATAAAAGATACCCTTGATTATGGGGTGGATCTTTACGAAGAAGTTGCCCGCCATATTGACATAGAGCCGATTGGTATTGCACCTTTGTTTAATAAAGAAGGATATTTATTTGTATGTGAAAGCCATCATAAAGAGATAGCCATTTATCGTTATCAAATCGCTTCTTTTCGATTATCTAACGAAGAATGTTTTGGCATACACACCGAGTTTATAGGAAGACAGGAGAGAAACCTGGTGAATACGCTGGAAAAAATTAAAGTGGAAATTATAAAGGCGCATAAGGCTATGCCAAACCCCGCAACTTTTGCGGCTATTGCCCGCTTACACTGCCCTATGGAGTCTACTTTATTACCGATCGCAAAACGTAAGCTGATGCAACAAATTGAGCAGGCAGCATAAAAAAAGCCGGTATCATAACCGGCTCCATTTATAATATTTTTTTGTTCCTATTCAGGACTACCTTCTTCAGAAAGGTCTTCCAGGTCTATAGTTGAGCTTGTATCAGCATCACTGGCAGGAATATCAGAATTCATATTAGGAAGAACACTTCTGTCTTGTGCTCTGTCAATGTTTGGGCTACCAATACTTCCATTTTGAGCTGATTGGGTTTCAATCAAGAAGCTGGAGGATAGAGTAAGTACAATAAGGCCGATAGCCAATCCCCATGTCAATTTCTCCAGAAGGTCAGTAGTTCTTTTAACGCCAATCATCTGATTAGACGAACCAGCTCCTCCAAACTGAGAGGTAAGACCTCCTCCTTTAGAGTTTTGAGAAAGAACAACTAGAATAAGTAAGACTGCAACAACTATTGCCAGCGATATAATGAAAGTAAACATTTAATCAGTTTTTAAGGATTCAATTCTGTCCGCAAAATACGCTTTTTTCTGAGGAAATTTCCAAATTAATTTCTGATAGATTTCTATCGCCTTCTCTTTTTTTCCTTGTCTCTCATAAATTTTAGCCAAATTCTCTGAAATCAGATTGTCAGCTACTTCAGTGCTTTGAGAAGAGAGGTCTTCAATTTCCTCTTCTGCACTAACAGAAGGTTTTATTTTTAAGTTTACACTGTCCTGGGTATTGATAAACTTATCAATCAGGTCATTTTGCATTTGCTGATTGTTGGCCAAAGAGTCAGCAGGTGTATCGTGCTTTAAAAGATCCTGCAACATTATAGAGGAGTCATTTTCCTCTGTTTGAGATGTTTGTTCCTGAGCAGGAGTAGGGAGCTCTTCAGCTTGATCAGCTATTTTTTTTTTATCGTCTTCTTCTTCAGAAAACTTACTTTTATTCTCTCTTAGCTTGCGAAGGTTTTCTTCTAGTTCATCATATACCTCATCAGACTTTGTGGTTTTATCCTCTTCCTGATGTTGAGTTTCTTCATCTACCGGTGGCTCATAGTGCTCCGTTTCATTTGAAGTATCGTCTGTAGTAGGCTCTTCAGGCTGAGCGTACTCAGTCTCTTGATGGATAAGCTCATCAGTTTCCTGACCAGAGACAGGAGGAGTATTCGTTCGGTCTATATGCAGGTCTTCATAGAAGAGTTGTCTGAGCAGGCGGCGGTTTGGGGCATAAATAGCAGCTTTGCTAAGAGTTGCATAAGCTTCAGGGGCCTGCTTATCGTGCATCGCTTTTGCTAATAAAGAATGTCCTAACTGAAAATAAGGATAATTTGCAATTGCCTCTCTCAACTCAGCAACTTCGCTGCTAGAGATGTCATTCGGATAAGACATTAAATTGATTAATGTCTGTTGATTAAAACCCATAACTCTTATCTGTTAAGCGAATTATTTAAAATGTCAGTATTACCAGTTGGCTACTGAAGCATTGAAAATGTCAAAAATAATTTGATCAAAGATTTCTTCTATGAGTTCATCTTCTACAGAAGAAGGGTCCTGCTCTGCATTAAAATCAGAAAAGAATGAAAAGCTTCTGTTGTCAAAGTTAAACTCATCATCGGTTGTGTTGATGTAGGTGACATTGACAGTGATGTTTAAACGCATTAAACTGGCAACATCAGCCACCTCATTACTACCTGACGATCGGGGAGCTACCGGTGTAAAGTCGTAACGAGTAATGTTTCCTTCCAGTAGCAAATCACCATTTTCGTCTATTAGCGTTAAATTAGTGTTTTGCTGATAATAATCTTTGATGTTTTCAGTGAAAACCTGACTTATGTTAGCTGGACCTCCACCTGAGTCGTTAAAAAAGTTTTGAATACTAATGGTTTTTACCTCCGGACTTAAAGAAGCTCCACTAAAAGAATATACCCCACAGGCCTGGCAGAATAGTGCCAGCACGCAAATAAGCAAATAATTCCAATATGCTTTATTCAATACCATACTGCTTGATTTTTCTATATAAAGTGCGCTCAGAAATTCCCAAATCTTTTGCAGCATACTTCCTTTTTCTATCGTTCTTTTTCAAAGCTTTGATGATCATTTCCTTTTCTTTTCTTTCCAGTGACAGATCATCGCTTTCTTCTGTTTCGTGCGTAATGTCCTCAATATTAGCTAGCTCATAAGTGTTATCAATATCATTATTACGGTTGATATTATTTGCGAGCAGATAATGATTATTGGCAATCTCGCTGGCAGATTTAATGGTATCTTCTTTTTCTTTCAGGTCTTCTTCCATACCATTAAAAAGCTCCTGATGCTGCTCTAATATATTAGAACCATAATTTTCGTTCTGAAGTACCTGATGCACCAGTTTTTTTAGTTCGTTCATATCGTGGCGCATTTCAAACAGAACTTTGTAGAGTATATCACGCTCAGAAAACTTCTCATTCTCCTCATTTCTGGCATAAAGCGCGGGTAAGTTGCTCATGCTAGGAGGTAGGTAGCTTCTTAGTTTGTCAGCATCAATTACTCGCTCTTCAATCTCCAGCGTAGACATACGTTCTACCAGATTTTTTAACTCTCTGATGTTACCCGGAAAACGATACTGTAGCAGTACTTCTTTGGCATCATCGGTAAGGTTAATGGGCTTGGTACGATACTTTTCAGAATAGTCTGACGCAAACTTTCTGAAAAGCAGGTCAATATCACTACCTCTTTCTCTCAAAGGGGGAATTTGTATAGGTACTGAGCTTAGACGGTAATATAAATCTTCGCGAAAAGTACCCTTATCCACAGCTTCTAGCAGGTTTACATTGGTAGCGGCTACAATTCTTACATCAGTTTTAAGTACTTTGGAAGAACCAACCTTTATGAACTCACCGTTCTCCAGTACACGTAGGAGTCTTGCCTGAGTACCAATGGGCATTTCACCAATTTCATCCAGAAAAATAGTTCCTCCATTGGTTACCTCAAAATAACCTTTTCGGGCATCCATTGCACCAGTAAACGCGCCTTTCTCGTGTCCAAACAACTCAGAGTCAATAGTGCCTTCTGGTATAGCTCCACAGTTAATAGCGATAAACTGACCGTGCTTTCTTGCACTGCGGTTATGAATTATTTTAGAAAAAGACTCTTTACCGCTTCCACTTTCGCCTGTAATAAGTACCGACATATCTGTAGGAGCTACCTGTGCGGCAATGGTTACTGCATGGTTAAGACGTGGAGAATTACCGATAATACCGAAGCGTTGCTTAATACTCTGAAGTTCAGCTTGATCCAACATAAAGTATTTACTTGTTTAAAAAAATATCCTCCAACTAATTATACTGCTTCACCAATAAGGGTGGCTGCTGTACAATCTTTTACCAATACATGAACATATTCGCCTTTTTTAAAATTTTGTTTAGGGAATACTATTACTTTGTTGGCAGAGTTTCTTCCTTGCAGGTCATCTTCAGATTTTCGGGAGGTGCCTTCCACCAAAACCTTAAATACCTTTCCGATATCCCGCTGATTTCTTTCCAATGAGATTTGCTGTTGCTTTTCTATGATCTCCTTTAACCTTCTTTTTTTAATATCTAAAGGTATATCATCTTCGTATTTTTTAGCTGCCAGGGTACCCGGGCGTTCAGAGTAATAGAACATATAGGAGAAGTCGTATTTGACATAATCCATAAGGGTCAAAGTCTCAGTATGTTCCTCTTCCGTTTCTGTACAGAACCCGGCAATCATATCTGAAGATATACCACAGTCTTCGCCCAAAATAGTTCTGATTGCATCTACACGATTGATATACCATTCTCTACTATAGGTACGGTTCATGAGTTCAAGTACACGTGTATTACCACTTTGTGCCGGAAGGTGAATGTACTTGCAGATGTTTTCGTACTTCTTCATGGTATGAAGCACCTCATCGGTAATGTCCTTGGGGTGTGAGGTAGAAAACCTCACTCTAAGGTCAGGGCTTACCAATGCTACCATTTCTAAAAGCTTGGCGAAGTTGATTACTTCACTTACTGTTGTTCTTTCCAGGCGTGCTTTATTGTTTACTTCAGGTGACCATTTATAAGAATCCACATTCTGGCCCAGCAGTGTTACTTCACGATATCCCTGCTCAAATAAATGGCGCGCTTCGTCTACAATAGAGTAGGGGTCGCGGCTACGCTCTCTACCTCTGGTAAAAGGTACCACACAGAATGAGCACATATTATCGCACCCTCTCATAATAGAGATAAAAGCAGTTACTCCATTAGAGTTAAGGCGAACTGGACTTATGTCCGCATAAGTTTCTTCTCTGGATAGAAAAGTGTTGACAGAACGCTGCCCTTCATCAACCTGTTTAACCAGATTAGGAAGGTCTCGGTAAGCGTCAGGGCCCGCTACCAGATCAACTATTTTTTCCTCTTCCAGAAGTTTGCTTTTGAGACGTTCTGCCATACAGCCCAGCACACCTACCGTTACTTCTGGTTTAGTTTTTTTAATTTGGTTAAATTGAGACAAACGTTTTCTAACAGTCTGTTCGGCTTTGTCTCGTATAGAGCATGTATTGAGCAGAATAACGTCTGCACTTTCATAGTCAGATGTAGTATCAAAGCCTTCTTTCTGCATAATAGAAGTGACAATCTCACTATCAGAAAAATTCATCTGACAGCCATAGCTTTCTACATAAAGCTTTCGTTGCTTTCCGGTGTTCTGCTCCGGAGAGGTCTTAAAAACTTCGCAATTTTCCTGTTTTTTCTCCTCGCTAAGTATGTCTAAGTCTTTAATCAAATCTTGCATGCAGCAGTATTTATTTTTTGATGGCGCAAAGGTATGGATTATTCTTTAAAATACGTGACAAAATGGCAGTCATTTTAGTTCGTTTAAACAAAATGAAATGCATGTAGCGCAATAATTTAGGTGTTTGTCTCTTTTGAATTATGCATATTACATATCTTGAAAAATTGCAATTTTTGAATTTTTCAATATTTAATACTAAACTTTATGGATATTTTGACCTGATTTTAGCATATTTGAGAAATTTAATTAGGCTTAATACGTTTTATTACTAAACCCATAAAACTTTAATAGTTTTACTTACTTCAATTACTCTGTTTACTATTATTAATTTGTTATTTTAATTAAAAGATTAAAAGAATGACACAGAAAACTTCAATCATGAAAGTATTTTTATCTCTACTATTCGTATCTGTTTTTTCTCTATCTGCTGTACAGGCTCAGGACGAGGTATCTGATCAGCAGCTTTATAAATTTGCTATTGTAGAAGAAACCAAGCAACTTTTTGCTACTGAGCTTTCTGCTCAGATTACTGACTATGTAGAGAAGCAGGATCCTGCTATTAAAAATCGTTATAATGCGCTAGCTGGCGGTGAAACTCCTGCTAACGACTCTGAGAAGCAGTTCATTGAGAAGGTGCAAAGCATGGAAAGCGACAGAAAAACTGAGTTTACTGATGCTTATAAAACCCTGATCAAAAGAGTATTAGGTGCAAAAGATTATAGCACTGTAAAGAAAGCTATTGCTTCTGATGCCAGAGTAAGATCTAGATACTCTGAGATTGTAGAGTCAATCAGAGCTAGTAAAAGTGATGCCAGCGCTTCTGCCGGCGAATAAGCTCGTTTGAGATTACAAAAAAAGGCTTGTCATTTTACTGACAAGCCTTTTTTTATATCAGGAAGTGAAAGAAATCAAATTTATCGTTTAGTACCTGATATGCAATATGGTGAGCGTTCAGCCTTTTAATGAGGCCTTCATAGTCGTTGGCAGATTGTAGTTCTATACCCACCATGGCAGGACCTCTTTCTCTGTTGTTTTTCTTTGTATACTCAAAGTGGGTGATATCATCATTAGGACCCAATACTTCTGCTACAAATTCTTTGAGGGCCCCGGCACGTTGAGGAAAACGAATGATAAAGTAGTGCTTAAGGCCATTGTAGAGTAGGGCCCTTTCTTTAATTTCCTCCATTCGGGTAATATCGTTGTTACCCCCACTAACTACACAGCATACGTTTTTACCCTTTATTTCGTCTTTAAAAAAATCAAGGGCGGCGATAGACATGGCCCCGGCAGGTTCTACAACAATAGCCTCTTCGTTATACAGTTTGAGGATAGTATCACAAATTTTGCCCTCAGGAATAGTAACCGCATCATCTAATACATGCTGACAAACATTGTAGTTTAAATCTCCTACACGTTTAACGGCTGCCCCATCTACAAACTTGTCAATCTTATCCAGTGTAATAACTTCTCCCTGTTCCAGAGATTTGATCATGGCAGGTGCCCCAGCAGGCTCAAGCCCAATGATTTTGGTATGAGGGCTTACTTGTTTAAAATAACTACCTACACCGGCAGAGAGTCCGCCACCGCCAATAGGTACAAAAAGGTAATCTATGGGAGCGTCAGTATCCTGAAGAATCTCGTAACCCACAGTACCCTGACCTTCAATAATTTTTTCATCATCAAAAGGAGGTATAAACTGAGCTTCCTGCTCCTGGCAAAAGGCCATAGCTTTAGCATAGGCATCGTCAAAAGTGTCGCCAACCAGCTCAATATGGACATGCTCTTTGCCAAACATTTGCACCTGCTTTACCTTTTGTTTGGGTGTAGGGTTAGGCATGTAGATATATCCTTTGATCCCCAGCTTGTTACAGGCATAGGCTACACCCTGGGCATGATTACCTGCACTTGCACATACTACACCATTAGTAAGTTTCGAGGGTTGCAGGCTGCTAATTTTATTATATGCCCCACGCAATTTATAGGACCTTACTACCTGAAGGTCTTCTCTTTTAAGAAAAATATTAGCCTCATACTGATCACTAAGGTTAATATTATGCATAAAAGGGGTATGATAAGCTACCCCTTTTATTCTTTGTGCTGCATTGATAATATTCTCTACCGGTATCATTTTTTTACCGGATGTGATAGTATCTTTCATAGAGTTATTCTTTCGGACGAAGCTTTCTCACCTGAGCGCCAGCTTTCCACATTTCTGATTCTCTTAGCTCATCCAGCTCTTTTTCAAGTTTAGGACGGTAATCTGCTTTAGAGTTAGCTTCAATTGTTATTTTAGCTTCATTTCCGCTTGCTACACTATCGTATAGGTCTTCAAAAACAGGAGCTACGGCATCTCTAAATTTTTTCCACCAGTCAAGAGCACCTCTTTGTGCTGTGGTAGAGCAGTTAGCATACATCCAGTCCATACCGTTTTCAGCGATAAGAGGGTAAAGTGACTCAGTAGCTTCTTCTACGGTTTCGTTAAACGCTTCAGAAGGAGAGTGTCCTCTTTTTCTTAGTAGGTCGTACTGGGCAGCAAACAGACCCTGAATAGCGCCCATTAAGCTTCCTCTTTCTCCGGTAAGGTCACTGTATACTTCTTTTTTAAAGTCAGTTTCAAACAGGTAACCTGAGCCTACGCCAATACCTAGGGCAATCACCTTTTCACGAGCTTTTCCAGTAGCATCCTGATGGATTGCAAAGCTTGAGTTCAGACCTTTACCTGCCAGGAATAGCCTTCTTAAGCTGGTACCAGAACCTTTAGGCGCTACCAAAATAACGTCTACATCGGCAGGGGGCTCAATTCCGGTCTGGTCTTTATAAGTTACGCCAAATCCGTGAGAGAAGTATAAGGTTTTACCGGGCTTAAGGTAAGACTTCACTTTAGGCCAAAGAGCAATCTGTCCGGCATCAGAAAGCAAGTACTGTAGTATAGTACCTTTCTCGCAAGCTTCGTCTAGTTCAAAAAGAGTTTCACCAGGTACCCAGCCGTCTGCAACTGCTTTGTCCCAGGTTTTAGAGTCTTTTCTTTGCCCAACGATTACGTTGAAGCCATTATCTTTAAGGTTAAGTGCCTGGCCAGGTCCCTGAACTCCATATCCAAGTACCGCGATGGTTTCGTCTTTGAGTACTTCTCTAGCCTTTTCCAGAGGAAATTCTTCTCTGGTTACTACTTCCTCTTCTACGCCACCGAAATTGATTTTTGCCATTTTGTAATTTGATTTTGGTTGTATTGAATGATTAAATTTAGTGTTTGCCGTTTAGGGGTAGCTCATGAAATTCTTCATCAGAATACCAACCTTCGGGGTCCATATTTTTTGCGTATTTGCTAAAACGATGCTGATCCTTTACAATCGCTATTCTACCTGACTTACAGTATTCTACCACACCATGAGGCTCAAGTAGGTGTAAGGTGGTGGAAATGTCTTCTTCTTTGCCGGTTTTCTCAATTACGACATAGTCTCCGGCAGAGAAGGCAATCTTTGCCTGGTGCCGGTGGGCTATTTCCATTACTTTCTCGCGCTCCTCAAAAGAGCTGGTTATCACTTTGAAGTAGGCAATCTGTCCGAAAAATACCTGATCATCTTCGTTATGGAATACGACGAGTACACCAATGATCTTTCTGATCTGCTGGATCAGCTTCTGTATTTTTGTTTCATCATAATCTATGACTATGGTAAAGCGGGACACGCCTTTTCGCTCTGTTTCAGAAACGGTAAGGCTTTCTATGTTTATTCTTCTGCGTGAGAAGATAATAGTAATTCGGTTTAGTAAACCAAAGTTATTTTCGGTGAATACAATGATGGTGTAACGCCTTTTCATACGTTAATAGGTTATTTCTAGCTCGTGAGTGACAGTTGCAGGCATAGCAGATAATACCTGCAACTCTCTTAAATTATCTTAAAAAATTAATGTGCAAGACTTAAGCTTACTCCAGACGAATATCGTCTACGCCCATGCCTGAAGGTACCATCGGAAATACGTTGGTTTCTTTCTCTACTACAATTTCCAGTAAGTAAGCTTCTTTGGAGTTAAGTAGAGTATCCAGAGATGCATCCAGGTCATCGGTATGCGTACAACGCTGCCCGTTAATGCCAAAACCCTTGGCGATAGTGATAAAATCTGGGTTTGACAGTTCTACAAAGGAGTATCGGTTGTCAAAGAAAAGCTGCTGCCACTGCCTTACCATACCCAGAAAGTTGTTATTGAGTACAATTATTTTGACCGGCAGCCCACTCTGGGCGATAGTGCCTAACTCCTGAATTGTCATCTGAAAACATCCATCACCAATTACGGCGACAACTTCACGGTCAGGAGCACCCATTTTAGCACCAAAGGCAGAAGGTAGGGCGTAGCCCATAGTGCCCAGACCACCGGAAGTGAGCCAACTGTCAGTTCTCCTGAATTTAGAATAACGTGCAGCAGACATCTGGTGCTGTCCTACGTCAGCTACAATTACAGCCTCACCATCGGTTTTCTCACTTAAGCGACGAATTACTTCAGCCATTTTGATATGTTCGCCTTCAGCCTGAAAGTCTTTTTTAATTACTTTCTCATATTCTTCGTCATGTAGTTTTTTAAACTCCAGATGCCAGCTTTCGTGCTTGTTCTCATTCACTACAGGAAGTAATGCCTGAAGAGCTTCTTTGGCATCTGCGATCAGAGGTACGGTTGGGGTAACATTTTTACCCATTTCAGCATGATCAATATCTACATGAATAATTTTGGCCTGCTTGGCGTAAGTATCCAGGTTTCCGGTTACTCTATCGTCAAAGCGCATTCCAACAGATATGATGACATCAGCTTTGTTCGTCAGTTTGTTGGGCGCATAATTACCATGCATACCCAGCATACCCACATAGTTAGGATGATCCGTAGGGAAGGCAGAAAGCCCTAGCAATGTGCTGGCTACAGGAATATCCGTTTTCTCAATAAATGCAAGCAGGTCTTTTTCTGCTTTGGAGAGCAACACCCCATGCCCTACAAAAAGGAATGGACGTTTAGCATTGTTCAAAAGCTCGGCAGCCTTGCTTATATCCTTTTCTCTAGGCTTGCATGCTGGTTTATAGCCCTTAATCTGGCGGCGTTTTTCGTACTTGAATGGTTTTTTTAGCTGGTTAAACTGAGCACATTTAGTAATATCTATCAGCACGGGACCAGGACGACCAGAACGAGCAATGTAAAACGCTTTCGCGACGATGTATGGAATTTCATCGGCATCAGCTACCTGATAGCACCATTTAGTAATGGGCATGGCCAGACTCATTACGTCAGTTTCCTGAAAAGCGTCTGTACCTAAGAACTTTTCAGGCACCTGACCAGTAATACAAACGATAGGTACTGAATCCAGCATTGCATCTGCAATACCAGTGATGAGGTTCGTAGCTCCGGGCCCGGAGGTGGCAAAGCATACACCGGGCTTACCAGCCATTTGTGCGTAGCCTTCCGCAGCATGGGTGGCTCCCTGCTCATGACGCACAAGTGTGTGGTTAAGGACGTGGCGGTAATGATAAAGGGCATCATAGATGGGCATAATTGCTCCACCAGGGTAGCCAAATATTGTATCCACGCCTTCTTCAATCAGGGATAGTATCAGGGCCTCTGAGCCGCTGACTATCTTGTTCGTCTTATCATGTTTGGGAGTATTTCCCTTAACAGCGATTTTCTGTGCGTTTTCGGTGGCTATTGACATAGTTACTGGTTTATAAATTCGTCAATAAATTGATTAAAACTGGTCAGTCACACATCCTTCAGATGCAGACGACACATTTTTCATATACTTATAAAGCGTTCCGCTTTTTACTTTAGGTTCTGGTTTTATCCAGGCTTTGCGTCTGTTTTCTAGCTCTTCGTCACTCAGGTCAACGCTGAGTTCATTATTGGCTGCATCAATAGTGATTTTGTCACCATCTTGTAATAAGCCTATAGCTCCACCTTCATAGGCTTCAGGTGTAATATGACCTACTACAAAGCCATGAGTTCCTCCAGAAAAACGGCCATCTGTAATAAGGGCTACACTTTTACCTAGTCCGGCTCCCATAATGGCAGAGGTAGGCTTAAGCATTTCGCGCATGCCCGGCCCCCCCTTAGGACCTTCGTAGCGAATGACCACTACATCTCCCTCTTTTATTTCACGGTTGGTTATTGCCTGGTTAGCAGTATCTTCGCCATCAAATACTTTAGCTGTACCTTCAAAACGAAGCCCTTCTTTACCCGTAATTTTGGCTACAGAGCCTTCAGTGGCCAGGTTTCCATATAACATCTGTAGGTGACCGCTCTCTTTTAGCGGAGAAGACATGGGGTAAATGATTTTTTGCCCTTCTTCCAGTCCTTTCGTTTTATCCAGGTTCTCTTTGATGGACTTACCTGTAATAGTGAGACAGTCTTCGTGCAGGTAACCTTCGTGTAGTAACAACTTAAGTACTGCAGGAATTCCACCAACGTTGTGTAAGTCTTCCATCAAATATTTTCCACTGGGTTTCAGGTCAGCAATAAATGGCGTTTTATCACTGATCTTCTGTATGTCCTGTAGAGTTAGAGGAATTTCAGCAGCTTTAGCGATCGCAATCAGGTGAAGTACAGCATTGGTTGACCCACCTAAAGCCATAACCAGGGTAATTGCGTTTTCAAGAGACTTTCTGGTGATAATATCTCTTGGCTTAATATCTTCTTTTAACAGATTGTAAATTGCTGGGCCTACCAGTTTAAGTTCTTCTTTTTTTGCTGAACTGGTGGCAGGATTTGAAGAACTATAAGGTAAGCTCATTCCCATAGCCTCAATTGCGGAAGCAATGGTATTGGCTGTATACATACCCCCACAAGCACCAGCAGTAGGGCAGGAGTGTTTTACAATCTCTTTAAAATCTTCAGGTGTTATCTGTTCGGTAATTTTTTTACCATAAGCTTCAAAAGCAGAAACTATGTTAAGGTCTTCACCTTTGTAATGGCCAGGGCTAATGGTACCGCCATATACCAAAATGGCGGGGCGATTAAGGCGTGAGAGTGCCATCATAGCACCAGGCATGTTCTTATCGCAGCCCACAATAGGTACAACAGCATCATACCACTGAGCACGTACCACAGTTTCTATAGAGTCGGCAATAATATCGCGGGAGGGTAAAGAATATGACATACCTTTAGTACCCATGGACATACCATCACTCACACCAATAGTATGGAATATCAGTCCGACCAGGTCATTAGCATTGACCGAAGATTTTACATCTTTGGCAAAACCATTGAGGTGCATGTTACAAGTATTTCCCTCGTAACCGGTACTCACGATGCCTACCTGTGCTTTATCAAAGTCTTCGTCTTTGAGACCTACGCCATATAACATAGCTTGGGCAGCGGGCAAGGATTCGTCCTGCGTGATTGTCTGACTGTACTTGTTTAATTTGTTTTCCATGTTATTAGTAAAGGCTGTGCTTATAATTTTCGAATAAAAAAAGCCCTTCTCAAGGGTGAGAAGAGCTTACATATGATAATATAATTCTATTCTCACCCCTTCGCTTGAGTGACCACCACAATAATAAGGACGATAGAAAGAATAGAACTCAATAGATTCATGATAAAATTCGCTGTCTGTTATAAGAGTAAACATAAAAAATCTTACTAATTGTTACAAACTTGTTGAGTGATTTTTATCATTTAATATCAAATTAATAATTATGCATGCTGTTTTTTAGAAGCATACACAAGCGTAGCAATTTTATCGCCTACCTCTTCGGTCGTATGAAACTGCTCATGGTTAATATCCTCAGTAACATAACCTTCTTTTAGAGACTGGTCTACAGCATTTTTAATGGCATTGCTTTCTTCTGTCATACCAAAAGCGTAGTTGATAAGCATAGCCGCTGAAAGTATGGCGCCTAGTGGATTGGCTTTAGAAAGACCAGCTACCTCGGGGTATGAACCATGTATAGGTTCAAACAACTGAACTTTTTCACCTAAAGATGCTGAAGGAAGCATACCCAATGAACCGGTAATTACCGATGCAGCATCGGTAAGGATATCTCCAAACATATTTTCAGTCAAGACAACATCAAAGAAGCCGGGATTTTGAATCAGCTTCATGGCAGCATTGTCTATAAACATATAGTCCAGTTTGATTTCCGGATAGTTTTTGCCGCACTCACTTACTGTTTCGCGCCACAGGCGGGAGGTAGCCATTACGTTTGCTTTATCTACAAGTGTAACATGCTTTCTTCGTTTTTTAGCAGCTTCAAAAGCCTGAATGGCAATTCGTTGTATTTCGCTTTTAGAGTAAATACATGTGTCAAAAGCGGTATCGCCTTTTTCATTTCTTCCTCTTGGTTCCCCAAAATAAATACCGCCGGTAAGCTCTCTGAATACAACAAAGTCTACATCTTTAACCACTCTTTCTTTAAGTGGAGAAATGTGGCTGATAGCTTCGTAGCTTTTTACCGGACGTACATTAGAGAAAAGGCCTAATTTTTTTCTCATTGCCAGTAGGCCTTGTTCCGGTCTTACTTTAGCATTAGGGTCGTTGTCGTATTTGGGGTGACCAATAGCACCAAACAAAACCGCATCAGCATCCAGGCAAAGTTTTTCAGTTTCTTCAGGGAATGGGTTACCTGTAGCATCTATAGCGGCGGCACCAACCAGTCCTTCCTGAAATGAAAACTCATGGTCATAGGCTTTGGCTACCGCTCTTAATACTTTAAGCGCTTGTTTTGTTACTTCGGGTCCTATACCGTCACCTGCTAAAACTGTTATTTTCTTCTGCATTTTGAATTAGATAATGAGTGGTTAGTAAGTTTTTTCCTGCTCGTAAGCTTTAATTTTGTCTTGTTGGCTTAGTAAATAGTCTATATCGTCGTAGCCTTGCGATAAGCAGTATTTTTTATAGGCATTGATATCAAACTGCTCCTGTTGATCAGTACCTTTAATAGATATGGTTTGCTCCTCCAGGTTGACAGTAAGCTCCAGCTTAGGATTTTCTTCGTATTGCTTAAAAATACTTTGTAAGAAGGTGTCAGTCACCTGTACGGGTAGAAGTCCGTTGTTTAGCGCATTATTTTTAAATATATCGGCAAAAAAGCTAGACACTACTACTTTAAATCCATAGTCGTAGATAGCCCAAGCGGCATGCTCACGGCTTGAACCACAGCCAAAGTTTTTTCCGGCTACCAGAATTTTTCCTGAAACATTTTCCTGATTGAGAACAAAGTCAGCTTTTGGCTCATTGTTTTCATTGTAACGCCAGTCTCTGAACAGATTATCTCCGAAGCCTTCGCGCGTTGTCGCCTTAAGAAATCTTGCAGGTATAATCTGGTCAGTATCTATATTCCGTGTCGGGATAGGTACTATTGTAGAAGTCAGTGTTGAAAATTTATCCATTGTAAATGATTGCTTACTGGAATTTTTTGAAATTATACTTTGGTAGCTATAATGAGGCCGCTAGACCAGTTCATCTTTGTGATATGCAAATGTGGCCTTTGCTCCAGATCCTTAATTAAAGCTGCTGCTTTTTCTGTATGTCCGGCAGGCCAGTTAGTTTGCTCTAGCATATCATCAATAATATAAAGCCCTCCGCTTTTAAGCAGGTTGAGCGTCTCATCAAGTTCACTGTATTTACCGGGCCAGGTGTCGGCAAAAATAAGGTCAAATGCCTCGCCCTGATATTCTTTTATCCATTGAGTCCCATCCTGACAAATAAGTTGTACTCTTTCATCGTCGCAAAATGCGTCTTGTGCTACTTTGATCAGTTCAGCATCATTGTCTACCGAAATCACACGAGCTTTTGAGTCCATTCCTTCTACAATCCAGGCTAATGATAAACCGGTGCCTGTACCCAACTCCAGAAACAAGCCCTGGGGTTTGGATGCTACCAGAGTCTTAAGTATTGAGCCTAGCTGCAAGTCTGAAGACATAGAAAAGCCTATTGCTTTGGTTTTTGCTTCTATATCTGTATAGGCAGAAGGTATGTCAGGAATAAGGGTATCGTTCATTAGGAAACCAGTTCAGTTTCTTCTAGCATTTCACGAACATCACTGATGTATCCATTAAGTGCAGTTGCTGCTGCAGTAAGAGGGCTCGCCAGGAAGGTACGGGCACCAGGGCCTTGTCTGCCTTCAAAATTACGGTTTGAGGTAGACACGCAGTATTCGCCTTTAGGCACTTTGTCTTCGTTCATGCCCAGGCAGGCAGAGCAGCCAGGTTGACGAAGCTCAAAGCCAGCAGCTTCCAGAATTTTATCCAAACCTTCTTCTTTAGCTTGTTTTTCAACCTGTTTAGAGCCTGGGATTATCATTGCATTTACATTCGCTGCCTTTTGTTTACCTTCTACTAATGCCGCTACCATCCTTAGGTCTTCTATTCGGGCATTGGTACAGCTACCGATAAATACATAGTTTACAGCTTTTCCTAATAGTTTATCCTGCGGAGAAACAGCCATATACTCCAGTGATTTACTGAAAGATACCTGCTCATCTTTTTCAATCTCTTCCAGAGAAGGAATAGTACCGCTAATTTTGATACCCATACCCGGATTAGTGCCATAAGTAATCATAGGCTCTATATCTGAAGCATCATAATGATATTCAAGGTCAAATTCAGCATCAGGATCAGTAGGTAGCGTTTTCCAGTATTCTACTAAACGGTCAAAGTCTTTACCTTTAGGTGCGAATTCTCTCCCCTTTACGTAATCAAAAGTAGTTTCATCAGGAGCAATCATTCCGCCACGGGCACCCATTTCAATACTCATATTACAGATTGTCATACGGGCTTCCATAGAAAGGCTCTCTATTGTAGAACCGCAATATTCTACAAAATAGCCAGTACCGCCACTAGCAGAGATTTTGGAGATGATGTAGAGAATAATGTCCTTTGAGGTAACGCCTTTCGCCAAAGGTCCATTTATCTCAATTTTCATCTTCTTAGGTTTGGTTTGCAGTATACACTGCGTAGCCAGTACCTGCTCTACCTCACTGGTACCAATACCAAAAGCAATAGAACCAAAAGCGCCATGTGTAGAGGTGTGGCTGTCTCCGCACACCATAGTCATCCCGGGTTGGGTAATACCTAATTCGGGGCCAATTACATGCACAATTCCCTGGTAGCGATGCCCAAGTCCATAAAGTTCAACTCCATGAGCCGCACAGTTTTCTGTAAGCTTGTTTACCTGGGTGCGAGAGAGTGCTTCCTTAATGGGCAAGTGCTGATCCTTGGTAGGTACATTATGGTCTGCTGTCGCGATAGTCTGCTCAGGACGAAATACCTTGATTCCTCTTCTATCTAATCCTGCAAAAGCCTGAGGACTGGTGACCTCATGAATAAAGTGACGATCTATGTATAATACGTCAGGGCCGTTTTCTATGCTACTGACGACGTGTTTATCCCAAATTTTGTCAAATAAAGTTTTGCCTGGCATACGATTCCTATTATTCCAGATTAATGGTTTTACTAAGTTGTTGTTTAAACAGATTTAGATGATAGATCCTCGGCGAGCTTGAGCAGGTCTTCGTCCTGCACAATTTTTAGTTTATCTGCCAGATCTAAAAATTTTGCGTAGGCATCTTCCAGTTCATCTTTGGAAAGCTCAATGCCCAGATTTTTAAGGTTGTAGTTAAGTGCGGCACGTCCGCTACGCGCGGTTAGTATGATGGAAGATTTATCTACTCCTACTTCAAGTGGATCTATGATCTCGTAGTTTTCGCGATTTTTAATTACCCCATCCTGATGGATGCCAGAAGAGTGAGCGAAAGCGTTTTTACCAACTACTGCCTTATTTGCCTGTACCGGCATATTCATCATATTGGAAACCAACTGGCTGGTAGGGTAGAGCTGACGCGTATTAATATTTGTATTCAGGTTAATCTCAGGGTGCTTTTTCATTACCATTACCACTTCTTCCAGAGAGGTGTTACCGGCTCTTTCTCCAATACCGTTAATAGTACATTCTATCTGGCGAGCTCCGCTTCTAACAGCAGAGATAGAATTTGCTACTGCCAGCCCTAAGTCGTTATGACAATGTGTAGAGAGAATAGCCTTATCTATACCAGCTACATTTTCTCTCAAATATTTAATTTTTTCACCATACATATCGGGTAGGCAAAAACCAGTAGTATCCGGTATATTAAGCACTGTAGCCCCTGCTTTAATTACTGCTTCTAATACTCTGGCCAGATACTCTTGATCGGTACGGCCGGCATCTTCGGCATAAAACTCAACATCCTCTACATATTTTTTAGCATGCTTTACAGCTGCCACTGCTCTCTCTATCACTTTGTCTCTGTCTGATCGCAGTTTAGTATAGATATGCTGATCGGAAGTGCCAATTCCGGTGTGTATTCTTCCTCTTTTAGCGTATTGGAGCGCTTCAGCAGCACGGTCTATATCTTTCTCTACCGCGCGGGAGAGGGCGGTAATTACAGGCTCGGATACGGCTTTAGAGATTTCAATTACTGACTTAAAGTCTCCGGGGCTGGAGATAGGAAACCCGGCTTCTATGATATCTACGCCTAATTGCTCCAGTGCTTTGGCAATAATGACCTTTTCTTCAGTATTTAACTGACAACCAGGTACTTGCTCACCGTCTCTTAAGGTAGTATCAAATATATAGACTTGGTCCGCCATAGAATTAAAATTAGTTTACTGTTAAGAATTGCTGAAAAATAGAACAATGATTTTGGGTAAAAAAGTCAAAAAAATTATTTTTTATAATGTCTAATGACTTTATTATTCTTATAAATATATCTTTATTGTATATTATTGATGTTTTTGGTGAAAAATAATTACGATGTCAAAGCAGAAATCTGAAGACTTGTTTCAACTGATAAAGTCATTATCGGCTACTGAAAAGCGCTATTTTAAGGTACAGATGCAGGTATATGGTGAAGAGCAAAAGACTCTAAAGCTGTTTCAGGCCATAGACAGGCAGGATAATTATGATGAAGCCAGTATTTTAAAAAAAACACCGGAGCTTAATCCCCAGCAGTTGTCCAATCTCAAAGGACATCTTTATCATAAACTGCTGCACGCCATGCGATCTTACCACCTGCGCAAAAATAAAGATATCAGTATACGCGAATACATTGATCACGCTCAAATACTCTTTGATCGTGGGTTGTATACCCAATGCAATAAGGTACTAAAAAAAGCACGTAAACTAGCGCACAAGAACGATAATCTCGAGCTGATGTTGGAAATACTCAAAATGGAAAAGCAGGTGGTTGCGCAGGGTATTGGTAATGAAAATCCTAAAAAGGTGAATGACATTATCAATGAAGTTAAGGATGTAAATACCAGAATCTATAACATCAATACATTCTCTAACATTTTGGTAAGGCTTAATAGCTGGTATACCAAAACAGGCTTTGTGCGCAAAGAGGAGTATCTGGAAGAGGTCAGACAGTTTATTAATAGCAGTATGCCCCGGTTTGAAGAGCAGGAGCTTTCGTTCAACGAAAAACTTAATCTGTACAATGTATATGTTGCCTATTATCTATTTATCCAGGATTTTGATAAGGCATATGCTTATGCAAAAAAGTGGGTAGGTCTTTTTGAGCACAATCCGGAGATGATTACGCTAAAGACCATCATGTACATTAGAGGTATACATAGCCTGATGATTGCCCAGAATAAACTGATGAAGTATAGTGAGTTTGTGGCTTCTACACAGAAGCTAAAAGATGTATACAACATTTCAGGAATTGAGCTTAACGAAAACATAAGAGCTATGCTCTTTAAGTACATCACTATTCATGAAATTAACAGACACTTTCTTACTGGTGATTTTAGTGGTGGTATTTCATTGGTGAGTAAGATTGAAAGAGACCTGGATCAGTTTGTAGATAAACTGGGTAAGCATTCTACCATTATTTTTTACTATAAAATTGCCTGTATGTATGTGGGGGATAGTAACCATAAAATGGCGGTTTATTGGCTGCAAAAAATAATTAATGAGCAAAATGTAGACCTCAGAGAAGATGTCCACTGCTTTGCCCGTATTCTTAACCTGATTAGCCATTTTGAACTTGGGAACACCGATATTATAGACTATTACATTAAATCTACCTATCGTTTTTTATTGGCAAAAGATGATCTGAACCACTATCAGAAATACATCTTACGATTTTTGAAAAATCTGACTCGCCAAACAACCGATAGTGAACTGGTGAAAAGATTTGAAGATCTACGTTCTCAACTACTTACTTTAATTGATAACCCATATGAGAGCAGGTCATTCAGCTACTTTGATATTATTAGCTGGCTGGAAAGTAAAATACAAAAACGCACTGTACAGGAAGTTATTCAGGAGAAAGCCCGAAGAAAAATAAAAGAAGACCGTATGAGAGCAGCCTAATTATCAGGCATTCATATAATTCTGAAAGGCATCTACGTACAAACCTACATGGTAGCCATCCATAAGACCATGGTGTACATGTACAGAGCTATTCATCAGTAGTTTATCACCTTTTTTGTGCATTTTGCCAAAACTGATTTTAGGTACGCTGTCTGGATATTTGTAATTGCGAGCATGTGTAAGCCCGGTAAAGTTTATCCAGGGAATAGAAAAAAAATGTATGGCATCTGCTCGTCCGGTACGGTCGTTCAGGCGAAGGCCGGTACTATTATGAATAGCCTCAGCCTCTTCCGCAGCATGCCTGGCAAACTCTTCCAGAGAGTCAGAAAATGGCACAAAAGAAAAGCCGAAGGTGGTATCAGGGCGACCAATAGTGGCAGAGGCGTGTATCTGTTCGTAGCAAACGACTTGGCCATCTTCTATCCGGTACTTAAAATTATCTACATCATTACAGGCTTTCAGAGATTGATACAGATAATACACAAAAAATGAAATCTGTCTTGACTTTGCTTTTTGATAGGCGATAGTGCAATCAATACTAAAATTTAGCCCGAAGTAAGGCTCCTCAAACTGCGAAAAGAACTCATAATGTTCTTTTCGGTTCCACTGTTGTATATCTAGAATTCGCTTACTCATGAAAACTGTTCTAATGGATGTATTAAAACTGTTTACACGAAAGCTAAAAATCTAAGTTTAGCTATACCTGCTGATGATTTACTAAATTTTAATAAAGTCTTTTAACTTAGATGTAAACTTATCAGAATACATAATTTTAAAGCGCTACAGTATAGAACGTAACTGCTCAGCCAGCCAGTCCGGAGCTTCTAAAGGTATCAGGTGTCCAATTCCTTGTGTGCTAATAAGTTCAGCTTCAGGTAACAAGGGTATAATTTCTTTATGAACCGTATCCATGCTAATAACCGGGTCATCTTCAGATACAATCAGAGTAATATCTTGCTTGATGGTGTTAAGCTGATCTGCGATGGAATTATTCATTCCGTCTAATAACCACCACCTCCAGGTGTTGTGGTCAATTTCTAACTGAGTTTGAATGGCGAGTTGTTTTACTTCATTGTTCAGTTTTTTTACACTTGCCTGGCTGGCTGTCTTTTTGGCTTCGGCAGCGTCGGGGTGATGGAGCATTCTTTTTCTCTCTTCCTGCGGCATAGGCTCATGAGTAGGAGGGGAGGGCGCTACCAGTACGATTCGGTCAATTTGTATTTCGGCCTGCTGAGCAGCCAGTTGCAAAGCTATTTTTGCACTCATAGAATGGCCAACCACAGAGCAATCGTATATATCCATTAAAACTAATTGCTTTTGTATCCATTGCGCCATGGCCAATACAGAAGGCTTTTCCAGCGGAGGAGTATTTCCAAACCCGGGCAGGTTAAGAGCAAAGCAATGGAAATGGTCTGCCAGCTTTTCGGCTACATATTTCCAACTATCGGCGGCACCTCCGAAATAGTGGAGAAAAACGATTTTTTTATCCCCTTGACCCCATTCCATAAAATATTTTTGACTCATATTTTGCACCAGTTTAAAAATAAAATTGGTCAACCCTCTAAGAGTTGACCAGTACCTTATATATAATTCAAATCAACCAAATGCTGTTTCTACAGAACCTCCATCTACACGGTAATTGCTGCCGTTTACAAAGCTGGAAAGCCCGGAGCATAAGAAAGCAATCACTGAGGCAACCTCTATAGGTTGTCCACGGCGTTGTACTTCTATATGTGGTCTCTCATTTTTCAGGAACCAATCAACGGCTTCATCTACGGATGTGCCTCTCTCTTCGGCCAACTGTTCCATCATAGCATTTGTCATAGGCGTTTCTATGTAGGCCGGAGATACGCAATTAATCAGTAGCCCATCTTTTGAATAAGCCCGTGACAAACATTTAGACAAATTTACAATGGCAGCTTTACAGGCATTGTAAGGACTTTCATCTTCGTAAGGTTGCAAGGCATTTTCAGAAGAGATAAAAATCAAGCGTCCCCATCCTTTTTCCTGCATATGAGGGATAAATGCTCGGGCAACTCTTACCGCGCCCATAAGGTCTATATCAATAGTTTTCTGCCAATCTTCATCACTAAGTTTCAAAAAATCACCTGCGGCTCCTCTGGCTCCTGCTCCGTGCACAAGTATATGAGCTCCACCATTTATGGTTTTGACCTTTTCTGCAAACTGATTTACCTCTTTTATTTTCGTAAGGTCAGCTACGATGGTGCGAACATCTGTATCGCTATTAGTAAACTGACGTATTTCATTTGCTGCTTCATCTAATGCCTCAGCATCAATATCAGAAAGTACTATTTTAGCTCCTTCCTGAGCTAATATTTTAGCTGTTTCTTTACCAATGCCAGAATCAGCGCCTGTAAGAACAGCAGTTTTTCCTTCTATTTGTAAGTTCATAAAAAAAAATTTAGCACTAAGTGCGTGAAATAAAAATCACTTACTATAACTACTGTTTAATGATTGTGTTATAACATTCAACAGTTTTTGTTTAAAAATTTGATTAACGTAATAATAAATATTCTTGAAATTTTGAGTGTATGTGTGTATAACTTGTCTTTTTTAAGTAAGGCAGGGAAAAAAGTAGTAGGAATAATTTTTAAGAGATAGGCTCGTATGATAATACAGTATGAGTAGAATCTAAAACGTTAAGCCCAAACTAATAGCAAAGCGACGGAGGAGTCTGTCTTCTTCTATCTCAGTCTCTGTTCCCCAGCCCCAGGTTTGGGTAGAGTAGTGGAGGTGGGTTTTCTGTAGCCGGTATCCCAGCCCCAGGGTAATGGCGGAGGCTTTCATATTAAACTGATAGCCCAGGCCTGCCTGAAAATGATAACCGCCGTCCGTATCATGATAGTCAATCCATTCGGGGATTTCCTGAGTGATCCACATATGGCCCCAACCCAAATTAGCATAATAAAAAGGGCTAATGCTTCTTTCTACTATCAGGCCACGTACACTTAAGTAAAGAGGAGCTACCAGGAAATCACCATATTTATCAAGGCCTATCCCTCCGCCAAGCATAAGGTGAGGAGAAAAGGCGTAGCCATTAACAGTATGCACAGAAAGATTGGTATACCCTGAACCATCACTATCTCTCCCCAAAAGCATATAAAACTCAGAAAGGTGAAAGTAGGCCGGCTCCCTTTTAAAAAAATCTTTCTGTTTATCATTTCTGAGTGTGTCGGGTATGGCTCCAAAGTGAATGCTTTGTACCTTTTCTATTGCAATGTTTTGTCGCTCCAGAGCGGACTGTTCAAGGGTAATAAAATCTTCGTACACTGAATTGGTGAGTCTGCCTTTAAGCACTTTACCGCTTTTTAAGACCACTTGAACTTCTTGCTGGGCTTGTGCTGCACAGCTTAGAGCCATACTGATGAGTAGTAATAATAGGTATCTCATAAGGATGGAGCGGCAATCTTGCTAAGCAATTTTATGTTAGCAGGGTCAGTATAATCGTACTGATATAGTCCATCATTACCTACAAGCATTAAAACTCCACCCAGCGGAATAACATCAAAAGCATGCAATTCATCAAAATGGGCGATTAAATTTTCATCAATTTTGGTGTGGTCTGATGCATCAAAAACCTTAAGGCCAAAGTCACCTTCACAAATAAATAATGTGCCATCATCTATGCCCAGTCCATGAGGGTTGTCCATAGCGTAAGTCTTAACTAGCTTAGGATTGTAAGGGTCTTCTATGTCAATTACTTCCAACTGATTAGTGAAGCCATTACACGCTGTACCATTTCTTAGGGTGACATAGGCCGTAGTGCCTTCTACCACTACCGGGTCGCAGCTGGTTATGTGCTCATATGTAGATATATGCTCAGGCTTTGCCGGGTCTGAATTATCATAGATATACATACCGTTTTGAGCACCTATAAATAGTTTATCTTCATAAGGGAAAATTGTTTCAATCATAAAACCTACATTGATAAGGTCCCCACTTTGCTGAGGTTTGTCTTCCTGGCTAATATCAAAAACCTGAAGGTTGTAGTCGTCTATCGTGTACATATAGTTATTGACTATGGTAAAGCGAGCCATTGATCCACCCACGCCCTGCTGCGAACCACCAGAACCTTTACTGGAAAAAGCTTCTGCCATTCCCATACCATCTAAAACAAGCCCTCCACGATAAAAATACGCGCCGGCAGAAAGTGGTTCCAGATTACCTTCCAGAATTTCAGTCTCTTCAGTTTCTACCCATTCAGTAATAATTTGTCCCTCTTCCGTAGGAAATCCACCATAAGAATTGTGCAGAGGAAACACATTTTCTACACGCTCTACCTCTCTAATGTTATTTACATCGCTAATGTCAAAAACCAATAAATCTATAAAGCTGTCGGCATAAAGGTAATTACCCTTGGCAGCCAGATCATAATTGCCAGGTACCTTTATAAAACTGATTCTTTCTGGATTCTCGGGCTTACGGTTGTCTATAATATGTATGCCTTCTCCGGGTTCATTTAGAAAAAGAAAACCATTTAAAAAATATATCTTACCCGCTTCTTGAATGGTACGTGGTGGGAGTACATCAACTGCTTCTCTAAGTTCAGTGGTGCTCATGTACACTGGCATCATGTATTTATACGTTCGGCTTATTTCTACCTTATCTGTGCATTGATTAAGAAGTAGGAGGTAGCCAATGGCCGAAAGGTTAAAAAGTAAATAAGAAAGTAACTTTTTGCGTTGGCGAAGAATAATGGTAAAAGTTTCCATGTTCTTGGTAGTCAGGTGAATCACTTACTATCATGACACTAGTTTCTTAATATGCGTTGGAAGCAATCAGATCTTTTTTTCCTTTAGCCTGGTAATTCTTGCCTATTCTAGAGAAAGCCGTATTTTCATGAAAATAATATTTTTATGATTTGTATAAAACTACCACACACCGACTTTGAAGTTTCTGAAATTGCTTTTGGTGCTTGGGCCATTGTAGGAGGGTTTAACTGGGGGCCACAAGACGAAAAGGATTCTATTGATGCGCTAAGAACAGCTTACGAAGAAGGCATTAATTTTTTTGACACTGCCGAAATGTATGGTTCCGGAGCTTCAGAAAATCTCATCCATAAAGCTTTGGGCGAAGTAAGAAACAAAATTATTATAGCTACCAAGCTAAAGCCTGCTGACTATGCTTATGCTGATGTTAAAAAGGCGACCGAAGAAAGGCTCAAAGCACTAAGCACCGACCGCCTGGACTTATTGCAATTGCACTGGCCAAACCCTGAAATACCGGTAGAAGAAACCATGCGAGCGCTAAGTGAACTCAAACAGGAAGGAAAAATCCGTGCTTATGGAGTATCTAATTTTGGTAAACAACAACTTCAGGAAGCTACTAAGTATGCTGATGAAATTAGTAGTAACCAGTTGCCGTACAACTTATTATGGCGTGCTATAGAGTATGAAGTGCTTCCAGAGTGTAAGCAGGACAATATTCCTATCTTATGTTATTCGCCAATAATGCAGGGCCTACTTACTGGAAAATTTGCAGATGCAGGGAGTGTTCCTGATGATAGAGCCCGCACCCGTCATTTTTCTTCTGAACGACCGCAGGCCAGACATAGTGAAGAAGGGTGCGAAGACCTGACTTTTGAAACTATTGACAAGATCAGGAAAATTGCGGAGGAGTACGGCAAGCCAATGGCTGAAATTAGTATTGCCTGGCTGCTGTCGCAACCCGCAGTAGGTTCAGTGATTGTAGGGGGTAGAAATGGTGAACAGGTGCGGAAGAATGTAAAAGCCCTAGACTGTAAGCTAGATGATGATGTACTTCAGAAACTCAATGAAGCAACGCAGCCCCTTAAAGAAAAGCTGGGCAATAGAGCGGATTTGTGGGAAGGGAAATCACGTATACAGTAAATTTTTTAATGGCACGAACTTTACACCTTTAGCTTTTGCTATGCTATTAAGTAGCAAGTGCTAAATATAAGTTGTGTAAGTGTGGTATAGCGTCCGTAATTTGTATTTATATATTCAATGAGTCATCACCACCATCATGAGCATGGGCATGATCATACCCATCATCATTCAATCAGTAGTAACCTTAAAGTTGCGTTTTTTCTTAATCTAAGCTTTACCATCATAGAGTTTATCGGTGGAATATTTACCAACTCTATGGCAATACTTTCTGATGCAATACACGACCTGGGTGATACTTTTGCCATTGGCTCATCATTGTTTTTAGAAAACTATTCACAGAAAGGCAGGAGTAAAAAATTCTCTTTCGGATACAAGCGCTTTTCACCTTTAAGTGCGCTGATTAATTCAGTTATTTTACTGGCCGGCTCGCTTTTTATTATCACCGAAGCAATTCCTCGCCTTTTAAACCCAGAAACTGTAGATGCCAGAGGTATGCTCTATCTGGCTTTGGCAGGAATATTCTTTAATGGATTAGCAGTATTTCGTTTACGCAAAGGGGAAAACTCTATCAACCAGCGAGCAGTTATGCTTCACCTACTGGAAGATGTACTGGGCTGGGTAGCGGTGCTAGTAGGTAGCATTGTCATGTTGTTTGTAAACTTACCTATTATAGACCCAATACTTTCGCTGCTAATAGCTGTTTATATTTTTTGGAATGCTTTTAAAAATCTGCGACAGGTTATGCATATTTTTTTGCAGGCTACTCCCGATGATGTAGACATAGATAAAGTGAAAAGCGCTCTGGAGTCTTTAGAAGAAGTGCAGGATACTCACGATACCCACCTTTGGACGTTGGACGGAAACTATAACATACTTTCTGTACATTTAGTAATTAACAATAATATGCGTTTGTCTGAGTTAGCAGAGCTAAGAATGAAGGTTAACAAAAAACTGAAAAGCTATCATATAGACCATATTACCATTCAGTTTGAAGTTCCGGGAGAGCTTTGCGAGCTTGAAAAACACTGATCTATGAACATTACACAACAAATAGATAATACAGAATACCAAAAGTGGCTCAAGATAGCTTTCTGGCTTAGTATGGTCACTATTTTTTATAATATGCTGGAGGGTATAGTTTCTACCTATTTTGGTATGGAAGATGAAACACTGGCTCTTTTTGGCTTTGGTATAGACAGCTTTGTGGAAGTGATATCAGGTATTGGTATTGCCCATATGGTTTTTCGTATGCGTAGACAGCAAAATGTTGGAAAAGACCGCTTTGAAAAGCAGGCTCTGAAAATTACCGGCTTTAGCTTTTATCTGTTGGCAGTTGGCATTCTCTCTAGTTCGGTATTAACAATTATTTCTGGAGGTCAACCCGAAACTACCAGAGTAGGAATTATCATCTCGGTACTTTCTATACTCACCATGTATGCCTTGGTTCATTACAAAATAAAGGCAGGTAAGAAACTTAACTCTAGTCCTATAATCTCTGATGCAAACTGTACAAAAACATGTTTGTACCTTTCGGTATTGTTACTGGCTTCCAGTGCATTGTATGAGCTTTTTCATATCCCTTATATAGATGCAATAGGAGCAATGGGCATTGCTTTTTTTGCTTTAAAAGAAGGTAAGGAGGCATTTGACAAGGCAAAAGGTAAAGATTGCTGCGGAGATAGCTGTTCGGCTTAAACCATTTTTTATTTTATTATTTTTTAATCATGAAGCATTCACTCTCAGTGATAGAGCAGGGGCAAGGTGTTGCTGTAATATTATTACACGGCTTTTGTGAGCGTAAAGAAGTCTGGGAAGGCATAATAGAACCATTATCTGCTGAAGCTAAAGTACTAGCACCTGACCTTCCAGGTTTCGGACAAAGCCAATTAAATGCTACAAGCATTACCATTGAAGATGCGGCAATTGCTGTTATAGAGTGTATGAACAGCAGAAATATAGAGCAAGCAATAGTTGTTGGGCATTCCCTAGGTGGTTATGTGAGCCTGGCCATGGCCGAAAAATACCCTTCCAGGCTGGCAGCACTCTGTTTGTTTCACTCTACGGCTAAGTCAGATAGTGAAGAAAAAAAGGATAATCGTACACGTACCGTAGGCTTTCTTGAGAAATACGGCACCCGTACATTCGCTGACAATTTTGTGCCTTCTATTTTTGCAGATAACCATCATGAAAGCATGTATGAGCAGATAGAAAAAGCAAAAAAGATGGTAGCCCAAACTTCTGATCAGACAGCGATAGCCTATACAAGAGCCATGCGTGACCGCCCTGCTCGTTTAGATGTACTTAAGGGGGCCAGCTTTCCCTGTCTTTTTATAGCAGGCAAAAATGACTCTGCTGTTCCTTATCAAGATATGCTGGAGCAAAGCCAACTTCCTCAAGATTCAAGGCTCTGCACGTTAGATAATAGTGGACATATGGGAATGTACGAAGAGCCAGAAAAATCAACAAGAGCATTATTGGACTTTATCAGCTACATCAAAAGCAAGAATTAAATTGCAAATTATCCTAAAAATGCACATGATTGTAGTTTTACGAGATTAGAGAAACTACACTAAGCATGCCTAAAACTATATCAACTTTTTTTTGTGCCCTGTTGCTGCTGGTAAATGCTCAACTTTACGCGCAAAGCTGGATTCGTATTAACCAACTGGGTTATTTGCCGGAGGCTAAAAAAGTAGCTGTACTAGTATCTAAAGATCTGCTTGAACTAAATACTTTTGCTCTCTACGATGCCATGACGGATGAAGAAGTCTGGAGAAGTGGAGATATAACTTCTTATGGAGCTTATGCGGCATTTAAGAGTGGGCATAGACTAAATTTTTCCGATTTCAAACAGGTCGGGGCTTATTACATCAAATCGGCAGATGCTCAATCTCCTGTTTTTCATATAGCCTATGATGTATACGATGGCACTGCGGACTTTCTATTAAACTACATGCGACAACAGCGCTGTGGCTATAATCCTTTTCTTAAAGATTCCTGCCACTTTCAGGATGGGTTTAGAGTATACCACCCTTCAGCAGATTCTACTTATGTCAATGTGCGCGGCGGGTGGCACGACGCTACCGACTATTTGCAGTATACGGCTACCTCCTCTAATGCGGTATACCAAATGCTTCTTGCCTATCAGCAGAACCCTGACTCTTTTGTTGATGAATATGATGCAGTAGGGCATAAGGGTAGTAATGGCGTGGCAGATGTTCTTGACGAAGCACGTTGGGGGTTAGACTGGCTCCTTAAAATGAACCCCGCTCCTGGCGAGATGTACAACCAAATCGCGGATGATAGAGATCATGCAGGATACCGCTTGCCTAACCACGATGAAGTGAGTTATGGAAAAGGAAAGGAAAGACCTGTATATTTTATTACCGGTAAGCCTCAGGGACTAAAGTACAAGAACCGAGCTACAGGAGTAGCTTCAACTGCGGGAAAATTTGCTTCCGCCTTTGCGTTGGCTGCCCAGATCTTTGAAGATGACACAGCTTTTTCTAGTTTACTTCAACAAAAGGCTCGTGATGCTTTTGCATTCGGTGAATCTAAGCCAGGAGTTAGCCAGACTGCACCCGGTAATGCACCATATTTTTATGAAGAAGATAATTGGGTGGACGATATGGAACTGGCAGCTGCTGAATTATACCATTTGAGTCATGAGCCCAAGTGGCTGGATAAGGGGGTAAGTTATGGTAAAAGAGAAGTAAGTACTCCCTGGATGGGTGCAGATACTGCCCGCCACTATCAATGGTATCCTTTTTGGAATGTTGGCCACCCAAAATTAAGTATGAGCCAGCAAGAGGGAGTAGAAACTGCTTTTCAGGAAAAGATGAAGGTTGGCCTCCAAAAAATTCTAGATAGGGGGAAGAACAATCCTTTTTTAATGGGAGTGCCATTCATATGGTGTTCAAACAATTTAGTAACTGCAGCAGCCTCTCAGGCCCATCTTTATAAACAGATTAGCGGTGATACTCAGTTTGCTGAGATGGAAGCCGCACTTCGCGACTGGTTATTGGGGTGTAATCCGTGGGGAGTGAGCATGATAGTTGGGCTACCTGAGCATGGCAATTATCCAAGAAATCCCCATTCTTCTCTTACCTATCTTAAAGGATACCATTTAAGTGGAGGATTGGTGGATGGACCTGTTTATGGGTCTATTTTTAATAATCTGAAAGGCTTGCTCTTAGTTAATGAAGATATGTATGCCAAATTTCAGTCAGATTTGGTAGTGTACCATGATGACTTCGGGGACTACTCTACCAATGAGCCTACCATGGATGGTACTGCCAGTCTGGTGTATTTGTTGTCAGCACTGCAAAAAGAAGGGCAGCGCACACGCCCTGCCGGAAAGCTAAACTATCATTTTGGCGCTATTAACCGAACCGACTCTACTCAAATGCAGATTAATCTTATGTTTTCAGCTCATGAATATGCTGACGGTTATTTGCCAATTAAAGAAGCATTAGATAAACATGAGGTGAAAGCTTCCTTCTTCTTCACTGGTGATTTTTACCGGGAGCCTGATCACCATTCAATTATAAAGCAACTTATAGAGGATGGGCATTATCTGGGGGCTCATTCCGACCAGCACCTGCTGTATGCAAGTTGGGAGAAGAGAGACTCTTTGCTGGTTGGCTGTGCAGACTTTAATGCAGATGTGGAAAACAATTACCGCGAAATGAAAAACTTTGGTATAGAAAGAAAAGATGCTTTGTTTTATCTGCCACCTTACGAGTGGTATAATGACACAATTGCTGCCTGGACTAAACATCTGGGGCTAAAACTGATAAATTTTACACCAGGAACTCTAAGTAATCAGGATTGGACTTACCCGGAGCTTAAAAGTAAATATTTAACAAGCGGGCAGCTTATGCAAAATATTCTTGAGAAATCAGTAGAAAAGCCGTCTGGCTTAAATGGATTTAATTTACTAATCCATTTTGGCACTGATCCACGACGCACAGATAAGTTATATCTTTATCTGGATGAAATCATTTCCCGCTTAAAAGCACAGGGCTATTCATTTACCAGAATTGACCAAACAGCGCTATGAACTTATAGCAAAACAACCGGATTATCTATAATTGGCTTTTTTAGTTCAGGTGGTATGCCAAAGTTATCATCAATAAAACGATTAAGTTCGTCCTGCGTTTTTTGAGAGAGTAATTCTGACATTTCTTCCATAGCCTGAGCACTAATCATATAAGGCATAGCAGAAAAAACCAACTGATTGCCTTTACAGTGCGCGATAATCTGGTATTCACTTTGATCTTCTATTGCCTGGCCGGTAAAAGCACATTTGCTTAACCAATCTTTTACATTCCAGTTATGTGCATCACGTAGTTTCTGGCTTTGCTCTATCAGTTTACCCTGCTTCATTATATAAGCCTCTATTCTCTGCAAAGATTCTTCAGAAAGCTCTTTACGCATTTTTTCAGCGCACTTAAGGCACATCGCGTATTCAAAAATTACGTCTGTTGTACCATATTCAGGATACTGGCGTATTGCTTTTTCAATAACATATTCAATACTTTCGTCCAGCAGGTAGACATTACAGCTTACACAATGGCTAAAGTGCTCACTTTTGTCATAGGGCTGAAAAATTTCGGGTATATCAGTGGCTGGAAATTTGTGTAAATTCATAGGGTTACTCTTTTTCTATCATCTGCATAACTACTGAGCATGCTTTACGTTACATGCTTTTACGTGCACTAACTAAAGCCTTGCGATAAAAACAAAAGTAATTGACTTATTGGTCAAACTTTAGACTTAAATCTAAAAATTATCGTTTTCGTATAACAATATCAGATTCATTTAGCTTAATCTTGATATGAATTTAAATCCTGAAATGACTGCATTAAAGAAAGAAAAGGAAAAACTTAAATGGTCTGAGCTCCCAGAGGGATTTCAGAAGCTGTTGACCCGTTCATATGAAGAGTACAAAGAGATTCGTTATGATCCCTGCTTACACCCTTTGGCCCGAAAAATTCCGACCTGGAAAGATTGGTTAAATAAGCATGACATTCAGCTTGACCAGCCCGAGTGATTCATATTTATTACTATTAAAAGTATTTAGATTAGTATAATAGGCTAAAACCTATAGTAATAAATTACTAATTATCTTTAAGAGTAAAATTTTTTTTCATTTCTGCGAGCATACAAAGTATAGATAGCAATGTTGTATCTGGAACATAATAATTCGTATTATTGTGTGCTACCACTCATGCTTCTTGTTTTTAGCTCAAGTTTGCCTGTACTGAATGTCTTTATTTTTTGACAGTTTGATAGATGTGGCTAGTGTGATTATTTTAATAATGCGGAATTTTAATAGAAGTGATTTTTTTGGACAAAGTTCATTTTATATAAATTGGAAAATATTTTAAAGTGATAATAGGTTTGAACTTGGCAGAATACAGGGGATAGCGTATTTTTATGTAGCAATTATGAGCAATTTTGATTAGTTTTTAAGGAACTTTTAGTTAACTATGTAACTTTAAAAGTGACAAACGTTCACTATCATATGGCATAATACAATTGTTTTTAGTGAGGAGGTGATCATATTTACAGGACTAAAAGAATTACATGATGTATGGTAATTGTCTTAAAAAACAACATATTGCAGTTTGTTTTAAATTTTTAACAAAATCTTTAGATTTTCAGAAGACTTAAACGCTCTCAAAAAGCATTAATAAAAAAAATATAAACTTATTGAGTTGAATTCAGTATATAAGAAATGGTATCAATAATACTATCCCTTTATTTGAAAACGTCATATAAGTTAATATTACACCTACACCCAAGATTGTTAGTAACGATTTAGAATAATTATCATTTACACTTTATTATGGAAGAAAGCCTATTAAGCGAAATTCAGGTGATAACTGATAACGGCAGTTCAGAATACATCAATTATGATGATATTAAAGTAAAATCTGAACTTCAGAACTTTATTACACCACTTTCAGAAGATAGCCGTGAACAGTTGGAGGAAAACATTAAGCTGAATGGTTGTTTAGACCCTTTAACTTTATGGAACAAGAAAAATGGTGACCTCGTATTGGTAGACGGTCACAATAGGTATCAGATCTGTACAAAACATGATATTCCTTTCCGAGTTAGAATTATCAAGTTTGGATCTGAGGAGGAGGCAAAAGACTGGATGATTAACCACCAGTTAGGAAGAAGAAATCTTAACCCTGATCAGCTTAGCTACTTCAGAGGTCTAAAGTATGAGCGCATGAAAAAGAAGCGCGGAGGCTACGATAAAGTGCTCTCTAGTGGGCAAAGTGGCGATAAGACGTCAGAAGTTTTAGCTCGTGAATTCAATGTTAGTGATCGTACCATTCTTCGTGATGCAGAATTTGCCAAGGGTATAGAGCTTATCGCCAAGGGTAATCCTAAAATGAAAAATGATATCCTTTTAGGAAGAATTAAAGTTAAGAAAAGCGATGTGCAAACGCTCGCTCAAGTGAAAGACCTGCGCCAGGTAGGTAAAATTAAGAACGAAGCTGATTTGTACAACAAAGCAAAAGCTATCCGTCAGGAAAAAGAAGCCCACAAAGCGCAAAAAGCGCAGGCAGAGCTTGACGAAAGAGTAAATGAAGCTATTGAAACAATTAAAGGTAGCGAACCCGTATTTACCAATAAAGAGGATAGAATTAAGCGCATCAAAGCTAATATTGTCTCTTCTGTAAATAAAACAATTCAGCAAAAAGATAAAAACTCTCTAAAAGAGGCTAAGGCTTATCTTAAAAGGCTGGAAGACGAGTTATTTGGCAAGTATGCCAATGCTTAAGAAATTAATGGAAAAGCAAACTAAGGGACTTATGGTCCCTTTTTTTATACGTTAATAAGAGGGCTTACAAAACTTCTTAAGCGGCTTTTGTGCCGCTAAAAAGCCCATATCTAATGATTTGTTCAGATCAGTACAGGCCCTGCTTATCTTACCCAGATAATATAGAGTAATTCCTCTGTTATAATAATATTTAGCTTCTTCAGGGTTCAAACTAATAACAGTGTTATAGTCGTCCAATGCTTCATTGTATCGTTTTAGTTTATAGTAAGCATTAGCTCGGTTGGAGTAGGCTTTAACATGATTAGGGTTATGCTTAAGAGCGGTACTGTAATCTTCAATAGCCCCTTCTAAACCTGCTGACTTTTCTTTGCTATAACCTCTTAAAATTAGCATTTCTGTATTATTACCGGCTAAAGCTAATGCCTGATCAAAATCCTGAACTGCTTTTCTATGTTCACCTTTTGATTGACGAAGGACTGCGCGATTAAAATAAGATTGGTAAGAAGCTTCCTGAGCTATTGCCAGGTCGTATGCTTCTTCTATAAATTTTTTAGAGTCTGAGTCAGTAGCCAGCAAAGATATGTTTCTTAGAGCAAGCTCATGATCAGATTGACGAGCCAAAGCTTGCTGATAACTACGAATAGCAGCAACTGTATCCTGTTCTGCTTCAAATACTAAAGCCAGATTGGCAAAATAATCGGCTTCAGATGGCTTATGTTCAATAGCAAGATTGATATAAGTTTTCGCACTGTCAATATTGTTTAAAGCCAGATGAGACATACTTATATAATTATACAGTTCAGCCTCCATATCTGACTGGATTGTGCTCATATTGCTGGCTGCAAAACCTAGCGCATCAGTTTTACCTTTAAAATAGACCGCTGTAGTTGGGCCTTCTGGCATGTTTAGTAAGTGATGTAAATCTGTGAGCGCTGTTTCGTATCTTGCAAGTTTATAGTTCAGTTGAGCTTTTTTGAACCAGTAATCCGTAATTTCAGGCTGTAGATGAGTAATAATTGTATAGTCAGTTAGTGCAGAAGGTAGATCTTCCAGCGACTCAAAAATTTCTGCCCGCAATTGATAGTAGTCGTGTTTTTTTGCTTCCTGAGCAATTGCCCTATTTACAAAGTTTAAGGCTGAGCTAAACTTAGCTTCCTGATAAAGATTGTTAGCATGTTTGAACAAATCATCAGCTGTTTCTGGCTGTGCAAGCGCCTTCAAACTGAGCAGCATAATAATGAATAATGTACTGATCTTTCTCATTCCTTATTAACTCATAAATGTCTTAAAAAATTTATATCTGGCTTATATTCTGATTAGTTATTTTTATTTTGTGTTACTCATCTTATCAATAACAATAAGTCAATATAAAAATGAATAAGCACTGAAGGTCAGTAGTAATATCTACTGATACAAGTTGCCAAAAATCAATCCATGTTATTTCAAGTTATTATGTTAGTGAATGTTAGGACAGGTTATTTGTTCGCACGTTGTTTTTTTAAGTAAATAGTAGTTTCAATACTATTTTACATTTCCTTATAGACGTAAGGTAAAAGTCATTTTTCAACGATGGATTTGTGAAATTCAAGAAAACTAAACTTCTGAAAAATTTTATAAAACGATTTATGCTGATTAATTATATCTTTGACATCGTTCTGTTCATTTATTTTAGAAACAAAATAGAAAACGTACGAGCGTAAGGAACTTAGGGTCTGCATGATAAAACTCATGACATAAAGCCCGACTTTAGTATCCAGAATGAGAAACCAAAGAAATATCTCCTATTCAATGAGAAACCCGAATTACCTATACACATTACGGGCTAAAATCAATGTCAATTTGAAGCACATTGCTTTATTTCTACTTTTTGTTGCATTCTGTAATATAACTACAAACTCTTATGCGCTAACTAATTATTCGCTCAATCATTTTGCGGACTCAATAGCTAACCTTCCATTTCATTCTACAGATAGCATTGTAAGTGCAGAGACTATTCTAGCTCAAAAGCTGGAAAAGCTGAAGAAAGCAGAATACGGTGGAAACCTAGAAGAAAAAGCAATTGCTAAAAGTGAAGTGGGGCTGGCCTATGATCTTCTGGATCAGGATAAGCTTGCTCTAGAGTATTTGCAGTCCGCATTAAGGCTTTTTATGCAGTTAAAAGATAGTATTGGCATCAGTAAGGCGTTAAACAATATTGGTGTCATCTATGATGATTTGGGGGATTACGATGAGGCACTATCTTATTATTTGCGGTCATTGGAAACAAAAGGTGGTCTCCATGACCCTGAAAGTGAACTTACTCTATACAATAATATCGGCCTTATCTATACCAGCAATGGCCTTCCTCAGAAAGCGCTGGAGGCTCTACGTATGTCGTATCAAATAGGTGAAGAGTATCAGCTAGAGCAAAGTATTACCTTTCCATTGCATAATCTAGGAGATGTGTACCTGAATCTGGGGCAATACGATAGTGCGCTCTATTATTACCTTCAGTCTTATAAGGTAGACAAAGCTTATGATGATAATACCGGACTGGCGATCAACCTACAGTCTATGGGAAAAGTATATCTGGAACTGGATGATTTTCAAGAAGCTAAAAGCCACTTAGAGGAGGCTCTGGATATCCAAAATCAATTGCAGGATAAGCATGAGCAAACTAATTCAATGATATTATTGGGTAAATTGTATTTGCAAAAAAAGCAATATGCTGAAGCTAAAAAGTATGCTTCCAAAGCATTAGCCTATGCTAAAAGCTCTTCCTCAAAAAACCAGATTAAAGAAGCAGCTCATGTAATGGCAGATATAAGTAAAGCCCAGTCTCAATACGAAAAAGCCTTGCTTTACACTGATTTGAGTAATGCTTACAAAGACAGTATATTTAATGAATATAAGAGTAAGCAATTGATCCTCCTTGAGCTGAACAAAAAAGAACTAGAGAATGCTGCACTTGTATCTGATAATGAGTTTAAAGCGGCGGTTATGGATGACCAGCAAGTGCTGATAGAAAAACAGACCTATGCTGTTATTTTTGTGTCTCTGGGGCTTGTACTTAGCTTTATTGCGGTATCCGTATTGTTGAATGCGAATAAAGATAAAAACATTGCCAACCGCAGGCTCATTCAGCAAAAGCAGGAAATAGAAGAAATTATCAAAGAGCTGACTTTCTTGAACGAAAGTATCAACCAGCAGAAAGATGAACTTCAGCAGTCAAATCAGATTAAAGACAAATTGCTGTCTATCATTTCTCATGATTTTAGAAGCCCTTTAAATTCACTGGAAGGCATTCTGGATTTGATGACTCAGGGCCGTATTTCGCCTCAGGAGATGCAGGTTATTTCTAAAGAGCTTAGAGTAAAAGTAAATATTACAACCAGTTTGCTGGATAACTTGCTTAACTGGGCAAAAAGCCAGATGCAAGGTATAAGCCCGCAGCCAACTTTCTTTGACATCAAAGAGCTTGTTAATGATACTGTTCATTTGCTGAGTACGCAGGCAGAGAAGAAAGATATTTACATTATGGATAGGGTAGGTGATAGCCAGGAAGTGTATGCTGATTATGAAATGACAAAATTAGTAGTTCGTAACCTTTTAACGAATGCTATTAAATTCACTACAGCTGGTGGTAAAGTGATCGTTAAAGCTACTCGTCTGAACAATATGCTAAAACTGGTGGTGAAAGACACTGGTAAAGGAATGAGTGAAAATGAATTGAACAATTTATTTACCCATCAGACAAAATCAACTCTGGGAACCGCGTATGAAAAAGGTACTGGATTAGGACTAATTCTTTGTAAAGATTTTGTAGAAAAAAATGGAGGCAAAATCGCTGTAGAAAGTGAAGAAGGAGAGGGGAGTACATTCTGCTTTACGATCCCTTTATACAGAGATGCTTCAGATAAAACTATTTATGTGGACAATGAAGGTAGTGAACTGGTGGGTAAATAATATCCACCAGTTTAATTGTACATGTCATCATAGAATATGTATGCTACAACACTTCTATTTTTTTTGCCTTCTGAAGCTTTCTGGAGTGAGGCAGTTTAATTTTAAGTAATCCATCTTCCAGGCACGCTTCAATTTCTTCTGTTTGTATATGATCAGGTAAATCAAAACTTCTGTAGAGTGCTTGCGTGCTATATTCTCTGCGAATATACTGAGGTTCATCTACGCTAAAATGCGTATCTTTTTTCTCTGCTATTATACTTAGGTTTTGCTGGTTTACTTCTAACCTGACCTGGTCTTTTGTGAAGCCAGGAAGCGCTATTTCCAGATCATAAAACTCCTTATCAGCTTTTACATTTGCTGCTGCTGTAGATGTCTTGGTCATCCATGACTCATCAAAAGGGTCTCTAGACAAAAACCTTTCGTTATCAAGAATACGAGAGGGGCGATCTCCTATTCTGTGCAGTCCGTTGTGAAGAATATGTGCTCTCATTTTGGTATTAATTTGTTTATCTGAATTAAGCAACTATTTCCCTAAATATTAATGATTTAGCTCAGTCTGAAATTTGATAATTGTCATGTTTTTCATCAGCTTAGTCTTGTAGCATTGTAGTAAAACCTAGTTATATGCTTATACTAATTTATGGTCTCCCGGGTAGTGGAAAGTCATACTTTGGAGAACGCCTAGCCAGCAAGCTTGATTTATATTATATAAACACTGATAAGCTAAGAGATGAGATGAAGCTTCGTGGTAGATATAGCGAGAAAGACACCCAAAAAGTATATGAACAAATGTTTGACTATGCCCGAAAGCAATTAGAATCTGGTAAGTCCCTCATACTGGATGCTACTTTTAGAAAAAGAGAGTACATAAAAATTGCTGAAAAAATGGCAGGTGCTTATGGTGTAGCTTTCTTTCTGATAGAAATGCTAGCCGATGAGGCTACCAGTCTCAGGAGAGTAAGGCAGTCCAGAAAGTACTCTGAGGCTGGAGAAGAAGTGTATTATAAACTGAAGAAAAATGATGAGCCAGTAGAGCAGTCGCATTTGCGTTTGGATAGTTCCTCTGCAGATGTAGATTCATTAATTGAAGAAGCTATGAACTATATAAGCCATGACCGAAGAAGAGTTTAGTTTTTTACAAGTCTCGCCTTTTATAAATGGCAAGAATTATAACAAGACTGAGATCACTTATCAACAAACGCATATCTCATATCTGATATTTACTAAAGAGACTGTATTTAAAATTAAGAAGACAATTAAACTGGAGTTTTTAGACTTTTCTACTCTGGACAATAGAAAAAAAGCATGTACTCAAGAAGTATTGCTCAACCGGAGAACTGCGCCAGATGTATATGAAGGTATATACGAAGTTAGGGAAACGGCTGAGCAGATTTCTATTGGAGGTAGTCAAGGCAGCTTGATTGATTTTGCAGTACGAATGCGACGTATAGATGCTGTACTGGAAATGGACAAATTAATCACGGAAAATTTACTTACGCCCACGCATATTGCGCAATTAGCTCATACGGTAGCACAACTACATACTCAAACTTTTGCTGTACAAAAGCTATGGAGAATACAGGAGCTTAAAGAAACTTTTAACGATATCATGAATTGGGAGCATGTAGTCAGATCTCACCTAAAGCCTGAATACGTGCAGCTTCTACAGCGTATATGTAAGCGTTCAGATCAGTTTCTGGATGAAAATATAGATTTATTAAATCAGAGAAGTAAGCAAGGACTGGTAAAAGATGTACATGGTGACCTTCATTCACGAAATGTATTTATGACTAAGCCTCCCATCATTTTTGATTGTATTGAATTTGACGAAAACCTTCGTCAGATTGACCTGCTAAATGAAATCGCATTTCTAATGATGGATTTAGAGTATTATGGCAGTGTGGATTTCTCTGAGCTGTTTTATGAGAAATATATAAGTAACATGAAAAAATTGGGAATAGATAAGATAGAGAACAAAAACTTATTACTTTATTTTAAAATGTATCGTGCAGCTATACGTGCCAAGATTGCTCTTGTTGGACTTAATAGCCCTATGGGAAATGATCAGCTATCCAGAATAAAAGATGAGGCAATCTCATACCTGAAACTGGCAGATTATTATAGAGGTAGTTTGCAATAAAAAAAGTGATGCAGTAAGCACCACTCTTTTCCTATGAGTAAAAGATCAGTCTTTTAAAATGAGTACAGGTCTTTTTGTGTGGAATATCATGTGCTGTGTTTTACTTCCATGAAGCAGTTTGTCCCAGAAGCTGTGTTTTCTGGGAATCATGGCCAGCATAGAAGGCTTGTGTTTAGCCAGAAACTTTTCAATCCCTTTATTGATACTATCCTCTTCAAAATCGTAATGATAATTGTGTCGTGTTTTACGAAGTATCCTATCCAGTTCTTCACCAGCTTCCAGTTCAGCTTCAGTCAGTCTGGCACCGCCTTTACTTACATGTAAGACATCTACCTCTGCATGGAAGATATTGGCCATAAACAAAAGTGCTGCATAAGATTCTGGCTTGTGTACCTGCTGATAGTCTGTAGCTAAAACGATGCTTTCCAGTTTACCGAAGTTTATCCCATCAGGTATTACCAGCGTAGGTACTGCACACTGTTTAATAATATGAGTGGTAGTGCTACCTAAAAACTCTTGTATTGCATTAGTTCCACTCGTTCCCATTACAATAAGGTCTATATGTTCATTTTTTACAGTGTCTACAATGCTTTCTTCAGCAAACCCACATTTAAGCAAAGTTTCATATTGTAGCGACTGGCTGTACAGGTAATCTTTTTTGAGCTTTTCCATTTCTTCTCCCACCTCTTTGCGTACATCTTCTATATCTACCATACCCTCAGGGTACATACCCCCAATAGGATAAGCCGTATCAGCTATAGCTGGCACTCTGTAAGAGTGCAGAACGTAAACTTTAGCACCAATTTCTTTAGCCAGCTCTATAGCATACAAAAGCGCGTTGTTGGCAATAGGTGAAAAATCTGTAGGGGCTAAGACTCTCTTTATAGTTTTCATGGCTGTATATGATTTATTTAAACAAGTGCGGCATCTAGCTCTGGAGCCAAAGCAGCTTTATTAAAATTGTCTTTGATGAGTGCATTAATTTGGTTAAGGATTGACTCTTCTGCAGCAATCATTTTTCGGGTATAGCTGGATTCCTTAGTCCAGCTAAGGCTGTTAAAGTAGAGCAGCAAAATATGGTAATGGCTATACGTATAGTGGGTAGATAAGAATAGTGTATGCAGTAAAATTGCATCTGTCATTTCAGGACTTCGGCTCCTATCCAGTAGCTGATGTGCTTCTTTGTATATGCCATTTAATCCTTCTGTTGCGCTCTGACTCGCCTGATAATGTAAAGAGTCAATTAACTGATGATGATAATGAAGCTTATAATTTGTGCTTTGCTTTAAGTCAAAAAGAAGGTGCTTTAGGAGAGGTGAACTAGCCTTATGACTGTAAATCTGTAGATAGGTTTTGTACTGATGCTCAGACCGGTACATTATACTCAATTGTTCTAGGGCTAGCTCATGATAATTATGGAAGGCATTCATAATTGAAAAAAATTTATTATCTTAATATGTACCAAGATAAATGAGCTTATATTATAAATATACCTCTTTTAATCAGCTTTTTTTATGATTTTAATCATGTTATTTTTTAGTCTTAACCAGTAATTTATAAGTGAAAACTAAATCTCTACTGATATGAAAACACTACATAAGTTGGACAAACACGTGATTTATCTGGATGAGCTGGTGCTACAGGTTGCCTCTCAGATGGATCGGCCTGATGACCTGCCATGTGCAGAAAAAGCGGTCAATGCTGTACTGTTGGCGGTACGAAACCGTCTTACATTTGAACAGTCTATCCGGTTTCTTAATTATTTACCCCTTCCTTTTAAGGCTATTTACATTAAAGACTGGCAGGTAAATGACCGTATTCCTGACAAAATAGATTCTATGAACGAATTTATTGATGAGGTTTACAAACTGGAACCTGCGCTTTGCCCTAACAACTACAAGGAGATAAACGAAATTAAGCTGGCTATTAAGGCTGTTTTCAAAGTAATCGGTTTACATATCTCAAATGTTGATCTTAAAAAGGAATTAAGGTTTTTGCCCGACGATTTGAGATTGTATCTGGAAGCTGAAGGTGTATCCCTTAAATCTAATATAATTGACTCGAGTATCTGGCTTTCATAGTTATTTAAAACAAAGGACGTTAGCTCGCAAGCTTTTTTTACTGCTATATACCATTGCAACCTAAACCTTGAAGATGATTTTGATACACGTATCCTAACCTTCTTCTCCTACTCTTGCGCTAACTGACCAACCACTCTATATTTTCCCCTTCGGAAAGATTAAAAGAGCAACGTCCTTCTTCTTACAGCAGCCTACAGCTTACTTCTTAATTTGCTATTTGCCTGTTAGTAACCTCATCCACTAAGCTCTTATAAGTTTTTGAGTATTAGTCGCATTCTTACCATGACTATGCTTATATTCATTTTTAAAACTAACCAACTAAATTATGAGTATAGCATTAAAGGGGATGGACCACCCTGCAGTAGCCGCAAAAGATGTAGATAAACTAGCTAAATGGTATTGCGATGTGTTAGGCTACGAAAAGTACCACAGAATAGACAAGCCCGTATGGATTTTAAAAGCGCCAGACAATAGCCTTATAGAAATTATGCCTGAGGATGAAACTGCTCGTCCTGCAAGAAATATCTGTACGCCAGGCTGGTCACATATTGCTTTAAGGGTAGAAAACCTGGAAAATGCCATCGCTTATCTTCAGGAGCAAAATGTAGAATGGATAGGAGAGACAGTAGATGCCATAGGAGGCGGTCGTCTTCGTTCTTTTTATGATCCTGAAGGAAATATGCTGCAAGTAGTAGAAAGGTCTATATGATTGGTTAAGCGGCCCTAGCGCCACCAACGACGCCAGAAGTCTGTATACTTGCCCTGTTTGATGATGCCCAAAGGACCATTATAGATTCCTCCATCCAGATATTTGTCAAAAACGCGGATGGCGATAGTGTTAAAGCCACCAAAGTTAAGGGCTTCTAGGGGCAGGTTATATTTACGAATGGTAGAATAGGCAAAGTTATCGTTGTAGATGTACTCATTGTTCTCGTTAAAGCCGGTACTACCTACCAGTACTCCATTAATATATGTCTGGTCAAAATCGTCTATCATTCCCAGCAATAGTACTAGGTCTTCTCCTTTAAGATCACTGGGCAGGTAAAATGATTTACGGTACCAGGCATAGCCGTCATAATTAACAAAGCCCTGTTTCTCCCAAAATAGTGGTGCCATTACTCTTTCCCACTGCTTAGAGGCTACTTCTGATGTGCGCCAGTCTAAGTTGTCTCCCAACCGGAATTCCCATAAACCGCTTAAATTAACATCAAGGCGATTGTAGTCCGCATTTGATACCAAACCAATGGCTCCGCCAATAATACCGCCATCCACTCGAGCATCATAAACTCGTATGGCAATTGTGTTTTTACCCTCTGGGTTTAAGTATTCTTTAGGAATAGGGTATCTTCTAAAAGCGTTATATGCGGTTTGGAAGTAAGGAGGGAAAGATCCGGAGAAACCAATCAGCTTGCCATTAATAAATACTTCATCTACATCATCTATATAGCCCAGGGATAAAAAAAGGTTTTGTTGAGCGTGTTCTCTACTCAGGTTGAAAGTTTTCCTATACCACCCATAACCATCATAGGCATGAAAACCCTGAGTTTCCCAGGCAGCTGGTACCTGCACACGCTCCCAGTTACTATCATTATAGCTGAGGTTGGACCACTTTGGATTGTCACCTATACGAAATTTCCACTCACCTTCTAGCTTCAAACACATTTCCCAGCTCGCGGCAAAGCTGCTAAAGGAGGTTGAAAAGAAGAGCAAAAATACCCAGATAACAGTTCTTTGTAAGTAGGCTAGGGGCATTTAGGAGTTAGATCAGAAAATTGATAAACTATAGCGTAAAAATATCAGTAAATATGATTTGAGGAAACTTCCTGCCATCCTTTTCTTATTAAAGTATAATAGGCTAAGCTAGAATTAGTATTGCTTTCATGCGCAATTACATGTTTGTTGAGATAGCCAATTTTCAGGTTTTTGTAGTCAATCCTGAAGTTATATTTTTTCATAATATCCGAGCCAATAATGCCCTGGATCTCAATATGCGTTTTCTTTCTCAAAGAATTTGATAAATGCTGTATATCCAAAGTAAAAAATCGGGCTTTAATTTCACCTTTTCCCATGATCAACTCACAACCTTTTGCCCATTTAAGTGCTTTTTTGTTGCCTTGTAACCCCTCAATCTGATAGTTCAGGTCATTGTTTACAATAGTACGAAAACCATATTCTTCTGCTACGTTTTCGTCAATGATAGAGATATCAGAGCCGGTGTCTACTAGAAAGTATGCTACTTTACCATTCAGGCTGGCTGCGATGATAGGCTTATCTTCAAGATATACAATATCTACATACTCTATCTCAAAGTCTCTGGCAAATGTAAGCAGGTTGAGTAGAGTAAGAAGGGTACTCAATACAAGCATTTTCATTTTTGGGACTGTGTTGTTTAATCTAATGTATACCTATAACGAAAAGTATTTGCCATAGCTGGGTAACAGAATGTAAAAAGTTGTCATGCAGGACTTAAAGAGAAAAAGGTGATTAATTACCGGTGAGTAACAGGATAAAACAATACTTAAAAAAAGTATTATTTGATTCGTATTTTAAGTATTAATGTGTATCTTAGCATTATCAACTTAAAATAATACGATAATGGAGAACAAAGCTATTTATCACGATAAGTTGGAAAACGAAAGATACGGACGTCCTCAGAACATTAGAGTGCTGGTGTCAAACTACCTTATGGAGTTAAGAGCGTCTAATACAGATAAGAAGCAACTACAGGCTACTGCTGGATAAGCATTTTGTAGCCAATGCCATGCACTGTCAGAATAATTCTGGGGTCATTAGAGTTTGCTTCTATCTTGTTTCTAAGTTTTACTATAAAATTGTCTATCGTACGTGTGGTGGGCTGCTCATCTTCGTAGCCCCAAATATTGTCTAACAAGTCGTATCGGCTTACAGTTTCGTTTTTATGTTCCCAAAGGTACTTAAGAACTTCAAACTCCCGATACGACATTTTCACGCTCTTACCTCCCTCATCTGCTGTATAACTCTGAAAATCTAAACTTAGCCTGCCTATCTGAATTTTGCTTTCATCTGTATGTCCAGGGTTGTTTCCACGCCTGAGTACTGCTTTAATTCTTGCAAGTAACTCTCTGATACTAAATGGCTTAGTAATATAATCGTCAGCCCCAAGTTCAAGTCCGAGTACTTTGTCTATTTCTTCACCTTTTGCCGTTAGTAAAATGATGGGGGTGTCTTTCTGACTGTTTCTTACCTGCCTGCAAATATCAAAGCCCGACATGCTAGGCAGCATTACATCCAGAAGTACGAGGCTGTAGTTACCTGCCAGTATCTTTTCCAAGCCCTGTTTACCATCTTCTATGGTTTCAACTTCATAGCCTTCAAATTCAAGATTATCCTGTAACCCCAAAATCATGCTGGGTTCGTCTTCTACTATGAGTATCTGGCTCATGTACTTTCTAAAAGTTTTGTGATTTTATATTTCTTCGGAAAACATAGCCTGAATATACTACCCTCTCCCAGGCTACTAATTACCTCTATCCGCCCATTGTGAGCATCCATAATATGTTTTACCAAGGATAAGCCCAGGCCTGTGCCCTTTACGCTTTGTACGTTACCGCTGGTAGCGCGATAAAATTTATCAAAAATAGCTTTGCGGTGGGTGTCTGAAATTCCCTGACCCTTATCTGAGACTTCTACAAAATGATACTGATCCGTATGTCCGGTACTTACTCTGATAGATTTTTCTTTAGGGCTGTATTTTACTGCATTATCAAGCAAATTAATAATCGCTTCTGTAATCGCTTCATGGTCTCCTGATATTAATAACTGTTGATCGGCAGCCTTAAAGTCATAGCTAAAGCCTTGCTGCGTAATGTGAAACTCATAAGCCTCAATAACTTCTTTTACAATTTCATTTAAGTTTATGGATTGCAGGCTATAAATTCTTTTACCGGCTTCAATTTTAGAAAAGTTCAGGATTTTATTGACCATCGCTGTAAGACGGACAGTTTCCTGGCTGATTATTTTATAATAGTCATGCTTACGTTCCTCTGTACGTACACGGTTCAGCATCAGAGTTTCGGCAAACATACTGATGAGTGATAGGGGGGTGCGTAACTCATGCGAAACATTAGATACAAAATCTGACTTAAGCTGAGCGAGCTCTACCTCTCTTTTAATATTCCTAAAAACAAACCACACCCCGAGTAGTATGATGATGTTAAGGCCAATAATGAGCATCAAATCATTTTTTATTCGGTTTTGTGCCAGCGCTTCAATGGTCTGTCCATTAAGGTCAATAGTAAGGTAAAAGTCTGGAAATAGCCAGAAAGGTAATTGGTGCAGCTGTCTTCCGCTTTCACTTTCTGCATCAGTAGTGTAGATAAGCGTATTATCCTCCTCCTGATGAGCAGAAATAATAAACTTCTCTTGTGTAACTGCCTGTATTTTTGGGCCAAGTACATTCTGGATAAAAGAAGCAGGTTCCAGTATGAAGCCACAGATATATCTGCTATCTCCAAAATCTTTGCTGAGAGGAAGGAACAGCTGTAGCTTTAGGTTATCATCTGTAATAGCTGAAACAGGTTCAATTTTACGGTATCCATTTTCCAGATAGTTGAACAGTCGGTAAACCAATTCATCACGTTTGTAGAATGTGGTGCTTATTTTATTAGCTAGTGAGTCATCTATTACTCTTCCGCTACTTTCATTAAATAATTGTACCTGATTAAAATTAGCACTGTCTACCACGAATATATAGCTTAAATCAGGCTTTTCTGCAAAAAAAGTGTTTAATCGTTGAGCATGGAAAGTAGTACTGTCATCTAAGAGCAGGTCAGCTTCAGAAGCCCAGGCATTAAGTACATCAGCCGAGTATTGGTTAACAGAAAACAGGATAGCGTCCAGCTGATTATTATAAATTTCTTCAATAATCAGTTCATTCTTGTTCAGTGAGTTAATCTGATACACTGAAAAGAATACTGCTGGCAGTACAAAGATCAGCAGCAGCACAATTCCTATTTTTGCTAAGCTCTTGTTCATACCATAACTAAATCCTAATGATTTTTAGGGTAAATCAAAAAGCTAATTTAGCATTTCTAAAAGAAAGTACCTCTTTCCAGATGAACTTCTAGCTCTGGATTATTTTTTGCCAAGGCGTCACAAACTGCTGGGCTTACAGCTGTTTCGTACAAATAAAGGTGCTTCAGGTTTTTAATTTTCACTACATGTAGCAAGCCTGCATCATCAATCTGGCTTCCAGAAAGGTCCAGTAATTCCAGGTTTTCCAGCTTCTGAAGTTGAGTTAAACCACTACCCCGGATCTGTGTATTCTGTAAATGTAATTCGCTCAACTTGTCCATCTGGCCCAGATGGTAAAGTGCATCATCGCTAACGCTACTGGCAGCTAGAGATACTTTATGTAGATGAGGAAATATCATTTGTAAATCTGCGAGCGTATTGTCATCAAAACTTTCAGGAGGAAAGTGCATACTCAATACCAGGCCGTTAGAGTTACGGTCTTTTTCCAGTACAAATTGCTGCTCTTCGTATGCTACTAACCGGATGAGACCATCAAGCTCCATATTTTTTTGCTGCCTGATGAGCATTTCCTGCTGAAGTTGTTGCGCTTTTCTGTAAAGTAGGGTATAAAATGTGGTATCTAGTTGAATATCAGATAGCTTAAGGCCTTGTGGAGCTCCTTTACTTATCCATTGCTCCAAAAGCGTAATTTCCTCGGGGCTAAGGGATGTTTTGCCTTCAGGTGGCATATGGTCATCGTGGTTTTTGGGCAGATGGATACGTATAAGCAATTCACTATCTTCTACACTGCCTGGGCTAATAGCTGTTTTTCCACTTTTTCCACCTTCCAAAAGGTTAGAGAACCGGGTCATCAGATAGTCTCCTTTAGTTTTGTTCTCATTGTGGCAGCTATAGCAACGACTTTGTAAAGCACTTTGAATGACATCTTCAAAAACCAACATCTCTTCAATCGGTTTTTGGGAAAGTGTATCAGTTGAAGAGGTTTTTATGGGAAAGTGCTCACTTAAAAAATCTTCGCCATGGGTGAGAGAGCCTCCTAAATGGCTGGCAAAAACAACCAGAAGGTTAGTAATAAATAAGCTGCCTAAATAAAGCTTAGAGCTAGTGTCTGCTCTCTGCTGTACTAAATTCACAAATAATACAAATGCCCATATAGCCCCCAGGGCCACGCCTAGCCCCATATACAAATGGTTTTGCATGAGAGAGCCACTATAGCCACCACTTTGGTAGAGGGCGAAGCCGATAAGCACAGCGGCAATACTACTGAGTATAGAAATGATATGTATTATGAACTGAAATAAGGCTTGCCTTTCAAACCACTTAAACACGATAAGTACTTCCCACAAAAGGAGTATAAACAGTAATACTATGGGGAAATGAATGACTAAGGGGTGGAGTCTACCACTAAACAAAAGCCATGAAGAAACCTCTGCCTCATCTGGAGCAGGCCAAAAAGGTAGCGTTACCAGAATAATCGAGAAGACTATGGCACCACCGCTTATAAACTTTAGAAAGAATGTAGAGTTGAGGCTGTTTGCTAATTTATCGCGCATATTTCTCTTTAAGCATATATTTCACAAAGTTCACCTGTACTATCACCAAAGCATTCCTGCGGAACATCATATATGTTTAGAAGAGATTGGTATAAGTTTGCCAGAGGAGTTTCTTCTTTGAATTTAAGATTTTGACCGGTACGTAACGCTCCTCCCGCTTTACCCGCCATAAGTACAGGTAAGTTTCTTGGTGAATGCCGGTTGCCATCACGTATACCGGAGCCTAACAATACCATTGAATTGTCTAACAAATTGCTGTCACCTTCCGGGATAGATTTTAGCTTATTTACAAAATAGGTAAACTGCTCTATGTGCCAGCGGTTAATTTTTTCATACTCCTCCAGGTGCCCGGGATCATCTTTGTGATGTGAAATCTGATGATGACTGCCAAACACGCCCGGTAGAAAGGTGAAATTACGATTACTCACCGAGTTGCCAAACATGAAACTGCTTACCCTTGTAGCATCACTCCAGAACGCAAGCACCATAATATCCATCATCTGCTTAACTTTTTCTGTAATATCTACACCCAGGTGCATTTCTGAATATTCGTCTATTCTTAAGTTCAGGCGGGTAATTTCTTCCTGTATGTCTTTAGTAATATTTTCTTTGAATGCATTTTGCTGTTCATAGCTATGAATCCTCTTTTCTACGGATCGGATAGACTCCAGGTATTCTTCCAGTTTATCCTGATCATTACGGCCTAACTTTCTTTGCAGACCTTTGGCGTCATCCATCACTAAGTCAAGCACACTCTGCTTCCAGGGATCTACCTTTTGTTTATTGTTAGGAACAAAGCTTTTGAAAAGGCGATCAAAGGCCAGCCTTGGGTTAATCTCCTTTGAGCATGGCTGTGTAGGGGTTTTCCATGAGATAGCAGAACCGTACAAACGGGTGAAGCCTACGTTAGCATCTATGCCAGACGATATGCGCTCCAGACCATATTGTAGTGAAGGAAAAAGAGTTTGGTGACCTATATGTTTTGCAATCAGCTGATCTACAGAAATACCACCACTGTGCAGGTTATCGCCAGTAGTTTTAAAAATAGGTAGACAAGTTAAAAAACTAGCCGTTTTCGTATAATGGCCATCATCGCCACGGAAGCTGCTCAGACGATTACGAAGCTCGTTTAATACCAGTATGTCATCTTTCAAATGTTGAAGAGGGGAAAGAATAGGGGAGAGCTCAAAGTTACTGCCATACTGAGTAGGTGTCCATTTATCGGGATGTACACCATTGGGCATAAACATAAATGCAGCTCGTAAAGGGTTCTTTTTATTGGGAGCTGCCCATAAACTGGTAGGCCCCATAGCCTCCAGAAAAGGAAGGGCTATGCTGGCACCCAGGCCTTTAAGCATTCTTCTTCTTGAAATATGCCATGACTTTTTCATAGTACATCTAGTTTTCTTCCGTAATCATTGACCCGGTAGCGAAAAGGGTAAGAGTTTACCAGGCTCTTGATTAGCGTACTTGAGTTGAAGTTATTGTCAGTTAGTGCTTTGGTCAGGCTTTGCATGGTCGGCTCATCTACAAATTCTATAGAACGACCTATAGCATAAGTAAACATACGTTCGGCTATGGTTCGGGCAAAATTATCCTGCTTTTCAAAAAGTATCTTTTTCAGTTCTACCGGCCCGTTAAAGGGCTCTCCGCTGGCTAATGTATCCCAGGCGATAATTGGTTGTTCTGGTCCATAGCTCTCTCTCCATTTACCGGTAGCATCGTAATGCTCCAGACCAAAACCTATAGGGTCCATTTTTTGGTGGCAGCTTCGGCAGGCATCATTATCTCTATGTATTTCCAGCAAATTACGTAAGCTGCTACCCTCATGGTTAGATTCTTCAGGTAGCTCTCCGGCATCTGGCGGGGGTGGCGGAGGAGGTGTTCCTAAAATTTCTTCCAACACCCACTTTCCTCTGAGTACCGGACTTGTCCTCAAAGGTAGCGATGTAGATGCCAAAACGCTTCCCATGCCCATTACACCTCCACGACTACGGTCTGTTAGCTTTACCTTTCTGAGCTCACTGCCTTGTACCGGAGGTAGTTCGTAGTGTGCTGCCAGCTGGTCGTTCAGAAAAGTGTAGTCGCTATCTATCAGCTCTAGTAGGTTTTGGCTATCGCTGAGGATATGGTGAAAATAGGCTACAGTTTCCTGATACATGGCCTGTCTTAGTATTCCATCAAAATGGGGGTACTTTTCCAGGTCTACCGGTGAGCTTTCTTTAAGCTTACTAATTCCCATCCATTGAGCAATAAAACTTTCTGCAAAACGCGCCGCTTTTGGGTCATTAAGCATGCGGTCTACTTGTGCGTTTAATATTTCCGGTTCATGCAAGTTTTGTCTATAGGCTACCTCAAAAAGCTCCTGATCAGGCATACTTGACCATAAAAAGTAGGAGAGGCGAGTAGCCAGCTCAAAATTGCTTAGCTGATAAGGTCGGTCAGTAGGTTGTTCATCCTCTACCTTGTATAAAAATTGTGGAGAGATTAATATAGCCTTGAGTGAAGATTGTATTCCAAGCTCAAAACGTTGTGTATCTGTCAGACTATCAGAGGCTGAATATACTTTTTCAAACAGAGATAGAAGGTCTTCTTTTTCTTCAGGTTTCAGAAATCTACGATAGGCTTTAGTCGCAAAAGGTATTAGCACACCCTCAGCCTCTTCACGCACGTAATATGAAGGCGAAATATCACTAAACCAGCTTCTTACCCACCAACTAAATTGCTGCCAGATTGATGGGGAAAAGTCTTCTGAAACGATGGCTTTCCACAGCTTCGGCTCTTGATACACTTCTTCTACAATATGTTCGGCAGCCTCATAGTATCTTTCTAATTTAAGTGGAGTAAAAAACAGGGTGCGGGCATAGTTATCAAACCCACTGCCTCCTGAGCCATCTGCAGGAAAAAATGACTGAGCATCAAAATTGACTCCCATCAGATCTAATACCGTAAAATGGTACTCTCTATGACTCAACCTTCTGATGACAACCCTGCCAGGATTATTTTCAGTAAGAGAGCTTACCAGAATATCATTTATTCCATCTACCAGTATGCTGTATTCTTCGTCAGTAAGGCGAGGCTTAGTATCTGGTGGCATTTGTCCGGATTGCAGCTGCTTAATAACTTTAAGCCACACATGACCATCGTCCAGTAAGCGCCCCTCGTTTTCGTATTTTTCCAGATTAATACCGCCAGCTACTTTTCCTACATTATGACAACTGTAGCAGTGCTCATCCAGTACCGGACGTATGTCCTTGATGTAGTCATAATGAGGTTGAGCAGCAAGGCCGGTCGGTAGACCAATGAAGAATAGCGCAAGAGTAAGTAATTGAGTAGTTGTAAGTAGTTTCATAAAAGCTGTATTGAGAGCGCCGAAAATCATGAGTAATGCCTCTCAGTACCTATAATTTATAAAAAGATTGTGGCTAATACAATCGCTTGCAGTAGTAAGTAGGATTAAGGTAAACTCTTCGGGTTCCATTCTAGTATATAAACCATAGTAGCGGGCAAATCAGCAGTTCGCTCCCCATTACCCTGACCAACTTTCTGAACCAATAAGTTTAATATGTTATCTCTTTCCCAGCGTAGGGGATCATAGACCGGTTCCCAGTTACCAACAGACATCTGGGTAAGATCGTATGTTGCCCATTCACCTTCAGATAAATTCTCACAAATAGCTACCGACACCCTTTGCCCACGCTCTTCGTCATTATAGATAACATATACTCTATCTTCATCGTCACACAGTACCAGGGGACGGGAAATCGGATTGTTTCTGGTGCCAGTTCCGCCTAGTTTAAAGCTAGATTTACGATTAGTCACTACCGAATTTTGCCAGGCATCGCCATCGTACCATATTACCATATACTGAGTAGCAGAGTCCTCTTTCACTTGCCAGTAAGTGGCAATAATCGGATACCCCCTACTATCTACAGTGCTGCTTGTTTGGTTGATCAGTCCGCTATTTTGCGGTATGTGGTAGATATACTCCGCGTTTCTGGCAGTTATGGGTAATTGATATATGCTTCCATCTGAACGTTTCCAGGTTTTACCTTCATCCTCAGACTTAGCATAGCACATGTCATGGTTAGAGGCCACATCCGGGGTTTCTCTCCAGACCCAGCTCAGGTGCCAGGTTCCTTCATTATCTACTACCAATTTGTTAGTATAAGCATTACGCTCACCTTCTCCATCCAGCCAGCCGTGCTGTACAATTTCCCACTTTTTTTGATCTAGCCGGTAGCGGTTAAGCATCGTGTTGCCATTTCCAGAACCGCCCTCCCGGTACATAAAAAGTAGATCTCCATTAGAAAGGTGTATAAACTCTGGGTAGGTAACACGACTTTCGTTTTGCCCACTCATTTTAGCCTGCGGACCAAAATTTAAACTTGCTGGCGCCTCTGATTTTACATATTTGAGGGGATGGTTGTGATGATTCCACGACATATGCAGATAATCATTACCATCTAAACCTATACTGATGCTGTTGTGTGCGTCTAAGAGGTTGCCTTCAAACGGTGTAGTACTTACTTCCCACTGTACTTCAGTAAGCAACCTTTGCGCGATAACTACATGTCCGCTGCTATCATAATACGATACCCACTGGCTGCTGTCATTAGACAATAATCCGTGACTTCTAAAAATAGGAACATTAATTTGAGTCTTTGCCCAGGCTTTACCTATGGGCATAAGTTTAGCCGACTGAAAGTTTGAAGAAAGAGTAGAGGTTGATGATGCGCTGGTATTTTGAGATTCTGGTGGCGAGGTACAGGCAGAAATGAAAATGAAGGCTAAGAAAATAGCCCTGAGTAGCATCATGAAAAGAGTTTTAGGTTGTTGTATTAGCAGTGAGTTTGAAGTTAGTATAAAAATAGACTCATGTGAGAGTTGTGACATAATTTTACATTTAAGGCTAAATTGGTAAGCTAGCTACTTATTCAATTCGCAAGCAATAGAACAAGCAGCTAGATGATTTTAGTCATAGTAAGTTGGTATAGACTAGCTCATCTTTGCAGAAATAATGTGCAATAGTGAAACTCTTGGCGCTTTTTTTCTTTTGTTAAATTAGAACCTATCTAAATAACTGTTAAATTGCGCCATTCAACGTGAAAGAAGCCTAAACGCGGTAAATGAAAACTCTGGATCAATTAAAACCCGGCCAAAAAGCCACTATTCAAAATATAAAAACATCTTCTCTGACAATCAAGCTGTTGGAAATGGGGCTGCTGCCTGGTAAAGAAGTTGTCTATAATTTTTGCGCCCCTTTTGGCGATCCTATCTCAGTGAGAATTTCGGGCTACAACTTATCCTTAAGAATTGATGAAGCCAGCTTAGTAGAAATTATATGAATAATCCTACGGATATATTACGACCTAGTCCATCATTGAAAACAAATCTGACTGTAGCTCTGGTAGGTAATCCCAATTCGGGTAAGTCTACCATTTTTAATTTACTGACCGGCCTTAATCAAAAGGTAGGCAACTACCCCGGAGTAACAGTAGACAAGAAAAGTGGGAAGACAAGGCTTGCAGACAAAAGCAGTGCTGAGGTGATAGACCTGCCTGGCACATATAGCTTGTACCCCCGTTCAGCTGACGAAAAGGTAGTATTGGATGTACTAATGCACCCTGATCGGGAGCAGAGACCAGATGTAGCAGTGGTAATTGCCGATATGAACAATCTGGAGAGAAACTTATTGCTTTTTACTCAGATCAGGGATTTGGCTATTCCCTCTGTATTGGTGCTAAATATGGCAGATATAGCACGCAAAAAAGGAGTAAATGTAGATCTCAACTTATTAAGCAGACGCCTGGGTAATGTGCCAGTAGTAAGTATGAACGCTCGCAATGGCGAGGGCCTGGATGATCTGAAAAAAGTGCTAAGCTCACCTTTAGAGCTTCCTGAGGAGTGTTTTATGGACGTACATTCCCTCGCGCATGAAGCAATTGCTGAGGTAAAGCAGATGTACAAGCTGGAAAATACTTATGAAGCCTATCAGTGGCTGCAAAGTGCTGACCGCCTGAGATTTATAAATGACAACCAAAAGGAGCAGTTGCTTAATATGCGATCTGCGTTCAACTTTGATGCTAATAAGCTGCAAATAGAGGAGACCACAGAACGCTACCGCCAGATCCAGCAAATCCTTCAGGATGCCATAAGTAGCCCAAAAGATGAAAAACAATCCTTGTCCGATCGTTTGGACAGTGTACTGACTCATAAGGTATTTGGATACTTGATTTTTTTTGGAATACTCTTCCTCATCTTTCAGGCAATCTTTGCATGGGCCAGTGTGCCTATGGACATTATTGACTACCTCTTTGCAGAAATAAGTGGCTGGATTCAGGACAGCCTTCCAGAAGGAGTACTCACCAGTTTATTATCAGAGGGTATCGTACCCGGTATAGGGGGTATCGTCATCTTTGTGCCGCAGATTGCAATACTTTTTGCTTTCATTGCCTTGCTGGAAGAGTCGGGTTATATGTCTAGGGTAGTGTTTTTGATGGATAAAGTGATGCGTAAGGTAGGGCTAAATGGCAGAAGCGTAGTGCCGCTGATCTCAGGGTTGGCATGTGCCATACCGGCAATTATGGCTACCCGAAGCATTGACAGCTGGAAAGATAGACTAATTACCATTATGGTAACCCCGCTCATGAGCTGTTCAGCCCGTTTGCCTGTATACACGGTACTGATCGCCCTGGTAGTGCCCGAGCAATTTGTATGGGGATTCATCAGTTTGCAGGGTATTGTTTTGATGGGCATGTATCTGCTAGGCTTTGTAGCTGCGCTAGGTTCTGCCTGGGCAATGAAGTTAATCGTAAAGACCAAAGAAAGAAGTTTCCTGATTATGGAAATGCCTGCTTACCGCTGGCCCAGATGGAAAAACGTTGGTATCACTGTTTTTGAGAAGTCAAAAACATTTGTGCTGGAAGCAGGTAAAGTTATACTGGCAGTTTCTATCGTTCTTTGGGTGTTAGCCTCTTACGGGCCAGGCGATGATATTGCTCTGGCTGAACAACAACTCCGAGAGCAGGCAGAGAACTCTGACGATCCCACATTTGCAGAAAATTTAGATATCGCAATATCTGCTTCTAAACTGGAAAATTCCTACGCAGGAAAATTTGGAAAAATGATTGAACCAGCCATTGCACCTTTAGGTTATGACTGGAAGATAGGCATTGCGCTTATTTCATCCTTTGCTGCGCGGGAGGTGTTTGTAGGAACTATGGCAACTCTGTATAGCGTAGGCGAAGATTTTGATGATGAAAGTACAATAATAGGGCGTATGCGCTCTGAACGTAATCCTGATACAGGTCAGCAGGTGTTTCGCCCTGCCGTAGCGTTCTCACTTTTGGTATTCTATGCTTTTGCAATGCAGTGCATGAGCACCATTGCTGTAGTCTATCGTGAAACAAAAGGGTGGAAGTGGCCTGTTATACAAACGATATACATGACTGCATTGGCCTATGTTTCTGCACTGATTGTATATCAGCTATTTTCTTAAAAAAATAAGACTTAAGAATTATGATTCAGGAAATAATACTTTTTTCAATTTTTGCAGTAGCCCTTTTTTACCTGGGGCGATTGCTATATCGTAGTTTTACTACAAAAGAAAGTTGCCCGAAGGGCTGTGGTAGCTGCGGTGCGGTTGATTTTAACAAAATTCAGCAACAGATTAAAGCCAAACAAAAATCTGAAAGTTATACACACGCCTGATTGAGCAGCATAAGCCACTAATACTATTAAAGTTTTACCTTCCCTAATGCTAAAAAGCCGGGAAGGTTTTTTTATTTTCTTCAATTAGTACATAAGCTAATTCTTTTTTCTGCCTACTTTACTAAAATTCTTTGCTAAAATTTACAGTTTTACATATCTTAAAAATAAGCCTTAATAAATCGGTTTAATTTTTTAAAATTTTAATGACTACCAAATAGATTGTAATTAGTTTAATTTATTTAAACTTGTAACGCTATAGCATAATATGCTAGAGCCTTATTTTTTAAAAAATACCTGTGCAAAAGGCTTTTATCAGAGCATGTACTCAATTCAGTAATAGCCATTTCGCTTAATTTTTTCATTATGGAAACTGTTAAAAATATAGTGCTTGCCAAGCAGGCCAACTGCAATTCTGATAGCGTACTAAGCTATGCCGTACAACTCAGTGATACCCTCAAAGCTAAATTGACAGTAGGCCTGTGTTATCAAAGCGATACCGAATTGGCGGGGGCGGAAGATTTACGCGAAGCTAATCCTATAAAAGATGCTTTTCAGTATGTTAAGCAATCTTATCTGGACAGTGCTAATGTAGACTATCGGCTGGTCTCATGCGAAACCACAAGCTGTGATCGTGCTGATGAAACTCTTACTATTTACCTTCCTGACCTCTACCTTATGGATAAGTCTCAGGTTGAGCATCTCTATAGCTTTATTGATAGAATTTATTGTCCCTTAATACTGCTTCCTCATCAGGTGGAGTTTAAACCCGTAAATCATTTGCTGGTAGTAGGAGACCTGAACGAGAAAGAGCGCGAACATACGCCCCGACATGCCCATAACCTGGCCACTATATTTTCTGCCTCCTACGAAATGCTTGATTTCAGTGATTTAAGCGAATCATTATTTAATATGCCTGCCTCTCATCCTGAGGCGGACTTAAAGTCTTTTAAGGGCCCCATAAGATTGTATCCTGAAAAACTAAGCCAAATGCGCAAACCTGATATGCTCGTACTTATGGTAAAAGATAAGTTTTTTGGTGTTATGCGTTCGTTTTATGGACCAGCTATTGAGTTGAGCAAGCGTCTTGACTTCCCGGTCATGATTTATAAAGTGTAAGTACATAATATATTCTTAGCAGCCTTCATTTATCAGCCTATCTCTTGTATGCTTCAAGCCAATGCTTATCTTCGCTAGTGAAGTAAAAGGTTTACTTTTGCCTTTCTGTTCTAATATCTACTAAACCATTCAGATCAATATTATGAGACTAACCTTAGCCATGCTATGTGCATTTGCACTATGCCTATGTCAGGCCTATGCTCAGAAAAGGACATTAGCTGCGGATTCTACCATCTCTACTACCCATGAGGTGAGTATAAAAGGACAAAAAATTTCTTACACAGCAACAACTGGTACCCAGCCGGTATGGAATGATGAGGGTGAACCTATTGCCGCCTTATTTTATACTTTTTATGAAAGAAATGATGTGCAGGATAGAGCCTCGCGGCCACTAGTGATATCATTTAATGGTGGGCCGGGTTCAGCATCGGTATGGATGCACATAGCCTACACAGGTCCGCGTATACTGGAAATTGATGATGAAGGCTACCCTGTACAGCCTTATGGCATACGTGAAAATCCGTACTCAATACTGGATGTAGCTGACATTGTTTATGTAAATCCGGTAAATACGGGTTATTCTCGCATCTTAGATGAAGATACTGAGCGCAGTACTTTTTTCGGAGTTAATGCGGACGTAGCTTACCTCGCAGAATGGTTGAACACATTTGTAAACCGCGCTAACCGCTGGCCTTCTCCTAAATACCTGATAGGCGAGAGCTATGGAACAACTCGTGTGTCTGGTCTGGCTCTGGAGCTACAAAATACGCAGTGGATGTATCTTAATGGAGTAATTTTAGTGTCACCCACGGGCTTGGGGATAGAGAGAAGTGGTCCGGTAGAAGCAGCTAACCGCTTACCTTATTTTGCCGCGGCGGCCTGGTATCAGAAAGCTTTACCTATACAGCACCAGCAAAAAGATCTTGATGAATTTTTACCAGAGGTAGAAGCATTCACTATCAATGAGCTGATTCCTGCGATGGCTAAAGGCGGGTTTATTGAAGAAGAAGAAAGAAAGGCGATGGCAGCAAAAATGGCAGAGTACTCCGGCTTAAAAGAAAAAGAGATATTGGATCATAATTTGGATGTACCTAATGCGTACTTCTGGAAAGCCCTGATGAGAGAAAGGGGAGGGTATACCGTAGGAAGATTAGATTCTCGTTACCTGGGTATAGACCGACAGCTGGCAGGTGATCGTCCTGATTATAATGCAGAGCTGACCTCGTGGCTACATTCATTTACCCCGGCTATCAATTATTATTTTAGAAACCAGCTTAATTATCAGACTGATATTAAATACAATATGTTTGGTCCGGTACACCCCTGGGACAGAAGCAATGATGATACAGGGGAGAACTTACGACAAGCGATGGCACAAAATCCTTATCTGAATGTGATGGTACAATCAGGTTATTTTGATGGTGCTACCACATATTTTGATGCCAAGTACACTATGTGGCATCTGGATCCTAGTGGTAGAATGAAAGATCGCCTGAGTTTTAAAGGATATCGTAGCGGACATATGATGTATCTCCGTCAGGAAGATCTGCAAAAGGCTAACGAAGATATTAGAGAGTTTATAAAAGCCACTTTGCCACAAAACAGAAAACCCGCCAGGTATTGATGAAAAGTTGAAGGGGGGATAAAATTATCACAAAATTTACGTACCCTCCCGGAATCTTAAAAAATCTAAGTCCACTGAGTTGAATGGTTCAGGGGGCTTGTTTAGTGGTTTACACAGCTTTAGGCAAGTGTTCAATTCACTTTCAGGCTTCAGCATGTTGAATCAGCCATTGTAAAGCGGTTTGCCTTTGAGCACTATTTTGCTGTTGTACCGCTCTACGTAGAGCTCTGCGGCTTCCTACAAAGACCGCCATTTTTTTAGCACGGGTAAGTCCGGTATAGATCAGGTTTCGGAAAAGCATATTGTAATGCTGAGTCAGTAGAGGGATGATTACCACACCAAACTCACTTCCCTGCGACTTATGGATAGTAATTGCATAAGCTAAATCCAGTTCTGTCAGCTGAGATTTATCATAGGTAACATCTTTTTCATCATCACCGCCACCAAACTGTACCAGGCAACTCATATCTGAGCTATCTATAGCTGTAATCTTCCCTATATCTCCGTTAAAAACATTAAGGTCGTAATTGTTCTTACGCTGAATAACACGATCACCTTCTCTGAAAATCCTCCCTCCAAATTCTATCTGTGCTTTTTCTGAACTTTCGGGGTTAACTGATTCCTGCACCATTTCATTAAGTTTGTGGGTTCCCAGGCTACCTTTACTCATAGGACTGAGAATTTGTATTTCTGCTTCCGGACCTACATATTTAGGGATAATCTCACGATACAATCGCTCTATCATATCGCTGGCAGAAAACCCCCAATGCAGAGAAGACCAGGGAGATACCCTGCGCAGCACTTCTTTGAGCTCATTGGTATGGGTATTAGCCTCAAGTAATTTATCCAAATTTACATGCGAGAATTTGTCAGGGATGACCAATTGATCTTTAAACATCTCATAACTTTCCAGTGGTTCAGCTGCCAGAGAATATTCATCTTCGGTACGCTCGGTGTATTTTTTTACTTTCAGGATAAAGCGAAGCTGCTCTTTAGTTGCTTCTTCAGAGTCAATAAAGAGGCAATCTTCTCCTTCCTTCCAAAGCCTGGGATTCTTAAAAGGAGTGGCTATATCTGGTAACTTGCCCTGGTTTATCTGGTGAGCGTACTGGATAATTTTGGATTGAGCAGCCTGCCGGAACACCTGAGTGAGTCGGGCACAGACTACTTTTTCTGAAGCAATCAGGTCTTTAAACACATTACCTGCACCCACCGAAGGCAACTGGTCGGCATCGCCAATTAAGAGTAGCTGTGAGTTTTGAGGTACTGCCCTGAGGAGAGAGGCTGCAAGATGTACATCCAACATAGATGACTCATCTACAATTATAAAGTCACAATCCAGAGTATTTTCTTCATTACGTTTAAAGCCACCTTTCATAGGGTCCCATTCCAAAAGCCGGTGAATAGTTTTGGCTTCGTCGCCAATCACCTCGCTCATACGCTGGGCAGCTCGCCCGGTAGGAGCAGCCAGCAACACTTCTTTACCCATGGCTTTGAGCAGTGCTACTATTACTTTGGTGGTTGTTGTTTTACCACATCCCGGTCCGCCGGTTAGTATGCATAAACCTCTGCCAATTACCTGCTTGACAGATAGTTGTTGTTCATCGCTTAAAGTAAGTTCATGATGTTCGCAATAGCGGGCTATCCACTGCTGTACTTTATGTTCGTCAACAGTAAATTTCTCATGAGCCATAATGTGACTCTTCTTGGCCAGATAGGCTTCATCAAAATATAGGGAATGAGCATAGTATACAGTTTGCTCCCCCTCATCTGTAGGTAGAAGTCTGGTTTTTAGCTCATCAGTATCTTCCATGAGCTTAAGTTCCTCTGCTATTCTTTCTTCTTTTTCCAGACCTAGTAGAGCAATGGTTTGTGTAGTAATCTGCTCACGAGTAAGGTAGCAATGGCCTTCTTCTCTGGCATTTTGGAGTTCGTAAGCAATACCAGCCTGTACTCTTGCCGAAGAGTCTTTTGCTAACCCCAGGCTCAGAGCAACTCTATCTGCACTCATAAAACCAATGCCAAAAATATCATGTGCCAGACGATAAGGATTTTGCTGAACTATGGAAATGGCCTGCTGACCATAAGTTTTGTAGATTTTAACAGCGAAGAGGGTACTAATACCGTGCGACTGCAAAAACATCATGACCTCTCTGATTTCCTGATGTTCTGTCCAGGCTGATTGTATAGAGGATAATTTTCTTTGGGCAATACCCGGCACTTCGGTAAGCCTGTCTATATCATGTTCAAATACATCCAGCGTATCTTTACCAAAGTACTTAACAATTTTACGTGCCGTTTTGGGGCCGACTCCTTTAATTAGTCCAGAACCCAGATATTTCTCCAGTGCATGGGCGGTAGCTGGTTTTCTTTCTTCTACTCTGCTGGCTTTAAACTGTCTGCCATAGGTCGGATGGTTTACCCACATACCAAAGAAGTCCATTGTGGCTCCGGCAAAAACTTTAGACTGATGAACCGTAACGGCTATCTCTTCGTGCGGCCTTGCGAAAGAGCTTACCTTCAGCACAGACCAACCTGTCTCTGCACTATGAAAGGTCACTCTTTTTACAATACCAGACAGTTTTTCCAGTGCTGGACTTTGTTTTGATGTTACTTGTTCGTTCATTCCCAATCTTTAAATGTAGCCTTCAGCATAACCTTATGGGGTAGGTTAGTAGGCGCTAATCTATATCGTCAGAATTTTCATCTTCCAGCGCTTCATGCTCCAACTGTTTTTGCTCCTGCTCAGTAAAATAAATTGCGGACCTAATCAGGCTGAGCATATATTCTATACGTCTTTCAAAGCTTTCTTTTAGTGCTTTGTATTGCTTTAGTACCCGTATAGGCCTTTCCAGGTTTTCCAGTATCATTCTACTATAGTCGGAAGGTGACTGTAGATGGCGGCTGGTTACCTCATTGTGTATAGCCTCCAGATTGAGAATAGCTTTAGAAATATTACCAGCGTCCCGCTCTTTAGCTTCCTGCTCCTTCTTGCGTCGGTAGTACAAATGGTTGTATAGTTTCTTCTCAGACTTATTCATAAGCTTTCGTGTACAAACTATTAGGCTACGCTAAACATACTTATTTTCAAAAAAATACCTTTTGGGTGTCTGCTAAGCTATTTATCGTAAGTTTAGTCCTTTAGAGAATATTAACACAATGATAACTCTAAGCCAATAGGACAAACTTAGCATTAGCACTAGTTTTGGGCTAATTTATTTCATTATATTAACTCTATTCCTGTTTATTAAATTCTATAGAATGAAATTTACTCAAGCTATACTGATATTGACAGCGTTTTTTCTTTTAAGTACGCAGACTATGGCCCAGTTTACAGATAATAAAGTGATTGCCCACAGGGGTGCCTGGAAAAATGAAAACCTACCGCAAAACTCTATCGCCTCCTTAAAGAAGGCTATTGAACTAGGCTGTGAAGGTAGTGAGTTTGATGTGTGGATGACTGCCGATGGGGTATTGGTCGCTAACCATGATGCTGATTTGGATGGTATGCCTATTGAAGAGAGTACTTATAAAGAGCTGCTTACTAAAAGTTTACCTAATGGAGAAAAAATTCCTACGGTAGAAGAATACCTGAAAACTGGTAAATCTCAAAAAAAGACTAAACTTATCTTGGAAATCAAATCTTCAAAAATTAGTACGGAACGTACATTGGAGCTTACTGAAAAATCTGTAGCTCTAGTTCAGAAGCTAGGTATGGAAGACTGGGTAGACTACATCTCTTTTAGCCTGGATGCCTGCAAAAAAATTATTGAACTGGATAACGATGCTCGTGTAGCATACCTGAGTGGAGATCTTACTCCTCAGGAAGCTAAAGATGCTGGTTTCTGGGGTCTAGATTATAATTATCGTGTGTACCAGAAAAAACCTGAATGGATAGAACAGGCTCAGGATTTAGGTCTAACACTCAATGTCTGGACAGTAAACGATAAAGAGGTAATGAAATGGATGCTAGAAAAAGACTTTGACTTTATTTCTACAGATGAGCCAGAAGTGCTGTTGTCAATTGTCGGTGAACAATAAGCCTTTAGCTAATTAAGTAGGCTAATTTGTCACACTTAGAGAATAGCTACTTCCAACATTTTAAGAGATGTATCCTTTAGTGTATAAGGGGTACATTTTTTTTATTAAACAATATGCTATGTACAAAGCTCAGAAACTTTCTTGCTTTATCATTTGGCTTTACATTGCTCTAAGCTCATGCAGTTCGGGCAGGCAAAAAAAATATACTGAATCTCCAGTTAGAGTAACTGAAGAAATGCAGGATAGCACTCACTTAAATTTTGTGGGGCTTTATGCTAAAGGAAAAGATTATCAGGAGCTGAGAAACTGCGAGAATATTGCAGTTTACCAACTAAAGACAGAAACTAACATCCTCTCTAAAGCATATGATAGCCTGACGAGCAGTACGGGGCAGACAATATTTGTTCGTATACTGGCAAAAGAAGAGAAAGAAGGTAGTATTGAACCGATCAAAATAATAGAAGCCTCTAAATGGAAGGGGCAGCAAATTTGCCAACCTGAACCTAATCCGCGATTAGTCTTTAATGGAAACGAACCATTCTGGTCACTCAAGATATCAGCAGATAGCATCGTTTTTAATCATTTTGAAGAGCCAAAGCAATATTACCAATACCATGAGCCAGAATGGAAGGATACTGCCTGGGTATATGAGACTCAAAACTCCAGAAATCAGCTCAGTGCTAGTCTTTCAATGGAAGATTGTTACGATGATATGTCTGGTAAAAAATATAGCATGCGGATAGAAGTACGTAGTAGCATAGGTACATTTACGGGATGTGGAGGCCCACTAGCAGCCGATACTCAATAATCACAAATTTTCAGTTTCCAAAAAAATGAAAATCTAACATTTGATTAGTTTAAAGTTGAGTATTAAAATTTGTAAAATGACATTATATGTATTAGGGTAAACACTAAAAATAGAACATTATAAAGAAAAGTTGTTGTAATTAATAAATAGCTGAAATTGAGTAGTTTGACTTATAAATATTAGGTCTCTAAATCTTTTCATATTATAATATTTACCCGATATTAACCTCCGAAACGTTACTTATTTATTTTTTAATTATTCATTTTTTTAACCCTAAACGATTTTTACCATGGGAATTTTCAGTAATTCAGAAAAACTACTCAGCTTACAGGACTTATTACATTATGAATTAAGAGACCTGTACAGCGGAGAAACGCAGTTAATAGAGGCTTTACCAAAGATGGAAGAAGCAGCTAGTCATCCACAGCTTAAAGAAGCGTTTAAAATGCACCTGAACGAAACCAGAGCACAACGCGAAAGACTGGATGAAATAGGTCGCTTACTGGATATAGATATGAAAGGCGAGAAGTGTGAAGCTATGGCTGGACTTGTAAAAGAAGGTTCAGAAATAATTAAGTCCAAATCTACTCCAGAAGTTAGAGATGCTGGACTTATTGGCGCAGCTCAGCGAGTGGAACATTACGAAATTGCCGGTTATGGCACGGCACGTAACTTTGCGGAGCAACTGGGACTAACCCAGGTAGTTGCCCTTTTAACTGAGACAGAAAATGAAGAAAAAATGACCGACGAAAAACTAAATCGTCTGGCTAAAGAAACTATCAACCTGAGTGCGAAGACAGCACATGCCAATGAATAATATTGAGCATTAGATGTTCTAAACACCAATGGAAGGCCCTAAGAGGGCCTTTTTTTGTGGGCAATTATATAGTGTACAGCTGTTTAGATTGACAAACATGTTAGAACTTGAGCAGTTTATTATTTTAGAATTGATTACATTTGAACAGCATGTTAATATATTAAGCCTGGTGACCGTTCATATAATATACCAGCCTCATCTACGATGAGAAATCATTTTTTAAGGCTTGACACAGTAATCTACACTGTAATATTTTTTTGCTTAAGTATTTAAATAGTATGAGTAGCCTTTCATTAGATTCCTATAAGGCCGTTATTTTTGATTTGGATGGGATTATCACCCAGACCATGCAACTTCACCAGAAGGCATGGAAAAAAATGTTTGATGCTTTTTTGCAGCAGTACGAAGGGCAGGAGCCATTTAGCGAAAAAGATTACCAAAAGTTCGTAGATGGTAAGCCCCGATACGATGGAGTCAGAAGCTTCCTGCAATCGCGAAATATAGATTTGCCTGAAGGCAGTAAAGAGGGTAGCAAAGAGGAAGATACCATCTATGGACTAGGTATGCGCAAAAACCAATATTTTCTGCAAGAACTGGAATCCCAGGGGGCAAAGGTCTATGACGATACTTTAGCATGGATTAAACAATGGAAAAGTGAAGGTAAAAAGTTAGCTGTTGTTTCTTCCAGCAAAAATTGTAGGCCCGTACTCAAACAGGCGAAATTGCTTCACTTTTTTGAAGTAGTAGTAGATGGTACTGATAGTCAGCAAAAACATTTAAAAGGCAAACCAGAAGCTGATATTTTTCTGGAAGCTGCTCAACTACTCAATATAAAGCCTAAAGAGGCTATAGTTTTTGAAGATGCTATCTCTGGCGTGCAGGCAGGTAAAAAAGGCAAGTTCGGACTAGTGGTGGGCGTCAACCGAGCTAATCAGGCTCAACAAATGAAAGAAGCCGGAGCTGATCTGGTTATCAATACACTTAGCGAATTATTTAAATAGTTTTATGGATTTAAAAGAACCTCATGAATTGCCTTCTGCACTGGCTCATGTGCAGGAAATACTGAATAAAAAAGGTGATAAACCTTTTGTGTTTTTCTTTGACTTTGACGGAACACTGGCACCTATTGTTTCTAAGCCAGACCAGGCCTCCCTGAGTGAAGAAACTCGTACTCTGCTTCAAAAACTGTCTAAAGAATACAAAGTAGCCATAGTAAGTGGTAGAGACAGAAAAGATATAGAGGAACGTGTCAATCTGCATAACCTATACTACGCTGGTAGTCATGGTTTTGATATTGCAGGCCCTAATGAGATGCACCATCTGCATCCTGAAGCTGACGATATTATACCCAGGCTGGAGGAGGTAAGTGAAGTTTTTCAAGAGCTTTTTCAGCAGGAAGATCATATTAAAGTAGAAAAGAAAAAATTTGCCGTAGCACTACACCACCGTGGGGCAAGTCCGGAATTGGCTAATAAACTGGAGGCGGCCGTAAAAGATCAATTAGAAGGAGAGTCAAAACTAAAATGGGACAAGGGAAAATGCATTATTGAAATAAAGCCTAATCTGGAGTGGCATAAAGGTAAAGCTGTACTTTGGCTGATTGAACAACTGGGATATACCACCAAAGATAGCCTTGCTATTTATTTAGGAGATGATACTACCGATGAAGATGCTTTTAAAGAATTACAAAAGGAAGGGGTTGGAATAATGGTGGAAGACCATGAACAGAAAACCCATGCCCACTACGGTTTGAGTGAGCAAAAGCAGGTGAACGAATTTATTAAGCAAATAATGTCTTATGACTGATACACAACAATGGAAAATAATCTATAATGAATATCAGGCTGAGCAACAGCATTTAAGAGAATCACTGTGTACGCTAGGCAATGGCTATTTTGCCAGCAGAGGGGCCTTTGAGTTTGCAGAAGCTTCTCATAATTTTGAAGATAACCCTCACTATCCGGGTACTTATCTGGCAGGTGTATTCAACAAGCTCAGCTCTAATGTAGCTGACAAAGAAATTGTAAACGAATCTATCGTAAACTGGCCCAATTGGCTCTATCTTACTTTTGAGTACGAAGATGGGCAGCATTTTCATCTGGATGAAGTGGAAATCCTGTATTTCCAACAGGAGTTGGACTTATACAAAGGTCAGTTGATTACCGATCTCAGTTTTCGTGACGATAAGGGTAGAGAAACAGAGCTCAAAACCAGGAGAATAGTTTCAATGGCTGACCGACACCTGGCTATGCTACAATGGGAGCTAAAAGCTATAAACTGGAATGGTCAGTTAAGTATACTATCCGGTATTGATGGTAATGTTAATAATAGCGGAGTACCGAGGTACAGCGACCTTAATGGCAATCATCTAGACATATTGGAGCATGGAGAGTATAATGAGGAAGGTATCTACATGCATAGCCGTACCAATTTTTCAGAAGTCAGTGTGGCACAATCTGTACGTACCCGTATCCATATAGACGGGCAATCATATGACTATGAGCGGCAGTTAGAGCAGAATAATAAACTGGTGTATCATCGTATTCCCCTCAAATTAGAAAAAGGTCAGGAGCTGAAAGTGAGCAAGATACTTGCGATCTACACGAGTAAAGACGATGGAGTAGGGAATCTGATACGTGATGCTATCAGAAAAGTAAAAGGCGCCTCAGAATTGGAAGACCTTGCGCATTACCATTACATAGAGTGGGAGGCACTTTGGGGAAGGAGTGATATTCGTGTAAAAGCTAAAGATAGTGTGCAGGTCTTACTCAGGCTACATATCTTTCATTTGCTACAGGTAGCATCGCCCAATACACTGGATTTGGATGTAAGTGTACCCTCTCGCGGCTTGCATGGCGAAGCTTATCGGGGAAACCTCATGTGGGATGAGCTGTATATTTTTCCTGTGATTAACTATATGAAGCCTTCTATCACACAAAATATGCTGAAATACCGCTTTTACCGTATGGGTGAAGCTCGTAGGTCAGCAAATGAGCAGGGATATAAGGGTGCTATGTTTCCGTGGCAAAGCGGAAGCAATGGTGAAGAAAACGCACAGGAAATTCACCTGAACCCTGAATCTGGTCGCTGGATACCAGACGATACCCATCTTCAGCGCCATGTAAATACCGCAATTGCCTACAATCTCTGGAGTTACATCAAAATAACCAATGACGTTATTTTTCTGGAAGACTATGGTGCTGAGATGATGTTCTCCATTACCAAGTTTCTGGCAAGCTTAACTAGCTTCAGTGAGTCCAAAGGACGTTTTGAGATTAAACATGTGGTGGGGCCGGATGAATATCATACATCCTACCCGAACTCTGATCAAGCTGGCCTGAACAATAATGCCTACACCAATATAATGGTGGCCTGGGTTATGAAGCAGTCTTTAAAACTATACCACAGATTGCCTTCAGATTTTTGTGTATACCAATGCAAAAAGCTGGATATCAATAAAGATACACTAAAGCAATGGGAAGCTATCTCCAAAAACATGTTTGTTCCTTTTATTGAGGATGATATTCTGGAGCAGTTTGAAGGTTATGCTGATCTTAAAGAACTGGATTGGGATGCTTATAAAGAAAAATATAATAATATACAGCGTCTGGACCGTATACTAGAGAGTGAAGGAGATTCCCCAAACAACTACAAGCTAAGCAAACAGGCCGATGTGCTTATGCTTTTTTACTTGTTTACTTCAGATGAACTTAAAGAAATTTTTGATACGCTGGGCTATAAGTTTAACCTGGAAATGATCAGGAAAAATATTTACTACTACGCCAAGCGTACTTCTCATGGTTCTACACTAAGCCGCCTGGTCTATAGCTGGGTTATGGCACGTGCGGATCGCAAAATCTCCTGGAAGTTTTTTGAAGAAGCACTTAAAAGCGATGTAGATGATATACAGGGAGGCACCACTACCGAAGGTATACATCTGGGAGCTATGGCAGGTACCGTTGATATGGTGCAGCGTGCCTATACCGGAGCTTATGTAGATGAAGAGGGTGTGCTTTGGTTAAACCCCTCGCTACCTATAGAAATAGACTCACTGGAGATGTCGCTCAGGTTTAGAGGACAGTGTCTGCAGATTAAAATTTCTAAAGAGCAGATCTACCTGAAACATGAAGAAGGCTGGAGAGACAGTATAAAAGTAGGTGTAATAGACAGGTCTAATATCCGTAGCCTTAAACTTGGAGAAAGCTGTTCTTTTGAATATTAAGCCTTTTGGTGCGCTTAAAATTGATAACTAAAACCCGCTTTCGTTGATGCAATTGGGGAATTTTTGTTAATTGCCTAACATTTTTGTAATAAACACTATTTTCAGACAACCATGAACCAAACAGAGACATTAGATCAATTAAGTATCAATACCATCAGAACTTTGTCCATGGATGCGGTTCAGAAGGCAAATTCAGGCCACCCGGGTATGCCTATGGGAGCAGCGCCTATGGCTCATGTGCTATGGACTCGTTTCCTGAGATATAATCCTGAAGACCCGAACTGGTTTGGCCGCGATAGATTTGTGCTTTCTGCCGGACATGGATGCATGTTGTTGTATAGCCTCCTACACCTATCTGGTTACAAAGTAAGTATAGACGACCTTAAAAATTTCCGCCAGATGCACTCTATTACTCCTGGTCATCCGGAGTATGGGCTTACCCCAGGTGTGGAAGTAACTACTGGTCCTCTCGGGCAGGGTTTTGCACATGCGGTAGGTATGGCTATTGCTCAGCAACACCTTTCGGCAGTCTACAAAACTTCTGATTTTAATCCTTTTGACTACCACATATATGGTATATGCAGCGATGGCGACCTGATGGAAGGTATATCTTCTGAAGCGGCTTCTATGGCAGGTCATATGGCTTTAGGTAATCTTATCTTCCTGTATGACGATAACGAAATATCTATTGAAGGAGACACTGGTATTGCCTTTACTGAAGATGTGAAAGCCAGGTTTGAAGCATTTCAGTGGCAGGTACTGGAAGTAAAAGATGGTAATGACCTTGACGCGATAGAAAAAGCTATTGCTGAAGCCAAAGCGGATACCTCTCGTCCCAGCCTGATCAAAGTGCGTACTCAGATTGCTTACGGCTCTCCTAACAAGGTTGGTACCGCAGGTTCACATGGCTCACCTCTTGGAGATGATGAAGTTAAAGCCTCTAAAGAGTTTTTAGGCTGGCCTACTGATAAATTCTTTTATGTGCCTGATGAGGTACAGGAGCAGTACAATCAACGCAAAGAAGAAGGAAAAAAGCTACAAGCAGACTGGCAACAAAAATGGGATAGCTACACTAAGGCTAATCCTGATAAAGCTGCTCAGTGGGATGCTTCAGTAAAAGGAAAGCTTCCTGAAGGTTTTGCCGAAAAACTTCCTGTATACAAACCAGAAGATGGTGCGGTAGCTACACGTAAAGCTTCCGGTAAAGCTCTAAACGCTATTGCAGACCAGTGCCCCTGGTTAATTGGCGGCTCTGCTGATCTGGCACCTTCTAACAATACTAATCTGGATTCTTCTCGTTCTTTCTCAAAAGAGGATTATGCGGCCCGAAACTTCCACTTTGGAGTAAGAGAGCATGGTATGGCTGCTGCGGTAAACGGAATGAACCTTACCGAAGGAGTGAGAGCATTTGGAGCTACCTTCCTGATTTTCTCAGATTACCTGAAGCCCTCTCTTCGTCTCGCGGCAATTATGAAACTTAACAGCGTGTTTGTATTTACCCACGACAGTATAGGATTGGGAGAAGATGGTACTACTCACCAACCTGTAGAGCATCTTACTGCTATGCGCCTTATCCCGGGGGTTACAGTTATCCGTCCTGCAGATGCCAACGAAACAGTGCAGGCATGGAGGGTGGCAATAGAACACGAAGGAGGGCCTATTGCACTAGCTCTTACCCGTCAGGGCTTGCCTACGGTAGACCGCTCTACTCATGGTAAAGCAGAAGATTTAGCTAAAGGAGCTTACATTCTTAAAGACGCGGATAATAATGATCCTAAGTTAATATTAATAGCTTCAGGTTCAGAGGTTCAGCTGGCTTTAGATGCGCAGAAACAGTTAACTGAAGAAGGGATAGCTACACGCGTGGTAAGTATGCCTAGCTGGGAGCTATTTGATGCTCAGGACCAGGCATACAAAGAAAGTGTGTTGCCAAAGTCTGTAAGCAAGCGTATTTCTATTGAAGCGGGTTCTACTTTAGGCTGGCAAAAGTATATTGGAGGCGAAGGTGTTGCCATTGGTTTAGATACTTTTGGAGAATCAGCTCCTGGTGATGAACTCATGAAATTCTTCGGTTTCTCAGTAGAAAACGTAGTCGCTAAAGCTAAAGAGCTTATGTAAGACGTATATAAGCTCAAAATGATAGTTAAAGAAGTACACTAAGTTTTTAGTGTACTTTTTTTATTATAAGTATAAATCTTATTTTTAAGGGTAAATACTTAAAATAATCATGAATACGTATTTAAGTATTTGTCAAGTTATTTTTAGTGTAAATTACTAAATTTTTTTGCAAATATTTTTGGTGACTTACATAAGTGACGGTATATTGAAAGTCACTTCAAAATTTTAGCATGTATAAAAGTCACTTAGTACTTGCTTGGCGTAATCTCCTAAAAAACAAAACTTATGCTGCCATTAACCTGATTGGCCTAACTTTAGGCATTAGTTGCAGCTTGTTAGTTTTGCTGTTTATTTACGAAGAATTACAATACGATCAGCACTATTCTGAGGCAGAAAGCATTTACAGACTTAACTATCAATACAAGAATGATATATATGCAATTACTGGTTTTGTAAACTGGTGGGATGCTAACAGAGATGAGCAATTACTTAAGGTTGCTGCACTGGAAGGCCTAAGTGGAGTGGAAGAGGTGGCTCAGTTTAACGCTACACATAGTAGTACCATGAGCAAGCAACCTATTTATCTCTCGGTAACAAATGCTCTGGGTGAAGATAAAAAATTTACTGAAAAAGAAGTTTTATTAAGTAATACCGGTTCTGCACTTTACAACATATTTCAATGGGAACTGGTATATGGAAACAAAGCACAAAGCTTCAACGGACCTTATAGTGCCATTCTCACATCAGCTACTGCTGAAAGATATTTTGGTGCAGACTGGAAAAATAGAATTGCATCACAATCGCTCAACTGGAATAATCAGGAGTATCCCGTAAATGCTGTTATTGAGGTAGGAGACAACAATACGCATTTTGATTTTGAAGTTATCCTCATCACTCCCGAGATACCTTCTTGGGGTGCCTATTTGTATCTTAAGTTGTCTCCGAACGCTCAGCTTTCCAAAGTAAATGAGCAGCTTAACCGACAATTGGAGCTGATAGAGCCTGAAATTCTAAATAACCCCGATGAAAAAGGTAGCTATTTGCAAGCCATCACTGACATACATTTTTCTAATAACATCCTCTATGAATTAAAACCCAAAGGTGAGATTCAATACCTCTATGTTTTTGGTGTTATTGGAATGATCATCCTATCTATCACTATTACCAATTATATAAACCTTTCTGTAGCCTTATACTCAAGGCGTAAAAGTGAAATAGGCATGCGTAAGGTGATGGGAGCCCCTCGTGAAACCATAACTATACAATTTTTAACAGAAGCTGCCTTATTATGTACTATCAGCTTACCCCTCTCTTTGTTATTGCTTGAGCTAAGCTTACCTTACTTTAATCAGATTATGAATCTGGACCTGAAGAATATGTACCTGCAATCTCTGCCAGGTTTTTTGGGTGTATTAGCATTTACTGTTTCTATAGGTTTGATTGCCGGCTTATATCCCGCATTGCTTCTTTCAGGCCGTAATGTGCTGGATCTGATCAGAAACCAGACGGGAGGTGTAAGAGAGCGTTTCTCACTTCGCAGAGTGATGTTTATCTTTCAATTTACCCTATTAATCGCCCTGGCTTCTGCCACGATATTGGTAAATGAGCAATTGCGGTATATTAACCACAAAAATCTGGGCTTCAGAAAAGAGGGTATCATCACTTTTAATCCGGTAAGCTCTGCCAACTATCAGCACATCAAGAACAGACTGCTGTCTTATTCTCACTTCTCTCACATTGGGCAGGGAATGGTGCCTGGCCTGGAAATGACGGACAATACCTCTTACAAAATTACGGGTAGCGAGCAGGTTTACGATAATGCAGGTTTTTGGGAGATGGACTGGGATGCTGTGAAAACTCTGGGAATAGAGATTTCGGGCATTAAGGAGAGTAATGCTCCTAACGAAGTTATCATACTTAACCAGTATTCTGCAACTAATCTAATGGAACAACTGGGGTTGGATGATAAAGAGCAACTGCTAGGTCGTAGTATAAGTACGCATCTGGAGTACCAGAATGAAGATGAGTCATTTGGCAGAAATTACGTAATTGGAGGCTTTGTAGAAGATCTTCATTTGCTTTCTTTAAAAGAAAAAATTAGTCCAATGCTCATCAAAGTAGATAAGAATCCTGATATGATCTACTGGATGATCATGCGTATAGATACCGATCGCCTTTCTGAGTCTTTGAACATACTAAAAGATATCTATGACGAAACTATTACTGATGTTCCTCTGGAGATCAATTTTTTGGAAAGTAGTCTGGAGCAGTTGTACGAGCAGGAGCAAAGGGTAGCTAACCTATCTTTTTACCTGAGTATCATCGCGATAGTCATAGCCTTATTGGGTTTAATGTCCATGTCTGCTTATCTTGTAAGTCTAAGGACCAGAGAAATCGGTATCAGAAAAGTGATGGGTGCATCGGTACTAGAGCTATTGATGCTACTTAGCAAAGAATTTATTATGATGGTATGCGTCGCCACTTTAATAGCGACACCTTTCGCATACATATTTGTTGACCGTTGGCTCTCAGATTTTGCTTATCGTATAGATGTAGACATCTGGGTATTTTTGTTTACCGGCTTCATGACTTTGTGTATTGCAGTGGCGGTCGTCATACTACAAACCGTCAAAACCGCTAACTCTAAGCCTGCTATTACGCTTAAAGCAGACTAGATATCCCCCACATAAGCGGTAAATCGTATCAGTTTTTTTGTAAGCCTCACTAGGGCTTATTCATAATTTTTTATGTCTAATAAATCTATACCACTATGATGAACGATCTACGAGTTTATGTATTTACCCTTCTGTTGTGGGGGCTTAATGTGCCTTTGCTGGCGCAGGAGCTTACCCTGAGCGGCAGGGTAGAGGATGAGGGCGGGGAGCCCCTTCCGGGAGTCACTGTAATTGTACAGGGCACAACTACCGGTACTACCACCAATATAGAAGGGCAGTTTCGCCTTTCTGTTCCTGCTTCTGCTGAAGCCCTGACCTTCAGCTCAGTAGGTTATGCTGACCAAACGGTTCAGATTAATAACCAGACCAATTTTGAGATCACCATGACTGAAGATGTACAGCAGTTAGGTGAAGTAGTAGTAAATGCGCTTGGCTTTGAAGAAAACCGAGACCAGCAAGGCGCTACAGTCACTCGCGTGGATGCCGATGCTGTTACTCGCTCAGGAGAAACAGGCGTAATAAACGGATTGGCAGGTAAAGCGGCCAGTGTACGTATTGCACGCTCTAATGGCGATCCTGGCGCAGGCTCTACCATACAGATCCGTGGTACAAATACTATTACTGGTTCCAGCGATCCTCTGGTCATAGTAGATGGGGTGCCCTTGAACAATTCTACAGTGTACGGTGGGGGCAATGGAGGAAACGAAAGTGGAGGTACTTCTCAGCAATCTCGCCTCAACGATATCAACCCTAACGATATAGAGTCTATTCAGGTACTGAAAGGCGCTTCAGCGGCATCATTATGGGGATCAAGGGCTGCTAACGGTGTAATTGTAATTACTACCAAACAGGGGAGTGCCGGCAAGCCCAAAATTTCATTTTCCTCTACCTATTCTTTTGATGAGATTAATGCCCGTCACCCTATGCAAAATAAGTTTGGACAGGGCAGAAATGGAGTATGGAACCCCGGCGATCGTGAGTCATGGGGAGATAAAATTGCCGATAGGTCTGGAGGTGCTGATGAGCTGGACCAGAGCGGTGAGTATTTTGAAGCAGAAGATGGAACATTATATTATCCAATACTCAGCAAAAACAGCCAGCAGACTTACGTTGATGAGAATTTTGATAAGGTATTTCAAAATGGTTACTTCTGGCAAAATGACCTTTCAATAAGTGGAGGAACAGAGAAGTCTACCTTTTTCTTCAGTATGGGGCGTCTGGATCAGGAAGGGGTTATTAAGGGGAGCTTTTATGAACGTACTAATGTCAGGCTGAACAATCAAACCTTTTTTAACGACTGGCTCAATATGTCGGCCCGTGCCGCATATACGAATAGTTATGCCAACCGTATTCAGCAAAGCTCTAATGTAGGTGGTTTATACCTTGGCTTACTCCGAACTCCGCCAGACTTCAACACCGCTGACTACATCGGCACTTATTATGATGCCAATGGTACGCCTAATCCCGACCGCCATCGGGCTTACCGCCGTCCGCTGGGTGAGAATATCAATCCTATTTACAACAATCCGCTCTGGACTACTAACGAACAGGAAAGTACCACTCGTGTGGATCGTTTTATTGTTAACAGTGATATTAACATAGAACCTTCAGACTGGCTCACCTTTACTTTGAGAGGTGGAGTAGATACCTACACCGACCGTCGTGTATACTTTTTCCCAATTGGCTCTGCGGGCTCAGACGCAGTCAATGGCTTATTTAATGAAGATTTGATTACAGAAAGTGAGTTTAACTTTGACGCTATTACCCGCGCCCAATTTGACTTAACAGACAACATCAACCTTACTGGCACAGTGGGTTGGAATTACAATAATCGTGTACGCAGGTCAAATTTTTTCTCAGTTAATAATTTTCAGGCTAATGTAAGAGAGCCAACTACAGAGCTTAATACCAGTAATGAAGCTTCTAATGTTGAAAATACACGGCGTTACATTCGTTCCAATCGTCTGTATACTGTGTTCAACTTTGACTTTTTCTCCCAGCTTTTCTTTAATGCTTCAGGTACAGTAGAATCTGCTTCCAGTGTTAAAGGAAACTTCTTTTACCCTTCTTTTGATGTTGCCTGGCAGTTTACACAACTTGAAGGATTTAGTACTCAGCCCGTGCTGAGCTTTGGTAAATTGCGTGCCTCTTGGGGGCAGGTAGGAGTTCAGCCTCAGCCTCATCGTTTTCAAACTCTGGCAGAAGGAGGTTTTCTCTACAGCACCTACGATGATGGACTAAACATCAGTCAGTTTGGAGGTGGTTACAGAATTGATAATAGTAAAGGTAACCCGGAACTGAAGCCAGAAATTAAAACAGAGTGGGAGATAGGTACCGACCTGCGGTTTTTTCAGGACCGTCTGTCTCTCAGTCTTACGTATTATCAGAATAAAATCAACGATTTGCTCTTTAATGTAGCCAGAACACCTTCCTCAGGTTTTCTGACTGAGTACATTAATGCGGGAGCTATGGAAAACATAGGCTATGAGGCTGAGCTTGACTATGCTATCTTCCAGAATGATGATCTGAAATTAAACCTCTACGCAAACTTTAATGATAACAACAACAAAGTAACCGAACTAAGGGGAACAGAGTCTGTTGATTTGACAACACAGTCTATTAGCTCCAGAGCAGTAGAAGGACACCCACTTGGTGTATTATGGTCTACCCGAGCACAGAGAGACGAAAGCGGTGATCTGATTCTGGATGATAATGGTTTTCCGCAAGTAGCTACCACTCAGGGGATAGTAGGAGACCCCAATCCAGATTGGAGAGGAGGGCTGGGCTTTAGAGCCAATTGGAAAAAACTGAGTCTCAATATTCTTTTTGAGCACTCACAGGGAGGAGATTTTGCCGAAAGAACACGCTTTATCCTGCGCAATTTTGGTACCCACGAAGATGTAGGTAATGAGGTCACTTTAACTCAGGATTTGGTGAACGTAGCTGGAGATATAGTACCTGCCGGAACAACAGTAAGAGGTAATATTCAGGATTTCGGGGCAGGCAATGTACTACTTGACGAAAGTTGGTATCGCGGCAGGGGGGCAGGCTTTGGTGATGGCGTTATCAATGAATTCGCAATTACCGATGCTACCTGGACCCGACTCAGGGAAATCTCTTTAAGCTACCGACTAAACAACTCATGGTTACAAGATGTGACCAAACTTGGCTCTGTAGAATTTTCGCTTACCGGTAGAAATCTGGTACTATGGACTGATGTGTTGGGCATAGACCCGGAAATCAACCAGTTTGGCGTCTCCAACGGTTTTGGTATAGATTATTTTACCAATCCAAGCACCCGTTCTGTCCTCTTTTCTGTAAAAATCAACTACTAAATCACGATGAAAAAATTAATATATATCACATTTACAATGATGTTGTTTTTCACCTTCGCCTGCGAAGACCTGGTGGACGACATTAATGACAATCCTAATAAGCTGGCCATAGAAGAAATTGACCCCAGCTTGTTTTTAAAAGGAGCTATGCTGGCAGACGTACAGGTACAGCTGGGGCATTTGAACCGAATTTCTAATATGTGGAGTGGGCAACTGGTGGGTTTCCAGTCTTTGTACAAGGCACTCTACGAGTATAATTTTACGGCAGCAGAGTCTGAAGCCACCTGGGAGATTGGCTATCAGGGAGCACTCAATCAGCTGCGCTTTATACAAGAGGTTACTACTGACGATCCTATTTATCAGGGTATATCTAAAGTAGTAGAGGCACATGTCATGGGAACCTTGGCATCTATCTTCGGAGATATACCCTACACTGAAGCCACTCAGGAAGATATACAGGACCCTAAGTTTGATGATCAGGCACAGGTTTTTGCAGAATTACAAAGCTTACTGGATGAAGCTATCACTAATCTGGAAAATGTTGAAGGTAATCCACAACTGGAGCCCGATATCTTTTACGGGGGCAACCCAGAACTTTGGATAGAATCTGCCTGGACGCTCAAAGCAAGATATTATTTGCTAACCAAACAGTATGGAGAAGCCTTTAATGCTGCACAGAATGGGATTTCTACCCCAGAAAATTCTATGCGGTATATTCCCGTAGATGATAATAATCCAGATAATAAAAATCTGATCTTCAAGCTGCTGAATGGTGCCCGTACCGGTGATATTGGCACTGGAAATAGTTTTGTGATGCAACTTCTGGATAGTGGAAGTGTGAACTCAAGAAATCATGCTAAAACCAATGAAGAAGCACGTAAAGCCTATTTAACCATAGAAGAAAGTAATGCTTCTCTGGTAGGTTACGGCGGCAGGCTGGAGCCTATGCCTCTAATTACTTACGCAGAGAATCAGCTTATTCTTGCGGAAAGCGCAGCTCGTACTCAGGGCTTGAACGAAGGCTTAGATTACCTGAACGGATTACGCAACGCTCTAGAGCAGGGAGAAGTTTTTGAACAACTTTCTGATACACTTAATCTATTATATGAGCCTTTTGTTGCTGCTGACTTTGCTAGCGGTGGTATAGAAAATCCTGATGGGATAGCCGCAAATCGGGCATTTTTAAGAGAGGTGATTGAAGAAAGATATATTTCTGGCTTTGGTCAGTATATTCCTTTTAACGATGCGCGCAGGTTGAGAAAAAGTGATCAGGATATAGCAATACCTATTCCTTTAAATATTGGCAGCGCCAGCAGCTTTCCGGAAAGGTTTGTATACGCCAATACAGAGTTAAACTCTAATAGTAATGCGCCTGATCCTGCGCCGGATATTTATGAAGTTACACCTGTAAACCAATAATACATAAAAAAAGGGAAGCATGTTGCCTCCCTTTTAGTTTCTTTCTGCAAGTGAAAAATTATGCTTCTGCCGCTTCGGCTTCTTTTTCCGTATGCAAGAAACCTACTGTCAATGAGTCTTCACCTAAGAAGTGCTCAATATGGTGTGCTCTATCCTCCGTATTAAACAATAGCTTCTCTAACAAATTTTTGGTAGCGTAATCTTCCAATTCAAAAGCTTTTTTAATTGACTTACGCAATTCAATAGCAATGGACCTTTCTGCTTCCATATCGTTTTCTAGGCTCTCGCGGATACGGAAGATACCCTTTGGCTCATGCTGTACATAAGACAGTTTGGCAAAGTCAGCAGGATTGCTGGTTGGGTCGTACCCCATTACTGTTAACCTTTCGGCCAAGGCATCAAAGCCTTCGTGAATCTGATTGTAGTTATCCTCAAAAAACAAATGTAAATCTCTAAATTGAGGTCCTTCTACTAACCAGTGATGTTTATGATATTGATGGTATAAAGTCATAAATGCAGCTAAGTGACGGTCCAGATGTGTGGCAATTTCTTTTGCAACTTCTTTACTCAATCCTACCGGGTTGCCATCATATTCTTTAAACTCTCTTAACTTATCCATAAAAGTGTTTTATTTTAAATCCAAAAAAATTAATTTCTATACTATACTAACCTGAAGACATAGTTAAAGTTTTATTTTTTTTAAATTTTGTTACACAATTCAATTTGCTTTTTTAGACAGTAAACGATTCATACCAAAGAAATGAACAACAAATCATTAGATGTAGACCGACGGCCTGGCCGAACAGAAGTATACTCTAACTCCCACAGTATCAATCCCTCGTTGCAGGAGAAAGAAAGAACTGAAAGAGCATTATTAGTCGCGTTATTTATCTCTCTAAGTATAGTTTTTAGTATGCTGATATATGTCATCAGCGAGTATTTTCAGGTAAAAGGAGCGGCAAATGAGCAGGTTTTAAGCAGCTATCATTTTGGTGAGGCAGACCAACCTTTCTATCTGGAGTCTAAATTAGCTTATCTAAATTTCGTTTTTCGTTTCATTGCCATGTATACATTAGTGGGGCTGTTAGGCATAGTTTCTATTGTATTAAGAAAACCCTGGCTGCACCTGCTTATCGTTCTAATGTCCTTTATTTCAGTGTTGTATTTTTTTATACTGTAAGTTAAACAATACGAATCACCTAGCCATTATTAGCTAAAAAGATAATGGCATATACCAGAATTGCTTTAGTACTAGGCAACTGCTTATTTCCAGATCACGCGCTCCTGAATCCTGATAAACACACCGTTTTTTTCATGGCCGAAGATTTAGGGCTGTGCACTCATTTCAAATACCATAAGCATAAACTAGTACTTTTTCTTTCAGCTATGCGGTCTCATGCCGAAACAATTGAAAAAGATTACCCTCTACAATACTGGCAATTAAGTGCTGAAAACCAATCTTTGACTTATGAAGACAAACTGGAACAAACTGTAGCGCAGTACACTTCCATACAGGAAGTTGTCACATACACCCTGGAAGATCATTTTTTTGACCAGCGTATACGCGAATTTTGTCGTAAAAAGGGGCTACAGCTATCTTTTGTAGATTCACCTGGCTTTATTAATACAATTGATGATTTTCAGGAGTATGTAGACCGTAGCAAAAAACCTTTTATGCAGGTTTTTTATAAAGTGCAGAGAAAAAAGCTGGGTATCCTGATAGATGGTGATGAACCTAAGGGTGGCAGTTGGTCATACGATACAGAAAACAGGAAGAAGTTACCGAAGAATATTTATATACCTCCGCAGCCAGAAAGAGAAGTTACTGCACATACAGAAGAAGTTAGTCAACTTATTAACGAGTTGTTTCCTGAGCACCCTGGTAATACAGATAATTTTAACTGGGCCACCACAAGAAGGCAGGCACTATACAGATTGAACAACTTTTTGGAAGAACGTTTTCAAGAGTTTGGTCCCTACGAGGATGCTATTGATAGTCAGCGTAATTTTCTATTTCATTCTGTACTCTCTCCCTATCTAAATTTAGGACTAATTACCCCGGACGAGGTGCTTGACAAAACACTGGAATACGCTGAGGAACACAAGGTGCACCTGCCCAGTGTAGAGGGATTTGTGAGGCAGATTATGGGATGGCGAGAATTTATGCGAGGCATGTATCATACGCATGACTTAAAAGGAAATTATTTTAAGCACCAAAGAAAACTGAAAAAGTGCTGGTATGAGGGTACTACCGGTGTGCCTCCTCTGGACTATAGCATTAAGCGGGTAGTCAGAGATGCGTACACACATCATATAGAACGCCTAATGGTGCTTGGCAATATTATGCTTTTGGCAGAAGTACACCCCGATGAGGTGTATAAGTGGTTTATGGAGCTTTTTATAGATTCATCAGACTGGGTAATGGTGCCTAATGTATACAGCATGAGTCAGTTTGCCGATGGCGGTACCTTTGCCACCAAACCCTATATTGGCGGAGCTAATTACATTTCTAAAATGAGTGATTTTTCAAAAAAAGGAGAATGGGCAGATGAAGTAGATGGGCTCTATTGGAGATTTATTAATAAAAACCGAAAGCTGTTTGCTTCCAATCCTCGCATGTCTATGATGGTTTCTATGTTTGACAAAATGAATGATGATAAAAGAGATAGACTAATGGCTGCCGCCGATAATTTTATCAGACGAACTACCAATCCCTAGTTGAGTAAAAAGAAACTATATGCTATTTCATAGGCTTAGGTTGGTTTAATACCAGTAGCTTAGTAATTTGCCGCCTCTTATGAAAGTAGCCATCATAAAATATAACGCCGGTAATGTGCAGTCGGTAATTTACGCACTGCAACGTTTTGGTTTAGAACCTAAACTTACCGATGATGTAGAGTATATTCAGCAGGCAGATAAAGTGATTTTTCCCGGACAGGGAGAAGCAAGCTCTGCCATCAGGTACCTCAAAAATAATAAGCTGGATCAGCTGATTACCAATTTGACACAACCAGTGTTGGGTATTTGTATTGGCCTTCAGCTGATGTGTTCGCATTCTGAGGAAGGTGATACTCCATGTCTAGGTATTTTCAAGGAAAAAGTAAAAAAGTTTCCCCCTCAGGATAAGGTGCCTCATATGGGTTGGAATACTTTAGAAGCCAAACAAAGTAAACTTCTCCACGGACTTAGGGGTGATGCCTATCTGTATTATGTACACAGCTATTTTGCCGAGATAGGAGAAGAAACAACAGCCAGTACTAATTACATATTGCCATTTAGTGCTGTTATGGAAAAAGATAATTTTTACGCAATTCAGGCGCACCCCGAAAAGAGTGGGAAAGATGGTGAGCTCATCCTGAAAAACTTTTTAGACCTTTAAGATACAGATGGAGATAATTCCTGCGATAGACCTAATAGATGGTAAATGTGTGCGCTTAACCCAAGGCGACTACGCTCAAAAAAAAGAATATAGCAGCAGTCCTTTAGAAGTAGCTAAAAGATACGAAGATTATGGCATCAGGCGACTGCATCTGGTAGATCTGGATGGGGCTAAAGCCCGCAAAGTAATTAACTATGCAGTGCTGGAGCAAATTACCCAGCACACTTCTTTAGAAGTAGATTTTGGAGGTGGAGTACAATCCGATGCTGACCTAAAGCTGGTTTTTGAAATGGGAGCCAGTCAGGTAACCGGAGGGAGTATAGCCATCAGGCAACCAGAGACTTTTAGTAAGTGGCTGCAGACCTATGGTCCGGAAAAAATTATTCTGGGGGCCGATGCTAAAGATCGCAAGATTGCTATCGGAGGCTGGCAGGAGTCTACCTCACAAGATGTGCTTAACTTTATTGAGCAGCACCATCAGCAAGGTATAACATACGTAATCTGTACAGATGTTGCCAAAGATGGTGTGCTTGCTGGTCCTTCTCTTGAGCTGTACGAAGAAATCTTAGCCAATACCCCAAAAGTTAAATTAATAGCCAGTGGAGGAGTTTCTGGTGTAGATGATTTGCACCAACTTAAAGATATCGGGGTGTATGGTGTAATTATCGGCAAAGCTATTTACGAAGGCAGAATTGCGCTTGACGAGCTGAAGCCTTTTTTATAACAGAAGCGAACTCATTTACAGTAAAAGCCTTTACCTTTATATCAGAAAAGCCGCTTTATTTATTGGGCACTCCACAAACCTAGATATATGTTATCAAAAAGAATTATTCCCTGCCTGGATGTTAAAGACGGGAGAACAGTAAAAGGAGTAAATTTTGTTGAGCTAAGAGATGCCGGCGATCCGGTAGAGCTAGCCAAAATCTACGCTGAAGAAGGTGCGGATGAGCTCGTTTTCCTGGATATTACTGCCACCGTAGAAAAAAGAAAAACTTTAGTAGAACTGGTCAGAAAAGTAGCAGAGCAGGTAAATATACCTTTTACAGTAGGTGGTGGAATCAGCTCTATAGAAGATGTTGCTGCCATGCTTAATGCCGGCGCTGACAAAGTCTCTGTCAACTCAGCCGCCGTACGCAGGCCAGAGTTAATCAACGAACTTGCTGCCAACTTTGGAAACCAGTGTATAGTTGTAGCTATAGATACCCGCTTTGTGGAGGGTAAGCATATTGTGCATACCCACGGCGGCCGTACTCCCACATCGCTGGAAACTTTTGCCTGGGCGCATGAAGTGCAGGAGAGAGGGGCGGGAGAAATACTGCTGACCTCTATGGATCATGATGGTACTAAGGCAGGATTCGCAAATGAACTGACTGCTCAGCTATCTTCTGAACTAAGCATACCGGTAATTGCCTCTGGTGGAGCAGGCACTATGGAACATTTTGTAGATGTATTTACCGAAGGCAAAGCTGACGCGGCTCTGGCTGCCAGTATTTTTCACTATAAAGAGATTCCGGTACCTGAGCTTAAAAAGTACCTGACAAATCAAAAAATTCCAATCAGACTGACTGACTAAACATATGAGTAAAACACAACTTAGCGAAGAGAACCTGGCTTTTATTAACCGCCTGTTGGAAATTATAGACAGTCGTCATCAGGATGCAGAGCAGGGCAATGAATCAGGTTCATATACCGTTTCTCTTTTTAAAAAGGGAATCAACAAAGTAGCTCAGAAAGTGGGAGAAGAAGCTGTTGAACTGGTAATTGAGGCAAAAGATGACAATGCGGACCTTTTCAAAAATGAAGCTGCCGATCTGCTTTTTCACTATCTGGTTCTCTTAAAAGCCAAAGGTTTTACATTGCCAGATATTATAGAAGTACTGGAGAGCAGACATCAGTAATGCTACACAGCTGAGCTTAAAGAAACTATCTACACTATGAAATATTGGTTATTTTCTGCATTAGTAGCACTAAGCACTACGGCTTTTGCTCAAAATGAACTGGAAAAACTATCTATCAATTCACAAGCTGACGAACAGAACCCTAAACTAAGCCCTGACGGTCAGACTCTTTACTTTGTACGCCAGTACCATCCTCAAAATATCGGAGGTAGTAAAGACCCTGGTGATATCTGGGCCAGCCAAAAGCAGGCTGATGGTAGCTGGGCAGAAGCGGTAAATGTAAAATCTCTTAACAATCCATATTTAAACGGTATTATTGGCTTCGCCGATAATGGAAACAGAGTTTATCTGCATGGCCATTACGAAGGCAAGAAACCTACCACACAAGGTGTTTCCGTTGCTAAAAAAGAAAGTGCCACTAGCTGGAGCAAACCTAAGGCACTTAAAATTCCTTACTTTTACAATAAGTCTGACCATAGCAGTGGTAGCCTGCATTCCAGTGGTCAAATCATGATACTTTCTCTTCAGTCATACGACTCTAAAGGAGCTGAAGATTTGTACGTATTGTTTAAGCAGAGTGATGGTAGCTGGTCTGAGCCTCAAAACCTGGGAGCTAACATAAACACACCCTATCAGGAGATGACTCCTTACCTGGCACCTGATGGTAAAACCCTGTTTTTTGCCAGCAATGGGTACGAGGGCTTCGGAAGCCGCGATATATATATGTCGGTACGTCTGGATGATAGCTGGAGAAAATGGTCTAATCCTAAAAATCTGGGAGCCAGAGTAAATTCAGAAGGGACTGAGCTTTATTATTATATTCCGGAAAACAGCGAATATGCTTATGTATCTTCTACTCAAAACAGTGATGGTCTGGGCGATCTCAACCAGGTCCGCATAATTCCTGAAGAGGAAGAAGTTATAGAAGAAGTAGCCGACATGCCAGAAGTAGCAGTAGAAGATGCTGTTGTAGAAGAATCAGAAGATGCACCTCTTGAAGAAGAAGTGGAAGAAACTATTGTTGCTGCTCCTGAAGAAGAAATTGTGAAGAATGAAGTAGAAGTGAGAGGAAAAATAGTCAACCTAAACTCTGAGGAAGGCGTTGCGGCAAACTTGAGTTTTAGCAGCCTGAAAGAAAACGAACAGTTTAGTCAAATTAATCAGGTAGACGAGAATGGAGTCTTTAGTATCAATCTTCCAGCAGATCAGGATTATGAGCTATTAATTGAAGCGGAAGGATTTATCAAAAAAAGAGTAAAGTTGTTGTTGAGCGAACAGTCACCTTTGGATAATTCAGACATAATTGTTAGAAACTTTGCTCTTTCACCTATTGAAGTAGGTACTACAGTCAATTTAGAAAATGTACTTTTTGATCGTGGCACGGCAAATATGCTTTCTGGCTCTACCGAAAACCTGGACGAAGTAGTTGAGTTTCTGAATGAAAATCCCGACGTGGTAATTGAGGTAGCCGGACATACAGACAATAGGGGGAGACCTGACCTGAATCAAATACTATCTCTGGAAAGAGCAGAATCCGTAAAGCGTTATCTAGTACAACAAGGGATAGCTACAGAGCGTATTCAGGAAAAGGGCTACGGCGGAACCAAACCCATAGCCAGCAATGCTATAGAAGAAGAAAGGCAGAAGAATAGACGAGTGGAATTTACCATTCTCAAAAAATAAAATTTTAGTCCTTCTTGTTAAAGAAGGACTTTTTTTAGCTTTTCAGCGAAAATTTAGCTTGCCTTAGACCGAATAGATGATAAACTCTACCGGCTGCTAAAGCGTTGTAAATGAGTAAGGCCTGTTTTCTGCACTCGTAGCGGCTTGGAGGAGGTCAGTGTGTGAGCAAATCTACCTTTAATTTTGTCAATGAATTTTTTTGTAAAACAAAGCGAAAGAGATACCCTTTTTTCTTTATTAAAGCTCTCAGGCCCAATTGTACTGGCAAATATTTTACAAACCGCTTATCAGCTGATTGATACATTTTGGTTAGGCAGGCTAGGCGCTAATGCGGTAGCCGCTGTATCCTTAAGTTTTCCTGTACTGTTTTTAGTTATCTCACTAGGTATAGGCCTGACCATAGGTGGATCAATTATGGTATCTCAGTACAAAGGCATGGATAATCAACGTATGATTGATTACTCCAGCGCTCAAACTGTTCTGGTTCTTTTTTTTACCTCTTTTCTACTAGCGCTGGTAGGTTATTTTACCTCGGAGCCTTTAATGCGGGTAATCGGTGCTAAAGACGATGTGTTTGAAGGAGCTGTAGACTACTTTAAAGTATCATCTATTGGGTTCATCTTTCTATTTCTGTTTTTTGTATTTCAGTCATTAATGAGGGGCATTGGCAATGTGGTTGTGCCCACTTATGTGGTTTTTTCTACAGTAGTGCTCAACCTATTTCTGGATCCTCTATTTATTTATGGCTGGTGGTTTATACCTCCAATGGGAATATCCGGAGCTGCTATGGCCAGTGTTATTACACAGGCACTGTCTGCGATTATGGGCATATTAATTTTATCCAGCGGCAGGTATGGTATTAAACTACACTGGAAAGATTTCAACTTTAATTATCGCTGGTTCAAAGAATTAATACGGATAGGTTTACCCTCCAGTATTGAAATGTCTACCCGAGCGTTAGGCTTAACTATGCTTATTACTTTAGTTACTGGTTTTGGGAGTATGGTGGTTGCATCTTACGGGATTGGGGCACGCATCCTTAGTTTTGTTATTATTCCAGCATTAGGTTTATCCGCCGCTACCACCACCTTGGTAGGGCAATATATTGGTGCTAACCGTATTAATAAAGCCCATGAAGTGGGTACGTTAAGTTCAAAAGTGGCATTTTATAGCCTGACTGCTATAGGCGCATTACTTTTTATTTTTGCGCGTCCTCTTACAGCTTTTTTTGTTCCGGGCGAAACTCAGGTGATTAATAATGGAGCCATGTTTATCAAAGTCATGGCTCCCAGTTTTGGTCTGCTAGGTATTCAGATGGTTATCAATGGAGTATTTAATGGTGCAGGATTCACCTTGGCCTCTTTACTCGTATCCATTCTGTCATTGTGGATTATTCGTTTTCCACTGGCTTATTTGCTTTCTCACAACACCATGCTGTCTTATGATGGCATATGGTGGGCTTTTCCTATTTCTAATATTATAGCAGCTGCATTTGCTGTACTCTGGTTCAGAAGAGGAGACTGGAAAAGACGAAAAAGAGTATCGGTTAACGTATAGTAAGCTACAGATACATTTTGTTTTCAGAGAAATATACTTCTGGTAAATAAGGCTTAAGTGTACCAAAATCATCAAAGACTTTTACCTTAACAATATTTTCCCAGGGTAGGTGGCTGGATGACCATACTTCAAAATATACACCTTTAACAGTGTAGAGCCTGATGTAATAGTTTTCTAATGTACGGGTAGCAAGATAATTTCCATGTTCTCTCAGCATGGCAACCCTTTCTCTAAATGGCAGTTCTCTAAATTCTGTCGTTTTCATAGCGATTGTGATTTAATTGATAGTTGAGATGTAACATGAACATATAATATTCTAAAAAAATGCTACCAATAAAAGTTTTTATTACTAAATGATAGTCATTACTCATCAAATATGGGTAATTTATGCGAAGAATATTATTCTGTGTAAGTTTATTAATAACAATGTATTGCATATACATACAATATTGTCGCTAAAAAAGTTTTCAAATAGATGAATTAGTGAAATATTTTATAAATCTTACTAGTTCTGAAATATGCAAATATGTTTAATTTAATTACATCTGTATGCATATTTTTAATACTATACATTTTTTAATTGAGCAAATCCAAGTTGACATTTTATAGGCCTTTAAAGCTTTAATAATGCTCCACAAATGGATGAGATGGGTAGACACCCAAAAGTACAGGAAGGGGGAATGACGCATAAACCTCAGCAGTGTAAGGATATACATTTATTATAAAATTGTACAATTTGATTGTTATTACTTTAGATTCTTGAACTAAGCCAAGAATCTAATGTGTAGAATTACATATCTATTAATCACTTTGGTCATTGCTGCTACTCACAACCTTAGTGCTCAAAGCACAGAGGTTGAGTACGAACTGGTAAATCTGGGGAAAAAAGTAAATAGTATTTACCATGATTCTGCTCCGGTAATTAGCCCAGATGGTAACACACTATACTTTACAGTTTCTAACCACCCTCAAAATACCAAAGGTACTGATGGTAGTCAGGACATCTGGTATTCGGTAAAAGACAGCCTTAGTGGCGAATGGTCTGATGCTGTCCATATGGACAGGCCGTTCAACAAAAATCGTTACAATCAGGTGATGAGCGTGTCGCTTGATGGCAATCGTCTGCTCATCCGGGGAGGTAAAGGAAGCGATGATCTGGGTTTTTCTATCAGCAAAAAAATTAACGGTATCTGGCAAAAACCGGAAGCCTTAGATATTCCTGATTTTGAGGATATGTGCAGAGGACAATTTAACGGTGCATTTTTGTCATATGATGATAAGGCACTGATCTTATACTTTAGCGAACGCCCTAAAAGCAAATATAGCGATCTGTATATTTCCTATCATCAGGGGGAGAACCAATGGAGCCGCCCTGTGCTGATTAAAAGCTTGAATACTCATATGGACGAATTTGGTCCATTTCTGGCCCCGGATAATAAAACTTTATTCTTTGCCAGCAATAGAGGTGGCGGTATGGGTAATATGGATGTTTACGAAACCAAGCGCCTGGATGAAAGCTGGTTAAAATGGAGTGAGCCGACAAATATTGGAGCTCCGGTGAACACCAGTGGGTTTGATGCCTATTATTCAACAGGTATAAATGATACATTGGTATTTACAACTCGTGCTTTTATGTCTGCTGATGGTGGGCATTTAGATATCTTTTCTCTAAAACGTGTAATTAAAGAGGAACCTAAAATATGGCTGGAAGGTGTAGTCATGCACGCAGAAAGCTGGGAACCGATAAAAGCAAATATTCGCTATAAAAAAGAGGGTGAAGTGCTCGGGGTTGCAAAAAGTAGTGCGGAGAGTGGAGAGTACAAAGCTAAGCTGCCAGAAACCGCTATGTATCACCTTGAAGTTAACGCAGAAGGCTACTTTAGTTTAAAAGATAGTGTTTTAATAAGCGGTAACATACAGTCTGATACAGTATTTTACAAAGAGCTGTTTTTGAAACCCATAGAAGTTGGAGCCTCAGTGAGGCTTAATAACATATTCTTTGATTACAACAAGGCTAGTCTTCGTCCGGAGTCTTATCCTGAGTTAGACAAAGTGGTAGAGTTTTTAAATGAAAACCCTAAGCTGGAAGTAGAAATCGCTGGCCATACAGATGATCGTGGTTCAGATGACTACAATCTAACTTTGTCGCAGGGTAGGGCAGAATCTGTAGTAAAGTATTTAGTAGATAACTGGATTGAGCAGGAGCGGGTAAAAGCTCAAGGCTATGGTGAAAGCAAGCCCGAAGTGCCTAACGATTCTGATGAAAACCGCCAGGTTAACCGAAGAGTAGAGTTTACAATTCTGAAAAAATAGTCTTTACAAAAAGCTTATTATTTATTCAAAAGCCCTGTCTAAAGATAGGGCTTTATTTATATTACCCTTTTTCAGTCAGCTGCTTTAATGATAGCGATCCAGTTTTGATTACCGGGAGCTTGAATTTTTGTTTGTGATGAAATTTCTATATCTACATGCTCCATCCATCGGTTTTCAGTGACATTGACCCACTGTATCCTAGCCTGTTTAAGTGTGTTTAAGTCTGTACTTACGCTACCCCCGGCAGGAAAATAAATAAGGTAGGATTTGTTTGGGTTAGCTCGCATATAGGCTTCATTATCTTCTCTGTTTACCAGAAGTTGAGTACAATCATTTGCATTAAAATGATCGTATGAGTTTACAACTTGACGAAGACAAGCGATAACATTTCTTGCTAATTCGTTTAGCCCCAGTCCAGCATCTGGACGGTGAAAACGTGTAGTTGCAGCACCCAGAAATACATTTCTTACAAATCTTTCCACAGCATCCTGGTCAGTATGGCCAAATTTATTTCCATCAGCGCCATAAACTTTAACATTGTTAACTGGTCGTGGATGTTCAGACTGATGAATTCTATTTATTTGAATCTGTCCTTTGTCCCAGTGGTCTTGTCCCTGATTATGATTGTTCTGTGAAATGTCTACGAAATCGTATGTTTCCGGATGGTCAATCGTTGAACGATGCGCAATATGGTTCAGGTCCCAGGGATCCCACATTTCAGTTGTATAGATATTTTTATTGTTTTTCTCCAGGGCTATTTTCTTAATGTAGTCGGACCAGAATTTACCCCAATCAGCTGTTACCGATGTTTCATTATCCATACAGTAGAGTATATGATCATACTCAAGGCTGTAGGAGAGTAGTTTATCTATAAATTTTTGCTGGTACTCCAATACTCTAAACAGGCTCATTTGTGAAGGAACACTACGAAAAAAATTATTCTCGGTATAGATAGGATGAGATGGTACTTCTTCTGTTAGTTTGCTTCTTTGAGTATTGTAATTAATGTTATTCTTTGGATTAAAAGGGTTTTCTGACCAGACATCTCTATAAAAATCAAAAGTTGCCCAAATTTCAATCTGTACAATAATGTCGCGTTCAGCAGTAAGCTGAAGAAAATGATTAAATCGCTGCCAGTATTCTTCGTTGAAAATGTTTAGGTCGTATTTGCCAACACTGTTGGTTGCAAAAGGCCACAAATTGCCTGCGTCACGGCTAGACATAGTACAACGAACATAATTGCCACCAGAGACTTGTAATTGATCCAGGTGCTCTGCTAATGCCTTAAATTGAAAAAGGTTATCTTCAGCAGAGCCACCTAACAATAACACCGGTTGGCCTTTGTAGGACCAGAATCTAGGGTTTTCTTCGTTTATAGAGATTCCCTGGGCTAAGAGCGGGAAATAAACAAAATTGAGGATTAGAGTTAGGTAGCAGGCTTTACACATGATTGAGCAGGTTTTCTATAAGATAGAAAATCAGGCTCATAAAAAGTTATAGTAGCCAAAATTTAACATTGGCTACTTCAAACCGCTACTTTTTATACAGGGCTGCTTCCCAGGGTTTTGAGCGCCTTCATATGAGAAAGAATTGCGTTTCTAAAGGTAGGCTTCACATTATAGGGCAGTTGAAACTCAGCAGCTGTTTTTTCTACTATCTTTGAAATATTACGATAGTGTACGTGGCAAATGTTAGGAAAGAGATGATGTTCTATTTGATAGTTCAGCCCGCCGATAAACCAGTTTAATACACGATTATTACGGGCAAAATTTGCAGTAGTCATAAGCTGATGAATAGCCCATTCGTTTTCCATATTGCCATCTTCGTTGGGTAAGGGTTGCTCTGTACCTTCTACTATATGTGCCATCTGAAAAATAGTGGAGAGTATAAAGCCGGCAGTCAGGTGCATAATCAAGAAACCGATAAGAACCTGCCACCAAAGTAATGAAGTAAGCAGAGCGGGCAAAATCAGCATAAAGAATACATATAAAGCTTTCAGACCTAAAAGTGAAAGGTACTCCCTATCTATTGAGTGCTTGCTTTTCAATTCGCCAGCCTTGTGATAGCCCAGCAATTTATAAAAGTCATTACTAAACATTAATAGTGTCATAAGTCCATACAGAAACCATACATATACATGCTGATAGGCATGAAAAGCTTTTTGAGGAGCATGTTTTGATAGTCTGATTACAACTTTAGTGTTTATGTCTTCATCTTTACCGTGGATGTTAGTATAGGTATGATGATGCAAATTATGTTGTATTTTCCAGACAGAAGCATTCGCTCCCAGCAGGTAAATACTATTTCCCATAAGCTTATTGATAAATGCATTTTTGGAGTATGAACCGTGCAGCGCATCATGCATAACAGTCATACCAATACCCGCTTTTGCAACTCCCATAACCAGCGCCAGAGGAATAAAATAGTAAGCAGGCCAGGACAAGAAATACACACTTAAATAAGCACCTAAATAAATACCAATGAGAATAACTGATTTGGTAACCATTTCGCGGTTTCCGTAGCGTGAGATATCATTTTCAGCAAAGTAATCGTTTACTCTACCTCTAAGTGTGGTGAAAAATACAGACTTGTCCTTGTTGATAAATTTCATGTAAAGTGGGCTAAATTAATAGTTTGAAGCTATAAAAGTATTACAGCTTATGTGGTCAAACATACTCACTACTATGGGATAATCCTACCGCCCTACTTTTTTATAGTTAAAAATGTATGAAAAAATGGAAAGTTAGTTTATCGTAGAAATGAATACTTACAATTCACTACATAGATATATGTTTTTAAGTTCAAACTAACCTTTTCTTAATCGCAAATGCATCTTTTGGGTTTATAATCATCACTTGCTCAATATCTGACTCAGTAAATTTGTGTTCTTTTAGGAGAGGTATTAGATGGATAAATATATCAGTATATGGTCTGAAGCTACCACCTTCTACCTCCTCCGGACGATACCATCCTGCATCATGAGAAAGTAGTACATGGTTTAAAAGCTTGTTACTTTTAAATAGTATTAAAATTTTGAGATACTCATTAATATTATCTTTGCTAACACCATCCAGGCTGACCCAGGCGCCCATTTGTGCAGCTTTAACATGTAGGTTGTTATCTTTTTCATTTTGGGCGTGTACCCAGATGAAAGCAGCAGGTGCTACTCCCAATTTTTGCAAAACTTCTAATTGTTCAAAAGCTGCTTCTGCCGGCCCTGTATGTGAAGCAATGCTCATCCCCGTAGCTTTATGAGTCAATGCAGCGGCGCTGATTAATTTTTTATGAATATCACTAAGCGGGCCAGGGTCTACACTGGTTTTAATAAATCCGGGTCTGAAAGCCGTACCATCAATGCCCTGCTCAAATTCGCTGACCCACCTTTTAGCGAGCTGTTTTGATGTTTCGGTAAAAGCATGCGCTGGCAAAAACTTATTCTGGCGTGCTCCATAGTATCCGGTATTTGTAATAATGTGAAGACCACTTTTATTGGAAAGTTCCGCTAAAATATCAACATCTCTACCCAGGTAGGCAGGTGTGCACTCTACCAGGGTATGGCATCCTAATGCTTTAATTTCCTGAAGGTAGGGTAAAACTTTTCTGACTACCTTCCCTTTGTTCCAGCGCTCTTTGCTTATCTCTGCCGCACCCACAAAATCTACCAGTACATGTTCGTGGATAAGACTGAAACCCATCTTGGAAGATGATATACTACCACCTACCGTAATGACTTCAGACGTTTGCTTAAATTGTGGAGTTATAGAGAGTAGTGGAAGTGTGCTAAGCATACCTCCGCATCGCGCTAAAAATCTTCTGCGAGAGTAGGTCATTGTTCATGGATTTAGGTCTTGGCAATATTGTAAAAAATGACCTAAGTGTAAGCTTTCTGCTAGGCATCATCAAAAAAAAGCAGTCAGATGTATTCTGACTGCTTGGGTGTATGTCAACATGTTATATGCTTATATTGCCGGGGCAGTAGCTATTCCCTCTTGTCCGGCAGGGCCCTGATAAGAAGCCCCTCCAAAGGCCAGTACAGGGTAAAATACTATAGGTAGAAACAATAAACCAATGGTAAAGCCTTCACTATTACCAAAGCTTTTAGAAAGAAGATTGGTTGCCCAGATTGCTGCAACTATATTTACCAGAGGTATAAAATATAGGATAATCCACCAACCTGGTTTACCTATTATTTCCAGCAATACTACAAGGTTGTAGATTGGAATAATGGATGCCCAGCCAGGTTTACCAGCTTTAGTGAAAATTTTCCAAATGGATACAATCATGAGCACAATAAACGCCAGATATAGAATACCGACGCCTACACCCATGCCTACTGCTAATTGGTCTGTTACTTGATCATTCATAATCTTATAATTTGGTTAATAAAGCGTATAAATAAAATACAATTAATTAGTAAAAAATAAATATTGTGGCAGTATTGCTTTCAATGTAATATTCGTCTGCCTTAACTTTAATATCGCAAATCGTGTGAGAGTGGGAACTTAAATAAATGATAAGGAATTGTTTGTTGCTGATACATTGTTGTACCTTCGCATCTCAAACAAAATATTAATGATCACAGCCAGTAATGTCTCCCTGCAATACGGGAAAAGAGTTTTATTTGACGAAGTTAATATCAAGTTTACCCAGGGTAATTGCTATGGCATTATAGGTGCCAATGGAGCGGGTAAATCTACTTTTTTAAAAATCCTTTCAGGAGAAGTAAGCCCAACCCGGGGTAACGTAAGTATAGATAGCGGTAAGCGTATGGCCGTTCTTAAGCAGAACCATTTTGAGTTTGACGAAGAGCAGGTACTCAATACTGTAATGATGGGCCATAGTACGCTATGGAAAATCATGAAAGAAAAAAATGATTTATACGCTAAGCCAGATTTTTCAGATGAGGATGGAATTCGTGCAGCCGAATTAGAAGAAAAATTTGCTGAAATGGATGGCTGGAATGCTGAATCTGATGCTGCTGCTCTATTAAGTGGTCTTGGTATTGTAGAGTCTGATCATTACAAACTAATGAAAGAGCTTAATGGTACGCAGAAGGTGCGTGTCTTGTTAGCTCAGGCACTGTTTGGCAATCCTGATATTCTTATACTGGATGAGCCTACCAATGACCTTGACATTCAGACAGTTTCATGGCTGGAAGATTTTCTCCTAGATTTTAAGAATACGGTAATTGTTGTGTCTCACGACCGTCACTTTCTGGATACAGTTTGTACACACATTGCCGATATAGATTTTAGCCAGATACAGTTATATACCGGTAACTACTCTTTTTGGTACGAGTCTAGTCAGTTGGCCTTGAGCCAGCGCAATTCTGCCAACAAAAAGGCTGAAGAAAAGAAAAAAGAATTGCAGGAGTTTATCGCGCGTTTTAGTGCCAATGCCTCCAAGTCTAAGCAGGCTACCAGCCGTAGAAAGCTGTTAGACAAAATTAATGTGGAAGAAATAAAGCCTTCTTCCCGTAAATATCCGGCCATTATCTTTAACCAGAAACGTGAAGCCGGAGATCAGATTCTACTCATAGAAGGTCTTAGCAAATCTTTAGATGGCAAAGTACTTTTTAAAGATGTTGATATTAGAGTGAATAAGGGTGACAAGATCGCGATCCTGAGCAAGGATAGTTTAGCTATTACCTCTTTCTTTGAAATACTGGCTGGTAATGCACAGGCAGATAGCGGAGAGTATAAATTTGGGCAAACCATTACTACCTCTTATTTACCTAACGAAAACGCTGAGTTTTTCAACACCGATCTTAACCTGATTGATTGGCTTAGACAGTACGCTGAAGGAGAGAAGGACGAAGTTTACATTCGTGGGTTCTTAGGTAAAATGTTATTTACTGGCGAGGAGACGTTTAAGAAAGCAAACGTACTTTCAGGAGGAGAAAAAGTGCGTTGTATGGTATCCCGTATGATGCTGGCTGAAGGTAATGTATTAATGCTGGACGAGCCTACCAACCACCTTGACCTGGAGTCTATTACAGCCTTTAATAATGCTCTTAAGGACTTCCCGGGTACAGTGCTCTTTACTTCGCACGACCATGAGTTTACGCAGACTATCGCAAATCGTATTATTGAGATTACTCCTAACGGTATTATCGATAAGCTGATGACCTTTGATGATTATATGGAGGATGAGGTAATAGCAGCACAGCGTGAAGCGCTTTACAAAAATGTAGTGAGCGTATAAAATAATAAGAAGGAGCATGTTTAAAGCATGCTCCTTTTTTAAATCAGCATAGATTAACTTTCACAAGAGACTTGTCACGAGTTCTTTTTCTTATCTCTTTTAGGTCTGTAAATATGGGTGGCTTGACCGTATAAAACATCAGCCGCTTCCATCAGTGTTTCTGACAAAGTAGGGTGAGGGTGCATAGTCAATGAGAAGTCTTTGGCTACAGCTGCCATTTCTACAGCTAAAACCGCCTCAGGTATCATATCACCAGCATTTTTACCAGCTATTCCTACCCCTAAAATTCTTTCGGTCTCCGGATCAAATATTAGCTTGGTAAGTCCGTCACTTCTACCCAACGTAGCAGCTCTACCAGAGGCTGCCCAAGGAAATTTAACAACATTTATTGGTATATCCCGCGATTTAGCTTCAGTTTCTGTAATTCCGCACCAGGCGATCTCCGGGTCTGTATATACTACAGCGGGTATTGCTTTTGGCTCGTAAGCACTTGTCTCTCCCGCAATAGCTTCAGCAGCGATTTTACCTTCATGACTGGCTTTATGGGCTAGCATAGGTTCTCCAGTAATATCACCGATGGCAAAAATAGATTTTTCTGCGGTTTGTCGTTGTTCGTTTATCTGTACAAAACCTTTATCATCTACTTCAACAGAAGTATTTTCCAGCCCCAAATTTGAAGTTCTGGGTTTGCGTCCGATGGCAATAAGAACTTTGTCAAACTTATATTCACCTTCATGCTTGCCTTCCAGCTTCACTTTTAGCTTCTTTTTCCCGCTAATCTCTGCTACTTTGGTTTCAAGCATAATGTCTTCAAACAAGTCTTTGTTACGTTTAGCAAAGACATCTACCAGGTCCCGGTCAGCACCAGGCATCAGTTTGTCAGTCATTTCTACCACCGTTACTTTACTGCCCATACCGGCGTATACAGAGCCAATTTCAAGCCCTATGTAGCCGGCACCTACTACCAGTAAGCTTTTGGGTATATCTTTAAGCTCTAAAGCTGTAGCAGAGCTCATGATATTGTCACTAAATTCCACATCAGGTAATGATACAGGCTCAGAACCACTAGCCAGTATAGCATGCTTGAAAGAAACTTCCTTACTTTGGCCATCATAAGTAACTTCTACAGTATTGGCATCTTTAAAAGTAGCCATACCTCTTATATGCTCCACTTTACGCTTACTACTTAACTGACCGAGGCCACCTACCAGTTTTTGTACTACACTATTCTTCCATTCGCGTACTTTTTTAACATCAATATCGGGTTCACTAAAGCTAAGCCCAAATTCAGAAGCTTCCAGTGCTTCCTGCTTCAATTTAACGATGTGTAGTAAAGCTTTGGAAGGAATACAACCTCGGTAGAGGCAAACACCTCCAGGGTTCTCTTCAGGGTCAATCAGTGCGGTTTTCATGCCCAGATCAGCAGCCATAAACGCTGCGGCATATCCACTGGGGCCTCCACCTATAACAAGAACTTCATATTCTTTTTTCGCCATTATATACCTCCTTCCATTAGCATGACAAAAGGATCTTCCATTACCTGACACATCCAACGGAGAAAACGGGCAGCTTCTGCTCCATCAATAGCACGGTGATCGTATGATAAGGACAAAGGAAGCATAGTTTTTGGCTTAAATTCTCCATCCTCATATACCGGCTCCACCTGGTTACGAGAGACGCCTAAAATAGCAACCTGAGGGTGGTATACGATAGGTGTAAAGTTAGTGCCTCCAATTCCGCCAAGATTAGAAACAGTAAAGTTACCTCCCTTCATATCGTCAGCAGAAAGTTTGCCTTCTCGTGCTTTTTGAGCTACTTCGCTAAGTTCCAAAGCAATAGTAGTAACTGATTTACGGTCTGCATCTCGGATAACGGGTACCAGCAAACCATTCTCTGTATCCACTGCCACACCAATATGAATGTATTTTTTGAAAATCATCTCCTGATTTTCCACATCTACGCTTGCATTAAATTTAGGAAAAGCTCTAAGTGCTGAGGCAGATAGCTTAACCAGAACAGCAGTAACAGTTAGTTTTGCTCCTGCTTTAGCAGCTTTCTCTTCATATTGATCCATAAAACCCTGTAGGGTAGAGATATCAGCTTTGTCAAACTGAGTTACATGTGGTACGGTACGCCAGGCATTACCCATGCTTTTGGCAGTAGCTTTACGGATACCGCTCATTTTTTTACGCTCTACTTCTCCCCATTGGGTAAAGTCTGGTAAAGCGGTGCTTTCACCCTCTGCTTTGCTTTTCTTTTTCTTTGGAGTAGATTCTTCATCTGCAGCAGATTTTACATCTTCAGCAGTAATACGTTTGCCAGGACCACTACCTTTTAGAGCGTAGATATCTACATTAAGTTCTCTTGCGAGGCGCCTCACCGAAGGAGCAGCTGGTACTTCACCATCTTTTTTGGGTTTAGACGCTTTATCGTCTTTGTCCCCTTGCTCGTCATTAACCTCCTCATCTTCATCGCTATCTTCTTCATCTTCATCCTTAGTATCATCATCAGCCTCCTCTTTTTCATCATCAGAAGAATCAGAATCTTCGGTATCATCATCCTCCTCTTCTGCCTGTGCTTCTGGCTCATCACTTTCTTCCTCAGGCTCTTCAGTATCTTCGCTTTCTTCACCCTCTTCTTCCAGAATCAGAATAACGTCTCCTATGTCAATATCATCACCTTCAGATACTTTTATTTCTTTTATTTTTCCTCCAGACTCAGCAGGTACTTCTACCGAAGCTTTATCGCTTTCTACAGCGATGATGGACTGCTCAGCCTCAATGGTATCCCCTTCGCTCACCATTATCTCTACAATGGTACCTGATTCGGCATCCTCAGAGATTTGGGGCATTTTAATTTCTTTTGCCATATGTTGTTAGGTTAAAAAGTGTTTGATTTTATGGGTAATCTATGCGCTTTAATATGAATCTGGATTAAGCTTATCAGCATCAATTTCAAGCTTTTGCATTGCTTTTTCGTAGGTATTTTTCTTAATCTTACCTTCGTTCAGTAAGCCATATAAAGCTGACAATACAATATGACGATGGTCCACTTCAAAAAAGTCTCTCAACTCAGGACGAGCATCACTACGTCCGAAACCATCGGTACCCAGGCTGATAAATGGTTTAGGAAACCACTGAGCAATAGAATAGGGTAAAGCCTTAAGGTAGTCCGATGCAGCTACAAATACGCCATCTTCCTCCTCTGTACATTCCTGAATGTAGTTCTGTTTCGTGTCTGAGGGGTGCAGACGGTTATGTCTTTCAACATCCATAGCATTATGGTATAGCTCCTTGTAACTAGTTATACTCCAGACATCGGCGGCTATGCTGTATTCTTTCTCTAATACTTCTGCGGCTTTAAGCACTTCCTGTAGTATAGCTCCGCTACCCAGTAGGTGTGCCTTCTTTTTGCTGTTTTTTGAAGAGCGCTGGTATACGTACATCCCTTTAAGAATACCTTCTTCTACACCTTCCGGCATAGGAGGCATTTTGTAATTGTCATTCGTTATGGTAATATAGTAGAAGATATCTTCCTGCTCTTCGTACATTCTGCGAATCCCCTCTTTTACAATAACTGCCAGCTCAAATGCAAATGTAGGGTCATAAGCTTTTAAGTTAGGTAGGGGGTACGCCAGTAAATGACTTTGCCCATCCTGATGTTGCAGACCCTCGCCCGGCAAAGTAGTTCTACCTGATGTGCCGCCAATTAAAAAGCCTCTGGCTCTGGCATCAGCGGCGGCCCATATAAAATCTCCGGTACGCTGGAAGCCAAACATAGAGTAGAAAAAGTAGAAAGGAATTGTATTGATTTTATGGTTAGAATAAGCAGTGCCAGCAGCAATAAATGTTGATATAGAACCTGCTTCAGTGATACCTTCCTCCAATATGGCTCCGGTTTCTGACTCTTTATAGTACATCAGACTGTCTTTATCTACCGGCTCGTATTGCTGGCCTATGTGCGAATAGATACCATACTTACGGAAAAGGGCATCCATGCCAAAAGTACGAGACTCATCAGGAACGATAGGCACGATCATATCGCCAATGTTTTTATCTCTCATCAGCTTAGACATCATCTGTACCATTACCATAGTAGTAGCTACCTCACGCTCTCCGGCTCCTTCACGATATTCTTTAAAGGCTTTATCATCTGGTGCTTTAAGCTTGTCGGTTTTAGTAATTCTTTTGGGGATCAGCCCACCAAGTTTTTCCCTTCTTTCTAGCAGATATTTAATTTCATCACTACTTTTTTTGGGACGATAGAAGGGAGCTTCACCTATTTCTTTGTCAGATATAGGCAAGTTAAAGCGGTCACGATAATCTTTAAGTTCGTTTTCATCCAGCTTCTTCCTTTTATGAGTTACATTACTGGCCTCTCCAGCTTTACCCAAGCCATAACCTTTAATAGTTTGTGCCAGAATTACAGTAGGTCCATCTTTATACTCAGTAGCTTTTTTGTATGCGTTATATATTTTTTTTGGGTCGTGACCACCACGATTAAGTTCACTCAGCTCTTCGTCTGACATGTCTTCTACCAAGGCTTTTAACTCTTCGGATGTACCGAAGAAGTCTTCTCGCATGTATTTGCCACCTTTAACTGTATAGAGCTGAAACTGTCCGTCTATAACTTTATTAAGACGTTCTACCAATTTTCCACTTTTATCTTTTTTTAGCAGCGCATCCCACTTGTCTCCCCAAACCACCTTGATAACGTTCCAGCCTGCTCCTTTAAAAATACCTTCCAGCTCCTGTATTACTTTATAATTTCCTCTTACAGGGCCATCAAGTCGCTGTAGGTTACAGCTGACAACAAAAATGAGGTTATCCAACTTCTCTCGGCTGGCGTTGGCCAGTGCTCCTACAGACTCAGGCTCATCCATTTCGCCATCACCCAGAAAGGCCCATATTTTTTGTTGCTTTTGATCTTTTATCTTGCGGTCTTCCAGATACTTAATAAAGCGAGCATGATAAATGGCCTGCACCGCCGTAAGACCCATAGATACGGTAGGAAAACTCCAGTAATCGGGCATTAGGCGAGGGTGAGGGTAGGAGGAAAGCCCATCTTTGCTGGCAAGTTCTCTACGAAAATTTTCTAAATTTTTCTCGCTAAGTCTACCTTCTAAAAATGAGCGAGCATATACACCGGGAGAGGCATGGCCCTGAAAGTAGATAAAGTCCCCGCCACTTTCGTCATCCAATCCCCGAAAAAAATGCTGAAAACCTACTTCAAAAAGTGTAGATGAAGAGGCATAGGTTGAAATATGACCACCAATTCCACTAGAGTTTCTGTTCGCCCTAACCACCATAGCTAGTGCATTCCAGCGAATTAAATTGCTTAAAGTATTTTCAATATCCAGATTGCCGGGGTAATCCTCTTCTTCATCAACTGCTATGGTGTTGATGTAAGGCGTAGTAACCTTATCATGCAGTTGCACGCCGTTGGCCTCAGCTTTTTCTCTAAGTTTTTGAAGGATTTCTTTAGCCCGTTCAGGGCTCTCGTTTTCAAGAATATAGTCTAAGGAACTAAGCCATTCCTGGTTTTCAAATTCGTAAATTTCTTTAAGCTCCTGTTTGGGCATAGGTAAAAAAGATTGATGTAGTGATAAAAAATTTGAGCTTAACTGTATAAGCTATGAGTTTAGCCAATTGTTTGCTCATTGCTGTGCGAATTGTGAGTTGATTACTAAAAACAAGATGTTGCTATAGGTGTTACATCATCTGATAGACTATTTTTTCATCTAAACCACAATAGATATGAATACCGAACAGAAAAATGATTATCGTGATAAATTGAGAAGGTTCTTAGCGACTCCTCATAGTTCAAATACATTTTTTGAAGAGTACAAAGAGGAAAACAAAGACGCTAACTTTGATGACTATACAAAAAGTCTGGAAGATCTTATAGACAAACTAGATGAGGGCAAACTGGATGATCAGGCTCAGTTTTGTGAGGAGATTAAAAAGTTAAAGCTACCTCATAACCAATTTGGCTGTTAAACTATAGATTTGGAGAGGTGTTTATGGCATCTCCTGAAGAACCTGATTGAAGATTTTTCTAAATTGTAAGTCGCCAAAACCATAAATACCGGCACGGCGACAAAATTCCTGAAATACCTCTCCAAATTTTTGACTTTCCAACTCTTCTATAATTTGTTTAGTTAGCTGATAAGGCCTTCCGGGTTCACCATTATCGGGGTATCTGGCTATATGAGCATCTACCACATCGGTGATATAGGGGTATCTTTTGCTGTTGAGATAAGCTAGCTGTTTCATTTCTTCTAATTGGTGATCGCGGTATGCACTCCACATATCTGCAAAGAATTTCAGGTCTTTGGCGTAGAGTACAAGTTTAAGGTCATAAGCCTTGTTTAATTCAGCTTCATCCATCTCACCAAAACCAGTCCAGCGTTCATGAGTTGGCAAAACAAGAAAAGGGTAAAGATTTCTTTCTTTAATAAGTTGATATAAATAATGTACGGCAAACCATAAATTTGCCTGACAAAATAAATCTCTCTCAAACCAAAGGTAAATAGTACTATTTTCCGGAACGTCCAGAAGCTGTTCAAACTCAGCTTTAGTTTTTTGCATGTACTCATTTTTAGAGATAGAGTAGCACTTACTAATAAAAGTTGCTCTCTTATCCCAGAAAGTATTCTGGTCAGGCGCTTGAACATTTCCCTCAATCAGGCATTCTCTAAAAATAATACGCTTACCTGTGATCTTTGTCCTATCTAGCTGTTCTGCCAGGGCATCCCCGTTGAGTATGTGGAATTTCATAAAAATAGTTAGAGCATTATCTTAAACAATTTAACAGTTTTAGTGTAGATATTGTGCATTGTGCTACTAAGTTTGTTTACTATAACCAAACTAATGATTATCATGACTTTTGAAGATTTTGTGGCTAGCACACAACAAAGTAAAGCCCCTGAGAAGGTAAACCCTCAACTTTTAGCACTTTGGTATGATGCCCGGGACGATTGGGAAAGCTCACATAACATAGCTCAGGATATTCACTCAAATATGGGATCGTGGATACACGCATATCTTCACCGAAAAGAAGGTGATTTGTCAAATGCCCGCTATTGGTATCATCGTGCTGGTAAAAATGAATTTACTGGTTCATTAGAAGAAGAATGGAAGGCTTTAGTAAAGGCTAATATTTAAATAAACCACAGATGCAGAGTAAGTAATAATAGGAGTTAAGCAACTATACTTTAACTAAATTGCCTAAGTTTACACAAATTTCAATATTTAGCTTATTAATTGTGTGTGTGGTAAAATGATTTTATTTTACCCTTAGTTTTTTCAACCAAAATATTTTCTGTATGTACAAAAACTATTACAAGGGAATCCGTTCCTTCACAACCTGGTCTTTAGCACTTTGTGCCATGCTGTTTGTGTGGTCATGCGAAGAAGAGGATGAAGGAATAGGTGAAGCTCCTATAGAAGGTGCTATTACTTACATTCTTGATGAAAGAAACACATCAGGTGTAAATGGCTTTATCAAGTTTTATGAAGAAGAAGGAAATACCGTTGCACTGATTAAACTGGCAGGTCTAGAAGATGGACAGATGTATCCTGCACATATTCATGCAAACTCTGCCGTAGAAACAGGAGATGTTGAGGTAACTTTTACTCCAGTAGATGGTAGCAGAGGGGAGAGCCTTACTACTCTGGAAAATCTTAGCCTGGAGGATATAGAGAACTACGATGGCTATGTGAATGTACACTTGAGTGAAAGTGATCTGACAGTTATTGCTCAGGCAGACATTGGTGGTAACGAACTTAGTGGTGATTCTAAAACTTATGATTTAGGTCTTATGACCGAGGACAGCATTAGCGGTACTTTACTCATGGAAAAAAGGAAAAATGGCTTTACTAAAGCCACCATTACATTAGAAAATACTCCTAATGGTGGATCACATCCTGCGCATATTCATCAGAACACAGCTGCTGAAGGTGGTGGAATAGCTATTTCATTTAATCCTGTAAATGGAAGCACAGGTGTTAGTGTTACCAACATTCGCTCTTTTGATGATGGTGGAGAAGTAATGTATGATGATCTGCTGGAATATGATGGCTATGTAAATGTGCATTTAAGTGCAGACAATCTGGGCACCGTGGTATCGCAGGGTGACATCGGACAGAATGAGTTGAATGGTAACGAAATCACTTACACACTGTTTGAAAGAGCCGTTGATGGTATTTCTGGAGAAATCACTTTTGCCGAGAGAAATAATAAAGAGGTCCTTGCTACTATTATGTTGGAGGGTACGCCTGAGGGTGGATCACATCCTGCGCATATCCACCAAAACTCTTATGTTGAAAGTGGCGCTATTGCACTTACCTTTAATCCGGTAAATGGAACAACTGGTATGAGTAAGACCAATCTTACTTTCTTTGACAATGGTGATTCTGCTAAATATGAGACGATTGTTGATTACGATGGTTATGTAAATGTACATTTGAGTGCGGATGCTTTAGGAACCATTGTTGCCCAAGGTGATATCGGTGGTAACGAACTTACCGGCGAATCTGTAACCTATGATTTGGGTGAACGTGCTGTTGAAGGTATCAGTGGTACTGCAATACTCGCAGAACGCAAAAATGGTAACTCTTTGCTAACTATCAGCTTGGACGGTACACCAGAAGGAGGGCAGCACCCATCGCACATACATGCAAACACAGCAGCAGAAGGTGGTGGTATTGTTGTTTCTTTGAGTAATGTAAACGGTACTACCGGAATTAGCATGACTACCATACGACAGTTTGATGATGGCAGCGAAGTCTCTTATGCTGATCTGCTGGATTACGATGGATATATTAATGTGCATTTAAGCTCCAACGATCTGGGCACCATCGTAGCCCAGGGAGACATTGGACAGAATCAGTTAACCGGAACTTCAGTAAGCTATCCACTAGCCGAAGTAGAAGGTTCAGGTGTTAGCGGAACGGCTACTTTCTACGAAAGGAATAGTGGTTATACTTTAGTGATGCTGGATGTAGAAGGCACTAATGCTCTGGACAATCATCCTGCGCATATCCACTATAATTCTGCGGAAGAAGGTGGAGAAATTGCTATCAGTTTAATGAATGTAGTTGGTGAAGATGGTATAAGCCGTACCAATGTAGTAGCTTTGGATAATAACAAAGAAATCACCTACAATGATTTAACTGAGTTTGACGGATATATAAATATCCACCAGAGTGCTCTAAACTTGGCTACTATTGTAGCTCAGGGAGATATTGGCGCTAATGCTGCTGAGTAAATAATGAAAGTAAAAAACTGAAGGCTACCTTTTCGGGTAGCCTTTTTTTTTAAGCCTCAACTAAGGTTTGCTGGTTCATCAGCTGTTTCTGAAGTTCAAATGGTACGGGTGCGTATTCTGAAAACTGTGTACTAAAACTGGCGCGCCCCTGTGTGATAGATTTTAGCGCGCTGCTATAGTGCGTTATTTCTTTAAGAGGAACTTTAGCCTGAATTAACTGGTATTGATTTTTAGTATTGATTCCAGTAATTAGCGCTCTTCGGGTTTGTAAGTCGGTTATTACTTCACCCATTAATTCTTCGGGAACCATCACTTTCAGGTCATTTACCGGCTCCATTATTTTAGGATCAGCATTTAGAAAAGCTCTTTTAAAAGCCTGTAGCCCAGCAATTTTAAAGGAGATGTCATTAGAGTCTACTGCGTGCATTTTACCATCGTGGACCAAGACGCAAACATCACGTACATAAGAACCCGTAATAGGACCATCTTCCATTTTTTCCATAACTCCTTTAAGAATAGAAGGTATAAACCGAGCATCAATTACTCCACCGACAATACAATTGTAAAATATCAGTTTGCCTCCCCAAGCCAGTTTTATTACCTGCTTATCGCGGATATTAAATCCAGAAGGGTCATCCATACCTTCGGTATAAGGGAGAATGGTCATACTTACCTCGGCAAACTGTCCAGCCCCTCCAGATTGTTTTTTGTGCCGGTAATTAGCATTTGACTGTTTCTGTATAGTCTCTCTGTAGGATATTCTGGGATCCTCATAGTGTATTTTCAGGTTATAAATATGCTCCAGCCTCCATTGCGTTATAGAGAGATGAAGCTCTCCCTGAGCAGACAGAATGAGTTGCTTCAATTCTTTAGAAAACTCAATGTTAAGGGTTGGGTCTTCTTCATGCAGATCTTTAATGACTTCGCTGAGTTTCTCTTCATCATTTTTACTTTCTGCTACTATGGCTACCCTAATTCTGGGTTCAGGAAAGATCATAGGAGCCAGTTTAACTGGGTAGCCCGGTTCATGTAGTGTATGGTTAGTGCTGCTGTCTTTAAGCTTTACAGTAGCTCCTATATCTCCGGCAAGTAGTTTTTGCACAGGGTGACGCTCGCTGCCGTCCATGATAAATAGCTGGTTTAACCTTTCGGTTGTACCGGTTTCTGCATTTATTAGATCCATGCCCAGACTCACTTCTCCAGAGCATACCTTAAAGAATGATATTTTGCCCAGATAAGGCTCTATCATAGTCTTAAAAATAAATAAGCTGACTTTTCCATCAGCTTTGCATTCATAAGGTTCACCTTCTTCAGTAGTAATACTGCTAAGGTCAGTAGCACTGGGTGCTACGTTATCTATAAAACCCATCAGGCGGCCACTACCCATGTTTTGTTTGGCAGAAATACAGAATACCGGAAATACATCATGTTTAAGCATTCCTAAACGTAAGCCCTTACGAAGCTGATCTTCATCAAGATTACCTTGCTCAAAGTACAACTCCATTAAAGCTTCATCATTGATAGCTGCTTTTTCTACCAACTCATTGTGAAGTTGTTCGGCTTTTTCTTTTTCTGACTTGGGAATTGGTAATTTTTTTGGGCGTCCTCCTTCTTCAGGAAACTCATACATGGTCATTTTAAGGAGATCAATGATTGCGTTAAAACCCTCACCTGGATTAAATGGGTACTGCATGAGGGCTACAGCATCCCCTAAGCTACTTTTTAAAGACTCCAGACTAGATTCAAAGTCAGCTTTGTTGTGGTCTAGCTGGTTGATTGCAATAATGCTAGGTTTTCGAAACTGATTAATGTAGTTCCAGATAATTTCAGTGCCTACTTCTACTCCATTTTGAGCGTTGATAGTAAGCACACAGGTATCAGCTACTCTCACTGAGGAGACTATTTCACCAATAAAATCGTCCAGTCCCGGAGTGTCAATGATGTTGATCTTGTAACCTCTCCATTCGGTGTGCAGAGGTGTGGCATAGATTGAATTTTCTCTTTGGTGCTCAATGTCATGGAAATCAGAAACTGTGTTATGAGTTTCTACAGTACCACGTCGGTTAAGCAGTCCGGCTTCAAACAACATGGTTTCTGCCAGTGTAGTTTTGCCGGACTTGGGACTGCCCAACAAGACTACATTCTTGATGTGTTGGTTGTCGTACACTTTCATAGCGCAGAGAGGATTTTTGATAAACGATAGGAAAGAAAACGTTGCTAAACGCTCTTTAGCGGGAGTACCATAATTTACCAAAAATGAAAGCGATATGAAACTTACTGAGGATTAAATGTCTACATGGGCTAAGCAGTAAAGCATAGCCCATATATTTAATTATTTAAGTGCAGTCTTTTTAACACCTAATTGCTCTAATAGCCACTGGTCTGTTTTTTCAACCTGCTCCGGATAGCGCCAATGGGCAGTTTCCTGAGCTACCAGCAATTGCTTCGGGGCAGTTACTACATTGTATACCGAATAAGTGGTAGTAGGGGGGCAGACCTGGTCGTTATATCCCCAAGAAAAATAGCCAGGGACTTTAATATGCCTTGCAAAATTTACTACATCATAGTAACTGGATGTATTTGCTTCATTAGGGTCCGCTTCTGAAGGCTGTTCTTTATATTCTGCAAACATATGAGGCCATCCACCTGCTCTTCCGTGTAAGTACCCTACCATATCGCTCAAAGCTGGGTAGTAGGAAACATAGTATTGAACTCTTTCATCCAGGGCAGTGGTAATTACCGCAAGTGCTCCTCCCTGACTTCCACCTTCTACAGCAAGTTTACCGTTGTATTCATCCAGGCTCTCAATCAGGTCAATTGCTTTTACACAGCCGAGGTATACTCTTTTGTAGTAATAGTCATCTTTGTCATCCAGATTGGCATTCCAATAGCCATTAAGAGCGCCATAGCGAAGATTGTCATATAGCTCTGCCGGTAGGTTTACCGGTATGCCATGTATACCAATTTGAAAAGTGATCACGCCTTTTTCTGCCATAGAGATATCTCCATGATAGGGCCTTACACCTGCTCCAGGTACATTTAAGATCGCAGGGTACGAACCTTCAGCTTTTGGTATACTTAAGATGCCATATACTTTAGCTCTCTCATGAAAATTGTTAATGCTTACATGGTACACATTTACCTTGTCTGTGCAGCGCTCTGGCATTAGGGTAAGTACTGGCTCAAGCGGTATGTTAGCCGCCTCTGTTTTAGCCTGCATCCAGAAATCCCAAAAATCATCCGGCTCTTTAACAGTGGGCTGTATTTCCAAAGGACTGATGGCAGCAGTAGCCTTTCCTTCATAAGTTTTACCCTCTATTTCAACTTTAGCTATGCACCTCAAAAAGCCAGGGTTTTTCAAACTACCTGCCTTTACTTCGTACTCACCGTTATTAATTGTGATTGTTTTACTTTCCCTAACCGGCATCATATCCGGTGAAATTTTGTAGCTGACTTCAATACCATTGATAGGGTTGCCATTTTTGAGTACCTGAAGAGTAAAGTTTACCTGCTCTCCGGTTTGATACATCCAGTCGTCGTGATCAGGGGACACTACTACCTGGACCATTTGCTGACGTGGTTGTGCCCACAATACAAGAGGAAATGCCAGAAGAACCAGCAAGAGAAGTTTTTTTAACATGATAAGGTTTGGTTGCTGTAAATTAAAATGATGAATTAAACTATCATTACCGGAAAAGTACAGCGCTGGCAAACCTTTTTTTTTCTGGCGTGTCGTAATAGAAAAAAATCATGAATCAAATCAGACAAGTTAAGACCATACGATGGGCAGTGGTATTATTTTATATAGCTACCATAGTTGTCAATTACATTTCACAGACTTTACCTTTCAATGGGCAAACAAATGGTGAAGTATCAGACAAATACTCTACGCTATTTACTCCTGCTGATTATGCTTTTTCAATTTGGGGACTGATTTACCTAAGTTTAGGTATATATGTATTTTACCAGGCATTCTGGGCTTCACCTTCACAAAAGGTGTACGACAATATTGGCAAATGGGCGATTGTTAGTTTTGTTACTACCAGTTTATGGCTGCCTGCTTTTCAGTATGAGCAAATTGCGCTTAGTAATCTCATTATGGTTACAATTCTGGCTAGTCTGATCCAAATAGTAGCTATACTTCAAAAAAGTGATGAGATAAAACCCTCCATAAAAATGTGGGTTAAAGTACCTTTTGGTTTGTATCTGGGATGGATCTCAATTGCTACAATAGTAAACCTTGCGGTTCTATTCAAATACAGTGACCTTCCACTTTTGGGGCTTAGTGAAAGTATGTGGGTATCAGTAATGCTAGCCATAGGATTAGTGTTAGCTTCAGTAGTAAGTAGTAAAAGCAGAAATTTGGTGTATGCGCTTGTATTTGTTTGGGGGTATGTGGCAATTGCTTTTAAAGAAGGGCAAAGTCAGGAAGTATTCACCTACGCTGCCATAGCAGCAGCATTACTCATACTAAGCATCACTGCAATTTCTTACCGTTTATACAAAAGTAGATAGCTAATCCTACTTAAGTTTTAAGAGAGCTTACCCCTTGAATTTCTCACTTTATACTTTTTTTCTATATTTAAAATTGAAGTTCTCTTAAAACCTTGGAATGTTAACAATTAACCCTGATGAAGTGCCACCGAAAGGGTGGAAAGGATTAAAACAATATTGGAAAAACGATCTGACCGCAGCCTTAAGTGTTGCCTTAGTAGCGCTACCCCTGGCACTAGGAATTGCCGTAGCTGCCGGTGTCCCTCCCGTTTCCGGTCTTATATCTGTTGTTATAGGTGGTGTAGTTACCACATTTATTAGAGGAAGCCATGTTGGAATAAACGGCCCTGCCAATGCCCTCATTGTAGTAGCCATAGAAGCCATAGACAAGTTGGGAGGGCCTGGCGAGTCGGGGGTTCCTTATGCGATGGCTGCCTTTGTTATGGCTGGTGTCATTCAGCTAATTTTAGGAATGCTCAAATTGGGTAAGTTGGCCAATCTGGTGCCCGCTGCTGCTATACAAGGCATGTTAGCAGCTATTGGTTTAATCATATTAGGAACGCAAATCCATACAGCACTGGGTGTAGAAAGTGAAGCAAATTCCACTTTAGGCATGCTCATAGAAATTCCTAAGAATATTCTTAAGCTTAATCCATTTATACTGTTTATTTCTGCAGCCTGCCTGTTGATGCTTATTTGTTATCCTAAAATAGACAACAAGTATGTCAAATATATACCAGCCCCCATGTGGGTGTTGTTTATTGCTATTCCATTGTATTACGCGTTTAAGCCACTTTCCCAAATGATTGGCAAAGAGTCATGGATGGTAATAGATGAAAACTATCTGGTACAAATCCCTGCTCAGCTCACTCAGGGTTTGTTTTTTCCTGACTTTTCAAAAATAGATCAGCCCATATTCTGGCTTATGGTTGTACTGATTGCCGTAGTGCTCAGTCTTGAATCTTTGGTAAGCTCCAAGGCTGTAGATAAGCTGGACCCTTACAAAAGGAAAACAGATTTGGACCGCGACCTGCTAGGGATTGGTGTAGCCAGTATTGTGTCAGCCTTTTTAGGAGGCTTACCCATTACTATTGTAATCGCACGAAGTTCTGTAAATATTAACCACGGTGCTAAAACCCGCTGGTCTAATATGATGCATGGGCTTATAGTGCTGGTTTTTGTTGTGGCTTTTTCAGCTTATCCCTTTTGCTGCCTTGGCTGTAATTTTAATTTTTGCAGGCTATAAATTGGTATCCCCAAAAGTTTTTCAAAGTGCTTACCAGCAAGGTTGGGAACAGCTAACTATTTTATCTGTCACTCTGATAGCTATCCTTAGTTTTAGCCTGGTTACAGGTTTGTTCATAGGTATTGCCTTTACACTTATGCTACACTTGTATAAAAGCAGGATGCCCTTTGATTTGTTTATGCGCTATACCCGAGAACCTTCAGTAAAAATTGTACAGGAAAGAGAGCACACCTATCTGTTTAAGGTTAAAGGTGTAGTTAACTTTAGTAATATTTTAAAATTGCAAAACAAGCTCAAATCGCTATCATCGGATAAGAAAATCATAATGGACTTCTCGCATGCACGTTTGGTAGATTTTACCGTGCTGGAGTACCTGCACGAACATGCTGAGAAATACAATCGTAATGGTGGTGAGTTTCATTTTACTGGTCTGGATGTACACAAAACGTCTTCGCATCATCCGTATGCATTGCATGTACTGGAAACGCCGCGCCCTGAAAAGATTCGTCTTACTCGCAGGCAACTAGAGCTTAAACAACTTGCCGCTAACAATCAATGGACTTATCAACCGGATATTGACTGGAATGTAAGTGACTTTGAAGATTTTATCTTTTTTAAATCAAAGCCGGTAGAGTATCAGAAGAACCAGATACATGGGGAAAATAGCCATTTGGATGTACAGTGGAAAATCTGTGATATTGCTTTAAGAAATGCCTTTATCACTTTTGAAACCTATCGCCTTACTGTAGAAGTGCTTAAGCTACCTTTTAGTATCGCTGAGTTTTCTATGGAAGAAGAATCGTTTCTGGATAGAATGTCACTTATAGCCGAACAAAAAGACATTGACTTTAATGAGTATAAAAATTTCTCAAAGAAATTTCTGGTACAGGGACCTGATGAAAAAGCAATAAGAAAACTATTTAACCCAGAACTGATTCATTTCTTTGAGAAAGGTGAAATATACCATCTGGAAAGCAACGGAAATGAACTATTGATATTTCGGCACCTGAGGCTCACCAACCCTCTAGAGATAGCAAAAATGGTCTCGTATAGTGAAAAGCTGGTGGAAAAACTTCAGGAAGTTGCCGTACTACAAGCTTAGCCTAATTAGTCTCTTAGTACTCTTACCGGATTGCTGTTGGCTGCCTTAAATGTTTGGGTACCCACAGTAATCCATGCTACTATCAGTGATGCCGTACCTGCCAGTACAAAACTCCACCAGGGAATTTCGCTATGGTAAGGAAAAGTTTCTAGCCACTTGTCCATGATGTAGTAAGCTAAGAAACTAGCACAGGCAAGCGCGACTAGTACCAGCACTGTAAACTTTTTGGAGAAGAGTAGTAAAATCTGCCATACTGATGCTCCCATTACTTTGCGAATGCCTATCTCTTTAAAACGCTGCTCCGCCGTAAAAGAAGCCAGACCAATAAGTCCCAGGGCAGCAATAATCAGAGCAAAGACAGAGAAATAGGTAACGACATTGCTTAACCTCTCCTCTGCATCATATTGCTCCTGAAAACGATCTTCTATTTTATAATAATCAAACGGAACATTCGGCATGAAGTAAGACCATTGTTCTTTCAGATAGGCTATGGTCTTATCCCAATGCTGCTGGTCAATTCTTACGGTCAGATTGTTATTTCTTTGGTCTGCGATTAGAAAGATAATTGGAGCAATAGGCTGGTGCAAAGACTCAAAATGAAAGTCATCTACCACTCCGATAATGCTACCAATTCTGCTACCGCCTCCATAATTTACTTTTTTACCCAGCGCTTCTTCTGCTGAAGTCCAGCCCATAGCGGTAACTGCTGAGGCATTGATAATAAATGCTTCTGTAGAGTCACTAGCCCTCTGAAGATCAAAATTTCTGCCTGTCAGAAAGCTAATTTCAAAGGCATTAAAGAAGTCATGGTCTACTTCTATGTCGGCTACTCTAAACTTAACATCCTGCATTTCATTACCAACTTCTGCCCGAATACCCTGAGAGTCTAACAGTCTGCCAGATGGAACACGGCTACTTTTACTAACAGCGCTTACTCCTTCCTGCTGTAGTAGTCTGTCTTTAATATTATCATACTGCGCAGCAATAGTCTCATTGATAGGTAGTACAGCTAATTGCTTTTCGTTAAAATTAAGAGATTTGTTTTGCATAAAAGCTAACTGCTTTTCTACAGTAATTACACCAATAAACAGAGCTGTAGATATGGTAAACTGCAAGATAACAAGGGCAGACCTCAAATATGGATGCTTGCCTTTAGGTTGTTGGTTTGCCTGTAAAATAGTACAGGGTTGAAATGAAGAGAGTATAAAGGCAGGGTAACTACCAGCCACTACCCCTACCAGAAGGATAATTAGCAAAGCCATCAGCGCCAGATTACTATTTAGTGCAAATTGTATCTCTCTTTGCACAAAATTGTTGAACTCCGGCAAAATCAGGCTCAGAAGTACAATGGCTATTGCCAGTGAAAGTAGCGTAAGTAAAATAGATTCTGTTAAAAACTGCCTGATCAGATGAGTACGAAAAGCACCCATAACTTTGCGTACACCTACTTCACGAGCCCGGCGCATAGAACGTGCTGTAGCCAGATTGATAAAATTGATACAGGCAATAATGAGAATGAATAAGGCGATAACACTGTAAATGTATACATATTTAATATCACCATTAGGCTCAATTTCACTATCTAGCTGTGAGTAAAGGTGTACATCAGTAATTGGCCAGAGGTGAAGCAGATTAGTCTCACTGGCAGGTATACCATTGTACTCTCCCAGGTGACTGTCAATAAAGCCAGGAATTTTAGCCTCCAGGTTTTCAGCAGTTTGGCCTTCTTCCAGTAGTAAAAAGGTGGAAAAATTATTGCTACCCCAGTTCTGCATCATCTGCTCACGGCCAAAGTAGGCTTCTACCATCTTAAAAGAAGCAATTATCTGTGGATGAAAGTGTGTGTTCTGCGGTACATCTTCCATAATTCCACTTACCTGAAGCTCTACATCACCCTCAAAAATTAAGGTTTTACCCATTGCTTTTTCATCTCCAAAATATCGCTTGGCGGCAGTTTCTGTCAGAATTACTGCTTTTGGGTCAGATAGAATTTCTGCATTTCCTTCTATCAGGTTCCAGGAGAATATATTGAATAGCCCTTCCTCAGCGAAGAAGAAATGTTCTTCAACTATATGCAAATCTTTTTCTTCATTGCTTACCAGCGCATTAAAAGATGTTAAACGAACAGACTCTTCAATAATTCCAGGAAAGTCAGCCTTTAAGTATGGACCAAATGGCGGAGCGAGATGGCCCAGGTGTAGATTACTCTCTTTATTATCATTTAACCACTCTCGCGAAACACGATAAATACGATCACGCTTGGTGTGGTACTGATCATAGCTTAGCTCATATTGTACGAACAGGAAGATCAATAAAAATGCAGCAATTCCAATACTGAGACCCAGTAAATTGATGATGGTAATTCGTCTGTGTTTGAGGAGATTACGAAGGGCAATTTTAAAGTAGTTCTTCCACATAGGAGTGTATAGTTGAGTATGTAGCAATAGCTTGATTTAGACTTTTCAAGTTTGATGCCACTCCACCGAATACACGCTAGACGTTATTTTACGGCCTGTCACGTTTTTCTAATGTTCATTAACGAACGACAATGTCCAATTTTGAACAAAATGTTATACTATTAAATTAACCTTTGCCCATAAAAAAAGGGGGACGTTTGTACCCCCTCATATTTGTGCTTTTATATATATGCATCAGGTTTTCATATTCTGATCAAAACCTTGTCCTTTGTCTAATGATAAAATATGACTGGGAAGATCGCATACAATTGATCTGTCGCCCAGTATTCCGATAGGAGTCTTCATCAAATTTGGATTGTGCTTAAGCACACCCAGCCAATCAGCCTCATCCATACTTTTATCCTTGTATTGTTCTTTATAGACGTCTGATTTTACGTCTATTAATTCTTCTACACTCACACCTAGTTTATCCAAAAGTTGTGCGATTTGCCTTTCGGTAGGTGGTGTCTTGGATATATCCACCTCATTTACATTTACAGCCATCTGTTTGGCATAAGCAAGGGCCTCGCGGTCACCCTGCTTGTTAAAATTGTAAATAAGTGTGATCTCTTTGGGATTAAATTCCATAAAAAAATAAGCTTGCTGTAAAAAATTGATTTAACAAGTACACCTATATAACTATCCAAATCAATTAAGGTTTTTTATCTTCTTCAGCAAATTTGGGTAGCTCCGGTAAATGAGATTGATCATTGGCACGCAATACTTCAAACTTCTGCTGCTCATAATCATATTCCAGAAGGTAGAGGCATAGATTGGCATGCTCAAACTCATCCATTCTTCTGAGATCCAGGCCTAGCATAAGGCATAAAAATATGCGCATAGCTCTGCCATGCATACACACCAGCACCGTCTCCTGCTCAGGCTGGGATAGTATAGCATCCAGGGCAGGTTTTTGTCTCTCCATTACCATATTGGGGCTTTCGCCACCTTCAATAGCTTTATCCAACTCGCCGGACTTCCATGATCTGATAACCGAAGCATAGTATTCACTATCTTCTGCATTAGCTACTTTGCCTTCTTTTACCCCCCAGTTAATTTCGTTTAGTCCAGAAAGCTTGGTGTGTGGAAGATCCATTTTCAGAAAGGCATCTACAGACTGTATGCTTCTTTGCAATACTGAGGTATACACATGCTGAAAGGGAACATCTTTATATGCTGCATAAAAGGCCTGGGCCTGAGTTCGTCCAAAATCATTAAGTGGGGCATCTATTCCGCTACCCTGTACTACGCCTTTTCTGTTATATTCAGTTTGTCCGTGTCTTATTAAATAAATTGTCTTTTTTTGCATCACTTTTGTGTGTTTTAAAAATCACGAAGATAGTCATTTTATGATAGATACTAATTTGAGCCTTGAAACAGCCAACAAGCTATGTAAAGGCAATATGTGTGAGCATCTGGGTATAGAATTAACCGCGGTGGGTGCTAAGAGTTTAGCGGGTAAGATGCCGGTAGATAATCGTACGCGCCAACCAATGGGGCTACTACATGGTGGTGCATCTGTAGTGCTGGCAGAAACTCTGGGTAGTATTGCTGCAAATCTTTGTGTGGATAGTGCTAAGCAATATTGTGTGGGGCTTGAGGTGAACGCCAACCACCTAAAATCAGTTAAAGAAGGGTATGTTTACGGAATAGCGGAAGCAGTGCATCTAGGGAAAAAAACACAGGTCTGGCAGATTCGTATATCCAATGAGGATGAGCAACTGGTATGCATTAGCCGACTTACCGTAGCCGTAATTGATAAGAAAGTAGACTAGGATTTATGGAGAACGCCACCAAGACAGAAGCATTAAACAGCATAGATACCCAACAAATATTTTCTCTTTTTCTAGATATTAGCAAGCAGAGGCATTATCCTATTGCCGCATGGAAACTACCCGAAGAAGATAAACAGCATATTATTATGGATACCTCCGGGGAGGTGAAAGAAGTAAGTCTTGAACTGGAAAATATGTTTCCTGGCTTTGTTGTCAGCCCGTTTGCAAAAGATTATACGCAGCCTGAACAACGAGCTAATTACATACATGCAGATTTACACTTTGACAGTGTTTCCCGTGAATTGCATGCACCCACTACACCCAGGGCAGAAGCCAGCAATTGCCTGAATGTTAAAGAAGAAGTTTTAGAGCTATTGGCTAAAAACGATCTGCCTGCTACCACTGATTACCATGTAAACGTGCAGGTACTGGACCACTACCCGGAAATGAAACATCAGGACTTTGTAGAACTGGTAGAGTTGGCTAAGCAACAAATTGCAGCACATAAATTTAAGAAAGTAGTGCCATCGCGCTGCCAATATATTCAGTTACCTGATAACTTTAATATTGCTACTACTTTCATGAAAATGTGCATACAGTATCCGCACGCTTTTGTTTCAGCTATTGCAATGCCCGGATTAGGTACCTGGATAGGAGCTTCGCCTGAAATACTTGTCAGTACTTTTGTAGAAGATGGGAAAAACATATTTAAAACTATGGCCCTGGCGGGTACCCAAAAATTAGATGGTGACGACACCAAAGAGGCGGTTAAAAATGCTGCCTGGAGAAGTAAAGAAATAGAAGAACAGGCTATGGTGAGTCGCTATATTATTAATAGTTTTAAGAAGATCCGCCTCAGAGAATTTGATGAAGATGGGCCTCATACTGTAGCTGCTGGCAATTTACTTCATCTGCGCACAGATTTTAGCGTAGATATGGAGCAGGTTAATTTTCCTGAGCTGGGTTCTGTAATGTTAAAGTTACTACATCCTACATCCGCAGTTTGTGGATTGCCTAAAGAGCCTGCCCTGGATTTTTTAAAAGCTCATGAAAAATATGATAGAGGATTATTTGCGGGTTTTCTCGGACCTGTAAATATAGAAGATCAGATACAGGTATTTGTCAACCTAAGGTGTATGCAGCTGTTGGAAAAAGAAGCTTTGGTATATGCCGGGGCAGGTGTTACTGCCGATTCTGATGCAGAGAAAGAATGGCTGGAGACATCCTTGAAAATGCAAACTTTACAGAAAATACTCTATTAGAGGCTACAAACTAGGCAAAACATCAGTAGAAAGAAGTCACTCTTTAATACTGTAACGTGACTCCTTTCGTGGGCTTAGTTTGTAGTAAGCCTATAACGAATTGTCCAGTGTACCCTGATAATAATCTAAAGCTGTTTTTTGAAAGATTAGCTGATAATTTGCCTGGGCCTGCGTAGATAACGCTTCAACATAAGCAGCATTGACTCTGTTTAAATCCAGAATATTGCCAACACCTAGCCTGAATCTTTCTTTTTCAGCTTCCAGCGCTTTCTCAGCTGCTTTTACCTGAGCCTCAGCAGCAACAATTCTTTCCTGTGCTGTATTGTAGTCAGCTATTGCTGTCTGCAACTGCTCAAAAATGTTGCGCTCTAAATCTTCAAGATCAAGCATCGCATTATTTAGCTCCTGTTTACTTCTCTGGATTCTGGTTCTGGTACTTAAGTTGTTAAAAATTGGTACATTCAACCTTAACGATATCACCTGAGAGTTATTAATATCAAAAAGCTGCTTTTCCAGATTATTTTCTTCATCCAGATTAGAGTACTGAGAGTACAAATCGTAGCCTAGCGAGAGGTTGGGGTAGTAGAGGCTCTTTGTAGCTCTTAGCGCATATTTACTGGCATCTATATTATTTGTCTGTTGTTTGAGGTCGTAACGATTGGCAATGGCGGTATTGTACATGTCTTCCATAGAAGAGCGTTCTTCCAGTACAATTTCTTCATTAAAATCGGGTTCAGTAAAAATCCAGTTTTCAAAAGGGTCTATTTGTAGCGTACGAATGAGCTGCACTTTACTTACGGTGAGCTGGTTTTCCATTTCTACTACAGATAAGGCTGCTTTACGAGCTTCCGATTCCTGGTTGTATTGATCTGCTATATTACGAGTACCAGTTTCTACAAAAATTTTGATGCTTGCAGCAAGTTCGTTTTGCTGTTTTAGATTAGATTTTGCTATTCTAAGTAGCTCCTGGTTAAGTAACACCTGAAGGTACTGCTGAGAAACACTAAAGATGACATCCTGCTTAGATTGGTTGATTTGGTAAAACTGAGCTTCGGCAGCTTTCTGTCTTTGTTTAATGGTATTTACTATCGCAAACCCATTGAACAAAGTAAGCTCTGCACTTAAGCCCCCATACAGTCTATCTACTTTCTGCTCAGTAAACCTACCGGTTGTATTATCAAACTGTCGTCCGTAAATCCGCTGGCCGGTAGCACCGAAGTTTAGGCTTGGAGCCATGTTAGCATAAGCCTGTGCTCTTTCGGCACGCGCAGTTTCTAAAATATTTTCCTGCTGCCTAATCTGAATATTTTCTCTGAGAGCTATACTTACGGCCTCGTCGTAGGTTAGGGTAGAATCTTGGACTTGCGCTATGAGAGGAGTGATGGATAACAGCAAAGTAATGCTTAAAGCAGCAAAATTTATAAACTTATGCATATCAGGCTTCTTGTTCTTTTTGTATAATTTCATCGCTTTGTAAAGCTCCATCAACGATCTGAATAATGCGGTCGCTAAAGCGGGCGTTCTCTTCAGAATGTGTCACCTGTATGATGGTCATGCCCTCTTTGTTAAGTTGCTTAAAAAGCTCCATTACCTCTTTACCCTGTTCGGAGTGTAGGTTGCCGGTTGGCTCATCGGCTAGTAATAGCTTAGGTTTACCCGCTATAGCTCTGGCTACACCTACTAATTGCTGCTGTCCTCCTGAAAGCTGTTCAGGAAACAGATCTTTTTTTGCAACCATTTGAAACCTGTCTAAAAGCTCTGCCACTCTTGCCTTACGCTCTTTACCTTTCATATTTTGGTACAGGAGGGGAGTTTCTATATTTTCAAAAACGGTAAGTTCATCAATCAGATGATAGGCCTGAAAGACATAGCCGATTGTATGCTTCTGGAGCTCGCTTCTTCTTTTCTCTTTTAATTTATGTACAGGCTGGTCTAGCAGGTAATACTCTCCGGCAGATGGGGGATCTAACAAACCAATTACATTAAGTAGGGTGGATTTGCCCGCCCCACTAGGTCCCATGATCGTCAGAAACTCACCTTGTTTTACTTCCAGATCAATGCCTTTGAGAATAAAAGTTTTCTTAAAGCGTGACTGTATGTATTTGTCTACATCTATCAATTTTAGCATGAGTAAGTAAGGTTTTAAGGATTGTAATAGAGTTTGCCAATAAGTATGCCAGCAGAAAATCTTAATTATTAGCCTTATAAATAAGCTTTTTAAATTTTAAAGCGTCCGTTTTTGAAAAGCTAGTGTACGAATGCGTACATCAAAATGTTAAATCAACAATTAAAATACAGTTGCTATTCTCTTTAGATTGATTTAGAGTGTTGATTGTATATTTCATTTACTAATAGCTTTAATTGTAGTAAATAGATAGATTAAATATAATTATTCCTGAACTGTAGCTTTCTTACATTGTAATATGCTTAATGGAATGGGATTGTATTTTTTTTATAATCACTATTACTTTGAGGTAAAACAAATAGCAAAACAATGAAGAAATTAGCGATTGCCTTATTTGCCGGAATATTAATGAGTAGCTGCTATACTAATATTTGCCCTACTTATTCTGTAAACCCAGACAAAAAGATTCAAAAAACTCAGCAGGTTTCTGTAGAGCAGGATAAAACTGAGAAAGCCTCCTCATAAGCTGCAAACATAAAGGTGTATTGAATTGAAGCAACCAAAAAGGTTGCTTTTTTTTATATCTGTAATGTAAACGTTGTACCGCTACCTACAACCGATCTGGCTGTCAGGTTTCCATGATGCATTTGCATAATCCTCTGAGAAAGACTAAGACCAATACCAGAGCCATGATTTTTTGTCGTATAAAATGGAATAAATATTTTTTCTAAAGCTTCAGGTTCTATACCAGGACCATTATCAGTTATCTCTATAAAAACTCTCTGTTCGTGGTCAGTATAGACTGTTACATCTATCACTGGAGACTCTATTTCTTCCATTGCCTCGCAGGCATTTTTAAGAAGGTTAATTAATACCATTTCAATAAGGCGTGGATCTATCCTGACAATAAGCTGAGGAGGATTGATATTGACATTAATCCTGGCATTTTCTTTTGCAATACCCACCTTAACTAATTGTACTACTTCTTTAATGATTTCGTCTATACGTACCCTTTCAAATTCAGGCTGAGGTATACTCGTAAAGTTCCGATAGGCTTCTACAAACGTTACTAAGCCTTTAGTGCGGTTTTCAATAGTTCTAAGGCTCATTGTGATATCATCGTACGACTCCTGGTTGAATGAGACCATGCCATTATCACATACGACATCCTCATGAATGATATCTATAGCTGTACCTGCAAGAGATGCAATAGGGGTGATAGAGTTCATGATCTCATGTCGCAGTACTTTTGTTAAGTTTTGCCAGGCTTCAATTTCCTGCTGCTGAAGTTCCGAAAGGATATTCTGGATAGATACCAGCTTATAAGTATTGCCTCTCAGGCGGAGCTCAGTAGCATTGATAGATAGGTGAAGGTCAGGACTGGGTTTAAATAATGTTTTAGAGCCTGGTGGTAGTTGGTTAATAATCTGATACAAATCGTAATTTACTCTTGCCAGATCACCAATTTTATTTAGCTGGTTGGTTCTCAGAAATTTTTTGGCGGTGTTGTTTACCAGTTCAATATTACCGGACTCATCATAGGAGAGAAGCCCTACATTTACGTGCTGAACTACCGTTTTAAGATACTGCCAGTGTTCTTCTTTCTCGGCTCTCGCCTTCCTAAACGCATCAAATACCTCATTGAACATCCGGTTAAGGTTGCCAAAGCTTTCGCCTAATTTGCTATCCCTATTGAATCCCGCTGTAAAGTCAGAATATTTTACAGCCTCCAGAAAGCGGGTGAGTTTACGGTTAGTTTCTAAAACATACTGATAGAGCTCATAAATCTGGTAAGTTACCAGTAGCGAAATAATAACACCACTGGCAATTCTTTCTGTATAGAAAATAAAATACAGGCAGAGCAGCATACTGGCAGATAATAGTAAAATTCTGACCAGTAGTGCCCATTCAAATCGGTTAAATATCATACTTTTCTAGCCTACGGTACAGCGAAGCACGGGTGAGGCCAAGGTCTCCGGCTGCTTTAGATATATTGCCATTGTGTTTTTTCAGGACTTTTCTGATTAGCAGCTTTTCTACTTCTTCCAGATCGTACTTTTCTATATGCAGTTCTTCCTGATTTTCACTTTGTTTTGAATTATCCGCATTAAAAAAGAAGTCTTCAGCCTGCAAGGTAGGTTTGCTACTAAGGATTACGGCACGCTCCACAGAGTGCTGTAGCTCACGAATGTTGCCAGGCCAATGGTACTTTTGCATTCTTTTGATAGCGCTGGGGCTAATAGAGTGGATAGACTTATTGTATTTTTTTGAATAAACCCCTAGAAAGTGCATGGCCAAAGGCTCTAGGTCATCCAGACGTTCTCGTAAAGGAGGTAGGTGAATTTCAATAGTGTTTATACGATAAAGTAAGTCCTGTCTGAATTCATTCTTCTTTACCATTTCGTAGAGAGGCATGTTGGTAGCAAAGATAAAGCGCACATCTACATCTATCATCTTGTTAGTACCTACAGGTGTAATTTTTTTACTTTGTAGCGCCGTCAGCATTTTGGCCTGTAGCGGTAACGATAGATTTCCTATTTCATCTAAAAACAAGGTGCCGTCAGAGGCTGCTTCAAACCTTCCAACACGATCTTGTTTGGCATCTGTAAATGCGCCTTTTACATGACCAAAAAGTTCACTTTCAAAAAGTGTTTCAGTTACTGCGCCTAAATCTACACTGATGAATACATTGTCTGCTCGTTTGGAGCGGCGGTGTATTGCTCTGGCAATCACCTCTTTACCAGTACCGTTTTCCCCTAAGATAAGCACATTAGCATCGGTGCCGGCTACCTGTTCAATAGTCTCAAAAACTTTGAGCATAGATGGACTGCTACCAATAATATCTTTGTACTTGGAGTTGATATCTTCATTCATGATTTCCTGCTGGGAGCGTAGCTGATGTGCTTCGTGGCGCGACTCTCTCAATCGCATAGCTGCCAGCACAGTAGCCAGCAGTTTTTCATTGTTCCAGGGCTTAAGCACAAAGTCGGTAGCGCCTTCTTTTATTGCTCTTACCGCCATGTCTACGTCACCATAGGCAGTAATCATAATAACTACGGCAGAAGGGTCGCGTTCCAGAATCTGATCCAGCCAGAAAAAACCCTCTTTACCACTGCTAACGTCTTTGGTAAAGTTCATGTCCAGCAGTATTACATCGTATTGTTCATTGCTGATGAGTGCGGGAATAGCTCCTGGGTTTTTGTCTGTATCTACTTGGAGGAAGTGTCTTTTCAGGAAAATCTTGGCTGCTTGCAGCACGTCTTCATTGTCGTCAATGATAAGTATTTTACCTGTTTTATTTATTTTTCTGCTCATAGGATTATTGAATGAGGTTGTATTCGCTTTCCATTAAAAAGTCAAAGACTGTACCGATGCCCTCGCTTGGCGGCGCTATGATGTCAAAAGGGGGCTATGTCGCATTATAGGGCATTCCAGGTCATTCATTTTTAAATTATAGCTGATTCTTAATTTAAGCGATTTCTTGGACTAACGTACACAAACGTACAAAAAATGTTCGTTAGCGTACACCTGGAAAAAGCAAAAAAGCCAAATGCAGCCTATCCGAGCCGATATGGCCTTTGGCATAGTGTTCGTAAAGTTTAGGTGAGCAGTAAAGTATAATTTGTGTAAAACTTGTATACTTGATATTTAACACTAAACCAAGATGCTAGCTTAACCTTAAGCACTACCTCAAAATACTCTGGATATGGGAATGGATCGTAAAATAGAAAAAAAGAAGTGGACAAAAGGCAGAATTATAGGCCTCGTACTGGGCGTGGGTTTGCTGTCGTTTATCCTATATAGCTTCCTTTTTGCTGACCATAGGTCTAAACTTAATGTCGAAAAAGAAAAAATTACCATTTCTACCGTTAGCCGTCAGGTGTTTCAGGAGTACATACCAGAAACTGGAATAGTCATGCCCAGTCAAACTATTTATATGGATGCAGTAGAAGGTGGAGTAGTGCAGGATATTAAACTAGAATCTGGAGCTTTGGTAGAAAAAGGAGACACAATTATGCGGTTATCAAACTCCAACCTGCAACTGGATGTGATGAACCGTGAAGCTCAACTTTATGAGCAACTCAATATATTGCGTACTACCAGGTTGCAACTGGACCAGAACGATCTGAACCAAAAAGCTGAACTCGCACAAATTGAATATCAGCTTCAACTTTTAAAGCCCCAGTTTGACCGTTACAAAGAGTTGGCAGAAAAAAAGCTTATCTCACAACGCGAATTAGAAGAGGTGCAGGAGGAATATCAATATAATCTTCGCCGACGCGACCTTACTTATGCAGCATACAAATCAGATTCTATTTCCAGAGCGATGCAGCTGTACCAAATCAGAATGTCTGAAGACAGGATGTTGAAGAGCCTGGATGCAGTAGGAAATTTATTAAACAATTTGACTATTACCGCTCCTCGCGAAGGGCTTTTAACTACTCCTGACTGGGAACCAGGGCAGTCTATTGACCGTGGCGAAAGACTGGGGCAGGTAGCGATATTAGATAGCTTTAAAATACGGGTAGCCATAGATGAACTTTATCTGCCTCGTATTGAAGTAGGCCAGCAAGGTACTTTTGACTTTGACGGTAAAACCTACAGATTAGAAATTTATAAGAAATACCCGACTGTTTCTGAAGGTAATTTTGAAGTAGATATGCGTTTCGTGAGTGAAGTGCCAAGTGGAATTCGTAGAGGTCAGTCATTACGATTGCGTTTGGAGCTAGGTAGTTCAGAAGAAGCTGTACTTATCCCTACAGGAGGTTTCTTTAGAGATACCGGAGGTAACAAGATATTTGTGCTTAACAATGACGAAAGCAGAGCTTATATTAGAGAAATTAGTCTGGGTAGAAAAAACTCTGAGCATTACGAAGTATTAGAAGGGCTGGAACCAGGCGAGAAAGTTATTACTTCATCATATGAAAATTTTGGTGAAAACGAGGTATTAGTATTTTAAAAATTAAAGCCAGCTTATTTATAAGCAATACTTAAAGTGGCTGAAGAAGGACAATTTCTTCGTATAAAATTTAAAGGTATTCACTAACAGCATAAGTCGTAAATGCTACTCATGTTTAATTCTTATTAAACTTTGAAGTTAGTAATACTGAAAATTCTATCTGATATATTGTATTTAGTTCAGAGTAATTGCCTAATAATCAGCTAGCAATAAAATGAGTCTGTTTTCTGATACAGGTAAGTGATAATATTTAAAACTACTAAAGCTCAATTTCACAATACTATTCCTTAGACTTTAAAACCCAACACTATGATTCGTACGCATAACCTCAAGAAAGTCTTTACCTCAGACGAAGTTGAAACTACCGCCCTCAACGAAATTAATATTGAAATTAAGACAGGAGAGTTTGTAGCCATAATGGGCCCTTCTGGTTGCGGAAAATCTACTTTACTCAATATTATGGGCCTACTGGATAACCCTACTAGTGGTGAGTACCACTTTATGGACCATGAAGTTTCTCGTTACTCAGAGCGCCAGCGTGCTCAATTGAGAAAAGGAAATATTGGTTTTGTGTTTCAGAGCTTTAACCTGATTGATGAGCTTACAGTACATGAAAATGTGGAACTTCCACTGCTTTACCTCAAAGTGCCCTCAGCAGAACGTGAGAAAAAGGTGAAAGCAGCTCTTGAGCATATGAATATTATGCACAGAAGAAACCATTTTCCACAACAGCTATCTGGTGGTCAGCAGCAGCGTGTAGCTATAGCTCGTGCTGTAGTTGCCAACCCAAAATTTATACTGGCGGATGAGCCTACTGGTAATCTGGATTCTACTAATGGGGAGGAAGTGATGAGCCTGCTCTCTGAACTGAACAAAGCAGGTACCACCATTGCAATGGTTACGCACTCACCCCACGACGCTACTTATGCCAATCGTGTAATCAACTTGTTTGATGGTATGGTGGTTACAGAAAATATCAAAGAGAAATTTCATGTGTAAGCAGCAATAAACTGCCAATTAAAGATAGTAAAGCGACCTCAAAGAGGTTGCTTTTTTTATAACTCTTTAAGCGTAGGTACACTAAGTTCTCCAACATCCCAGCCTGCCTGTTTAGCTCCGGCCTGGTAAGCTGACTCCATAAATGCTAATAGCTCTTCCCTAGGCTTCGCAGCCTTCCTTAGCGAATCATAAGTAAGTATGGCCATAGGGCTGCCATTACTAACCACCCACTGAGCACTTTCAGGTTTAAGTTCTTTTGAGCCTAAGCCATCCGGTGAAGGGTAGGTGTAGGAATAAAAAGCAGGCTCCTGCATATTATTATCACCTGCCCAAAAACCAAAACTGATACATTCGTGGGTATAGGCATCTTTGTCAGATATGCGAGCACCTGGGTCCATAGGTGGAGCTTTCCTCCCTGAAAAACGGGTGACGGCCAAATCCATAGAATGCCAGTAAAGATGTACCGGACAGGTTTTTCCGTAAAATCTTCCGCTAAATTCTTTAAAAACACCATCAACCCAAAGCATAATTTTCCATAAGGTGTAAGTGTACTCAGGATCGTAATGATGATAATCTTCAATGGTACCGAATGGATCTTTTACCTCAAGATCGTAAGGCTTGTCTTTAATATTGACTTCTATGCCCATTGCGTTTAGCTTGTCAGTGAGTTGCTGGTAAAAACTAGCTACGCTAAGCCCATTGCTCAAAGTAAAAGCATCTTTTTTACCCTCACTACTCTCTAGTTCTAACTGATGAGCCTGGGTATTCATCGTAATCTTAAAAGTGTCCATACCATTGTTAAATGGAATAGGTCCGGTCGTAAAGCCATTTGTATCCAGATACTCTGTCACATACCACCAGTGATTTTTTCTTGGCGTCTTCATCAGACGTATTTTTCCAATAATTTGGAGGAATAGGTGAAGGGTTAATTTGGCTTTTTCGTGCCCCTTGTAGTTTAGCTGTGGAAGTTGAGAACTCATCTAAAAAATTTTTAAAGTTTAAAAAAATGACAATATCTACTGCATCTTTGCTCTAATAAGCCGATCGGGTAGATGAATACTCAATATAATATAATAGGATAGGTTTTGAGGTCTATTCACTATACTGTTTTCATGAAGTCAGTCACTTATTTTAGCATAGCGGTTTATAAAGTTTAGCCTAGTTCATTAGTTTCTCAATAATGGTCAGTGTGCATATACGAACACATATTGTCCGTTAACGAGCATCATAAAAGAGGTTTGTGTTATCAAACATCTGTAAATCAAATAGTTATGTGTGAGGCACAGGGTTTGGTCTAATAGTTTTATCCCACTAAACAGCCCAAACCTATGTTTAAAAACCTACTCAAGGTAGCCATCCGCAATATCCTGAAAGAAAGAATCTATAGTCTGATCAATGTTATAGGGCTTACTATCGGTATTAGTTGTAGTCTTTTTCTGGTACTATACATTTTAGATGAGCTTAGCTATGATACCTTTCACGACAAAAAAGACAACATTTACAGAGTAGTTACTCATTTTGAGGAGCCCGACAATACATTTAGCTGGCCCATTGCTCAAATACCTTTTGCTGAGGAAGTTCAAAATAAATACACCGAAGTACAGCATGCGGTACGTTTTATAGGGGCGGGAAGAGAACTCTACGTTAATGCCGAAAAGGATAAGCGTTTTTACGAAGAAGATATTGTTTATGCAGACTCTTCAGTTTTTGAGGTATTTAACTTTGAGATTCTGCAAGGGAACCCAAACACTGCGCTTAAAGCACCAAACTCCATAGTGCTAACTGAAACACTGGCACTTAAATATTTTGACAAAGAAAGTCCCATTGGAAAAAGCCTGCAACAAGGTGAAAATGATTATCAGGTAACAGCCGTTATCAAAGATGTGCCTCATAATTCGCATTTGGAGTTTGACGCATTAATTTCCAGAAATACGCTACCTGCTGAATCTGGGAGTTGGGGAAGCTGGGGCGTAGCTACTTACCTTCTTTTAAAAGATGGTGTAGACTATAAAAAGTTTGAATCTACTTTTAGCGATCAGATTTACGATACACATCTGAAGCCAATCTTTGAACAGTTTGGAGTCACGATGGAATATGAACTACAAGCACTGGAAACTATTCATCTATACTCTAATCTGGAAGGGGAGTCTGGGGGAGGAGATATTTCCTACATTTACATATTCTCGGCAGTAGCGTTTTTTATGATACTGATAGCTAGTATTAATTATATGAATCTGGCAACTGCCCGAGCTGCCCGTCGTGCCAAAGAGGTAGGCATCCGTAAAACAGCAGGTTCTACCAAATGGCAACTTATCAGACAGTTTTTAACAGAATCTACGGTAATTACGGTAGTAGCCAGCCTGATAAGCCTTCTTATAATTGTATTGCTTTTGCCCAGCTTCAATTATGTATCTGGTAAAGAGATTGAACTTAGCTATTTACTTCAGCCTAAAGTTATACTGGCCCTGATATCAATTGTCTTGTTAGTAGGTATAGCAGGAGGTAGTTACCCTGCTTTTTACCTCTCAGCTTTTGAGCCTGCGCATGTGCTAAAAGGGCAAAAGGCAAGTAATAGTGGTAGCACAGCTTTACGGAAAGTACTGGTAGTAGCACAGTTTTCTATCTCTATTACTATGGTAATTAGTACCTGGGTGGTTTATGATCAGTTGCAGTTTATCAGAAGTAAAGACCTGGGCTTTGACCAGGAGCATGTTCTTTCTATTATGATGCCAGATGAAGACATGAGAAATAAGTATGAGGTTCTCAGAAACCGGCTGATGGATAGCCCATACATCATTCAGACAGCTACTTCAAACACCAAGCCGGGGCAGGGCTTATCTAAAAATTTGATTAGCGTAGAAAAAGAAGGCGAAGGTGATGAAGAAAAAGGGGTAGATATGTACTCTGCCGACTATGATTTTCTGGAAGTTATGGGCTTTACCCTGGTAGAAGGTAGAAACTTTGATAGAAAGTATACTACAGATACGGCCACTGCCATAGTGAATGAAGCAATGGTAAAACGAATGGGCTGGACTGAGCCTTTGGGAAAAAAATTTACCTTTAATAATGAACAGGCTTACGAAGTTATAGGTGTCATTAAAGATTATCACCAGCGTTCGTTCTACGACCCTATAGAACCTTTGGCCATATTTTTTAGAGCTAACAACTTTCAGATGCATGTGAAGCTTAAGGGAGAAAACCTAAGCGAAGCACTGGCTACAATAGAGGATTACTGGAAAGAAGTGAACCCTGACAAGCCACTGGAGTATAGTTTCTTACAGGAAGATTTTGACGAGCAGTATTTAGCCGACATTAAAAGAGGGCAGATTTTTACCGTTTTTTCGTCACTAACTATTGTTATTGCCTGTTTGGGACTACTAGGTCTAGCAGCATATACAACCCGCCAGCGAGATAAAGAAATTGGCATACGAAAGGTAATAGGTGCCAGTGTTGGAAATATTATTTTCCTGATTTATAAAGATTTTATAATTCTGATTGGTATAGCTCTGCTCATAGCTTATCCTTTAGCTTATTTCTCTATGAGCAAGTGGCTCAGTAGCTTCGCCTACCAGACAGACATTAAGCTATTTACATTCATTTTCTCTGCACTACTCACCTTGTTAATTACAGTAGTAGCAGTGGGTTATCATAGCCTAAGAGCAGCGACAAATAATCCGGTAAAATCTCTGAGAGACAATTAAGAATCATCCGTAAATCTCTTAAGGGCATGCTTAAGAATTATCTATTAAGTGCCATCCGTAACATCAAAAGGAATAAGTTATCATCTGGTATCAGCATTTTTGGCCTGGCTATCGGTATTACTTCTGCCTTTCTTATGTTCAGGTACGTGCAGTTTGAACTTAGTTATGATGCACATCATCAGGATGGAGAGCGTATTTATCGGCTTAGTACCTTATTAACCGGAAAGGACAGGAATGAAAAAATAGCGCCTACCGCTATGGTAGTTGCTCCGGAGCTTAAACGACTACTCAAAGAAGTAGAAGAAGTCGGCAGAGTAGTGCCCGTAGATGCGGTACTAAACCTTAATGGGACCCAGGCCATTCGGCAGGAAAAGTTTTTTCAGGTAGATGCATCCATAACCAACATATTTATTTTTCATTGGTTGGCCGGAAGAGCCAAGGAAGCCTTCTCATCCTCTTACTCTATCGTGTTGGCAGCATCTACTGCCAAAAAATTATTTGGAGAGCAGGTTTGGATGCAGGATTTAATAGGTAAACAGCTACTTATCAATCAGAAGATATATACTATCAGCGGCATTATACAGGATATGCCTCTCAATACCGATTGGAAATTTGATGCTTTACTCAGTCTGGACGAGAATCAATATGAGTGGTATGATTTCAATGCATTTACCTATTTAAAAACTAAGGAGGCGGTAAGTTATGTAGACTTAAATGAGGGACTAAAATCACTTGATCAATACTGGTATTCCCCGCTACTACAGAAGGAGTGGGGTACAGAAGATACGTATGCCTATCATCAGGCGGTTCCAATACAGGACTTGCATTTTACTCATCAGCTGATGGGAGATATGCCCGGCAAAGGAAATATGAACCTGATCATTGTACTGAGCCTGATTGCGGTATTTTTACTTCTCATTGCCAGTATTAATTTTATCAACCTCTTTATTGCTCAATCTATTAAAAGAAATAAGGAGGTAGGAATACGCAAAGTGGTTGGTGCCCGAAAAGTACAGTTGATCGGGCAGTATTTAAGCGAGTCTGTAATATTTGCCTTTGTATCCAGCGCTATAGCTATCATTGTCATTCAGCTTATAGAACCTTTTTGGGTGTCTTATACAGGCATAAGCCTTAAGATCAATCATGTGTTTGATGAGAATATTTTTCTCTATCTGTCTATCACTTTGATACTGGTAGGAATATTCGCTGGCAGCTATGCCGCTTTTTTTCTTGCTTCATCAAATCCCATACGAGCACTTAAAAGCGACTTCCGTTTTGCTTCTCCGCGTACCTTCCATAAGTTTTTGCAGTTACTACAATTTAGTATCGCTACAGGCATGGTTTTGAGTACTTTAATTGTGCACCAGCAGCTTGATTATCTTCTTCATACGCAGTTAGGCTACGACCAGCAGCAATTGATGGTATTAAATGTGCCTGAGATGCAGGAAAAAAAACAGAGATTAGCACGTTTTAAACAGTATATAAAAGACAAGGGATACGCTCAGGATGTAGCTCTTGGAGGCAAACCCGGCGATTTGTACCTGAGAGGAACTGTTATTCAGGAAATGGAGGGTATGACAGAAGAGGTGCCAGTCAATGCTCTTTATGCCGATGAAGACTATTTAAGGGTATTGGGCGTAACTATTCTTGAAGGAAACAACTTTAATGAGAACGACTGTGCGTGTGAATATCAGTACCTGGTTAACGAAACATTAGCAAAACGATTAAACTGGGCAGATGTAGTAGGTAAAAATCTAGATTTTGAGGGAGAAGGAAAAATAGTAGGGGTGATGAAAGATTTCCATTATCAGTCTTTACACTACGCAATAGAACCCCTTATCATCATTTTAAAGCCTGAAGCAAGTGCGCATCTACTCGTGCGAGCAGATATGAAGTATGTTGATGGTATAGAAGCCGCATGGCAGACCTTTTTTCCAAATGCACCTATCAATTATAGCTTTCTTGAACGAGAGATTGCCCAGCAATACAGTACAGAAAAGCATATGATTGATCTGTTTACCTTCTTTTCTATACTTACCATCCTTATCTCCTGCATGGGACTTTTTGGCATGAGTGCTCTTAACTTGCAGTTACGCACCAAAGCAATGGGGATTCACAAAATTATGGGTGCTAATAGGCTTTATATTTTTTACCTGCTAAGCAAAGAGTCTATGCTTACCGTCTGCTATGCCATCATCATTGCCCTGCCACTCTCGGGCTTCGTTATGCTACGCTGGCTCAACCATTTTGAGTACCATACCCCCTTTGACTGGCTACAGCTACTATTAGCAGGTAGTATTGTACTTCTTCTAGCTTTGCTTACATCTTGCTACCACGGGATACAAATATGTAGACTTAATCCTGTGCTTTCGTTACGCAACGAATAGTAGCATTCGTTTGTAGATTATTACTATTCCATAATTTTTCGGCAAGCAATTTGTACTTCAGTTGCTTCTAGGGTGAGTGAATAGATGAGAAAATCAAGTGTTTTTTAGATTTTAGTTAGAGAATGGAAGGAAAATTATGCTTTTCTTGTAATACTTGGGGTGATATTAAGTTTAAGCCCAAAAATTCACATTATCTTTACAACTCACGCGAGATTATGTTTGTATAATTGTACTTTGAAAGCGTAAGATTTTCTCAAAAAATTACGTTTATCTTAAATTTATCAGACTGCTCGCTAAGAGGTTTTTATCATAAAATCGTTTTCATTGCTAAACCTATAATTATTAATTGATCAAACTATGGAGATCAACACTGCACAGAAAAAACAGCCTGGAAAAACATGGTTTCCGGTTAGAATCTTAAAATCAATCAGTATTGCGCAGATGCTTTTGTTGTTGCTCATTGGGGGAGCTGCCATTGGTACCAGTGGTTGTAAAGCCAAGAAAGAAGCACGTGCTGCTGCGGCGGCAAAAGCGGAAAGAATAGCAGAAGCCAGAGCTGCATTGCTCGCAATAATCAACGATAATGGCTCTATGACTCTAGAGGAGAAGGAGAGTGAACTGAGTCGTATCAAAGCTATGAATATTGACGATGCTGAAATACAGGACCTTATAGCTCGTGCAGAAGCTATAGTGGCACGCGAGCGTTCTGCTGCTGATCGCGTAAAAGAAGCTACTGGTGCCAATAAAGCTGCCGCAGCAGAAGATGCCAATACCAGACTTAGTAAGATTTTTGATGATGTCTCTTCATCTCGCAGTACTTCAGATGCCAATTACCGCATCCGCGAGGCACTCAGTATGTTTGCCTCACCAGAAACTCCGGTGCTGATCATCATCAGCCAGAGTGGTAATAATGTTGATTATGATGAGCCTACCACTATCAAAAAATATCTGGAGTACCTAAAAGATACCAACAGCAGACCTGCCAGTATCCAAAATCTGGAGGTAGATGCTAATGGTAAAATCAAAGAAGTTGAACTTATTAAAAACTACCGATAATGCTTAACCTCAAATCTTTATTGGCATCCTTGCTGATGCTTTTTGTATTCGTATTTGCCGCTGAGGCGCAGAATGATTATGTAAGCCCTGAAAGAAAACAAGCGATAGACTCATTAGCGCTTGAGAAAGTCCGCGATTTGAGTAAATATATCAGCATAGTGGGTAATAAAAATACGCCTTTCTCTGAAGCAAACCGAGTGATAGATCGTGCTGAAGAACTTTTCGCCTCAGGTGCGGAAATTGGGGTGTCTTCTCTAAACCGTTCGGATATTGAGTATTATGGCGTAAGGCCCTACTTTGAACACCTGATGGCACTTAATTATGATGAAGTAACCATCAGCTGGTACGATATTCAGTACATCAGCGACCTTGAACGCCAGCCAGATGGTACTTATGTAGGCGTTATTACCATTTATCAACGCTTTGAGGGTAGGTCAGACGATGGTATGGAGTATAAAGATACTACCAAAAAAGATATCACTGTGTTTGTTCAAAAGAAAGAAACCCAAATTGGTGGGCGTGTTATAGATTTTTGGGATGTGCTCCTTGGAGACATCCGTGTGTCAGAAACCACAACATAATGACAAAATTTTCTTTATTGCTGGGAATGATTCTTCTGTCTTGGGCCGCACAGGCCCAGGGCATCGGAGAATATTTAGGAGATGAAAGTGTTTTATATGCAGAAACAAAACAGATCAATCAGTTTTTCCGCAGATTTAACGGAGAAGAAGATCAGGAAGGTAATCGCTATTACAAGGGGAACAAAAATTATCAGAATCCCCAGTTAAGAGAGAAATACCTCAAAATGTTATTTGACAACCAAAATCCTAGTATGTCAAATAGCCTTAAGACTGAATTTATCTCCAAAGTCAACTCAAAATCAGACCCCGTAATATTGGATTTTCATGGTGGCGAGTGGTTCGCTGAGGTAAATGCCAAGTTCATGTACAAAGGACGTGAAGAGAACGCTATACTCTTTTTGCGTTTGCAGGAAGAAAAGGTGGGCTCTAAGTGGATTTTTACCAATGCTTACTTCGCGCCTTTCGCGAAGCTATTCAGTAGCGATACTACGGGTGGCGTAGAGTTTTTACATCCGATGAGCCACGAGCTAGACTTTATGAACCTTCGCAAAGTATTTCAAGACAATAAGGCTAAAGTTGACCAGTTTACCGCAAGAGGTTATCAGCCTGATTTTCTGTCTATTATGCTTTATGAGATTAAGAACTCTAATCTCAAATTCAAGACTGTGTCCAATGTAAAGTTCCATTTCTTTCAGGTAGACGGATGGTACTTTCAGCTTTCAAAATTTAACAGGCCAGGCTATAATCGTGGCTGGCTAATTTCCGATTTGGTTAAAGTTAGTCCTAAAGAAAGAGAGTTACTGACCAAGTACATTTATTACGAAAAATGAATAAGCTTAAGCTTTACTATACCACACTATTTTGCTGCCTGATCCTTGTCTTGTTTCATGCTCCCGTACAAGCTCAGGATCGTAAACTATCTTCTGAGCAAGTAGAGGAGTACCGACAGCAGGCTAAACAAATGGTCTCCTTTCTTCAGTCTATGATGAATATTCTGGGCAGCGAAAAGGCGACAACCAAGCAGAAAGAAACCGTAATCAACGAGAGCTATAGTAAAGTATTTAGAGATGCAGAAGTTCAGATTGAAGACGATCTGGACGAAGATAGGGTAGTAGTAACCAATAAAAATGTACAGGCTTATCTTAAAGATATAGACTTTTTTTTCAAAGATGCCCGCTTTGAGTTTAATGTGGATGATGTTAGTTATTATGTAAATGACGAAGGCATCATCTTTTTTAGAGTGACTACAAACAGAAACCTTCAGGGAGTAACAGTAAGTGGGGATACCATCAACTCAAATCAGCTACGTTATATAGAAGTTAATCTGAACGAAGCTGAGAAACAATTACAGGTTGCCAGCATTTATACGACCAAACTAAGCGAACGCGAAGAGCTAGCTAACTGGTGGAGCGAAGTTCCGTACGAATGGCAGGAGTTGCTCAAAAAAGAAATTGATGTTATTATTGACAGTGTAAACTTCAGAATGCTTAAAGAAATGGTAAGCCTGGAGCGTATTGATATTTCTGGTAATCGTTATATCAACTCACTGGAGCCAATTAGCAGGCTTTCCAATTTATCTTATCTGGATATCTCTGGTACGGCGATAAGCGATATTACTCCACTAAGAAACCTGACAAAACTGGAAACTCTGGTATGTAGCCGTACAGAAGTGTCTAGCCTGGAACCCTTAAAGTATTCTACAGATCTTAAAGAACTTATCGCTAATAGTACCAAAATTTCTAATCTGGCGCTATTAGAAAATTTTACTCAGCTAGAGAAGCTTTATGTGAACAGTACCCCTGTTTACCAGCTGGTGTCTCTCAATGGTGTTAAAGATTTGCGCTTCGCTAATACCGCAATTACCAGTCTGGATAAGGTAGCGAGCTTCAGCAAGCTGCTGCATCTGGATTGCTCCAGTACTAATGTTAAAGACCTGAGTCCTCTTGCAAATACAAGCAATCTACAATCTTTAAATATAGAGTATACCCCGGTAACTGATCTAAGCCCCTTGGCAAAGCTTACGAATCTGGAGGTATTGTACTGTAACAATGCCCCAATACAATCGCTAGACCCACTGGCAGGTTTGCCTGCTCTGGAAAAAGTCTATTGTGATGATACACCGATCAGCCAGCAAGATGCCACCCGTTTTATGATGGTAAATAATGGTGTGCTGGTAATCTACGAATCTGAGCAGCTATTGAGCTGGTGGGATGGGCTGGATAACTACTGGCAGGGTATTTTTAAGCAATACGTGAGTTTTGATACGCCTAACAAAGAGCAATTGGCGGCAGTGGCTAACCTTACGGATATAAACATTAGTGATAAGCCTGAAATTACTACACTGGAACCTCTAAGTAGGCTGCATAATTTAAGAAAACTCAACTGTGAGAATACCAGTATTACCAGTCTGGATCCGTTAGCTGACCTGATGGACTTACAGGAACTTAATAGCTCTGGCACCCTAATTAATAGTCTGGAAGCTCTAAGTGATTCACGTAATTTACGGATTTTAAATATTGATAAAACAAAAGTAGAAAGCCTGGACCCGCTAAGTGAGCTTGAAAATATGGAGCACTTAAGTTGTGAGCATACGCCTTTGGTAGAAGGTGGTATACTTCAATTTATACGTGAGCATCCTGGTTGCTTAGTCATTTATAAGTCTGATGAATTAAGCTTATGGTGGAATGAAGCGCTTTCTCCTGCCTGGAAGGATGTGATTCGTAATCAGCTGGCTATCTCAGGTATTCCTAGTAAGGACCAGTTACATGAAATTGTGTTTACAGAGTCCTTAGAGGTTAGTGGAAACAATGATATATGGGACTTGTCGCCTATTAATGAGTTTGTCAACTTAAGAGAACTTATTATTTCCAATACTTCTGTCTCTGATCTTACTCCCTTAAGCCAGATGTCTTCTTTAGAAAGTCTCACCTGTTCCCGGAGCCCTATTAAATCCTTGGAGCCTATTAGTGAGCTTACCAATTTAAAGTATCTGGATTGTCAGGATACTCCTATAGATGATCTAAAACCCATCCGTAATTTAATTGATCTGGAAGTACTTAAATGTTCTGGAACCGAAGTAAGCAAATTGAAACATATTTCTTCTCTGATTAACCTTAAAGTGTTGGAGTGCTTTAATACTGATGTGAAAAAACTAAAGGCATTGAGAGGTTTGCACCAGTTAGAAAAGTTATCGTGCTATAACACTCGTGTTTCAGATAATGACATAGAAGATTTTAAAGAAGACCACCCTGATTGTTCAGTAGTGTATTATTAGAAAACAATTACTAGCTTATGCTAAGTTATCTAGAGTAAAAAGCTGAATGATCTTAAACATTCTGAAAAAGATATATTTGCTGATTCGTGAGACAGTTAAAACCTTTCAGCAAAATGATCCGGTAGTGTATGCTGCCGCTATAGCCTTTTTTACGGTTTTCTCCTTACCTTCTGTACTCATTATAATTGTTAAAGTAGTTGGTTCTTTCTTTTCTGCCGAAGAGATACAAAGTAGCCTGGCTAATCAGATAGAGGAGTTTATAGGACCTGCTAGTGCTGATGAAATTATCCAGATTATAGAAAATAAATCAGTTAATGATACCGGAGTCCTGGTCAGTATAATAAGTGTCGTTTTTTTAGTTTTTAGTGCTACAGTGATCTTTGCTTTTTTGCAAAAGGCATTAAATTCTATCTGGAATGTAAGACCTAAACCTAAGACAGGTGCACTTAAATTTGCTCGTGACAGACTACTCTCATTTTCTATCATTATTATTTTAGGCTTCTTAATGCTGGTATCTCTCTCATTAGATGCCATACTTTCATTTGCAAGAGGCTATCTACAAAAGCTATTGTCGGAGTATACTGTTTACTTTATGGAAGTGGCAAACTACTTTCTATCACTAATTGTAATCTCATTCATTTTCGCGTTAATCTTTAAATTTTTGCCCGATGCTAAAGTGCGCTGGAGGGACGTAGGGGTAGGAGCTTTAGTCACTGGTCTGTTATTTACTTTAGGTAAATTTTTAATAGGCCTTATGTTATCTAATACTAATGTAGCTTCCACCTATGGAGCTGCTGGTTCATTGGCTGGCATACTGGTTTGGGTTTTTTATTCTTCCATCATTGTATTAATAGGTGCCATGTTTACCAAAGTTTATGCGGCCAACATTGGCAAAGAAATTACGCCTAAAAAACACTCGGTTAGGGTAGAGGTAAGAGAAGTAGAAAAATAGAAATAGTTATTCTGAATGTAAAAAGCTACCTGATAAGGGTAGCTTTTTTTTAGTCTTATAGATATACCTATTAGCTAAACACTTGGATAGTTCCAGGGTGAGCGGTATGCTCTGGAAAGTAGTTTGTTAGCTTCAGGGTCATCAGGAACCATTTGTTTGTCAACATCCCACTGAATACTTCGGCCTAACTTTGCCGAAAGCATTCCCAAAAGACTCATATTGGTAGAGTGATGTCCTATCTCAATATCACAGACAGGTAACCTGTCTTTTTCTATAGAAGTAAGAAAGTCTGCCCAAAGCTCTTTAATATTCTGTTTATCAGGATCATGAAGCGTAGGTTCCTGGTGGATGATCTGCTTTTTATTATCTGCCGGGTAAAAAGTCCATCCGTCCAGCCAGCCCATGTGGAAGGTGCCTTCAGTACCATAAAAATAGCAACCTATATTATGTTTTTCAGCTTGATTAGCAGCATATAGGCGGTGCTCCCAGACAGCCGTAAAATCTTCAAACTCATAATTGACTACCTGGGTATCTGGAGCAGTAGTACTATCCTCTTTGATATGACGATCAGTGATAGAATGAATAGATTTGGGAGCTTTTTCTTCAGTCCACCATAATATCTGATCTAGCCAGTGTATGCCCCAGTCTCCCAGTTGTCCATTAGCAAAATTTAAGAACTGACGAAAACCTTTGGGGTGAATTCGTGGGTTATAATTAACCAGAGGGGCCGGCCCACACCACATATCCCAGTCTAGCTCTTTTGGTGGCTCCTCATCTGGGGTGGGTTCTCCGGGACCACCTCCATAATGTACAAAAGCTCTGACCATACCTATTTTTCCAGCCTTACCAGATTTCAAAAAATCTATTCCAGATATATTATGTGGTGATACCCTGCGATGGGTACCTACCTGCACTTTTCTGCCATTAGTACGAGCAGCTTTGACCATTGCTACTCCCTCATGCACGGTGTGCCCGATTGGTTTTTCAACATATACATGCGCCCCATGATTAACAGCTTCTATGGTAATCAGTGGATGCCAATGGTCTGGGGTAGCAACAATTACAATTTCTGGTTTTTCTTTTGAGATAAGTTCACGATAGTCGCTATAGCGCTTAGGTTTATCACTGCTCAGCTTAGCTGTTTCTTCGATAGCACTATCCAACTGCCTGCTGTCAACATCGCAAAGTGCCACCACTTTTGAAGAGCCGGAAGCGATAGCTTCACGGAGAATGTTCATGCCCCACCATCCACTACCGATTAGGGCTGTTGTATACTTTTTGTTTTGAAAAGAGGGTTGGAAAGTCCAGGCTGAAAATGCCATACTACTGGCAGCCGATGTTTTGATAAAGTTTCTGCGATCCATAAGGTTGTGCTCAGTTGATTAGGTCAATAAGCCATAAGTTAGGAATAATCGCAAAGGTGTAAAATGGCTAGCCGGATAATTTACTGGCTCTGACCATTTCTGCTTTACCGGGAGGGCCCTCCAGAGTTTCAACAGTAAGTGCCAGAGATTTAAGATCACGCTTAAGTTGTCCCTTTGCACAGTAAGTAACCAGTACACCCTTAGGTCTGAGCATGTTGCTTATTTTGCGCATGGTTTCTAGCGTCCATAGTTCAGCCTGTTTATTGGGGGCAAAAGCATCATAATAAATTAGGTCAATGCTGGCTTCTGCCTGCTGATAGTCTTCCAGCTTTTGCTGTACTTTTTTTAGCCTGAAATTGGGCAATACCTCATGCCATTCATTCCAGTTTAGCTGATGCATTTTTTTAAATAGCGCATTAAGCTTATCATCCTTCAGAAAATCCAGATAATTTAGCTGGTCTAGTAGTTCTGGCTCCAGAGGATAAGCCTCCAGGGTGGTGTAGTTAAAATGAAGGTTAGGAAATGACAATGCTGACTGTAGGGTAAGAATAAGATTTAGTCCGGTACCCAGTCCCATTTCAAAAATATCAATAGTATCAGCTTTAGGGTATGTGTCTATGAAGTGATTTAGTCCTTTATTGATAAATACATGCTGAGACTCACGTAATGCACCATGACGAGAGTGGTAGGTCTCATTCATCTCGGTATTGAGTAGCGTATGAGAACCATCACCAGTGTTCATTAACTCAATAGTCTTTCCCATACAAATACTAATTTTTGTAGATCAGCGCTACTGCGTGTGCGGCTATGCCTTCTTTCCTTCCAACAAAGCCCATTTTTTCAGAAGTAGTAGCTTTGATAGAGATATCATCTTCTGATACCTGCATTACTTCAGCCATTACTTTGGTCATTTCTTCTATATGTGGGTTTACTTTGGGCTTTTCCAGACATACTGTAGCATCTATGTTGCCAAGCTCATAAGACTTGGAACGCAGAAGTTCCATTACTTTTGAGAGCAGCTTTTTACTGTCTATGCCCTTATATTCAGGGTCAGTATCCGGAAAATGAAAGCCTATATCTCTGAGCCTGGCAGCGCCCAGCAGCGCATCACAAATTGCGTGTATTAACACATCGGCATCTGAGTGACCTTTGGCTCCATGTGTATGCTGCAGTTGAATACCTCCCAGCCAAAACTCACGTCCCTCTTCCAACTGGTGCACATCGTAGCCGTATCCTATTCTAAAATTTACCATCTAGTGCTAAAATGAAAGTAGTGCTACGGAGGCCCGTAACACTACTAAATTTTTTAATTATTGTATCCAGCTTTCTACCTCTTCTTTGGTAGGGTTTTTAACCTCTTTAAGTTTCATTTTTTTGCGCATACCGCACACATCATTGAAAAGCTTGTTAGGAGAAGATTCTTTCAGCTGTTCTACTGTCACTATACCTAATTTTTGAAGAATAGGTATAAGTTCTTCTCTTACGCCCAAATCAATAAAGTCCTGGTCTGACGCAGTCTGAGGTTTAACTTCTGGCTTCATCTGAGGGAAGAATAAAACTTCCTGTATAGAAGGCTGGTTGGTCATGATCATGCTCAGACGATCTATACCAATACCTAAACCTGCTGTTGGAGGCATACCGTACTCCAGTGCTCTTAGAAAATCTTCATCCAGCACCATAGCTTCTTCATCTCCGCGCTTACCTAGCTTAATCTGCTCTTCAAATCGTTCACGCTGGTCTATAGGGTCGTTAAGCTCTGAGAATGCATTACAAATCTCTTTACCATTACAGATGGCTTCAAAACGTTCTACCAGACCGGGTTTGTCGCGGTGTTTCTTCGCTAATGGAGACATCTCTACAGGGTAATCGGTAATAAATGTAGGCTGAATCAAAAATGGTTCACACTTTTCACCAAAAATTTCATCTATCAGTTTGCCCTTACCCATGGTCTCATTTACAGGTACATTAAGCTTATGCGCTGTTTCTCTGAGTTGCTCCTCATTCATTTCACTGATATCAATATCAGTAAAGTGTTTAATGGCCTCAAACATGGTAAAGCGTTTCCATGGACGTTGGAAGTTGATCACTTCATCGCCTACCTGTACCTCAGTTTTACCATGTAGGTCAAGCGCAATTTTTTCCACCATTTCCTCTACCAGATCCATCATCCAGTCATAATCTTTGTAAGCTACGTATAGCTCCATCTGGGTAAATTCCGGGTTGTGGAAACGAGACATGCCCTCATTGCGGAAGTCTTTGGCAAACTCATAAACCCCATCATAACCACCCACGATTAACCTTTTTAGATAAAGCTCATTGGCAATTCGTAAGTAAAGAGTGGTATCCAGGGTGTTGTGGTGTGTTTTAAAGGGACGTGCCGCAGCACCACCGTACAATGGTTGAAGAATTGGTGTCTCCACTTCCATATAGCCTCGGTTGCCCAAAAAGCTACGCATAGAGTTTACCAGCATACTTCGCTTACGGAATACCTCTTTTACTTCCGGGTTAACAATCAGGTCTACGTAGCGCTGACGGTATCGCTGTTCAGGGTCAGTAAAGGCATCATAAGTTTTGCTGCCTTCTTCACCCTTCACTTCCTTAACAATAGGCAGTGGTCTCAAAGATTTAGTAAGTATCTTAAAGTCAGTAACATGCAGAGTGATTTCGCCAGCCTGAGTGGTAAACACATAGCCTTTTACTCCTACAATATCACCAATGTCCAGAAGCTTTTTGAATACAGTATTGTATAGTGTTTTGTCTTCTCCTTCGCAGATGTCGTCACGTCTTACATAAATCTGCATACGTCCGGTAGAGTCCTGTATTTCTGCAAAGGAAGCAGAGCCCATAACACGACGGCTCATAAGTCTTCCGGCCAGGCTTACATTCTTATAATCTGTCTTTCGCTGCTCGTAATGTTGCAGAATATTCTTTATGCTAACGTTAACTTCAAAAGGTTCGGCAGGGTAGGGATTGATCCCCAGATTCATGAGCTCTTCTCGCTCTTCTCTTCTTCTGACTTCTTGATCACTTAAAGGCATAATGGTATTTTAGTTAAGAAGCGCAAAAATAAAGATTAATCCTTACATCTTAAACTCTGAAACAATTATGTGGACTGAATATTGAAGAACATACATTTACAAGTCTTCCAATACAGCAGTACAAAGAGCTTTATCAATAGCTCTAGAACTGATTTATGGCAGAGTTTACGTTTATTTTAAATTTAAATAGAGGAATTTTGTTAGAATTAATATGCAAACTTTAATGTTCAACAATACAAATTTTGCAATTTAGGCTAATCCGTTACGTATAACGGATATTACCCCAGAGGTGTGTAAAATTTCGTTAACATTGCATCAATTCTGTAGACATTTTACTTAGGATTTACTAATGAACCCCACTTATACCACAAAGCTTATTTTGAAAAGGGTTATATTTTTCTGCATAATCAGCCTTGGCGTTTGGGCCTGTACCGTTAAGAAGAAGGCGGCTGAAAGTGATACACTAGTGCCATTGGACCTGAGTCAAAAGGCTATTTTTCATTATGGCGAAGACTCCGTAATTGCCGATGACTTTTTGTATATATACCAGAAGAATAACCAGGACGTAGCAGCTAATGAGTTAAATCAGTCAGTTCGTAATTATCTGGAGTTGTACATCAACTTTAAGCTAAAGGTTAAGGAAGCATACCTTGCCAACTTTGATAAGACATCGAAATTTCAGGCAGAATATCAGAAATACCGACAGCAGTTGGCAAAGCCCTATATGGTGGAAAACCGCTTTAATGAGAAGATGGTATTAGAAGCCTACGAGCGACTTAAAGAAGAAGTTCATGCCTCTCATATACTGATTAATGTGCCCGATCATATTAAAGGTAGTGATACACTTCAGTATTATCAGAAAGCAGATAGCATCCGAAATTTGGCTTTGAAAGGACAATCTTTTGCAATGCTGGCCGAAAAATACTCGGATGATCCATCAGCTGAACAAAATGGTGGTAATCTGGGCTACTTCTCAGCTTTACAAATGGTTTACCCTTTTGAAAGTGCTGCATTTAAGACCCCTGTTGGTGATATTTCCAAACCGGTACGTACCAGTTTTGGCTACCATATTATAAAAGTTGATGACCGCCGCCCTACACAAGGTAAGGTGAAAGTGGCTCACATCATGATTCGTCATCAGCCGGGAGAAGTAGAGGACAAGAGCTCCGAGTCTTATAAAAAAGCGCTGCAAATTTATGATGAGCTGCAGAAAGAAGCTGACTGGAAGGAACTTACCGAACGATTTTCTGAAGACCTGTCTACTCGCTCTAACGAGGGTGAACTGCCTTACTTTAGTACGGGAGGAATGCTTCCAAATTTTGAAGAAGCAGCCTTTTCTCTAAACCAAATTGGCGAAATTAGCAAGCCCATAAAAACTCGCTACGGCTGGCATATTATTAAGCTCTTAGACAAAAAAGGGCTTGAACCTTTGGAGATGTTACGTCCACTGATTGAGAGAAAAGTAGAGCGTAACCTTCAACAGTTAGAAATGCAAGATGAGATGGTAGAAATGCTGAAGGAAGAAAACAACTATGTGCCGAATTTGCCCAGCATTCAACTAGCACAAAGTTATATGGTTGCAACGCCCGAAATGTCTAGGCCCAACCGTATGGGAGTTCTGTTTTCTATTTCTGATACCATATTTACTTATTCTTCGCTCAGCGATTACCTGGAAGAAGAGAATATACAGCTACCAGTAGACAGTATGAGAGCCAAAGAACTTTACAGTCAGTTTGAAGCTCAGCGCATTTTAGCGTACGAAGAGTCACACCTTGCCGAAAAATACCCGGAGTTCAGACGTCTTGCTCAGGAGTACAAAGAAGGAATTCTACTCTTTGATATTATGGAAAGTAAGATATGGTCTACTGCGGGAGAAGATGAGAATGCTCTAATGAGCTTTTATAAAAACCACCAAGACAATTACCAGTGGGATAAACGCATAGAAGCTACCATACTGGATGCCAGAAGCGAAGAGATTCTGGATAAAGCTACGGAGATGCTGGGGCAGGAAGAAGCCACTCCATCAACTATAAAAAGAATAGAAAAGTCTTTAAACACAGACTCCCCTCTTAACTTACAGATGCATCATGATATTTATGAAAAAGGAGAGGACAGAAGTAAGTCTGAGGCAGTAATTGATGAGATTGAGTGGAAAGTAGGAACTACTATGATGGCGAACGAGGGGCGGTTTTACCTGATTCAGGTACATGAGGTGCTTCCCGCGCAGAGCAAAGAATTTGAAGAAGTGAGAGGGTTGGTAATTTCAGACTATCAGGACATGCTGGACAGTGAGTGGATTAGTGAGTTAAGAAATAAGTATACCATAAGTATTGATCAAGCGGTGCTTGAGCAAGTAATCAAACAACTAAAAGACAAAAATGAATAAAATTGCACTACTGCTTAGTTTAGTATTGCTTTTGGGAGCATGTAAAGAAAGAAGCTTGCCCTCTTTTTTACGCTTCAAAAACCAGGAGGTAGAATCAGGGGAAGAGCGCATTCCCCTGGCCAGAGTGTATGATAACTTTCTTTATCAACAAGACCTGGAAGGCATACTTGAAGAGAATGTGAGTGCGGCGGATAGTGCCAGCATTATTAACCGCTATATTGACTCCTGGATTCGTAAACAGTTGATCATTGCTGAGGCTGCTACCCAGATAGAATTTGATGAAGCAGAACTGGAAAGAAAAATTTTAGACTATCGTTATGCCCTCATGGTATATGAGTTTGAGAAAAATTACGTTAACCAAAGGGTAGAGACCGAAGTGTCTGAAGATGAAATAAAAGAGTATTATCAAAAAAATAAAGATAACTTTGAACTCAAGCAGAATATCATCAAAGGTATTTTTGCTAAAGTACCACAGGAAGCCCCCCGTATCGGGCGTTTGAGAAAACTCTTTCAAAGTAAAATGGATGAGGAAGTAAGGGAGGAAATTAAATCATATTGCCTTAGCTTTGCATCTTCATACTCCTTAGACGATTCGGTATGGTACGACTTTGAGGACGTAATTAAGAATACTCCTTTGGTAAGTATTCCTAATAAGGTTCAATTTCTGAGAGAAAATGAGTTTATTGAAACCTCAGACGATATTTATGTGTACTTTGTAAAAGTTACAGATTATAAAATTACGGATCAGATTTCACCTATAGAGTTTGTTAGGGATGATATCATGAAAATTATCACTAATAAAAGAAAGGTGGCTCTGACTCAGGAACTGGAAGACGAAATATACCAGGAAGCTAGTGATAACAATGAATTTGAGATATACACACCCACAACCCATGACAAAAGAGATCTTGCACAAGGCGAGCCGTAAAGCGCTAACGCTAAGTATAGTAGTTCTTTCTCTGATTTGCTCTCATGCCGCTCAGGCTCAGTACAGTGGAGGAGCTACCATAGACAAGATTGTAGCAAAAGTAGATAACTATATTGTACTACGCTCTGACCTGGAGAATGCTTTTATGGAAGCTCAGCGTAACCCTCAGGCTAAACTGGAGCGTTGCGATGTACTCCGTCAGCTGGTTATAGAGAAAGTGCTGCTTGCCAAAGCAGAAATTGACTCGGTTGTAGTGTCTGAAGACGAGGTGAATGCCAACCTGGACCGTAGGCTACAATATTTTATTACCACTTACGGAAGAGAAAATATAGAAGAGCAGTTTGGTAAATCTGTAGAAGAGTTTCGGGATGAGCTTAGAGACGATATTCGCGAACAGCTTACTGCTCAACAAATGCAGCAAACCATCACGGCAGATGTAAAAGTGACACCTGCTGAGGTAAAGCAGTTCTTTAAAAATATACCACAGGACAGTCTTCCCTTTTACTCTACCGAGGTTACCGTTGGGCAGATTGTAAAACTGCCAACCATCAGTAAAGATCAGAAGGATATTGTACGAAAGAAGTTACTGGATATACGGGAACGAATTATTAATGGTGAAGACTTTGGCGAACTGGCGGAAGAGTTTTCCGAGGATCCGGGTTCCGCTGCAAAAGGAGGAGAGTTGGGCTTTATGGAAAGAGGACAGCTTGTACCCGAGTATGAAGCCACCGCCTTGCAAATGCAGCCCGGAGAAATCTCTCAACCTGTAGAGTCGCAATTTGGCTTTCACCTGATACAGTTGATAGAGCGTAGAGGTAATCGCTACAATAGCCGTCATATTTTATTAAAACCAAATTCCTCTGAGCTAGATATCAAGAACGCAGAAGTATTTCTGGACAGTCTTCGTCAAGAGATACTTTCTGATTCCATCAGCTTTGCCAAAGCCGCTAAAGAATACTCAGACGATAAAGAAACAGCCGGTAGCGGTGGTTTTTTCCTTAGCCAGGACGAGTCAAATCGTGTGCCTACCGATCAGCTTGACCCAGTGGTGTTTTTCGTAATAGACACCATGCAGACAGGCAGTATTACTGAACCACTGGAATACAGAATGCCAGATGGATCAAAAGCAGTAAGAATTTTATATTACAAAGACCGAACAAAACCGCATCAGGCTAATTTAAAAGAAGACTATCAGAAGATTTATAATGCTGCTCTGGCAGAAAGAAGGACAGATGCATTGAGAAAATGGTTTAATGAAGCCAGAGATGAAGTATTTATAGAAATAGATCCTGAATACGGCCGATGCGATATTACCGGAAGCATTTAGGCTTCTGACTAGTATAGATGAACTCATAATTTTTTAACCAAACCTTTTTCAATGGATCAGCAGAATACGGATATCAAGCTGGCTGATAAGCTTAACGAAGACTATCATAACCTTACGAACGAAATCAGTAAAGTAGTCATTGGACAGGAAGATGTAGTTCGACTTTTACTTACTTCAATTTTTTGTCAGGGGCATAGCCTACTGGTAGGTGTACCAGGGCTGGCAAAAACTTTACTGATACATACGATAGCTTCCGCTGTTAATTTAAGCTTTAACCGTATTCAGTTTACACCAGACCTTATGCCCTCCGATATACTGGGGGCAGAGACCATAGATAAAGACCGTAATTTCAGATTCATTAAAGGGCCCATATTTGCCAATATTATTCTTGCTGACGAAATCAACCGTACGCCTCCTAAAACCCAGGCCGCTTTGCTGGAAGCTATGCAGGAGTACTCAGTTACTGTTGCAGGTGTGCATTATCCTTTAGAAAGGCCATTTTATGTACTTGCCACACAAAACCCTATTGAACAGGAAGGAACCTACCCTTTACCTGAAGCCCAACTAGATCGTTTTATGTTCAACATCCAATTGGACTACCCTGCTTATCAGTCGGAGGTAGATATAGTTAAGAACACAACCTCTGACAAGAGTCACAGAGTGCAGGAAGTACTGTCTGGTGAGCAGATAGTAGCGTATCAACATTTGGTAAGAAGAGTACCTATAGCTGATAATGTGGTAGAGTATGCGGTTAGTCTTGTGCACAAAACTCGTCCGAATACCAATGGAGCCAGCGAGACAGCTAACGAATTTTTGGAGTGGGGTGCAGGACCAAGAGCCTCTCAATATCTGGTTTTAGCTGCTAAATGTAATGCGCTTTTAAACGGAAAATATTCTCCTGATATAGAAGATGTTCAGGCTGTTGCTAAGCCCATCCTCCGTCATAGAATCGTTAGAAACTTTAAAGCAGAAGCAGAAGGCATTACTATAGATAATGTAATAGAAAAGCTTCTTTAGCTTTTAAGATAAAATAACTGGAAAAGAGCGCTATATGTGCTCTTTTTTATTTAGAAGCCTTCAGTATTGTAAATTCTTAAATAGTTACCATCCAGTAAAGTTCTATACTGCTGTAGTGGATACTGCGCTACGCCACCGCTGGGGTTACCTTCAAAGTCGTAGACCGAATTACCACAACCCTCTCTTAAAAAAAGGCCTGAAGGATCTACATATATGTATGCACAAGCTTCATCTGTACGATAGGGACTAGCCTTTTCAAATGCACGATAAGTAGTTGCGTTTTGTCGGTAAATCAATATACCCTTGTAACCACCTAAAATTTCTACATAGCCATTGTCTAACCTTAGGGGGAGATATTTCTGATTGCTCAGGTTGATCGTAGTATCTACCAGGACATAGGGTATAGGAGATACCCACTCATCCTGCTCACAACTGCTAAGGCTTGCAGCTATAGCACCTAGTGAGATAAACAATAAGAGGAGGTAGTTTTTAAATATGTTCATTGGAGTGCGTTTGCAGTATAGGTTTATCTGCAAACGCTTATTTTAGCAAAAATGTATCAGTTAAATGCAGAAAATTGCTTCAGAAAACGGATATCATTCTCGGTAAAAAGACGTAAGTCTTTAATCTGGTATTTAATCATAGCAATTCGTTCAATACCCATACCAAAAGCGAAACCTGTATATTCTTCTGGATCTATACCGCAACTTTCCAAAACATAAGGGTCTACCATGCCACAGCCTCCAATTTCCAGCCAGCCTGTACCTTTGGTGATTCTTTTATCAGCTTCCGACTCATTACCCCACCATATATCCAGTTCGGCACTAGGTTCAGTAAATGGGAAGTAAGATGGGCGAAGACGTATACCTGTTTCTGGCCCAAAGAGTTCTTTCGCAAAATGTAGTAAAGTTTGTTTTAAGTCAGCGAAGCTAACATTCTTATCTACATATAAGCCTTCAACCTGATGGAAAACACAGTGTGCACGAGCAGAAATCGCCTCGTTACGGAAAACACGACCTGGCATAATAGCACGGAATGGAGGCTCTCCTTCTTCCATCATACGAACCTGTACAGATGAGGTGTGCGTTCGCAATACAATATCGGGGTTCTTTTCTATGAAGAAAGTGTCCTGCATCTCTCGCGCGGGATGGTCAGGAGGAAAGTTAAGGGCAGTAAAATTATGGTGGTCGTCTTCAATCTCAGGACCATCAACTACCTGAAAACCAATTCTTTCAAATATTTCTACGATACGATTTCTCACCTGAGTTAATGGATGAATAGAGCCTAGCTCATCAGGTATAGGGGGTAAGGTCAGGTCAGGCACATCGTATTGTTGTTTACTTGCCTTTTGTGCTTCCAACTCACCAATCAGCTCTTTGAACTTTGCCTGGGAAGCATTTTTGAGCTGATTAAGCATGATTCCCGCTTCTTTTCTTTTTTCTGGAGCTACATCCTTGATAGAAGCCAACAGATCACCTATTACGCTTTTGCGACTGATAAAGCGCATACGATAAGCCTCAAGCTCTTCCTCGTTTTGTACAGTATATTGGTTAATTTCTTCTTGTAGTGCTTTTATTTTATCTTCCATAGTTTCACTTTCATACTGAGAACGCACAAAGTTAAAAGTCCTAAGCGTTTCATGACAATTTAGTTGGTTTTTTTAGTGTGAATGTTCATACTGAGCGTCAGCTAAGCGTATAAAACATCAGTCTATGTTTCTTAAGAAAAAGGTGTATTACAGAATCTCCATTGTTGGAGCAGGCAATGTAGCTTCGCATCTCGCCCCTGTACTAGAAGGGGCAGGGCATGAAGTTGTGGAAGTCTACAGCCGTCAGTTCTCTAATGCTGAGCAACTTTGTGAAGGTTTGTACAATGCAGTACCCAAAGCTGATTTAGACTTCTCCGGAAGCAATGCACAGATATTTATTATTGCAGTGCCAGACCAACATATAGTAGAAGTGGCCCGGCAGATTGTATTGCCAGAAGGATCAGTACTTGTACATACCTCAGGAAGTATAGACATGGGAGCACTGGAAAATGATAGTGAAGCCTCTATAGGTGTATTCTACCCTTTACAGACATTTACCAAAAATACTGAAGTAAATTTTAAGGAGATTCCCCTGCTCGTAGAGGGAGAAGATAAGGCAACACTGAAAATTGTAAAATCATTAGCAGAGAGCCTGAGCAGGAAGGTGCATGAAGTTGATTCAGAGCAAAGAGCGGTCCTTCATATTGCCGCTGTATTTTCCTGCAATTTTACCAATCATATGATTACGATAGCTCAGGATATGGTAGAAAGCCATGCTATTAATTTTGAATTGCTCAAACCTCTAATAGCTGAAACCATCAGTAAAAGCCTAAATATAGGACCTAAGGCCGCACAAACAGGGCCCGCCAGAAGGGGAGACCAGGCGGTAGTAGATAAACATACCTTGTTTTTAGAGGAAGCAAATCCTGAACTTGCTCAAATTTACCGACTCATTTCTCAGAACATTGTTAAAAGCAGTTAAGTGGGCATTAACTAATGCCTACTTACCAACCAGGTATAAAATTAAGACCGAAGTTTGCCATTCTTAATCCGTTTTCTCTTAAGGGTATGGCGTAATAAGGTTCCAGAATAAGTTGACCAAACACGTTTATACGAGCAGATATACCGCTACTACATAGTGGAGTGCTGCTAAGAGTGAGCTCGTTTTCTTCTGTTCTTTCTACCGGGAGCACATGATTATAAGTCATTCCGGCATCAAAAAATATATTCAGATCAGAAAACAGAAGTTTAGATTTAATAAGCGCCAGTCTCTCAGGCCCGGTGAATGGTATTCTGAATTCTACATTGCCAACAAGCAAATGATTACCTGTAAGATCATCAACATAATTACCATCAGGGCTGATGCTATTAATCACCGACCTGGCACCATAACCTCTGATAAATACGGGATTGCCTATGTACAATGGGTACAACATTCTGTTTTTTGCATGTTGTCCGTACCTTCCTATATGCAATATTCTGAAGGCAATGCTAAAGGGTTTAATAAAGTGATACTTCCTATAATCAGCAGTCAGGGAATAATAGTTTGCTGCTCCTACGAACTTTTGCACATCTAGTCGGGCCCGGCTACCTAAAAAAGGCGCGGCAATTCCGAAATGGGAGTTATCCAGTACGTAGGCAGCATTCAAATTGTATAAATTATAACTATCCGGGGCATCTACTTTTTCTCTATCGGCATACACCTGAGCATTGTAATAATAGTAATTATTGTAATGATCGCGACGGAAACTATATCGTGCCGCAGCCGCCCCAAATTCAAGGCGAGTAGACATTGAAAACGGATAAAAAGCAAAGACAGATAGCTGGTCTTCAAAAATTCGTAGCATATCCAGCTGCACATTGGTAACAGGAAGCTGCTCGTCACCTATTTTAAGTGAATCTCTCAAGTACCGGATACCTGCCGAACGATAAGGAATATGTGATATACTGGCTCCCCAGCCAAGCTGATGCTTCTGGTTAATATAGGCGAATTGCCCACCAAAATCATGTATTTCACCGTTGAGCGCCAGTCCACCGAACAGCTGCTGATTACCCAATATATCGCTAAATAACATCTGAACTCCTCCTGCCAGGCCAGTACCAAACCTGCTGCTTGCTATACCAACTCCTGTATTGCTTATGTAGTCCAGCTTAAATTCGGGTCGGTAAGGTAAAGGTTTGATGGAGTCAGGTGCTATACTTTCTTTAGCATGGAACACGATCAGCTGTTTATTGACCTCCTGCTTTATTAAAGAACGAGATGGGGGTAAAGTTGCTGCTTCAAAATTGACATCCTTAGAGTTCACTTCCACTTTATAAGACTCAAAATCTGTCACATGAGCTTTGTATAGATTGTAGCTATTGTCATAGTAGTAAGAGTATACTAAATCTCCTGTTTGTCTGGCAAGGCTGAAGGCAGGAGACAGGCTGGTAATACCACTGATGCCAGTGAAATAATTCGTTAGCTGATAAACCTCATTACTATTGATCTGATACTCATATAAATTTCTAAAACCATCACGGTCAGATAAGAAAAGGACTGACCTCCCATCCTGGCTAAATTGAGGATTGAGGTTAGCAGCAGTAGGAAATACATCAATAATTTCTCTTTTAAGGTTTTTTGTATCTAGTATGGCGATACGGTACGATGATTTAACTGTATTCTCAGATAATGCACTATCAGGAGTATCTGTACTGTAAATAAGGTATTTGCCATCAGGTGACCAAGAAGGAACAAGCTCTGTATGTAGGTCATTAGTCAGTCGTTTTACTTTATTGCTCTTAAGATCATAAAGGAATAAATCACTCTGCCCGTTTACTATGCCTGTTACAACGATAGATTCACCATCAGGTGACCATGTAGGATTTGAAAATGATGGTACACCTTCCAGCACATACTCTTTCTGTTGCTTAGGGTTAGCTACATCTACAATAGCGAGCTTGTTCTGCCCTTTACTAAATACCACAAAAGCAAACTTATCAGCATAGGGAGAGAATGTGCCTGCTGACTCAAAAATGCTAAAATCATCAATATGCGTATTTCTAGATGTACTACTTAGTGTTTTAACGATTTTGCCGGTTTTGGCATCTGCCAGAAACAGGTCTAAAGTAAAAATATTAGCTTCTGAATAATAGGCTACATATTTACCATCCGGACTGATGGTAGGGACTACATTTGTTTCAGTCTTACTGCTACTCTTTGTAGCCAGAGGGCTTCCAATGGCTATTGTAGAGCAAGTGTCCAGATAGGAGGAATAGTAATTCTTAAGCGCAGTAGACCACATTTTTGAAAATGTGTTTTCATCCATATTTAAGAGGGAGTCTACAGCCTTCTCATAGCCATACATGGCGGTAGCTTTAAATAAGGGCTTAATCATCTCATCGCCCCATATGCCAGCAGTGAATGCCCAAAATGAATGCCCATACCGGTAGGGAAAATACTCGTACATTTTACGCGTCATATCCTTAAGGGTAGGTATGTCATCATGCACAACAGCATCCCGCATCCACATTGCGGTATGGGGAGCTATGCTTCCTATAGACATATATTCAGCTAAACCCTCTACCATCCACAGTGGTAGGTTGCGGATAGATCCGAGGGAGGTAGAATCTCCGGAACGTAGTATATTGTACTGAAAAGCGTGTACCAGCTCATGCCCTAATACATGATTAGTTTCTGCATAAGAGCTACTAACAGGCATTACCACCCTGTTTTTCAAACCTTCGGTTACTCCTCCTGTACTAGTACCAATAGCTCCTGTGATAGCGTTGGTCTGCTGAAAGTCAGCATGGTTGTTATAAAATATAAGAGGGTTTTTAAATTTGATTGTATCTTGTAGTATGCTTTGGTGCAAAGTATACCACTTTTCAGCATCCTTGAGCAGGCGCTCTTTTAAAACAGGATTATCCAGGTAATTGTATACCTTAAAGTGTGGCGTCTCATTAACCTCAAAGTCAAAAGTCCGATAGCGTGGCTTGTTTTTACCAAAATACTGTGCTAAAGACTCTTGGCACAATAGCCATAAAAAAATAGTGAAAAAGGCTACATATGTTTTTGATCTATCGCGTTTCATAGTTCTTACCGTTTGAAAAAAATCCAATAGTATTTTTGAACCACATCAAAAACGAAGCATTCTTCTTTTATATTACATATTCAATTAGTAAATATTATATTGCAAACACTTGATAATTAGTGTGTTAAGTTGGTTTTTTGTTTTACTTTAAAGACTGTTTTTTTAAGATTTTGGTTGTAAAAACTGCTAAAAAATTTTTATCAGAAATACCATTTCAATGAGTTAGCTCATATAAAAAGGAGCAATTAGATTGCTCCCCCTGCTCATAACTATAAATACTTTGCCATAGCCAGTTGAAGCTTTTTGGCTTCAGATTGGGCAGCAGCTGCAAAGTCCTCACCCTGACTGGCATATATAATTCCACGCGAGGAGTTGACCAGTAGCCCGACATCATCATTCATTCCATATCTGACAACTTCTTCCAGGCTGCCTCCCTGAGCTCCTACGCCTGGTACCAGCAAAAAATGGGATGGAATTATTTTACGTATTTCTGCCAGCGCTTCAGCCTGAGTGGCTCCAACAACGTACATCAGATTCTGGTCGTTACCCCACTGTGTACTGGTTTCCAGCACCTTTTCGTACAACTTACTTTCACCTTGCTGAACGCTCAATTGTTGAAAATCTGCGCTACCAGGGTTAGAGGTTAGTGCTAAGAGAATGACCCATTTATTTTTAAACTCCATGAAAGGTAATACACTATCAGCACCCATATACGGAGCTACCGTAACGGAGTCAAATTTCATTTTTTCAAAAAAGGCCTGAGCATACATTTTAGAAGTATTACCTATATCTCCTCGCTTAGCATCTGCAATAGTAAATATATCTTTGGGTATATAATCTATAGTCTTTTGCAGGCTTTCCCATCCCTGCACCCCCATGCTTTCGTAGAATGCGAGATTAGGTTTATAAGCAACGCAGATATCTGCAGTAGCATCAATAATTTGCTTGTTAAAAGCAAATATAGGGTCATCTTCTTTCAGTAAGTGCCGGGGAATCTTGTTTAAGTCGGTATCTAGACCAATACAAAGGAATGATTTTTTCTGGCGAATTTGGTGGATGAGTTCCTGTCTTGTCATATCTATCAATAAAAAAAGCCGAAGCTAATATAGCTCCGGCTTCAAATTTAGGATATAATTCTTGATTAACGAAGGTCAACCACTTCTACTCCCTGGTACTTACTGGTATCAAATGAAAAAACATCATTAGAAATATCAGCGTCCGGGTTGAAATTGCTGATCTCATAGGTGTAGATGGTACCGTTCTTATCAAAAATCTGCCATTTTTTTAAAGTCTTGTTTTTCTTATCTATGTTCAGGCGGATCTTGAAGAACTGGTTATTATTGTTTTCTGGCAAAAGATCTACTACCTCGTAGGTGTTTCCTTCGGAAGTTTCTTCTTCAACAAAAACATATTTAAAACCTCTTTTGTAGGCATTGTATATCTGGGTAGGAGAGATGTCTCCTTCATCAGGGTCGTAATTATCAATATTTACCTCATTTACCTCTTCCAAATAAGTCCATACAGTATTGCCATCATTGATAATTTCCTGACCACCCATTTTGAGGCGGTATTTGTCGCCATTCACTAATATTTCTCCTTCAAAATCTTCGCTGATAGATTGTGTAGGATTTTCCATTGAATAGGAAAAGTCTGACTCAAAAGACCCAATTGACTGGTACTTGGCGCTCATTGCATCCAGTACTTCTTTAGCTTTAGGGTCGTATTGTGCGTATGCTGTTTGAACTACAAGCATGATCATTATGGTCAGGTATCCTACTCCTCTAGTTATGCTTATTTGTCTCATTAGTATGATTCGTAATTAGATTAGATTATTTATTATCTATATTATTCAACAATTGTTCCAAACTATACTCATCCTGTACGAGAACCTCACGTGCTTTGCTCCCTTCAAAGGGCCCAACTATGCCTGCTGCTTCCAGCTGATCTATGATTCTACCGGCACGATTATACCCCAGTTTGAGCTTACGCTGAATAAGTGATGTGCTTCCCTGCTGATGGTGTACAATCAGTCGTGCGGCATCTTCAAACATGGCATCCCTGTTTTTAAGATCTACATCCGTTACATCGCTGTTTTCACCGTCTTCTCCTTCATACTCAGGTAGATAGTACGCTGATTCATATCCTCTTTGTGAGCCAATAAAATCACAAATCTCATCTACTTCCGGCGTGTCAATAAAGGGGCATTGTAAGCGGATTAACTCTGAGTTTAATGAAAGAAGAGTATCTCCCTGACCCACCAGCTGTTCTGCTCCTCCGGTATCCAGAATAGTACGTGAATCTACTTTTGAAGTAACTCTAAAGGATAGCCTTACCGGGAAGTTAGCTTTAATAATACCAGTAATTACGTTAACTGAAGGCCTTTGTGTTGCTACTACCAGGTGGATTCCAATGGCTCGTGCCAGCTGTGCAAGACGTGCGATAGGGTTTTCCACCTCTTTTCCGGCAGTCATCATCAGGTCGGCCAACTCATCAATAATGAGTACAATGTACGGAAGAAAACGGTGCCCTTTTTCAGGATTTAGCTTTCGGTGAACAAACTTATGATTGTATTCTTTGATATTACGGCAGCCTGCTTCTTTAAGCAAATCATACCGCCTGTCCATCTCTATACAAAGTGAGTTCAGGGTATAAATTACTTTTTTAGTATCCGTTATAATGGCATCTTCACTATTAGGAATTTTCGCTAAGAAATGCCTCTCAATCTTATTATACAGCGTTAATTCTACCTTTTTAGGGTCGATAAGGACAAACTTTAGCTGTGAAGGATGTCGTTTAAATATCAGGGAGGTGAGTAATACGTTCAGGCCAACAGACTTACCCTGACCAGTGGCCCCGGCAATTAGCAGGTGGGGCATTTTTGCCAGGTCTGCTACGTACAATTCGTTGCTTACAGTTTTACCCAAGATGATAGGCAATTCTTTATCGCTTTTCATGAACTTATCGGTCATCACTACCGAGTTCATGCTTACGATTTCCCTGTTTTTGTTAGGTACTTCTATTCCAATAGTACCCTTACCAGGAATAGGAGCGATAATACGAATACCTAAAGCTGCCAAACTTAAGGCAATATCATCTTCCAGGTTTTTAATCTTTGAAATTTTTACTCCGGCTTCTGGTACTATTTCATAAAGAGTAACTGTAGGGCCGATAGTGGCTTTAATGGAAGAAATACCAATCTTGAAATTGATAAGCGTTTCTACAATATTATCTTTGTTATTTTCAAGCTCTTCCTTTGTCACTTTTACCTTTTGGGTATCGTAAGCTGCTAGAAGATCGGGAGTAGGGTATGTGTAATTAGACAAGTCTAATGTAGGGTCATAGTTTTCCATCTTGCTGGAAACTTTCTCTTCCATTTTCTCTTCTACTTCCAACTCATAGTCCGCATGTGTATCAGGCGGTGGAGGGAAGCTATTCTGAGGGGCATCTTCTTCAGGTATATCAGGGAGATTTACCTCCAACTCGGGCATTTCAGAAGAAGATTTTTTGCTTTTTTTACTTAACTCATCCTGATCTAACTCAAAGCTATATTCATCTTTTTGAGGTGCTGGTTTTTCTTTCTGGCTAATATCTTTCTCAGCTTCGGGTTGCTCCTTAAAGTCAAAGTCTGATTGAACACCAGAAGATACAGCTTTTTTCTCTACCTCGTAATCTATCTTTTCTTCTTTTTTCTCTCTGGGTTTCAGGTGGAAAAAAGTAGTGATGTTAAAGAAGTAGATTAAGAATACGAGCAACGAAAAGATCAGGAGAAGAATGGTACCCCAGCCCATAAGGCTATTGAGCAAAAAAGCTATTTCGTACCCGACTCCACCTCCTAAAAATCCCCAGGGTGAAGGGCCGTCTTGCCGGAATACAATGTAGCCGAGCAATACACTTGTCCAGATCAGGAAAAAGGAAACAAATTTAAAGGCATTGTAGGGTGAAGCGAGTTCGCGCTTAAATACTATTTTAAAGCCTGTAACAAAGAAAAGTGGAGGAATAAGCATAGATGCTAATCCGAACCAGCGATAAATAAACAGATAGGCGGATAACGCTCCCAAAAGGCCCAGCCAGTTTTCTACCTCAAGGCCTGAGGCTTTCAGATCCGTATCAAAGGCAGCTTCTGCTACACTCTGATCAGCCTTGCCGGTAAATAAAAATGATATAAAAGCTATACCTAAAAATACGGAAAGTACGATAAGAAAGAATCCTCCGGCCAGGTGAAACCTTTTGTCCTGATGAAAGGTAATCTTTAGTTTTTTCTTAGGCTGTTTACTTTTTTTTGCCTTCTTATATGTATTGGATTTATATGTTTTTTCCGCCATACCAATGATTTAGGACTGCATTTAGGATCATAACACAAACGATAGCACGCAATATACACATTGCTAGCATAAATAAAGCCGAGCTCTTCGGATCATCATTTTTGCCAGGGTAAAAGTGGGGAAAGAAAGAAAAAAAGAAAAATTTATGGGAATGGAATCAATGTTTTTTGAGAAAATACTGTTAGCCCTTCTAAACGCACTATATCAACATATTATGAGCAAAATTCTAATCTTTACATAAAATAGCCTAATAACATGCCACAACACGGAAATCCTACTTTGTGCGAGTCTGATAACGGCAAAGTCAGCATCTTGAGCAACGGTATCACCTATAAGCTCCAGTTCAAAAACATCATGCTGATACTCACCTCTCAGCAATTGCATGATCTAAAAAGATATCTTGATCAATTAGATCCTGAAGAGTGGTTTAGCACACCTTACGAAGAGTTTGCTTTTATATACTTTAAGCCTTTATGTGCCAGCTATTTTGTGTCCAGAGAAGATTTAGATGAGTTCCTTCAGCTTCTTCTGGAGGCTGCTGCTATGGTAAAAGTCCATCAAAGGCTTTTTTTTAAAACGGAAAAGACCCGTAGCAATTAAAAAATATTTAGGTTTGCGCTACTTAATGGTAAAGTAGGCAAACCTTTCAGTGTCTACTCTTTTCTTATTTGCTTAATTCTTTATGAATTTTCTGAAAACGATTGGTATTGTATCTCTGGTTTTAGGAGGAATTGTTTTGTTGGTAGCCAGTTACAATTCTATCTCTGCCAGTCAACTTATCTTGCAGCCTTATGTATTGGGTGTAGCAGCTGTAGTTGCTGGCTTTATTTGTATAAAAAAGTCGCGTGAAAATTAATTCTGAGATTGTATAATTTTGTTGCCTTCCAGGCTTTCCAGAAGCTCCAGTTTATAGTTACTATCAGCTTGTAGAAATCCTACTCTTGCCACCAGTTTAGCACCCAGCTTTTTCTTTTCGGTATTGGCGGTTAGTCCCAATTGTATCTTGGACTTACCCAACGATTTGGCACGCATAATTGCCTGAAACAATGCCTGTTTGTATACTTTTAGTTCTGTATGCTGATAATCCAGCCCTAGAATAACTCCCTGATAGCTGTCTTCTCCAATATGATTGAAGGCTACGCCTATTAGTTTATTTTCTTTAGCCGTATAGTAACATATACATTCCCAGTTTGGGTCTTCATTTAAAATGTCAAATAAACGTGCTGGATAAGCGATATTATTAAAGGCATGATTGGCTTTATGAACCTGTAGGTAAAGTGCGTAAGCTTTGATCAGCTCATCTTCATTTAATGTTGCCTTATGTTTAACAATGATTTTATCAGCGTTCTTTAATATATCTCTTCTCACATGGCTTCTGGACTTAGAGGATAGAGACAATAGATACTCTTCAGTATCTTTAAAATCTAGTCTATCTATCTCAGAGCCTTCAGGTAAGTCTATCTTAAGATAGCCCTGATGGTAAAAGAAATCTTTAAGCTCTTCGTCTGAAGCTTCAATATCACGTATCATAATCATTTTGGCATCAAACTTCACTTTTAAGTCCTCAATCTTGCTGCAAAGTGTTTTTAGGGCTTTAGGGTAGAGTTTGTGCTCACGGTCTAGGTACAGGTGTTCTCCATCAGTAATTAAAGAACCCATAGATAATACTTTACTCATTAGATAGTAAGGGTCATCTTCTCTAATAAGCTCTAATTCACGGGAAACCGCGGATTTTGATAAGGCATCATCTTTCCACAAACCTACTGTAAAGAAAGTTGCCAGTATGATTTTTCCAGCTTCATCTTTTATAGTAAGGTAGATAAATTTCCAGTTATGATCTTTTCTTATGTTACCCTGAAATGCTTTTTCTAATGATTGTAGCCCTTGATAGTCAAATATTCCTTTGCCTTGAAAACAAGTGTCCCATTCGCTTTTGTCTAGCTCTGTTATACTTTCGGCTATCTGGACATTTAAACTCTGGGGTGTATGTATTATACCTTCCTGCTCATTAACTTCTGGTAGTTTAAAGGTTTTGCGTACTCTGTTAAGAGAAAGGCCTTCCTCTTCCAGGCTTTTTGGGTAGTGGTAGATCATAGCATCTACTAGCTGTTTAATCTCCTCTTTTTGATTGTGTCGCGATATGGTAAATCGTATACCCGTATGGCGCACCGGTACCACCGGAAAAGTGGCCACGTTGATATAAAAACCATCGTTCATTAGTCTTTTGGCAAAGTTATAGGCTAATGCCGGTAGGCCAGTTCCTATAAAATGTACCGGACATATATTTTCCTGTATTAGTGGAAGGTTAGTTTGCCGGATAAGTTGATTACAGTAGTTTACTTTCTCCCTAAGTTCATCCTGGAGCTGATAAATTTCGTCCGAAAGATGAATTTTAGCTGATGCCAATGCTGCGGCCACACTAGCGGGTTCTAGTTGGGCTGAGAAGGTCTGGGGGCCACCAAATATCTTACAGTACTCATAGAGCTTTTCGTTGCCAAAGGCTACTACACTACCACTAGCTCCAAAAGTTTTGCTTAGTGTACCTACCAGTACCATTTTTTCTGGTAAATCGCCAAGCTGACTCATAACGTAGCCCGCGCCATGTTTGCCAGCCCAGCTCATTCCGTGTACATCATCTACATAAAGGTGAAGTTGGGGGTAAATTTGCTGTAAATATTGTAAATCCTGTATAGGCACTGTATCCCCAAACATAGAGTACACGCCATCAGCGGCATACCATACTTTTTCGAATTTGCCTCTTGCTTTCTTCAGCAAATCTTCCAGCATATTCATGTCATTATGCTTAATCAGCTGAACTGCTATGCCTCTGGGTTTCAGCAGCTGTGCTGCATTTTGTACGCTGGCATGTACCTGTTGGTCAAGTATTAAAGTATCCTCGTCCCTTACTATACTCGGAAGAATTCCGATATGTGCTAGCGTACTATTTTTAGTTATTACTATAGGTCGACGGTATACCTGTTTTAAAGCCTCTTCCAGCTCTTTATAAATTACAAAAGAGACGTAGGTTTTTGAGAGGGGGAACTGCGTTCCATAGCGCATAATAGCATCACAGGCTGCCTGTTTTAGGCGTATATCCTGCTCCAGACCTAAATAGCCGGTCGTTCCAAAGTGAAACAACTGTTTACCATTAATATGTATGTGTCTGCCATCAAAACGATCACCCTCTGTATACAAATGTACTAGTCCTTCTTTTTTGGCATTGAGAATCAGGTCCCCGATGGTGTCGAGTATATTATTGTGTCTGGATTTTGCCATTCTAGATGCAAGCTATTTGTTAAGTGTTGATACTTAAATTATTCTTTCTTGAGAGACAAAAAAATAGTAGCTAAAAGGATCTTGTTTGTGAATAATATCAGAGATAACTGAAAGAGAGAAATTTCTTAGGATGGCATGTCTGGAGATATCATTACGAAGCGTTTCTGCATCTGATAACTTATTGAAATAGAGGAATGTAAGCACTCCTTTTTGCTGAATGAAGAAGTCTTTGCCTTCTTCTAAGTTATATTTTTGACACAGATTGTTTATCATTTTTATATGTTATACCATTTCCTACCTAAGATAAATTCAATTATTTTAATGATCAATATTTTTCTGTATTTATGTAATATTTCTCAAACAAAATTTTGTAACACTCACTAATATCATTGAATGTCTTTAATTATTCATAATAATTATGTGATTATCATAAGCGTTCATCAGCTACTATTGATTTGTTTAGTAATTACCTATTGATAATCCCTTACAACTGCTTTTATACCTGGCTTAGTTCATTAATATTAGTTGCTTTGCTACGCAATCTTACACAGGTAGTATAAAATTAAGTATTTGATACTTAAAAAAAGTATTTAGTTTTTATTTATGCTTAAAAAAAGTATTATTGTAGCGAAAACTCTAACTAAATCTATTATACTATGTCTCAAACCACATACACAGATCATACCCTCCTTCTGGAGCTTTTTCAGTCAGATTTTTCAGAACTGATAGATTTGCCACTGTATCAAAATGGCGTGCCGGCAGGCTTTCCTTCTCCTTCAGAGGAAGAAACCGAATTGTCCCTAAACTTAAATACACATCTTATAAGTCATCCGTCAGCGACTTTTTACGCTAAAGTAAAAGGTGGGTCTTCAGAAGAGCTTGAAATATATGAAGGCGATTTGCTCATTATAGATCGTACGGTACAGCTAAGAGAAAACGATGTAGCCGTATGCAAAACCACATATGGTTATACCATTAAAAGAATTTATTTGCCTGAAAACAGTGAGCTTGAAGATGATGGGGCTTCTATTTGTACTAGTCAAGAACAGTTAGAGCAAATTTGTGGAGTAGTAACGTATGTAATTCATAAGATTTAAGCATGTTTGCGATTATAGACTGTAACCAGTTTTACGTTTCCTGTGAGCGTGTTTTTAATCCAAAATTAGAAAATAAGCCTGTTCTTATCTTATCTAACAATGATGGTTGTGTGATAGCCAGTTCCCCGGAAGCTAAACAATTGGGTGTAAAAATGGGCGCACCGGTATTTAAAATTCGTGAGCTGATTAGCAAATATCATATGGAAGTATACTCTTCTAATTACGCATTATATGGAGATATGTCTAAACGGGTTATGGATACTTTACGAAGCTTTTCGCCAGATATTGAAGTGTATTCTATAGATGAAGCTTTTTTAAACGTAAGTGGCCTTGATCGTCAGTACGGAAGTTGGGAAAGGCTGGGGCATCAGTTACGTACCAAGGTGAGGCAATGGACGGGTGTACCTACTCGTGTTGGCATTGCACCAACGAAAACTCTGACTAAGATTGGAATTCACCTCGCCAAAAAGAATGGAGAAAGTGTTTGTGTTCTGAAGGATGAAAATAGTATTAAAAAGGCTCTAAAAAGTATACCAGTAGAAGATATCTGGGGCATAGGAAGACAGTATGCGGCATTTTTATATCAGTCCGGTATTAAAAACGCTTACCATTTTAGCCAGGCCGAAGAGAACTGGGTTAAGCAACATATGAGTGTAGTGGGTTTGCGTTTACACCATGAGCTGCGTGGGTTGAGCTGCTTACCTCTTGAAACCATTAGTGAGCATGCTAATAAAAAAATGATAGGTTCTTCTCGTTCTTTTATTAAACCTATTTGTCATTTAGTTGAGCTAAAAGAGGCTTTAGCAACTTATTGTACCCGGGTAGGTGAGAAGTTGAGAAAGCAGCAATCATGTGCAAACTATGTGACTGTGTATATAAGAACAAATCGCTTTAAAGATGTTGACCATCAGTATGCCAACGCCCAGACCATACAACTACCTGTTGCAACAGATAACACTCCAGAATTGATACATTATGCTTTTCAGGCATTAGACATTATTTACAGGGAGGGCTATAGGTATAAAAAAGCTGGTGTATTAGTAGGAGGGTTAGTGCCCGCCTATACCTGTCAACAAAATCTTTTTGACAATGAGAATAGGCAGAAACATATTAAATCTATGCAGGCAATGGATATTATTAATGCAAAAATGGGGCGTTTTGTAGTACGTTCAGCCGCTATGGGATACCGTAACAGTGGAGAAACCATAAGAGGCAAAGTTTCCAATAAGTACACCTCTGATTGGGAAGAAATTATTGAAGTAGGAGCATGATTAAATAGAATTTGATCAGCTCTAAACTTTATGAATAGGCAAACTGGATTTGAAGGAACCTAAAAATTAAAGCCTATACAGATGCATAATCTGGCTTTTAGGTGTATGACTACCTTTACAAATTCTTATCTTAGGCATAAAAATGAAAACAACACCCGAACATAATCAGCGGATGGCTAAAATGACATTTTCATCTGTCTATCCACATTATATTGCTAAAGTTGAGAAAAAGGGTAGAACCAAAGAGGAATTGTTAACTGTAATAGAATGGCTAACTGGTTTTGACGAAAATCAGCTGCAAAAGCTTATAGACGATAAGGCTACGTTTGAGGATTTTTTTCAGAAAGCAACATTACACCCCAATGCTCCCCTCATTACAGGTGTTATCTGTGGCTATCGTGTGGAGGAGATAGACAACCCCCTGACAAAGAAAGTAAGGTATCTGGATAAGTTGGTAGACGAACTGGCAAAAGGTAAGAAGTTGGATAAGATACTAAGAACTCAAACCTGAAACGATTTTGCCAGAAACCAGCAATAGCTAAAGGTAAAGTTTATATTTAGCCAAAGGAGTAAATTAAAGAATAGTTTAAGAGTAAATATCAGCTCTCTTTCTTCAGAATAGCCTGAAATAAATATGCACTACCTCATATACATGATTACAGTAATAGAAAGCTTGCTGCAAGTTCAATCTGTGCAAAACCCGGAAATTGAAAATTATCTGGCAACACTTCCAGATACTATACAAATTTCAGTAAAAGCTGAGACATTAGATGGCAAGCTAATTTTTGAGAAAAACTCTGAAAAGCGATTACCCTCGGCAAGTATTATTAAGGTCCCCATTCTTATTGAATTATTAACTCAGGCGGAAAGAGGTAAGATAGACTGGAATGAAGTATATGTGCTAAAAGCAAACGACAAAGTTGGTGGTGCGGGTAATATTCAACACCAAAAAAATGGTACGACATTTACTATACAAGAGCTGGCCTTAGAGATGATAAAAGCTAGTGATAATACGGCTACCAATATTATTATTCGTAAAGTAGGTATGGAAAATGTTAATCATTTTCTGAAGCTAAATAAACTGGAAAATACCTCTTTACAACGCAAAATGATGGATTTTGAGGCTATCAAAAATGGAAGACAAAATTATACCTCAGCAGCAGATATGAATCGTATTTACCAACTTTTGCTGAAGAGACAATTTTTATCTGAAGAATGGACAAGTGAATGCCTTAAAATTCTGGAAGAATGTGAAGATGAGAGCACAATTCCAAGTATGCTTCCTCAAAATTTAAAGATCGCCCACAAGACAGGAACACTGGATTATGTTAGGGGAGATGCAAGTATTATCTACACAAATAGTAATGATATCATCCTTTCCATATTTGTAGAAGGATTTAGCTCTATGCATCAGGCAGAAAAAATTATAGGAACGCTGGCTAAACTGATCTATAATTCAAATGAGTCATGAATGACTTAATTATTAGTTTACAAAATTTAGAGTAGAGTTTTATGTTTAAAGATATGACCTTATTTTGTTGTGGTATGTAATTCTTTTATTTCATAAATATCATTAAATATAAAGTAAACAGGCCTGCCCCTAAAATGAATGAATCCTATTGTGAATACATAGCCCAATACGTAAAACAGCTTACGCACTCCTCCGAAGAAGAGGTAAGTTTTATTTACCCTCATCTTAAAGTTAGAGAATTCAGTAAAGGTGACTTCTTTTTAAAAGAAGGTGAAGTGCAGATAGAAATGGGTTTTATTTGTAAAGGACTCATTCGTAGATATTACATAAACGATAAGGGAAACGAAATTAGCACAGGTTTTACCCAAGAAAACGAATATGTAACTGATTATCCTGCGTTTATCAGACAGAAGCCAAGTAAATATTTTTTACAATGCCTGGAGCCAAGCGTAATTGTTAATCTACCCTATAATATTATTCAGGAAAGCTATCGTAAGTTTAAAAACAGCGAAATGCACGGAAGGCTAATTGCTGAAAAGGTGCTAACAATTTTAAATGATAGGGTAGAAGGCTTTTTGTTCAGCACTGCGGAAGAAAGGTATATTAACTTTATGATAGCCCATCCTGAACTGCATAAACGAATTAGCCTTACGCATTTATCAACATTTCTGGGTATAGAAAGACAGTCTTTAAGCAGAATTCGCAAAAGAATTTCCCAAAAATAGTTTTGTCACATATGTGTCAGGAGAATGTGTAATAGTCTCTTCATATTTGGCTTATTATCTAATAAAGAAATATGAAATCTACTTATAAAATATTATGTATTTCAATTGGCCTTATGTTATTTTTTGTGCCTAATGTTAGCTTAGGCCAGAATACAAATCACCAGGCATCTATCCATGAATTGATCCAAAAGAGAACTAATCAGATTTATGATAGCCTGGTACATATCAGGAGACAGTTGCATCAATACCCTGAACTTTCTGGGCAAGAAAAGCAAACAGCGAAATTTATCGCGGACTATTTGTCGGAACTTGGCTTAGAAGTGAAAACTAACATTGGTGGTTATGGAGTCGTAGGGATACTTAATACAGAAAAGAGGGGCAAGAAGATTGCATGGCGTGTAGATATTGATGCCTTACCTATGGAAGCAGCAGAGTCTTTTTCTTTTGTATCTAAAAATAAAGGTGTAAACCATATGTGTGGACATGATGTTCATACAGCTATTGGGCTGGGTATTGCGAATGTATTAGCAACTTATAGAGATAATATTGAAGGAACAGTTTATTTTATTTTTCAGCCTTCTGAAGAAAATTACAAAGGAGCAAAAGCAATGATAACTGATGGCTTGTTAGATATAATTAAGCCTGATGAGATATACGCTGTCCACATATCGCCTATGCCTTCAGGCTTAGTAGCTTCAAAAGCCAACTATTTATATGCTGACTATAAGCAGCTTAATATCACTTTTACTTCTGCTAAACCCACAAAACCACTCATAGATTATACTAAGCAGGCAATTTCTGATCTACAAAATGTCTCACCTGATAGCAAGTTTTGGGATACACGCAACCTTATGGATCTTAAAATAGGGTTGGGTAATCCTAATACTATTTTTCAAAACTATATTACAGTAAGCAATAACTTTGAGACCAAGATAAATGAAGATAAACTTACTGTTAGTGCATTTATAAGTACAAGTAGTAAAGAGAAAATGGACTCAATCCTATTTCTTATAAGAAAGAAGATAAAAGAAAGCGAGTATGCAGATCAGCTTGAAGAGGTGAATTTTGCCTCCGATAAATTTGTATTTTCACCTGATAGAGCAAATGTCCAAAATCACGATAGTATTACCCTTCAGTCACTTAACACTATCTCTGATATTTATGGAAAATCTAGTGCTTTTCCATTGCATGGCGTCATTCCTGATGGAAGAGGTGATGACTTCGCTTATTTTCAGGAGAAAATACCGGGAGTCTATTTTTTATTAGGAGGATCTAACTATGAGAAGGGAGTTATTGCCATGCCTCATGCACCCAATTTCGCTGTGGATGAGACTTGTATTCAATCTGGTGTTGAATATTTTTCCTCAATGATAATTGAAAGGATAAATCAGAGTCAATAAAACTATCTACTGTTTAGGATATCTATTTTCGTAATGGTACAATTTGAGTATTAATTATTAACATATTCAGGTGTTTAAGCTCTATTAGTCAAAATGTCAAAAGCGGCTTTTAACTCTTTCACTTCTGCTTGTAAGCTTTATAGGCCTTTAAAGAGCAGCATAGAATTTTTCAGTCATAGCGGTTATTGAACATCACTTGATGAATGGGCTTATCCATATAGGATTGCCAGGTAACGAGCACTACTTTTTCATCAGCGGCAAAAGCATAACCGTACTCATAATGCGCGGCATCCGACAAAAGTAGTATACCATGCCAGTCTTAGTGCGGTAGATGTGGGTGTAGAAGTCAAAGCTAAACTCTTAAGCGCTCAGTAAAGCTTTGGTATGGTGGTCTTGCCTATCGGATTAAAGCTTTTCAGGATGGTTCTGTTTCTTCTTAGCACCTGGTTTACATTGCTAATGGTAACTTCAGCAGAGCGCTTCTTTTGGTTGTTATACAGAAAGCGGCACTGGTCTGAGCAAAACTTCTTATCAACCCGCCCTTGGAGCTGGCTTTGGCATTGTTGACATCTTCTGGTTTGCATAGTCGTGTTATTATACGTGTACATTCGGATAAACTCGTGTTTTACTACAGCTAAGACCATGCGGAGGCTTAATTTAGCGCCAAACGTATATGTATGAAGTCAGCCAAACCTATCATTTATCTCAATACTATAGAGGGGAGTCCGGGAAAAGTCAGACTAGTACTGAAATCCTGTCCTGTATATTTACGGCACAGGCTGGAACAGCTAAGCTATATAGAAAAACAGGAAGGCCAACTATTGATGAGTCATGATGTGAATTTGCTACGGCAGCTCTCAGCTTACCTTGGGGGCTTTTCAGGTACCTGTACCCGCCTTTGGTGCAGGTACCTGAAAAGCCCGTTCGACTAGGTGCTAGCCATAGGGCTAAAGTATTTACTCCCACCATCCATCTGCTTCCGATGGACCATGAGGGTAAGACCTACTTAAAACTACAAATGCGCTATCATAAGTGCCTCTACGGCGTATTATTTCAGACAACTGGGGTAAAGTGGAGTCAAGCTTATCGCTGTTTCATCACCCATTTTACCGAAGAGCATATTCTCAAGTTATTACAAAGTCTAAAGGGAATAGCCAGAATTGGGTTAAGCAAGAAGATCAAGCTGGATAGTTTGGTGCTTCAAAAAGCATTATGGGATCAGCAACTTTCGGAGGAATACAAAACAGTATCTATTCAATTGCTGGAGTATATGCAACTCAAGAACTATAGTCTAAATACCATCAGGACGTATTATGCGATGATTGTTAAGTTTGTGAATACGACTTCACTACCCCTGGATATTATTCATGCCTATGGAGAGACAGAAATCAACAGCTATCATGCCGGGCTGAAAGAAAGCGGGAGGTATTCGGTGTCTTACATTAACCAATCCGGGACGCGTAGTCAATTAATGCGGTACAGCTATACTATCGTCATTGTGTTGGTAAGCCTTTGAACTTAGGGCAAATCCATCGTCCGAAAAAAGAGGCGAGTTTACCGAAAATCATATCCAGGCAAGAAATAGAGAAGATATTAGCAAACACTCCGAACCTCAAACACAAAAGCCTGCTATTGCTGATATATTCTGCGGGGCTAAGGGCAGGGGAGGTACTTAATTTGAAGTGGACAGATATCAACCTCCATGGTCATCGGATTCATATCAAAGCCGGTAAAGGGAAGAAAGACCGCTGCGTTATGTTGTCTCAGTCTGCTAGGACATTGCTTATCCAGTACCGAAAGGCTTACCCAAGCAAAGAATATATCTTTGAGGGTCAATATGGAGGAGCCTATAGCTATCGGAGTTTGCAGCAGATTTTCAAAAGAGCTTTAAAAGCATCAGGCATTCCTACTGGATAAACCGGAGTATATTGACCCCTCAAATCCGGTAGAAAATTTAGATACTCAATGCTCTTTTTGAGCTTGAAACGCATGCCAATCCGGCAGATACTGCCCCCTCTAAATATATTGACGTTGACTTGTACCGGAGCAAATTGACCCCTTGAGGGTATGATTCCGGAGGAAGTTGACCCCTCAAAACTTAAGGTTTTGGTTCTTTAGCGATCATCAACTATCGCTAAAAAGACCCTTATGGCAGGTAAACCAAAATCTATGAGCACGATCAAACAACTCATACTTCTACATCAGCAAGGCAAAGGGCGTAAGACCATTGCCCGCACACTAGGCATCAGCAAGAACACCGTTAAAGTATACCTGGAGAAACTCAAAAGCCTGACTACCATCAAAGATGGCAAAGGCTACACAATAGAAGAGCTGTTCAGAATGGAGCATCCGGTACTGGAGGCAAAATTTCATCCGGGAAACCCTGCCTACAAAGACAACCGTTATGAGGATCTGAAGGCCAGACTTGACTACTACTTTAATGAGTTAAAAGAACGTGGGGTCAATAAAAAACTACTTTGGGAAGAATATAGACAGGGTAATCCAGATAGCTATAGTTATTCTCAATTTTGTTTTCATCTCCATCAGTTACAGATAGCCCGCAGACCATCCGCAGTGCTACACCATCATCCTGGAGAGAAGCTCTATATTGACTTTGCAGGTAAGCCATTGAGCTATATAGACAAGTCCACTGGTGAGGAGATCAAGTGCCAGGTATTTACGGCCTGCTTACCCTTCTCTGACTACAGCTTTGTGATGGCTGTAAGGAGCCAGTCCACTGAAGATTTTCTCTACGCCCTTTCCTGTTGTTTGCATGAGTTGGGTGGCGTGCCTCAAGCATTAGTACCGGATAATCTAAAGGCTGCGGTAGTCAAGACTAACCGCTATGAACCGGAGATCAATCGTGCGCTAGAGGATTTTGCCAATCATTACAACACTACAGTAGTACCTGCCAGGGTTCGTAAGCCTAAAGACAAAGCACTAGTAGAGAATCAAGTGAAGCTGATCTACAGCCGGGTATATGCCAAGTTGCGTCACATGGTCTTCTTTGACCTGTCTTCCCTGAATGTAGCCATCAAAGAAAAAGTGAGAGATCATAATCAAACTCGCATGCAAAAGAAGCCCTACTGCCGGGAAGAGCGCTTCATATCCGAGGAGAAGACACACCTCTTGCCTCTACCAGTTGAGAGATACCAGATCAAATACTACCGAGAGTTAAGAGTGGCCAAGAACAACCATATCTATCTCTCTGAGGATAAACACTACTATAGCGTCCATTTTAAAATGATTGGTAGTAAAGTCAAGGTCATCTACACCCGCAGTATGGTTTATATCTTTTCCAAAGGAGAGCAGGTAGCTGTACATATCAGGAACTTCCACCAGGGTGGTTATTCTACTACCAAAGATCATCTCTGTTCGCAGCACCAACATTACAAAGACAGGAGCCCGGAATACTATCGTAGGCAAGCTGCCAAAAAATCGGCTATACTCCATAAACTGGTGTGCTGCATCTTTGAGCAGAATCGCTATCCAGAACAGCTTTACAGAACCTGTGATGGTCTGTTTGGCCTGGAAAGGAAAACCGAGCCTACACGTTTTGAAAAGGCCTGTCAAATGGCATTGGATTGCCACAACTACACCTACAGCTTCGTAATGAATGTATTGGAAAATAAGATGATAGAGGTTCAGTCCACTATCTCTGAAAAGCCTCTACCCAAGCATAATAACCTCAGAGGGAAAGAACATTATCAACAGTTAGAACTAAATTATAAAACCAATGAATCAAATTGAGACACAGCTAAACAAGCTCAAATTACATGGGATGATCAAAACTTGGGCAGCCTTGCAGGAGACCAGGAAACTTCATGAGCTATCCTTACTGGATGGATTAGAAGTTTTACTTCAGGCAGAGGAGCAGGAAAGGGATCTTCGTAAGTTCAAAAGGTTAGAGTACAATGCTGGTTTCCGCTACAAAGCATCTATAGAAGAGCTACGCTTTGACCAGAAAAGGGGCATAGACAAAAACCTGATTACCCGTATGTCCACCGGTGAATACATCCAGAAAGGAGAGTCAATCCTTGTGACCGGTGCCACCGGTTGTGGGAAAAGCTTCCTCTCCTCTGCTCTAGGGCATCAAGCTTGTCTGATGGGATTTAAAGTAGCTTACTTTAATACTCAGAAACTGCTGCTTAAAACCAAGATGTCTCGTCTGGAAGGCACCATCTATAAGTTCTTTGAGAAACTGGCCAAGACAGATCTGCTCATCCTGGATGACTTTGGCCTGACCCACCTGGAAAAACAGCAACAAATGGATCTGATGGAAATCATTGAGGACAGACATAGTGCTAGATCCACCATCATTGCCAGTCAGTTACCTGTTGCTAGTTGGTATGATGTCATTGGGGAGGAAACTATTGCTGATGCTATCCTGGATAGGCTAGTGCATACTTCTCATAGAATTGACATCAAGGGTGAGAGTCTAAGAAAAAAAGTGTAAAATTGTCATACCATCGGGTTCTTCAGAACCAAACCTGAATTAGGGGGGCAATATCTCCGGTACAGGGGGCAACATCACCGGAATATCCATTCCTACTGCCTATACCTTGCATTGCTTAAGACATTCCTTTGCGACACATTTATTAGAAAGTGGTACAGATTTACGTTATATTCAACAATTGTTGGGACATAACTCCAGTAAGACTACTGAGATTTACACGCATGTATCCATGCAAGCATTAGATAAAATTGTGAGTCCGGCAGATCAGTTGAATATTAGATGAAAAAGATGTTACTTAAGAGTTGTAATAATGCTACAATAGTAATGAGAATGGAGAGAAGTGGGAGGTCAAAATTAGTAATAATGATCCAGGGGAGGGATTATGGATATACTAGTTAAAGCATCTATAAGTGCTACAGTAGCAGATACACAATAGTTGGCTGTCAGTCCTATGTTCCGCTACGCGGTCAAAAGTGGGGAGCCCGCCAGCCAACATCATGCATCTCACAGGCTGGCAGATCAGGGTTGTAGAATTTGAGGTGCTATTTGAGAAGTTGAAACAAAAAAAAATAGATAGGTGGCAAAATCAGCCAGTGTAGCTGCACGCCGCCCGTTATGGCCAATTAAAAAAATGAAGATAATAGTTTACATAAGCACCATGATTTTAGTATTTGGATGTCATCAGCAACAATCTGTTGATTACGACTTACTAAGTGAAATGAATTCTGATTGGACGCACTTAACAGAAACTGATTCAGGATTGGTCATTTTCAATAGCTGTGACATGGGAAATTTAGAATACAAAATCTATTCTAAGAATGATACTGCATACATTTTGTTGCATGGCACCCAAGAAGACCAAGAATTTAGAATTGTTAATTTAGCTGGTACTAAAAAAGATTTGGTGATAGAAACAGAGAATGTTCTAGATAATCATCAACAATCTTTCAAATTTAAATATGTTGATGAGACAAAGGGTATCGCCAATTGGATTACAACTTATCCAAATGATTACACCTCTGATTTGAAATTTGTATCAGCAAGAAAGGCATCAGATTTTCCAACAATTAATCAACCTTGTGTTGAATGCTGGGGAGAAGAATGTGATGAAATTGAGAATTGAAAACTGGCCATAACATTTTGCAGCCGTCAGCCTAGCGAAATTGAGCTAGTTCGTCAGCTGCTCCAAGTAGCCAAAATGATAAACGAAAGGGAAACGCAAACAATCCGGCCGTCGGCTCGCAATGGTCGTTGGTAGCAAGCATATTACACACTCAATAACAATCTAACAATGGAAGAAATAGAATGATGAAAACAACTTTTAAACTAATACTTTTTTTATTACTCTTATTCAATGCTGCATTCGGTCAAGAGTCAAAGAAATACCTTATAAAAGCGGGTAAGCTATTCAACTCAGAAAGTAAAACTTTTCTTAAAAATCAATTCATTTTTATTGAAGGTGAAAAAATCGTAAAAGTTACCGATTCAGATGATATAACATACGCTGACCATGAAATAATAGATTTATCCAAATCCACAGTTATTCCGGGTCTTATAGATTCACATACCCACTTTTTATTCATGCAGGGGAGTGGTGCCAATATGGAAGTTGATTTGATTGAAAATTCAGATGATGACCGGCTGTTAAGAGGAGGTCACATAGCAAAATCTTTTCTTTCGGCTGGTATCACTACGGTAAAGGATTTAGGTAATTCGGGGCAATATCTGGATGTTACTTTACGGAATGCCATTGATAAAGGATGGGTAGAGGGTTCACGAATGTTAGTATCAGGTCCGATCATAAGCCCACCAAACGGGCAATTTGGGCAACTACCTCATCTTCACAAAAACCTACCTGCCAAGGAATATAGTATTGTAAGGACGGTGGATGAAGCCAGAAGTGCAGTAATTGAGCATATGAACAATGGCGTTGATATTATTAAAATATGTGCTACTAACGATAATGGATTGGTACTATCCACTGAACAAATGAAAGCCATAGTGGAGACAGCGCATAAAAACAATCTTAAAGTAACTGCTCACGCTACATATGACCAAATTGTAAATGATGCTGTGATGGCTGGGGTTGATGGCATAGAACATGGTTACAATATATCTGATAGCACTTTGCAACTCATGTCTGAAAAAGGGGTTTATCTGGTACCAACCGACGGCACTTTTGACGGATATAAAGGTATAGTAGAGTTCTCAAAAAGTAATATTACAGATGATGACATAAAAAGTTTTGTAGCATCAACCAAGCAACGACTTTTAAATGCTGTAAAAGCAGGTGTAAAAATCGTATATGGCTCTGATTTGTATTTATATACTCCGAGGTCTATTGGTATTGAAGCAAAAAACTCACTGGTATCCTATTACGAGGCTGGCATTCCGGTAAATGAGGTCTTACAAATAGGAACTTACAACGGCGCTTTTGCTATAGGTAAGCAAAATGAAATAGGAGTAATTAAATCTGGTGCATTTGCCGATATAGTAGCTTTTGAAGGAGATCTGGAAAAAGACTTTAAAAATTTGATCTACGGCAAAAATCACTTCGTAATGAAAGCAGGTGTAGTTTTTAAAAAACCATAAATTTTTATGTTGATTTAATTTATATCTTTCCAGAAAGATGTAAAAAATTATAAGAATTAAATATCGATTTCGGGACATTAATATAGGGAAAAAAGACTCAGTTACGCCAGCTACCAACACCACCTAGCCATCAGGCAGCGGAATGATGAGCTGGTGAGTTTAGAGCGCCAAGCATTATTTTTGATGTTCTGAAAATATAAAGCAAACAAGGCTGCCCGACCGGCAAGCCTTGTCGTTATGGCTCATGTAAATTTAATTTTAGGTTAAGGTTTACCGATATAAGATTGACTTTGATTTGCTGAAGATGATGGAAATTACCAATTGGTCAGAGTACTGGAGTGAATTTGATGACTTCTGTTCTGATTTGGACAATTCTGATAAAAATAAAACCGCTTCAGAATTACGAGAAGCTAAAAGATTTGTTAATGGGCTTACAGATGGATGGTATGAATTTCATGATAATTTCAAAAAGACAATTGATAATTCTAAAGAATTAGAAGTCAATGAGATAGAAAGAGCAAATCAATTAATCAAAATCTTAACAATAACTCTCGAAAAGAGATAAAGCACGAGCCATAACATCAGCTAGCCCCAACCTGACAGGAAAACGAGCGTGATCACTTATCGCTCCAACGAAAGAAATTATAACTTGAAAAGTAAACGCAAACAAGTGCCCGGTCTGATGGCTAGCCTTGGCGTTGTAGCCAATATGAAATGAAACAAAATGTAGTTCCAGAAATAACTTCTGTTGGAAAGATTTGGGGGAGAGATGCTATATTTCTGGATGAGGTAAAAGTGCTGAATGAATCAACCTTTATCCTCATAGGAGAATTTAACGGTAATCTCTGCGAAAACTTGACCGATGGAACTGATCAAAAATTTCAAGTCACTTTTAAAGCAGTTCATCTGTTTAAAATGATTGAACTTGATTTTGACGAAATTGAATACCAATCGTCGTTTGACAGGATTGAGAACTCAGAACAGATTGCTGAAATGGTCAGAGTTGATACTGATCAGCACATAGGTAAAATTGATTTTAATTTTCAACACTTTGTATTCAGAACCTACGATACAGTTTTCGAAGTGATTGGAAAAGAATATGAATTAAAATTGATTTAAATACTGGCTACAACAACTAAGGATTCGTGTGGCCGGCACGGCCCAACATGAATCAGGTGTTGACTGCCGCAGTGGAGCTGAACCTGCTCGGGGATGTTTATTATGGGGAATAGGTAGGGTTAAGAGGAGTGCATTTGAGAAGGCATCAAGCCTTCTTTTTTATTTTCGGGGTATCAGAGCATGACCATTCATAAGGTTTTATGGTCAGGTATTGCATGGAGCCAGGAAAAAGCAGTGATCTATACCAGATAGGGCATAGCTTTCCCGTTACGCTTAAGAATGACGTTCTTTAGTGACTGCTGTGCTGCTTTGCGATCCGTTCCAGCCAGGCTTTCGGTGGAGCCCTCCAGGCCGGACCCTACCATAGAACATATTCATTGTTTGCAATGTGCCAGTGCCACACGCACAGCATCTGCGGTGAGATACCGCCTCCTCCTGATCATCAGAAGAGGTAATGAGACCAAGCATCTGCTGGAGACCGGGTAGCTTTTCAGACTTCCAAGAACTGGAAAGAAAACCGTAATGCCTGATTCTAACAAAGCCTCTGGGCAGAATATGCTGGCTGAAGCGTCTGATAAACTCTTTGTCAGAGAGACTCATCTGTAGCTTCTTTGCTCCCTTACGATAGTCCTTGTAGCTGAAAGTAATCTGGCCGTTATCCAGGCTGATAAGCCGATGATTACTGATAGCAATTTTATGCGTGTACCGCCCAAGATACTCTACTACCGATTTAGGATGCTGGAACGGTCTCTTGGCATATACTACCCATGGTTTTTCAAACAGGCTGGCAAAGAATGCTTTTTCCTGCTCTGGAAACTCCCTTCTTAGACCTGCTACCAACTTGGCCCGGAAGACTTTGCTCATGGCATTTACCGGAAAGAGGAACTTACCTTTATTCCGAGCAGTCTTCCATTTACCATTTCTAGTCACGCCTCCTCCCGGAACGATGCAGTGAAGGTGTGGATGTAAACTCAGATTCTGCCCCCAGGTATGTAGTACAGCGATCATAGCAGGCTTAGCCCCCAGGTGCTTGGCATCTTTGGCAAAGCTCTGCATCACCGACCAGGCGGACTAAAGAGCAGACGATACACTTTGGCAGGTGCATACAGGCATAGTGGGTTAACTTGCTCTGGCAGTGTAAAAACCACATGAAAGTACGGTACTGGCAAGAGTTCATTTTCCCTTGCCTGTATCCATGCCTCACGCTGTTCTCCCTGGCATTTAGGGCAGTGGCGATTGCGACAGCTATTATAACTGATAGACAAATTGCCACAGCTATCACATTGATCCACATGGCCACCCAAATCAGCAGTCCTGCATTTTCTAAGGGCATGCAGCGTTCTTTCCTGCCAGCTATTGCTGCAGTAGCTACTAAGCCGATATCTGTTTCTATTCAGTATATCGGCTACCTCATAAGCAGGCTTCACAGCTTATCAGCATACAACGTATCTAATGGAGAGAAAGGCTTTTGCCGATCCATCTGAGAAACATGTAGATATACCAGCGTAGTCTCTATATGTGCATGACCCAAAAGCTCTTTGATACTGACAATATCGAGGCCGTCCTCTAAAAGGTGAGTGGCATACGTGTGCCTGAGTGTATGAGTAGTAACTTCTTTGCTGATACCTGCTGCTTTACGAGCGCTTCTAACTACCCATTGTACTCCTTTCTGAGAATAGGGTACCACTTTCCCTTCAGGGTGATTGCCCGTAAAGAGCCACTGGGCAGGGTGCTCATGCTTGAGATAAGTCTGTAGTCCCCGGCACAGGTGCTTGCTTAAAGGAACATAACGGTCTTTACGTCCTTTACCCTGTCGGATGTGAACCATCTGGCGTTGGAAGTCTATGTCCTTGACCAACATCTTTTGCAGTTCAAAGCATCTAAGGCCACATCCATACAGCATGCCAATGACCAGGCGATGCTTAAGTAGTTTAGGAGTCATCAGCAGCCGATGTACTTCTGCTTTACTCAGAATGATAGGAAGTTTCTTAGGGCGTTCCAAGGAAGGGAGGATGACACGTTTGTCAGGCATCCCTTCCATACGGTAAGCATATCGTAAACCATAAACAGTGTGCTTAAAGAAACTTTCGGAGGGTGTTTTCTTCTGGGTTTTAAGATAGTGCAAATAGTCCAAGACTTGATCCTCATCAAGTTGTATGGGATTAGTATTAAAATGAAGAGCCATCTTGGCAAGGCAGCGGGAGTAGTTGTGCAGCGTACTTTGACTTTTGCCAGTGACAACCATAGAGCGTTCCAGCTTTTGATACAGTGTCTGAAAACCTACTACCTGTTGGCAGGTAAGGTCAATGATTCTATTCCTTTTTTTTCCATGATAAAAAGTGTTTAGTTACATTGACAAAGTAACCAAATCAGCTAAACGCCATGGCAAGAGGCTACCGCAGGTTTAGTTCAACAAGGCACAGCCCCAATCCTAGCGAAAACGAACTTGTACGCCTGTTGCGCCAAGTTAGAATATTGATAAACGAACTAGAAACGCTAGCAAGCCCGGTCTGTGGCTGTGCTGGTCGTTGGCTGTCAGTCTTATGTTCCGCTACGCGGTCAAAAGTGGGGAGCCCGCCAGCCAACATCATGCATCTCACAGGCTGGTAGATCAGGGGGTATAGAATTTGGGATGCTATTTGAAAAGTTGAATTACAAAAGCAATAGATAGGTGGTAAAATCAGCTCGCGCAGCTGCACGCCGCCCGTTGGGCATAATTTAAACGAAACATGGAAGAGATAATTGAAGGATTTTTGACTAAGGACAGTTTACTCTCCATTTTCACCGTCATTTTCACCGTCATTTATGCTGTGACAGCCAGCTTTCTTTTGAAAAGAATTAAAGCGAGAAGAATTGAACGAAAGGATGACTTTTTTGAAACTGCTGTTCAAGGGTTACAAGATGGTACTATCGAGACGATTGATGACTTGATAAATGTCTATAAAGGCGTCACAAAGTTAAGCTCTGAAGACTTGACCTATAGATATGGACTTAATAAGTGGCTGCGAGAAATTTTGGCAAAATTGGTCGGTCGAAAGATCAGTGAAAACCTAAATATCGAAGAAGTTAAACAGTTGAAAATAAAACTCACTGAGTTTATCACAGCGAATGAAACAGCCTCACCTTTTTCTGATTTACCAGATACTGAGAGAAATATTCTCAATGATCTAAAGACCTATTCAAATAATGGTGACAAAATTTCGATTGAAAGAAAAATAAGTGAATTGAGCTCAGTGATTCAGACAAGATATGAAGAACAAAAGAAACTAGAAACGCAAAATAAATGGTCTATTCCATTAGCTGTTATTGGACTAATACTGACTGTTGTATTCGGAATTCTGTCGATTTTTTAAAATAAAAAACTATTTACAACAATTAAGGATTCGTGTGGCCGGCACGGCCCAACATGAATCAGGTGTTGACTGCCGCAGTGGAGCTGAACCTGCTCGTGAATGTTTATATGGGGATTAGGTAGGGTTTGAGAGGAGTGCATTTGAGAAGGTAATAAGCCTTCTTTTTTTGTTTCCGAGGTAGTTAAGCACCATCTCTATCGGATAAGCTAGAAAATCGGCTATTCACAACCATTAAAAGCATTGATTTCTACCGGATAGGGCGTAGCTCTCCTGTTACGCTCAAAAATAGCGTTCGCTACTTACTGCTGTGCTGCTTTGCAATCCGTTCCAGCCAGGCTTTCGGTGGAGCCCTCCAGGCCGGACCCTACCATAGAACATATTCATTGTTTGCAATGTGCCAGTGCCACACGCACAGCATCTGCGGTGAGATACCGCCTCCTCCTGATCATCAGAAGAGGTAATGAGACCAAGCATCTGCTGGAGACCGGGTAGCTTTTCAGACTTCCAAGAACTGGAAAGAAAACCGTAATGCCTGATCCTGACAAAACCTCTGGGTAGGATATGCTGGCTGAAGCGTCTGATAAACTCTTTGTCAGAGAGACTCATCTGTAGCTTCTTTGCTCCCTTACGATAGTCCTTGTAGCTGAAAGTAATCTGGCCGTTATCCAGGCTGATAAGCCGATGATTACTGATAGCAATTTTATGCGTGTACCGCCCAAGATACTCTACAACAGCTTTAGGATGCTGGAAGGGTCGCTTAGCATACACCACCCATGGTTTTTCAAACAGGCTGGCAAAGGAGGTGTTTTCCTGCTCAGGAAACTCTCTTCTCAGGCCAGCTACGAACCTGGCCCGGAAGACCTTGCTCATGGCCTTGACCGGGAACAGGAACTTGCTTTTATTCCGAGCAGGCTTCCATTTACCCTGGTTGGTTACCCCTCCACCAGGCACAATGCAGTGTAAGTGGGGGTGAAGGGACAAGTTCTGGCCCCAAGTATGTAGTACCGCAATCATAGCAGGTTTGGCTCTCAGATGCTTTGGGTCTTTGGCAAAGCTCTGCATTACTGACCAGGCAGTACCGAACAGCAAGCGATATACTTTGGCAGGTGCATACAGACACAGAGGATTGACCTGTTCAGGCAGAGTAAAGACCAGATGGAAGTAAGGCACAGGCAGAAGCTCGGATTCTCTAGCCTGTATCCATGCTTCTCTCTGTTCTCCCTGGCATTTAGGGCAGTGGCGATTGCGACAGCTATTATAACTGATAGACAAATTGCCACAGCTATCGCACTGGTCCACATGGCCACCGAGATCGGCAGTCCTGCATTTTCGAAGAGCATGTAAAGTGCGTTCCTGCCAGCTATTGCTACAGTAGCCACTGAGCCGATGCCTGTTTCTGTTCAAAACATCAGCCACTTCATATTTAGGACGCACTACTTATCGGGGTAGAGCGTATCCATGGGACTGAAAGCCTTACGCCTTCCCATCTGAGAGACGTGAAGATAGATCAGCGTAGTTTCCAGGTGAGCATGCCCAAGCAGATCCTTGATGCTGACGATATCAAGCCCATCTTCCAGTAAGTGAGTAGCAAAAGTATGGCGAAGAGTATGTGCGGTTACCTCCTTTTCCAAACCTGCGGTCTTTCTGGATTCCCTGACAACCCATTGTACACCTCTTTGTGACAAGGCTACAATTCTTCCTTCCGTATTTTTACCATTGAAAAGCCACAGTTGAGGGTGTTCGTTGTCAATGTAGGCCTTCAGCCCCCTTGCCAGGTGCTTGCTCAAAGGCAAGTAACGATCTTTGCGCCCCTTGCCTTTTCTGACATGCACCATCAACCGATCAAAATCTACATCTTTAGTATGTAATCTTCGGAGTTCAAAGCAGCGCAAACCACAGCCATATAGCATGCCCAGGATGAGGCGATGCCGCAGTAGTTTAGGAGTCAGAAGCAGCCTTCGCATCTCCTCCTTACTCAGAACTACTGGCAGAGTCTTGGGTCGCTCCAGTGAAGGTAAAACGATTCGTTTAGCTTTCATGCCTTCCATCCGGTAGGCATACCTTAAGCCGTAAACGGTATGCTTAAAAAAGGACTCAGAAGGCGTTTTCTTTTGCTGTTTGAGGTAATGCAGATAGTCTAGCACCTGTTCTTCGTCTAGAAGCACCGGATTCATGTTGTAGTGCTGGGCCATTTGAGCTAGACAGCGGGAGTAATTTGTTAGAGTACTCTGGCTGTAGCCAGCAACCGAAAAGCTTCTCTCCAACTTCTGATAGAAGGGTAGAAAATCAGGAACCTCACGACAGGTTCTTTCAATGAGTGTTTCCCCTTTGGCACGATGTGTTTTTTTTCATGATATAAATGGTTTAAATTACCTTCATCAAGATAAGAATATCATGAAAAACCCTGCTGCTAAAGGCTACCGTAGGTTTAGTTCAACAACGCATATAGCTTATGGCGGGTGAACTGCTACCAGCAAGGTTTTCGCTCCTTTTCCAGCTTTAGTTTTGGGGGACAGGAAAGTGCTTCGAAGCCGCCACAAGCCATATGCAAACCATTAGGTGTCAGTTAATGAAATATGAATGATAGCAGAAACGATAATGATGCAAAAAAAGAAAATGTGATTCCAGATCATGTCAGCCCTTTGCGATACATACTTCATGAAGCAGGACAAGATAGACTAATAAGTATTAGAAACTTGAAGGAAGCTAGTGAAACAAAAAATGCTGTGATGATTATGGAAGGAGATTGGGGCGGGCAGATTTATCTCACATCACCTATTAAACACGTGAAATGCGATGAAAGATGTTTAATTCAATTATTACAGGATTTAGATGAATTAGCATGGGGGGATCAAGGAAAAGAAAGTAGGAAAGTTGTTTTTGAAGTTAGAAATATTGGCGATCAGATTAGTGGTGGAATGGGGGGAGGGTCAATAACTGACGAGATATGGATTCACGAGGAATTTAAAGAAGAACGAGATTTAATTAAAGAAGTAATAAAAGGACGAAGAGAAAGAATGAATACCGACACCTAACATCGCGTTCTATTAAAAAACAAAGATTTTCAGTATAAATATTTTAAGAGAAAGGCATAGGTAACTTGCCCAACTATAGAGTTAGAAATTTCAGTCTTTTTGGATATTCTATCGTGAAAGTTTGCTAAAGCAAACGATATGTTAAAAGCAGGAAATGCTTGCATTTCCTGCTTTCACCACCTGCTGTTTACGAGGTGGTCAATAAAATGTCTATACTACTGCAGTTGTAGTTTCACATAGGGAGTATCCCTTTTGATAACAGCAAACATCCGGCTGATCAGCTTATTTCTGATGGCATTGATGATGACCATATGATGCTTTCCTTCTTTGATCTTTCTGCGGTAGTAGACATGGTATTCATTCTCAGTTCTCAAGGTATTGACGGCTCCCATACTGAGGAGGGCTTTCAGCTTCTTGTTGGCAATAGAAGAGACCTTTGTTCTTTTCTTGATGCTAGTACCTGACTGGTGAGGAAAAGGTGCTGTGCCTACGTAACATGCAAATTTTCTCCAGTCTTTGAATTTGGTAAAGCCGTAAGTGTAGGCAATGACCTGAGCGGCGATGACTTTACCTACTCCTGGAATGGAGCAGAGCAGTTGATTCTGGTGCTGTAACTGCTGATCCTGCTGCACAAGCTGATCAATTTGCTCATTGCACTTCTTGATCTGTTCTTTCAGAGCTTTGAGCTGTTGATTGAGGGAACGCATCATAAAAGAGATATCCACATAGCCCTCTAGTTGCTTATGAGCTTCTATAGCAGTGATGATACTGGTCTTCTGCTTGATGAGACGGAGCCTGAATGAGAGCAAAGTTTTAAGCTGCGCCACTGCAGCAACCGGAGGGGTATACAAATTTAACTCATCAGCAAACCTAAATGCAAACTGCGCGATCATCTCCGCATCTGCTTTGTCGGTTTTTTTCTCTGGATACCCATAGAATGCTTGATACGATAAGCAGATTCCAGGCACAGATCTGCTTTTTTATTTGGTAGAAAACAAGCTAGTCCGTAGCTGTAGCTACCTGTATCTTCCATGCAAAACAGACAATCTTGAAGAGTAGCAACAGTCTTGATCCATTTGAGAAATGTTACAAGGCCTTTACGATTGTTATTAAACTGCTGATGAGTCAATGCTCCTGTAGAGGGGACAAAAACGGAAGCGTCAAAGGATAATTTGCTTACATCAATACCGACAAACACTGATTTTTTCATAACTTAAAGGTTAGTGATTATAAGATATGTTGAACCGACTAGAACCTTTATGAGGCATGCAGGCCTATCGTTCTATAGGGTCAAAGGTTCAACATTTAGGAAAAGGAGGACTAACACGATGTCAAGGTCTTGAGCCTGTTCAGCCGATGAGTTCTCCTCCTTTTCTCTAAAGTTAAGAATAGGATTATTCTATCTAAATAAATATAAAGGTGCAGCTTATTGGTAGGTGAGGGGTTGGGAGCAAAAGCTGTAAAGTTATAAGTTGAGTAAAATTATAAAAAGAGCGGTTTTCAAGGCAGCCCTGTTAGCTATGCTACGGGTAAAGCCCATGCCGACTGTTATTCTAGGTTAAACCTCACTATAATAAAGGAAAAAGTAGCATGTTTACCTGGAAGCGAAAGGATAGAAAATTGGCTGTCGGTCCATTAAAAATGAAACGAATGATTGAAGCTATCAAAAAATGCTAATGCAAAAATATGATCTAAAAAAGCAACGAAAGATTTATAAGAGCATTTTCAAATAAAAAAGCCACTCTACAGGAGTGGCTTTAATTTTAGTGCTAAAGTGATGTGAATCAGTTCTTTAGATAAGTGGGCCCTGCTGGGCTCGAACCAGCGGCCACCTGATTATGAGTCAGGTGCTCTAACCAACTGAGCTAAGGGCCCCTCGCTTTCGCGAATGAGACGACAAATGTACAAAACCAAAATTAGGCTTACAAACAAAATGTACTGCTTTTTTTAATGTTTTTTCTGACTGTATTTCCTCCAAGCATTAAAGCATTCATTATCAGTCTCTACCACGGCAAAAAGATTTTAAATAAAGCTAATGAGCACTCTATTGCTAGTGGGTTTACACCTACGTTTTTTTGAATTAGTGTTTTGGCTTAACTTATAGCTTTATAAACATAACCTTGCAAGCTAACATGAGACTCTCTAAACTATTATTATTATGCCTGTTAACAATGGCTATCAAAGCCTGCCAATCACAGGAAAAAAAGCAAAGTGCTACACAAAGTGTAGTTCAACAGGCAGAAAATGAATGGACTATGCTGTTTGATGGAAATGATGCCAGTCAGTGGAGAAATTTCAAGAGTCAAGATCTGAACTGGAGTGTAGAAAATGGCAATCTTACTACCAGCGGTGGAAAAGGCGATATCATTACTAAAGAGAAATATGAGAATTTTATTTTGGAGTTTGAATGGAAAATAGAAAGAGCAGGCAATAGTGGGGTCATGTACAATGTAGTAGAAGCAGAGAAATATAATAGCCCTTACGAAACAGGACCTGAGTATCAACTAATAGACGCTGTTAATTTTAAAGAGGTGCATGGCCATGAGCTTGAAGATGCCCAGGTAACAGCAGCCAATTACGCTTTGCATATCCCTAAATCTACCAATGTAAAACTCGCAGGTGAATACAACCTCTCAAAAATAGTTGTAAATCAGGGAAAAGTTGAGCATTGGATTAATGAAGAAAAAGCAGTGGAGTATGAATTATGGTCAGATCAATGGAAGGAAGAGGTAGCTAATACCAAGTTTAAAGCTATGCCTGACTACGGTAAAGCTAAATCTGGTCATATTGCCCTCCAGGATCATGGTGATGCTGTGTGGTTCAGAGAAATTAAGATTAAAGAACTGTGATGAAAATTCTGATTATACTTTTTAGTTTACTATCCGGGGGTATTATGGAGCTCTCGGGTTCTGATCCAGCAGATGAAGAAAAAATTTTAGCGATTATGGATCAACAGCAAAGATGCTGGAATGAAGGAAACCTGGACTGTTTTATGAAAGGCTACTTACCCTCTGATTCACTGATGTTTATAGGTAAAAATGGTATTGTATACGGTTATCAGAATACACTAGAACGGTACCGAAAAAGTTATCCTGATCGTACTAGTATGGGTCAGTTAAACTTTAATATCATACAACTAAATCAGCTGTCATCCGAATACTACAGCATGATTGGTAAGTGGACACTAAAACGATCTACTGACAATCTAGAAGGATATTTTAGTTTAATATTTAAAAAAATTAATGGCGAATGGTTTATCATCAAAGATCACTCCAGCTAGTACTGTTTCTGCTAAGTGCGTCCTTATTGTTTTCCTGTACAGAAGGACAGAAAAGTAATGAAAACTCCCCTAATGAACCCCAAACCAGAGAATACCCTGAACTGTTTCAGCAAGTACTGGATGCGCACGGTGGTATTGAACAGTGGAATAAAATGAGGCTGCTTGAGTACGATTTGTATATGGATACTACTTTTGTAGATCATCAGACAATTGATTTGAAAAACAGAAAAGTACTTTTAAAAAATGAAGAGTATTCTGTTGGTTTTGATGGTTCACAAGTTTGGTATATAGGAAATGAAGAGGAATTTTCAGGAGGCTCTGCCAAGTTTTATCATAATCTTCAGTTTTACTTCTTCTCACTTCCATTCGCATTTGCTGATCCCGGAGTTATCTATGAAGAGCTGGAAGATCGTGAGTTTCAGGGTAAAACCTATGATGTGCTTCGTTTTACCTATGAAAGTGGGGTAGGAGATTCACCTGATGATGAGTACATAATATATGTAGATCAGGAGACTCACCAGATGGAACTACTATTGTATACAGTAACTTATTTCTCGGGTAAACCGGAAGATAAATATGGTGCACGTTGGTACTCAGAATGGCAGGATGTAAATGGTGTAAAGCTACCGCTAGTAAGTAGAAGGTATAAGTGGACCGGCGATAGCCTTGGGGATTTGTATTACCCCAACCGTTACCTCAATGTTGTACTCAAAGAGAGTGAGCCTGATCAAAGTCAGTTTGCCAAACCTGAGAATGCTAAAATATCTGACTAGTTTTCTTGCATCTCTAACAGCCAGAGTACACCTGCCAACAACATAGGTGCCCCTGCATCGCTATGAGAATCAGGGGTGGTCAGCTCGGTAAACTCTACAGCCTGACTACCCTTGCTTTGCACAGCTTCATAAAATGCTTTGCTGTTTTCTATGGAAATCACTGAATCCTGGCTGGCATGAAAAATATGTAAGGGAGCTTTTACACGCCACGGAGCAATACTATTTTCGCTTAATGCTTGATCAAAAGCATTATTATCCAAAGTTTTTAGACCTAGCCTGAATTCTTCATTCAATAACTTGCTCAGATCGGTACTTAATCTGGACCTTATTTGGCTCAGCGTAAGCTCATTACCATATAGGTAAGGGATTTGCGTGGACAAGATATCCTGAAAATACTGATCGTACCCGCCAGATAGCTCATAATACTCATGATATGCGTAGATAAGGTAGCCTAGCGATTCTGGTGATTCGTAAGACATTCTATTGGCTAACTGTTCTCTAAAAAGATGCAAATCAAACACAGCTCCACCCGCGGCAGCCGCAGTAAGCTGCCAGCTGTCAAACTGAGCTTCGTTTTCAAAATAATTAAGTGCCGCTACCGTATTGTATCCACCTTGTGAATAGCCGATAAAGCTTAGCTCCTGACTATAGTTTTGCTCTAATTCTTCAAGCATCTCTACGGCTGCTCTAAGCATGAGCTCACTATTTTTGCCCACAGACTTTTCTATTAAATATGGATGCGGAAGAGAGCCACTCTCTCCAAATCCTATATAATCTGGAATAATAGCCACATAACCTAAAGCTGCAAAGAGTTCCAGACCAGACTGGAAAGTGCCACTATAATTGCTTGGTGCTTCAGACTGGCTTCCAATAGAAGGATGAAACCCTAATAGAAAAGGAAAGTCATCATTTTTGGAGGCTAAAGGTATACAAATCAGGCCCGAAGCTTTAACCGTATCTCCCTGATGTTCTGCCTTGTAAGAAACTTTATATATTTCAGAATCATAAGATATGGCAGAAACGTCATAGCCAGGCTGAAATATTTGTGCAGCGAGCTTAAGTTGCTCTGCTTCTACTGTAGCAAGCAATTCATAATCTATCAGATAGTTGTTTTTTACTTCTAGCTCAGGGCTGTTGTCTTCACAAGCAAAAGCTATTATACAGAAAGAGACAAAGAGAACAGCTTTATAAAGATGTGATAAGTTACGGTAGTTCATAATTATGGTAATGGACGAAATCTGAGATAGTAAACAAAAAAGGGGCACAAGCCCCAATTTAAAGATTCTTATGATGAAATATGTTTAGAAGGCGCCAATTTCACGGCGGAAACCTTCAAGTTCAATCTGTTGTATTTTGCTAAGTGGTTGCTGCCGGGCACTTGCCGAAGAAAAAATACCATTTTTGATATAATAAAGTGCTTCCTGAAGACGAGCCTCATTGGTATCTCCCAGCTCATAATTCAGGTCATCAGCGACGTAGGCATCGGCCACTAATCCTTGATAATACTCTCCAACGCCCTGATCGTTAAGTACCTTAAAGGAAATAGGGCTTATCGCATAACCGCTAAAGAAAAAAGGAAAACTACCCACTGGCTTACCGTAAGTATTATCGCCAATAAGCACTACATCTATAAATGGTCTCAAACCATTGATCAACAGCTCGCTGGCAGAAGCTGAAGACCGGGAAGTGATAAAAATAACCCTATCCAGATTTAATGGGATTTCAGCTTCATTAAAGGCTTCTACTCTGTTTTGCTCGGACTGTAGCTGATTGAACTGATACTCAATAAAGTTTTTACCCTTACCAAGATCGCCAATAATATTACTTGCCATCCATTCGGCAATGTTAGTTCTGCCGCCACCGTTGTAGCGTAGGTCAATTATGAGCTCATCAATATTAGCCGTTTTAAATTTTTGAAAAGTCTGTATCAGTTCTTCTTCAGATGTGGCCAAAAAGCTGTTGAAAGCCAGGTAACCTATGGTATGGCTACCTATGCTGTACACATTATCTGTAAGCACTGTATTAATGCCAATAGTGCTCTTGCTTAGTGATTCAATCTTGCGGCTACCATCAGGTAAGAGCATTTCAAATTTGTGGGTATTACCTTCCAGGGCCTGAGAAAGTAAACCTTTATCGTTTAGCTCTTTAGGGCGTACACCATCAATTTTATCAATGATCCAGGACCTTTTAACACCAGCTCTGCCAAAAGGAGAGTCATTATACACAAAGGCTACTCTAAGGTTATCATCTTCATCAAATGCCATTCTAAAACCATAACCTTCGTACTGCGCATTTTCAAAATATGCGTTATAAGCTTCTTCTTCCTGTATGTACGACCATTTATCCAGGTCTTTATTCATCATGGCATACAAAACATCATCAGGAGTATCGTAATCATCAACATTAAGCTCCGGAATAATGTCGTTCCATAAATACCACTCCTCCATTACCTGAGCTACGAATAACTTTAGCGAATCTGTTCTGGTAAAGGTTTGAGCTCCAGCTGTATTATCTGAGACTACGTCTTCTTCTTTACAAGAAAATAATGAGACTGCCAGAAACAGCGTCAATATTTGTAATCTATATTGTTTCATATCAGATTATTTTGCTTAATAACAAGATTTCTACAAATTTTAATCCATTAACAGTATGCCTGGCTTAAGCATTCCGCTGAATATTAAAATCACCATATCTGCAAGCATAAAATAAATAGTATGATATAGCCTTATACGGCGCAACTTAAGACTGCTATATGCAGTTATAGTGTTACTGTTAACCCCAATTAATGATGATAATTGTATGCTAAGAATACCTTCCTATCTTAAATTTTTTATCGTTCTCTTTGGTCTGATCATGCTTTTCTTCGTGATGATAGTGGGGCGTTCCTTGTTTGTTCCATTGTTAACGGCATTGATTTTTGCTTTTATACTTCAGCCACTTTGCAATAAGTTGGAAAGCTGGAAGTTTCCCAGAGGATTGAGTTCTATCATCTCTATTATAGCTATTTTTGCGGTATTGTTTTTCACCTTTTACTTTATTTCCTATCAGGTTAGAGCAATTACGCAGGATTTGTCAGAGATCGGACAAAAGTTTGAAGGGTTTATTGATCAGGGGCATGATTGGCTAGAGACACAGTTTGGAGTAGAGGAAAGTGAGCAGACTGCTTATTTAAAAAATTCTATTAACGATTTCGTAACCAGCAGTACGTCTATTTTATCTTCAACCTTATCTGCTACCGCCGACTTTTTTACCTCCTTTGTACTTATATTTATTTCACTTTTCTTTTTGCTCTACTATCGCTCATTTTTTGTCTCATTCCTTTACAAAGTTTTTTCGGTAAGGCATCATGATAAATTAGGAGATACCATCAGAAGAGTTTCTTCAGTAGTAAGAGCATATGTACTAGGCCTTTTTACAGTTATTATTATACTGGCCATTCTTAATACCACAGGCTTAATGCTAATTGGAATAGAGCACGCTATGTTCTTTGGCCTGTTAGCAGCTATGCTGACGGTTATTCCTTATATTGGTGTTTTTATCGGTTCTTTGCTTCCTATTCTTTTTGCCTTTCTTACTAAAGACTCTCTTTGGTACCCCTTTGGAGTAGCTCTCATGTTTTGGGGAGTGCAGTTTCTGGAAGGTAACTTTATCACGCCCAACATTGTCGGTAATAAAGTATCGCTCAACCCATTTGCAGTAATACTGGCTTTGTATGTAGGTGGAATGGTATGGGGCGCTATCGGAATGATTATGGCTATTCCTATAACCGCTGCCTTAAAAGTAGTTTTTGACGTGGTAGAACCTCTCAAACCCTACGGCTATCTATTGGGCTATCCATCAGAAAATAACGATAGCGATACTAATGATAAAGTACAGAAGCTAATGCAGAAGGTGAAAGAAAAAGCCTGAGATACGTATTCTCTTCCATAAAAATCTGTAGGAAGCTGTGTTTTTTCATAAAGCTTGGTATGTTTGTTTAGACGCTAACCAACTACACAAAATATGAACGAAACCAAGCCTACTGAGTCCTCTTCATCGGAGGAGAATAAACCCTATATAAGTGCAGATAAAAAAATACCCGAACTCACGCTAAAAGCCGTATTGTTAGGCGCCGGCTTATCGGTAATACTTTCAGCGGCTAATGCATATTTTGGGCTCTTTGCCGGACTTACGGTATCTGCTTCCATTCCTGCCGCAGTAATTTCTATGGCGCTGCTCAGGCTTTTCAAAAACTCAAACATACTGGAAAACAACTTGGTACAGACGGCAGCATCTGCTGGTGAATCTCTGGCGGCCGGGGTTATTTTTACAATCCCTGCCCTTGTAATTATGGGCTATTGGGAAGAGTTTAACTATTGGGAAACCACACTTATTGCACTTACTGGCGGAGTATTAGGTATATTATTTACCATCCCCTTAAGGCAGGCACTTATTGTAAAAGAAAACCTGAAGTTTCCAGAAGGGGTGGCCACCTCTGAGGTGCTTAAAACCGGAGAAAGTGGAGGTAAGTCGGTAAAATATCTGATATGGGGAGGACTTGTTGGCGGATTATTTAAGCTAAGTGAATCAGCCCTTAATTTATGGAATGGACTCTTTGAAAAAGCCGCACTTTTCAACAATCGTATCTATCTGTATTTTGGCCTGAATCTTTCACCAGCACTGGTAGCGGTAGGTTATATTGTAGGACTTAATATCGCATTTTTGGTATTTCTGGGAGGAGCTATTAGTTGGTATATCGCCATTCCTGCTTATATCGCTTTGCTAGGTCCGCCAGAGGGCGCTGGTAATCCTGAAGAGATGGGTATAAGGGTATGGAGTAGCCAGATACGTTATCTGGGAGTAGGAGGTATGGTAGTAGGAGGCTTATGGGCTCTTATCAGTTTGAAAGATTCTTTAGGAACGGCATTCAAATCTGGTATAGCTGCCTTTCGTCAGGGAAGTTCCAATTTCAAGGATCAGCTTCGTACCGATATGGACACCCCAATGTCATGGGTTATCATCTCAATCGGAGTGATGATAGTACCCGTATTCGCTATCTATCTTCGTGAAATTCATGATGTAGCCATCACCGGGCTAATGGCATTAATTATGGTTGTCGCTGGCTTTCTGTTTTCCGCAGTAGCGGGCTATATGGCTGGTTTGGTAGGGAGTTCTAATAATCCAATTTCAGGTGTAACAATAGCCACTATACTGGCTTCATCTTTATTATTGTTATTTCTACTGGGAGCCGATAAACCTACACAAGGTGCCGCAGCGGCAATACTCATTGGAGCTGTAGTATGTTGTGCTGCTGCTATTGCTGGTGACAATATGCAGGATTTAAAAGCAGGTTACATATTGGGTGCAACGCCCTACAAGCAACAAATTATGCAGATGGTAGGGGTAGGTGCGGGAGCTTTCGCAATAGCCCCGGTACTTAATTATCTGCTGATAGGCTATGGTATCGGCACTCCCACACCAGAGCAACCCGAAGCACTGGCAGCACCTCAGGCTACTTTGATGCAAAGCGTTGCCACTGGTATATTCGGAGATGGTCTTCCCTGGGATATGGTAAGTATTGGAGCTGTAATCGCCATCGCTATTATTGCATTTGATCAGTACCTTAAAAACAAAGGCTCAAACTTTAGAATGCCAGTGCTGGCGGTAGCAGTAGGGCTTTACCTTCCGTTAGAACTTGATACTTCTATCTTTGTGGGTGGACTGATTGCATGGCTGGTAAATCGTTACCTAAAGAAGCAGAATAGAAGTGATGACAAACATAAACTAGCTTCTGAAACTGCGGCTAATTCAGGATTACTACTTGCCTCCGGACTAATAACCGGAGAGGCCTTGATGGGTATTTTTATTGCTATAGGTATTGTGGTGGCTGACCTGAGCGCCCTCAGAGTTTTTGAAAACCCTCCTGGCGGAAGTTATACTGGTTTAGGTATTTTTATCGTAGTAGTCGCTGGTCTTTATTATCTCATCAAAAAAGTATATAAAGAAAACATTCAAAAGTAAGCGGATAAACATGCAGGTAGCCTTACGTGAATACATAGAGGAAGAACTGAGTAAAACACTGGGAAGCCGGGTGAGTATACAGCAGCTGAACATGTTAGGTGGTGGATGTATAAACCATGCGAGTCATGCAAGTACAAATCAGGGAGATTTCTTTATTAAATGGAATGAACAGGGGCCGGGAGATATGTTTTTACGTGAGGCAGAAAGCCTGGAAGCATTAGCCAGTGCGGGTTCAGGCTTACAAATACCTAGCGTCTGGCTCAAAACAGTTTTACAAGATCAGCTACCAGCAATTTTAGTCACAGATTTTTTGCCTCCTTCCAATTCACCTACATCGCAGCAAGATGAGGAATTAGGCAGAGGTATAGCCCAGCTTCATCGTTATCAGCATGAGAAGTACGGTTTTGAGCATGATAACTATTGTGGAGCTACGCCTCAGCAAAATAATTGGCATACCGACTGGCTAGCTTTTTTTAGAGATCAACGCATAGGATTTCTCTTGATACTCATAGATAAAAGCAGAGGTCTAAGTACCAAAGAGCATAAGGTATACAACCAACTAATGCAGAACATGGAGCAGTGGATAGGTCACCAGCCTGTAGCCTCTCTTAATCATGGAGATTTATGGTCTGGTAACTTTATGTATACTGCCAAGGGGCCAGCTCTGATAGACCCTGCCAGTTATTTTGCCGACCGTGAGTTTGATTTAGCCATGATGGATATGTTTGGTGGCTTCACTTCCAGAGTCTGGGATGCCTATCAGGAGGAGTATCCGCTACCTGCTGAATGGAAAGAGCGTCATGATTTATATATGTTATATCACTACCTGAACCATTATCATTTATTTGGTGGGCATTATGGTCAGCAGGCTTTGAGTATTGCTCAGAGATATATTTAAATACTAATAAAGATGAATTTAAAATGGGTAGCTAGCCTAAGTTTATGTGCTATTACTTCGTGTCAACCTTCACAGGATAGAGACAGTGCTGAACCTCAAGATATTAAAGATATAGTGAACACTTTTGATTATGACTTAGAATTTTTACAGAACCATCTAGACAGTTTGGTGCTGCTAAAAAGCGATGACGGCCAGGCTCAACTCATAATTGCTCCCCAGTACCAGGGCAGGGTTATGAGCAGTACTGCCGAAGGTGAAAAAGGTAATAGTTTTGGATGGATCAATTACGAACTGATTGCCAGCGGAGAAGAGAAAAAACATATTAACCCTTATGGGGGTGAAGATCGTTTCTGGATGGGGCCCGAAGGGGGGCAGTTTGCAATATTTTTTAAGCAAGGAGAAGACTTTAATTTTGAAAACTGGCAGACTCCGACAGCCCTAGACACTGAGCCATTTGCGGTTCAAAGCCAGAGTCAGCATACAGTTACTTTTAGTAAGGCTTTTATGTTGGAAAATCATAGCGGTAGCCGTTTTCAACTTGAAGTAAAGCGTAAAATAAGTCTCCTGGAAAAAAGCGATCTGGAAGAGCTATTAGGGCTTAGTCAACTGGACGATAAAATTGCCAGTGTTGGCTTTTCTAGTGAGAATACGTTAATCAACCGTGGAGAGCATGCTTGGACTAAAGAAAAAGGGTTACTTTCTATCTGGATTCTGGGTATGTTCAAACCATCTCCAACTACTACTATTGTCATTCCGTACAAAGAGGCTCAGGATAGTGCTAAAGTTGTAAACGACGCATATTTTGGAAAAGTGCCTGAAGATCGCCTTCAAATTAAAAATGGAATAATTTACTTTAAGGGAGATGGTAAACAAAGGGGGAAAATTGGTGTGCCTCCTCAGTATGCCCGTGAAGTAATGGGTAGCTATGATGCCGAAAATAAGGTGCTTACAATAGTAAAATACACCTTACCAGAAAATACTCCTGATTATGTAAACTCTATGTGGGAGTTGCAGGATGATCCTTACCGTGGTGATGCCGCCAATGCTTACAATGATGGTCCGCTGGAAGATGGTGAACAAATGGCCCCCTTTTACGAATTGGAAAGCTCATCTCCGGCTGCTGCATTACAGGCTCAGGACTCTATCAGGCATGTACATACTACGGTGCACTTTACTGGCGAGAGAGAAACATTAGACCAGATATCTCGTGAAGTTTTTGGAGTGAATATCGCACAAATTACTGCCGTTTTTTAATTACAGTATTGTTTTCAATTTCTTTTTCTAACAAATGAGAAAGATCGGAATAAGAATATACTCTACCTATGGGTTGTTAATTTTTGCTGGTGTATTGCTTTTGCTGTATCCCTTCTTTATGATATTTATGCTAAGAAAGGCTTGGCATAAGTATGCTCTTTTTCTCAACCAGATTTGGGCGAGGGCTTTTCTAAGCTTATCCTTTATTCCCCCGATAATAGAATGGCGAGCAAAGCTTAAACCTGGCCAAAATTATTTGCTGGTTGGTAACCATACATCCTTTCTGGATATTGTAATGATGGGCTATGTTCCTAGGCTGAGTGTATTTGTAGGCAAAATTTCACTCGCCAAAGTGCCTGTATTTGGTTATATGTTTCGTAAGCTGCATATCACCGTTGACAGAAACAAACCCCGTAGCCGGTATCAGGTGCTCAAAAAGGGAGCTGAAGTGTTACAGAGCGGCCTTAGCCTGGTGATGTTTCCTGAAGGGGGGATACGTTCACAGGAGCCACCAAAAATGGCTTCGTTTAGGAACGGAGCTTTTAAACTTGCTATTGAACAAAAGGTACCTATTATACCAGTAACATATCCTCATAACTGGAAGATCCAGCCTGGCAATAGCAAAATGCTAATGTATCCCCAGCGACCCAGAGCTATTATTCATGAGCCTATAGAAACTAGTAATATGCAAATAGAAGATGCAGATGCCCTTAGAGACAGGGTTTTTAGTATTATAGAAGAGGAACTTTCAAAATATTATCCTTATTTAGCGGAAAAAAAGAGTGTTTCATGAAGATTGACCGTACTACCGTACAGAAAATGGCTCATCTTGCTCGTCTGGAGTTTGATCCCGAAGGTGAAGAAGATATGATCAAAAGTATGACAGAAATTCTGGACTGGGTAGATCATTTACAGGAAGTTGATACCGAAGGCGTAGAGCCACTTACCAGCATGTCGCATGAGGTGAACGTCTGGAGGGAAGACGAAGTGAAAAACATGCTCAGTCGTGAAAGAGGCTTATCTCAGGCACCCAAAAGTGACAATGAGCATTTTCGAGTACCCAAGGTGATAGAATAATTTAGCATCATGTAAGTTTTTGAGCCACATTCTTTGTTTACTGAAGCCACGATAATACAACTTAGCGGTCATCGTTAACTTTTTACTCAAACCATAAAAAAAACACCCTGACCCTATGAACAGGTGGTATTTCTGGAAAACATGGCACCCTCAGACGAAATTTTTGTACTGGGGGATGATTGTGGTCTTTGCTTTTTTTGTATTCAATTTTGCTTATCATTTTTTTGCTGGCGTATCAACAGTAATAGACTGGCAGAAAATCTCCAATATTGAAAAAATTAAAGTGCCTACTGCCTCTTTTAGAGTAGGCCTTTTTGATTTTTCGTATGAGTTTGACAACTATCTTATCACAGAAATTTTTCGGGGAGGAGAAATTGCTATCAGTCCCGTAAGTGCCGCAATACACCTTTTTGCAGTAGCACTTAGCCTTGTTATTATTTTGGTAGTGATATCTGCTTTAGAAAGCTTCTGGTTTTACTTCGGTTCGCTCATCTTTGCGGCTATACTTATCAGTTTTAAGTTGGAGCAATTGCTACTCTTCGGGCAAGCCGATAAAATGGCATTAATCATTTGTCTATCAGCCTACCTTAGCACGCTTTACTACTTTAACAAAATAAAACCTGAGCTGGATATACTGGTGCGCCTGCTCACGTTTAGTGGAATTACTCTTATTGTAGGTATTATATTATTTGTGTTTTCAGAAGTAGAAAGTCCTCTTTTCTTTCTCGTCAACTATGGAATGGTAACTCCTCTGATATTAAGTGTAGTCTTTATTTTTATTCTAGGCCATTGTCTGATCAGTTTTTTCCTTAAGATAATTACTCGTGGCAATACTGTTGGAAACAAAAACTCACTCTGGCATTTCATTACGATCTCTTTAGTTTATCTAGTTAATGTAGGCTTTTTGTACGCGTACAATGCAGGTTATATAGATTGGGATATTCTGTATGTTAATGCGTTTGTAATTCTATTTATTGTAGCAATCATAGGGATCTGGGATTTTAAAGATCGTGAGATCCAATACCAGGGAATGATGAGCTTTGCGCCCCTGGGGGCATTACTTTACCTCTCGCTGGCAATCATTTGTTTTTCTACCCTGGCTTATGCTTTTTCAATGGCAAACGACCCTCTGATAGAGGCTTTTGAAGATGCCATTGTATATAGCCAGCTTGGTTTTGGTGGTTTATTTATGCTTTACATCATAGCTAATTTTATTAACCCTATGATGGAGAATATGCAGGTTTACAAAATTATGTATAAACCTCCCACCTTTCCTTATGGCACTGTTCAGATTGTAGGACTCATAGCCGTAGTAGCATTTTTTTTAAATGCCAATATGCTGCCCTTTCATCAGGCGATTGCTGGGTATTACAATGGGCTGGGTGATTTGTACCAGATAGAAGATGATGACTTCTTGGCACAACAGTATTACAAACTGGGCGATCAATATGGTTTTAACAATCACCGCTCAAACTACAGTCTGGGAGTACTGGCCAGAGAGCAGAAAGATGAGTCCTTAGCTCCATTCTATTTTAGCGAAGCTTTAAAGAAAAAGCCAACAACATATGCTCAGGTCAATTTGGGATATGAGCTGCTAAATTCCGGACAGTTCTTTGATGCTATGTTTAGTTTTAGAGAGGGGCTGAGCAGGTTCAGATCAAATCCATATTTATACAACAATCTCGCTATTACCTTTGGAAAAACATCAGTCTTAGATTCTGCATTGCACTACCTTAGCTTGGCTAAAAATTCTGCGGCTACTCAACAGGCAGCAGAAACCAACACCTTGGCTCTGATAGGTAAAAATGATAATCTGCTAAGCTTTAGTCTGGACTCGCTTTTTGATGAGGTTCTGACTGACAAAACATATTTACCCGGACTGGTTAACACTTTTTTGCTGGCAAATAAATATGTCAGTTCACAGGAGCCATTCCAACAAAACGATTTTCCCTGGATAGATACACAGGATACTACATTAAACAGCTTTGAATTTGCGTATGTATATAACTACGCTTATAGCCGCCCCGAGTCATTGGACAGTAGCCAGCTTAAGCAATTGTCCAATTTTCCTGAGGTATTTGCTAATGGAAACTACTATGAACCTTTGTTATTGATTAAAGCCTACGTTCTCTATCAACAGAATCAGGTAGATGCAGCTATGCGCATTTTAGATCAGTTGCAGGCCTTAAACCCATTTCAAAGAGGCTATTACAATAATATGCTGGGAATCTGGGCACTGGAGCAATATGCACCGCAGGTGGCTGCATCGTATTTTCAAAAGGCTGAACGTTCTCGTTTTGAGGATGCCATTTTTAGAAAAGGGATAAGCTATACTGAAGCCATTGCAACTGGAGATATGTTTCGCGAAGAAGCTAATGCGGTCTGGGATTCACTTTTGAGAGAAGTGGATGAAAGAATTGCTGAACCTAATCCTGTATTGAATATTCTTAAAGAGGTAATCAATACCAAGAATTTCTCAGTAGAAGAAAAAAGTGATGCTTACAAGTATCATCTGCTGCGATTTAGGTTTAATGAACTTGATGAAAATGATTTTCAAAAGCTGATTCAGAGTTTTGAGGACCCTAATTACAGAGCTCTGGTACTACATGATTTATGGTTAAAGTATGAAAGCCATCTAAAAGCTAGTCTTTTGAGTCAGATACAGCTTCTTCTGGATGAAAATCCAACTTTGTCATCTACTGCAAAAATTTATATGCCCTGGCTACAGGCTTTTGTCTGGGAAGAACAAGGAGAGTGGGCTAAAATATATGCTTCTCAGGATCAAAGAACTACAATAAGTCGTTGGCATAAGCAGTTAAGCTGGTACTATGCTGCCAAGGAAGCACTAAGCGAAAATAATGAAGAACAGCTAAACGCATATATTCAAAAACTCAGCGGTAATCCGCTATTTGTTAAAGGCTATTTGTTTGCTCTGAATCAGATGGAGGTAGAAGACCCGCTAGATAAGTACAATCTATTGCTGGAAGCTTTAGAAACCAACCCTTATTCAGCTGAACTTCAGCAGGCCTATGTAGAAATAAGTCTGGCCTCCGGAATGGAAAGCTATGCAGAAAGTGGCTTAGAAGATTTAAAGCCTCTGGTGTCAGAAAAGTACTTCCAGCAGTATCTGAAAAGATACGATTCCTTAAAAGCGGTTTACGCTCCTGCCTTTTAAAGTATTAAGTTTTATCTTCTGGCTAATTTGTAACAATTTTGTGCTATGAAGATTTACACTAAAAGTGGTGATCAGGGGGATACCTCCCTGATCGGTGGGCAACGTGTTCCCAAATCACATGATAAGGTGGAAGCGTATGGTACAGTAGATGAGCTTAACTCATTTATTGGAATACTACGTGATATGCCTTCTAACCAAAAGCGTCAAAATATATTCCAGCATATACAGGAGAACTTATTTGTAATAGGTTCACTCCTGGCTGCGGATGTCAATAATAAACCATCTTATTTGCCAGAACTTCAGGAAAGTGATGTGCTCCAGCTGGAGCAACAAATTGATGAAATGGATGCTAAATTACCTGCCATGAAAAACTTTATCTTGCCTGGTGGACATCCGGATGTTTCCCAATGTCATTTGGCAAGGGCAGTTTGTCGTAGAGCAGAAAGAGCTGTTGTTAGCTTACAAACGCAGGAGCAGATTGATCCTGCAATTATCAAATACCTTAATCGCCTTTCTGATTATCTATTTGTGCTGGCTCGCTATATTGGTCAGGAGTTAGGCGTAGAAGAAATACCCTGGAAGCCCAGATCTAAGTAAAGTTTATAGTAGAAGCTAGCCTAATTATCAAGAATAGATGAGCCACCTTTCCTTACTGGAACTGAACAAAATTGTAAAAGAAGCATTAGCCACTCAATTAGAGCCCACTTACTGGATAGTAGCAGAGATAGGAGAAATGCGGCTGACCCAGAAAGGGCATTGCTATCTGGAGCTGGTTGAAAAAGACAATCAGTATCTCTTAGCCAAAAACAGAGCGACAATCTGGAGTTATGCCTATCGCAAAATCAGCGGTTGGTTTGAGGCAATTACTGGTGAAAGCCTTAAGGCTGGAATGAGCGTCTTGTGTCAGGTAGAAGTAGCCTTTCATGAGGTTTATGGCATGAGCCTCAACATCAAAGATATAGATGCTAATTATACATTAGGAGAAAGGGCCCGAAAGAAGCAGGAGGTGCTTGCGCAACTGGCTGAGGAAGGTGTACTGGAAATGAACAAAGGCTTGCAGCTACCTACCGTACCTCAAAAAATAGCAGTTATCAGTTCACCTACTGCGGCCGGTTTGGGAGATTTTCTAGACCAGATCTCAAAAAACAGATATCGCTATCAGTTTAATGTAAAGCTGTACAAAGCTATCATGCAGGGTCAGCAGGCCGAGCAAAGTATAGTAGATGCTATGCTACGGGTATTTCAGAAGCTGGAAAGCCAGGCAGGTGCTTATGATATTTTAGTGATTATCAGGGGAGGAGGTGCCCAGGTAGATCTGGATTGCTTTGACTGTTATGATATTGCCGCCCACATTGCACAGTTTCCCATTCCGGTAGTTACGGGTATTGGTCACGAGAGGGATGAAACCGTGGCAGATTTGGTCGCACATACTCGCATGAAAACTCCTACCGCAGTAGCCGAGTTTCTAATTAATGGTGCCTTAAGTTTTGATGAGAAATTAGAAGAGCTATGGTATAGAATTTCTAAAAGATCACAGACTACCCTTAAGGAGCATCATTATGCGTTGGATAATCATGCCCATCATTTAAGGTATAGTTCAGGTAAAAAGCTTCAGGATGAGGCTCACAATCTGGAACAGTACAGCAATCGCCTGCAATTTTACAGCAAGCAACAGATTAGGTCCCACTCAGAGAAGTTAAAGGGTTTTAAAAAAAGTCTACAGTCTAAAATGCAAACCAAGTTTACCACTTTGCAAAATAAATTGACGAGCTACGAAAAATTTTTGCAGGCTTCAGATCCTGAGCAAATTCTAAAAAGAGGCTTTACCTTTACTACTGTTAACGGTAAGCCAATTACTGATGTCAAAGCTATAAATGAGGGAGATCAACTAAGCACAACTACTTCAGAAAGTAAAATACTTAGCAGAATAGAAAGTATTCAGAAAAGAAATAATAATGAGTCCAAAAAAGAAAACTAAAGAGATAAAATATCAGGAAGCTCTAGATGAACTAGAATCTATTGTGGCAGAAGTAGAAAATGATACAATGGATGTAGATATACTTTCTGAACGTATTTCCAGAGCACTAGAATTGATTAACTATTGTCGCAGTAAACTTAAAGATACCGAAAACATGATTCAGAAAGCTTTTGAGGGTGAGGAGGAAGAAGATTAGCATAAATCCGGTTTAACATTAACCATAATTTTATTATGCTGTTTTAGCTATACTGAGAATTAACTTTTTCTAAATTCAATTTTTAAAACTAACTGACTTATGAAATTAAGCTATTATGGACATTCTTGCTTTGCTGTAGAGCTAAAAGGCAAGAAAGTACTTTTTGACCCATTCATCTCACCCAACGAACTGGCTAAAGATATTGATCCTGCTCAGGTAGAAGCAGACAATATCCTGATTAGTCATGGTCATCAGGACCATATTGCGGATGCGGTAGATATTGCCAAAAGAACGCAGGCTACCGTTATATCTAATTTTGAAATCATCACCTGGCTGCAAGACAAAGGAATAGAGAATGTAGTACCTATGAACCTTGGCGGCTTAGTAGAGCTTGATTTTGGAAAAGTAAAGTATGTAAATGCTGTACACTCCTCTATGCTACCTGATGGTTCATATGGCGGAAATCCTGGAGGCTTTGTTGTAATGGCTGATGAATGTAACTTTTACTATGCTGGAGATACTGCTCTTACGCTGGACATGCAATTAATCCCTCGCTATACTAAACTGGATCTTGCCATCCTTCCTATAGGGGACTGCCTGACTATGGGTATTGAGGATGCTATTACCACTTGTGATTTTATACAGTGCAACAAAGTGATGGGGGTTCATTATGATACATTTCCTAATATTAAAATTGATCATAATAAAGCAGTTGAACGCTTTAGAAAGGCGGATAAGGATCTACAATTAGTAAAAATTGGCGATACAGTAAATTTCTAATCTTACTATTACCAGAGCGTAGCACAAGCTACGTTCCTTTTTTGTATGCATAAATCAGAAGATACGGCAGCAGATGTTTACGGTCGGGCTTTATACGATTACTTCCTCAATGGTAAAGCCGACAATCTGTATCTGAATACCAGCTACGGAGAGGTTGAAGAAATGCCGGTAGACTGGTTTTTTCGCGACGAAGAAGATTTCCCAGAGCTGGAAGCCCAGGCACTAAATGCTGCCTTCGGCAAGATTCTGGATATAGGGGCAGGAGTAGGTAGCCATGCTATTTACCTGCATGAGCAAGGCAAAAATGTGGATGCTCTTGACCTTTCACCTTTCTGCATAGAAATTATGAAGCAGCGCGGACTAAGTCAGGTGTACCACCAGTCCTTTTGGGAGCCTCTACCCACAAAATACAATACATTATTGCTGCTGATGAATGGTATAGGTATAGTAAACAACCTTGAAGGGCTGAGAAAATTTCTGACACAGGCAAAAGAATGGCTCTTACCCGGTGGGCAAATTTTGTTTGACTCAAGCGATTTGAGCTATTTGTATGATGACATTAAGCTGAACCAATATCCATATAAAGGAGAAATTCAGTATCAATACCAGTACAGGAGGCAAAAGGGTGAATGGTTCTCCTGGCTATACGTTGATCAGCAAACTATGAGCAGATTTGCGTCAGAAGCCGGTTGGCATATGCAAATACTTACCGAAGATAACAATGACCAATACCTCGCCCGTTTAGTGCACCCTTAAAACCAGATTAGAAACCAGAAATAAAACTGGCTTATCACTTGGTTCAGAGTAGACCAGCTAAACTCTTCCCTGCGCTTTACGCAAAAAGGCACCCTCACCTGACAGTTTAAACTGTATGATAACGATGGAGCGGATTATAATGATCAGTAATAGCGGCATAATTGAATAGTGCAGCTCCTGGGGCAGCACCGTCCAGAAGCAGAGTGCAAAAGCAGCAAGTAAAGCAGTTACCATAAAATGGTACTTCAACATCACTTTAAACTTGTCAATCAGTAGAAAAAACAAGGCAATAAAGTGAGTGGGAAAGCCCCAGAGAAGGTTCCAGTTGTTGGCTGCAGATATATGGTTAGTAAAAAACCATAGGAAAATCACCAGACAGCCGTATAGGCTTAGCAACAGAAAAAACACCAGATCAAACAGGTAAAACTTGTGTTTCTTAACTTTGTACTCGTAAAATGTACCCAGTACCACCAAAGCAAACAGTACCCAGAATACAGTTGCAGGAGTTAATAGCGTTTCCAGGTTAGGAGTGCTGGATCGCCCCTCATATAAAGTGTTTGTAAGGGCGACAAGCGGGCGATCAGAGCCATCAGCATTTTGTAAGCGAGCACTGGCAAAAGCCTTAAACAAATATTCAGGCTGATACATATACTCAAAAGGTGTAGCCTTCCTGTCAATTTTCGCACCGAGGCCCAGGTCAATCCCTAAATCTCCCCAGGCATGCTGGTCTTTGTCTTCAATATAAATGTCAATCAGGTCGCGGATGCTATAGTCAAGAGTGTCGGCATAAGAGTAGTCAAATTGTAAGGTGTCTCCCAACACTTCCATCAGTACATCTCTGGGTCGGGTGGCACAATTATCAAAGAAGTAATCGTAATAATAGTTCTGGTTTTCTGGCAGGCTGTTGATGCGCAAAAAATTAAACACCCTGCTCTTTTGTTCATACGTTAGGTTCAGCACCTGCTCTTTAACCGTTCTGTCAAAATAGCTATACTGGTAGAGAAAGCGGTTAAACTCTGCCGTACCTAGCTTGTAGAGTAAATAACCCTTCGCAAAATTGACGTAAAAGTTGGGCTGGTCAAAGTCAAACACCCCGTAGTTGTAAGCCATGTCAAAGCCAGTGACAGGATCATGTACCCGAATAGCACTATGCCCGAAAGCTTCAAACAGGGCAGAGCCCGGAGCGCAGGTAATCAGACTGATTTTTGATTGTGGCGAAATAAATACATCCCCCTGAGATTGGGCACGCGCCGCTATAGGTAAAAGCAAGGGGCTCAGCAGGTTGATAGTAAAAAGTAAGATTAAACTAAGAGGAAGTTTCTTAGGAAAAGGCAACATAAGCGCTATTTGTTTATTGACTCCCAGGATTAATAACCCTATTTACTGGCTAAACTAAAACTAAAGTTTTATAATTCAATGATAATCATTCAGAGAGATTCAGCTTATCTTGAACAACAACCTATTGGCTATTTGAAACTATGCAACACCTGGAGTTTAAACTCAACACTATTCGTTTTCATGTCCGCAGCTTACCTTTAATTTTACTCATCATCTTTAGTTTTGCGCACCTTCCACTTTTGGCTCAGCAAAACATTGGGCGAGCTGAGCCTGAACCCTTTCCTACAGTAGATGGCTATAAAGGAATATGGTTTACCCTAAATCAATTCTATGAATACGGCGATAAGTATTCAGGCGGGCTGGGGACTTATACTGCCAAGCATAATCCTTTAGCTATTTACGCGGAAGAAGTTGACAAAACCTTTTTCGTATATGGTGGCACCCGTGCCGAAAATGAAAAATATCTGCTGTGCATGATCGGCAGCTACGATCATAAGAGCCATACGCTGAGTAAACCAATTATTGTGCATGACAAGGAGGGCGTGGATGATCCACACGACAATCCCAGCCTATCTATAGATGCGCAGGGCTATCTGTGGGTTTTTGTCAGTGGCAGGGGTAAGGTTCGGCCCGGCTATAAGTACAAAAGCACTCGCCCATATGATGCATCCAGCTTTGAACGGGTATCTACCGAAGAGCTTACTTATCCTCAGCCCTGGTATTTGAAAGAACAAGGTTTTCTGCACCTCTTTACTAAGTATACTGGCGTACGTGAGCTATATTATGAAAGCAGCAAGAATGGTAGAGATTGGACGCAAGATCATAAATTAGCTGGTATTAGAGCTGATGGAGATGACAAAGGCGGACATTACCAAATGAGTAAAGCTAAGGGTAACAAAGTCGTGACCTTCTTTAACTGGCACCCGAATGGTAATGTAGACCAGCGTACCAATTTATATTACCTACAGACTACTGATCTGGGTAACACCTGGACTACGGCAGAGGGTGAGGCTATAGAACTGCCCCTTACCAAGCTGGATAACAGCGCACGCCTACAAAATTATTATACTCAGCAGAAGAATGTATACCTCAAAGACGTAGACTTTGACCGTAATGCTAATCCTATTGGCTTATATATCACAAGCAGAGGCCATGAGCCAGGACCAGATAATGGCCCACGTGAATGGCATGTGATACACTGGAATGGAACGGAGTGGTCAGACCATATAGTGACTACATCAGATCATAATTATGATATGGGCAGCCTTATCATCAATGATCAGGAGTGGATGATCGTGGCTCCCACGAAAAATAAGCCTCAGCAGTATGGTGGAGGTGGGGAGATAGAGATTTGGGTAAGTACAGATGAAGGTAAAAGCTGGAAGAAGAAGTTGCAGTTAAGTCAGGGCAGTGATCGGAATCATAATTATGTTCGCAAAGTGTTCCACGGTAAAGATCCATTTTTGTATTTCTGGGCTGATGGCAATCCTGATCAGTTTAGCCGATCAGAAATGTATTTTGGAGACAGTCAGGGTAACTACTGGAAACTACCCTACGAGATGTCGAAAAGTGAGGCGGAGCCAGTACCCATGAAATAAAAATAAGTACTGTGCTGCGCTGTATTGCAGATAAGTACTATCGCAGGAATACTTCTTCCTTTACTTTAGTTTCGATGTTATAGAAGGCTGCAAAACAGTGAATTAACGCATATGGACTTAGCTGAATATTTAAAAAGAATTAATTATCAGGGAGGACTGCCTCCTGATATTCAGAACTTAAAAGCCCTACACAGGGCACACGTTAGCCATGTGCCATTTGAGAACCTGGATATTCATTACGGTAGAAAAATTGTGTTGGATGAAAAGCACTTTTACCATAAAGTAGTCAGGGAGAAGCGTGGAGGATTTTGCTATGAACTGAATGGCTTGTTTGCCTCTGCTTTGCAAATGCTGGGTTATCAGGTGTATCGTGTGGCAGCCAGGGTATATCAGCCAGAAGAAGAAAGTTATGGTCCTGACTTTGCCCATATATCACTTTTGCTTAGTCTGGAGAATCAAAACTATCTGCTGGATGTAGGCTTTGGAAGTAGTTTTCCTGAACCGCTTTTGATTCAATGGGATAAGGTGCAGGAGCAGGATACCGTGCAGTATGTTCTTGAGCAAGAGGAGGAGGAATACATTACGATTCAGCGTTCTTATGATCAGGGGCAAAGTTTTGTGCCTATGTATCAGTTTCGTATGCAGCCCTACCAGCTCCAGGATTTCACTCAGGGCTGCCATTATCACCAAAACTCAGAAGAATCTCCCTTATACCGGAAAAAGCTATGCTCCATTGCTACGGCAGCAGGAAGAATTACGCTGACCTCTAATCACCTGACTATCACCGAAGGTGAAAAACGTACAAAAATAGTCATCAAAGATGAAGTAGACTTCAGAGATAAATTATTAGAGTACTTTGGAATACGAATACCTTTTGCACAACCTCAGTAGACAGTGCTCACCTTCTGAGCTAAAGAAAATGAGCTTTTTATGTTTTATTGGCTTATCTGATTAATAGGGCTAAGCATAACTTTTCTGAATTCTACCTCAGCGCCTTCGGCCTGTAAGGCGATTTGCCCTGAGCTGGCAGTACATTCATAGCCATAATTGACTAATTCATCGTTCAGCCAGACTTTGATCTCCGCATCTACACATTCTATTCGCATGCTGTTCCACTCGCCCAGAGGTTTTTCGGTACCATCAGTCAGATTCAGGATTCTGCGTTTTTTACCTTCTGTAATGCCCCATTCCTCTTTAGGTCCGCGGCGAGCCAGCATATCTGGAACTTTGATGTCTTCAACTATACACCAGAAATCTCCGGCATTTTCATGCATCATCTGTACCTCTATGGATTTGGGAAACATTTCATACAAAGCCCGAGGTGTAGAGGCATGCACCAGTACACCGCAGTTACCCGGATCAGCGGCAAAGCGGTATTCAACTTCCAATCGGTAGTTCTCATAGGATGCATCGCTAATCAAATGTCCACCGGGAGTACCCAGGCTGACCAATTTGCCATCTCTTACAATAAATGGAGCTCTGGCGTCAGAGTTTTTGTCCATTTCGGGTACATCCATATGCCATCCATCAAGATTTTTGCCATTAAACAGGTTCTTACTTTGGGCAAGCGTATTATGGTGGGTGAAAGAGAAAAGCAGAAAAGCGAGACAACTTGCTTTTAGTAGATGAGTCATTGGTAGTAAAGTGTAAGTCGTATTAGTAAAATATGAGTATTCAGTCATGAATATAGTTACTTCTACAGGACTTCACTATAGAGTAGAGAAAGAACTTTGCTCCGAAGGCGGCTTAAACTCTTGCACAGGTTATACAGAAAAATGAATAAGGTAGGAGGGAAGCAATAATAATCTATAGTGTAAGTACTTAACAATCAGTAAGAATATAGGCATCAGCAAGGGCTAAGCTATAAGCTTTGGGTTTGATCATATTTACACTTTAGACTTTCAACAAGAAGGGCGTACAGAAGTAGAAATGAAAAAAAGCATAGAGTAACTAAGACCCTATGCTTGTGAGTAATTTAAACCGGATCAACTTCACTTTCTCTGCCCCAGAAACGAAGTTTACGGCAACTTACAATGTATGAGGATAAGCTATCCGCACTTTGTAGTTTGATACAGCCTTCATCCAGGCTTTCTGCGATACCCGCTTTTTGTAGTAATGGCATAGCAGCGTCTGTATAGCCTATAAATTTTAGGTGCGCAAAAGCATCGGCCACAAAGTCACGTGCAGTTGGTTCTTTTACCAGTGTTTTTACACCTTCATCAGATAGTAGTATGACTACCGCATCGTATAGTACCGAAGGTCCACCATCTATTTTTTGTTTACCTTCTACCCAGCTACCATCGCTTAGCTTAACGCCACCTACCATAGGAGTAACGGTTTCTACCATTGTGCCCTCAGCTTTGGCAGCATCTTGTAGAGCTTTGAATAGTTCAGAATCTGCGCCATCAGATAAGAAAACGCCTATCTTGCGACCCTTAAAGCTCTCCGGCCCGTTTTTGATGATGCTAAGTGCCGGTGATTCCTTTAGGTCCTTACGAGTTGGTTTAGCGGCCTTGGCTGGTGCAGGCATTTCCTGTAAGCGTAAGCCTTCGGCTACTTTTTTTGCCAGTCCTTCATCTACATTTAGTAAGTGAGAAACTACTCTTACTCGTATATCCGGTCTTTCTACTTTACTAAGCTCAAAGACTATTGCATCTGCCATATGGTTCTGTTCTACAGCAGTTTGGCTAATATAAAACTGGCGTGCCTGGCTGTAGTGGTCAGCAAAGCTTTCTGGCCTGATGCGCTCTTTATAACCGCTCTCATGAGCAGGGTAAGAGGTAAAACCTTTGGTCGGCGACTCTCTCGGGCCTCCTTCTGCTCCCCATGAGTTAGGCTCGTAATTAGCCCTGCCCTTAGGGTTATGCATAGCCATGTGGCCGTCTTGCTGAAAGTGGTGGAAAGGACACTTAGGCGCATTAATGGGTATATGTGTGAAGTTAGGACCTCCTAAACGTTTGAGCTGGGTATCCAGATAAGAGAAGTTTCTTCCCTGTAGCAGCGGGTCATTGGTAAAATCTATACCCGGTACAATGTTCTGAGTACAGAAGGCTACCTGTTCCGTTTCTGCAAAGAAATTATCTACTACACGGTTAAGCACCAGACGGCCTACCGGGCGTACCGGTACCTCTTCTTCAGGAATAATCTTGGTAGCGTCTAATACATCAAAGTCAAACTTTTCGGCAAAATCCTCATCAAAGAGCTGCATGCCAAGTTCCCACTCAGGATAATCACCACTTTGTATGGCATCCCAAAGGTCGCGACGATGAAAATCAGGGTCGGCACCATTTATTTTAACAGCTTCATTCCACACTACTGACTGAAGTCCCTGCTTGGGTTTCCAGTGGAACTTAACGAAGGTTGATTTTCCTTCAGCATTAACCAGCCTGAAAGTATGTACTCCAAATCCTTCCATTGTACGGAACGAGCGAGGAATGGCACGGTCCGACATGATCCACATAATCATATGGATGCTCTCAGGCATTAGCGACACAAAATCCCAAAAGTTATCGTGTGCGGTCTGTGCCTGAGGGAAGGCACGATCTGGCTCAGGTTTGGCGGCATGTATCAGGTCAGGAAATTTGATGGCATCCTGTATAAAGAATACCGGAATGTTATTTCCTACAATATCCCAATTACCCTCTTTAGTATACAGCTTTACGGCAAAACCACGAACGTCACGTGCTAAATCAAAAGAACCTTTGTTCCCGGCTACTGTAGAGAAGCGTACAAAGGCTGGTGTTTTCTCTCCGGCACGCTGAAAGAGGTCAGCAGAAGAGTATTCTGCAAGTGATTCGTACGTTTCAAAATAGCCGTGAGCAGCATAACCTCTGGCGTGTACTACACGCTCAGGAATACGCTCATGGTCAAAGTGAAAAATCTTTTCGCGGAAGTGAAAATCTTCCAATGCGCTAGGTCCGCGGCTACCTATTTTTAGTGTATTTTGATCGTCAGATACAGGAATGCCCTGTTGGGTGGTTAAAATCTGATTGCCATCGGCAGCAGTTTGGTGAGTTTCTCCACCATGACCCTGTTCTACCTCCTGGTCTGAATAATTAACCTTGGTACGCTGGTGTTGAGCGCTTTTAGAATTCTCTTGAGACATGCTAATAGAGATTAAAAAGAATGATTAAAAAATTTATAGAAAAAAATAGATGTAATGTTTAACATCCTGACCTAAATGTAAGCTTTAAATTATATTATGAAAACACTCACATGCTGATTTTTTTTGCGCTAAGAATTCCAAATAATTGACCTATTGTGAAATAAAGAGCGCTTTGGTAAGTATATCTATTACTTTACTGTAGCTGTAGATTGATATATGCTTTTTATAGAAAATAAAATATTATACCATTTAGCAATTATCATTTCAACTTTGTGAACTAAAAGTTACTTGATTGTCAACAGTATATACTTAAGTGAGTGATAATAATCATTACATTTCGCTAAGTAATACCTATTAGCATCAATAGTATTATGCTAGGATAATGCGTAATTAATAAAAGAAATAGTTTTTGGCTGATACAAAGATGGTTTTTCACTATACTCATAGCTTCTGTGGTTGACTGAAAAGCTTCTGGCTCAAGTCAGTTGATAGAAGCCCATGTGTGGTTTTGCTTTAGGAAGATCTCTTTAGGGCCTGCTGGTCTTTAAATAGGTTTTTTAAAGAGTGCTCAGCTCTTGTGTACTCTTTGCCGACCCTCAGGATTGAGTGCACGGCCTTGTGCAATGAATCCTGACCCTCAGGAACGACTGCTCAGCCCTTGTGCACTCTTTTCTGACCCTCAGGAACGACTGCACTTACATGTGCACACAATCCTGAGCCTATAGAAAGAGTGCACAGCATACATAAATCTATACATATGTGTTAGAAGCAACGATCAGACGCTTTTTAGATTAGTCTACTGCATTTTTCTGAAAACACACACAAGTGCTTTCGCTCCTTCTTTATGCAAGCAAGGGAATAGATGGGGGTATACCTTTGTGATAGTTGAAAAATTAAGAAGTGAATGAGACAGTCTATTGTGTATTTTCTTTCTTCATCGCGCAATGCCATTGAAATTAGCATGAAGAACAAAACCATCCTGAAAAAACTTAAAAGTGTGGGCTATGACCTGCCTAAGCTTAAGGAGGGTAAGGTATTAAATGAAGAAGCCACTATTATGCAGATGATGTACAAAGAGAAGTACGGAAATCAGTATAATAACAGCCAGAACTTCTACACTCAAAAGAAAGATACTGAGAAAAATTACAAGAAACACCTTCAATTGGCACGTGTAGCCTATTATGAAGACAAGGAAATGATCAACCGACTGCACCTGGGGCGTCAGAGCTATGCGGTAGATCAGTGGTTAGAAAGGGCCAAAACCTTTTACACGGTAATCTTAGACGATACTACAAAAATGAATGCATTTGGTATTAGCGTAAGCGAACTGGACCAGATGCTGGCAGAGGTAGAAGCCCTGATTGCCAGCCGTCAGGACCAGATTAGTAGCAAGGGCGAAGCACAGAATGCAACCCAGCAAAGAAATGATGCTTTTGATGCTTTAGATGCCTGGATGCGTGACTTTAGAAAGGCCGCACGTTTTGCTATGCGTGATGAGCCACAACTATTAGAGTCGTTAGGAATTAAAGTAGCGAGTACGTATTAATAATAAGTGATGCTTCCGGGTGAAATAGCCCGGAAGTTCTTTTTATCTGCCTGCACCTTTCTTACTCCGCCTTCTCTACTCTTACTCCTATAGACAAGACTTCCTTAAGAGAGTCGGTGCGCATAAACTGCTCCAGCCTGATCTGGTAAGTACCGGCACTGTCAAACTCAAATTCTGGTAAAGCCATAATCTGATGGCTAAAGATATCACCCATACCGCTACCGTAAGGCTTGCCAGTTTTGGGGTCAAAAAGCAGCATGTTGTGAAGATCGGTAGAGATGGTACGCCCAAGCGTATCCTCTAAAAAATAGGTGACATACAAATTACGAAAAGGATAATTAGAGGCATTTCGTACATTCCAGTAGATATTATACTGCTGATTAGGTTCGCTGATCTCAAAACGAAAACTAGGAACAGAGTCTACATGCCATACCTTATCGGCAAAGTCATAATTTTCTTCGTAAACTCGCTGATCGTCGCAGGCGGCTAAGCTTAGTAAACAGGAAAATACAAATATGATGAGTTGTGGTCTAAACGCTTTCAATGTCAAATAAGTCAGTTGAACTAATATGTGCCCAAAACTAAAAAAAAAACGCATCGGAGCAGATAATCACCGCCGATGCGTAAGTTTTTTTAATCATTTTTTTTGTTACGGTTCCTGCGTTTGCCGCTCTTTTTCTTTTTGCGCTTTTTCTTGTTGTATTTCTTGTCCATTTTGACAAGGTCGTTGTTCAGCACATTTTCATCTTCCAGGGCGGAGACTGCATTTTCCTGTAGCGTATCGGGTATTACTTTCTTTCTGTTCAGTTCCAGTATTTCCTTCACTCTGGAGACTTTAAGAGGAATCCACGAGTTTTCTTTCTCATAGCTAAACCACATGATCTTACGGAAAATATCGGTTTTCTGAAGCGTGGCGGGGCCGCTCTTGGTCTGTAGCGGTGTGCTCAGCTCGGGGATATCTTCCAGCGCACTCATATAGGTCTCCAACTCGTAGTTGAGGCAGCACTTTAAACGGCCACATTGCCCCGAAAGCTTGCTGGGGTTGAGTGATAAATTCTGGTAACGAGCTGCTGAGGTAGACACGCTTTTAAAATCGCTCAGCCAGGTGGAGCAGCAGAGCTCACGGCCACAAGATCCTATACCTCCGAGTCTTCCGGCTTCCTGACGCAGACTTATCTGACGCATTTCTACCCGTATCTTAAACTCACCCGCCAGTATTTTAATAAGCTCACGAAAGTCCACACGACTGTCTGCCGAATAGTAGAAGGTCGCTTTATTATTATCTGCCTGGTACTCTACATCAGAAAGCTTCATAGACAGTTGCAGGTCGTCTATAATCTGGCGCGTACGGTAAAGGGTAGGCATTTCACGGTTAAGTACCCTCTCAAAAGCCTCCAGATCCTTTTCGTTAGCTATGCGGTAAATTTTGCGAATGTCATCGTTGTTTGCGACTTTCTTCTTTTGCATCTGCAAGCGTACCAGCTCTCCTTGCAGAGATACGTAGCCGATATGATGCCCATTGGGCACGTCCACCACTACGGGGTCTCCGGTGGTAAGGTCAATGTCGTCTGTATTTCTAAAAAACTCTTTTCTACCGCCTTTAAATTTAACTTCAATGATATCAAATGTGCTGTGGGAGGGTAAATCCATATTGGACAGCCAGTCAAACACATTCATCTTATTGCAAGCTCCGGTACCGCAACCGCCGTTGTTCTGACAACCGCCTACGGCAGTACCGTTCCCTGAGCTACAAGTACTGCATCCCATATTAATATCTATATATTATCAGAAAAGACTAAAAACAGAGTGATTAGCCTTTGTCCTACATTGTGAAAAATAAATAATACTACTTTGTGATTGTAAAAGCAGCTAGTGATTTGCTTTTATAATGACAAAAATAGATTAGCGAAGATATTAAGTAAAAATTACTTTACAATCAAATGGAGCTCTCCACAATTGCGAAATCTTCAATAAGACTCAGGTATAAAAGTAGAGTTTTTGAGTATTTTAACTCACTAATATTTTTGAGTAACTCAATAAGACGGAAAGATATAGCATCAATTTAGCCAATTACTGAAGATTAATATTCCTTACAAATGATCGTAAAGTTGGCAGAGTGCTGATAAAAACAATAGGGCAGAGGTGGTATTTTCTGCCCTATAGAATTGGCTCAGGCTAAGAAAGATTATATCCTGTATATCAACAAGATAGATGCTTTCTATTAAAAGTGTTGATCATGATACAAGTGTATAGCTGCGATAATGCAGACATTTGCTTATAGCGCCATCAGGTCCTGACCAATATCTTTACGATAGTATAGTCCCTCCCACTGAATCTTTTCTACCGCCTGATAACTGTTTTGTAATGCCTCCTGAATGCTTTTGCCTTTTCCGGTAATGGCGAGTACCCGACCTCCGTTGGTGAGTACCTGATCATCTTTGGCTTTGGTGCCTGCATGAAATACCTGAGCGCTATCCACAGCATCAAATCCGCTGATCTTTTTGCCTTTGGCATAAGCCCCAGGATAGCCTTCTGATACCATTACCACGGTGGTAGCTATATCCTGAGAGAGTTGCAGTTGTACGGTGCTTAAATTCTGTCGGGCAGCGGCAAGTAGAATGGGCAGGAGGTCATTTTCAATACGAGGGATCACTACCTGCGTTTCAGGGTCACCCATGCGCACATTGTATTCAATCACATAAGGATCTCCGTTTACATTCATCAGGCCGATAAATATAAATCCGCGATAGTCAATATTATCTTTCTGTAGCCCCTCTATGGTAGGTTTAACAATGCGCTCTTCTACTTTATCTAAAAAGTTCTGATCGGCAAAAGGGACAGGACTAACCGCACCCATTCCTCCGGTATTAGGTCCGCTGTCTTGCTCTCCAATTCTTTTGTAGTCTTTAGCCTCAGGCAGGATGACATAGTCTTTACCATCTGTAAGTACGAAAACAGAGAGTTCAATACCCTGCAAATAGTCTTCAATAACTACTTTATGGCTGGCATTACCAAATTTTGCGTCTACCAGCATTTCTTTTAATGTTTCTTCAGCTTCCTCATAGCTCGGACTGATGATCACACCTTTACCTGCTGCCAGACCATCTGCTTTAAGAACAATAGGGAGTTTGCGGCTACGCAAAAAAGACATACCTTCTTCCAAAGTATCTTTGGTAAATGTTTTTGAAGCCGCAGTAGGAATTTTGTGCTTCTCCATGAATGCTTTGGCGAAATCTTTACTGCCTTCCAGTTCAGCACCATCCTGTCCAGGACCTACAATTGCGAGGTCTTTTAAGTCGTCTAACTGTTTGAGATAGTCTGTAATACCTGCTACTAATGGAGCTTCAGGGCCTACTATTAATAATTGTATATCATTTTCTCTGATAAAATCTGCGATTTGTTTTTTTCCAGCTTCATCAAAAGAATTGCCTAAATCGGGGAGGTTTGTAGCTACTAATGAGGTTCCTGCATTGCCAGGAGCTACAAATAGTTGTTCGCACTCTGTGCTTTGGCTGATTTTCCAGGCCAGGGCATGTTCACGTCCGCCAGCACCGAGGATCAGTATATTCATATAAAAAGAAGGTTACAAGTTGCTATTTAGCCTGTAAAGCTAAGAAAAAAGAATAGCAACCCGCAACCTTCCTTTAAAGGAATACTCCTTCAATAATTAGTTTGCGTATTCCGACATAAACTTAACACGCATTAGCCTTAGTTCTTCTTCTGAATAATCACTTCCAAACTCTTCCAAAGCCAGTTCTATGCTATCGGAGTCAGCGCTAAGAAAGTAGTCATAAAGGTCATCCTGTTGATCTTCATCTAAGATCTGATCAATGTAATAATCTAGCTTAAGCTTGGTGCCAGAGTAGCAGATCAGTTCAATCTCATCTAATAACTCATCCATGCTGATAGAGCGAGACTCTGCAATCTCTTCCAGGTCTACCTTCTTATCAATCTGCTGGATAATGAATATTTTGTTTTTAGACTTGTTAACTGCTGATTTAATGACTACGTCAGCAGCTGTTACAATATCATTTTCCTCAACATACTTGCTGATAGCTTCAATAAACGGCGCTCCAAACTTCATCACTTTACCCATACCTACACCATTGATGGCAGCCAGTTCGTCTTTACTGGTTGGGTAAGTGGTAGCCATTTCTTCCAGAGAAGGCTCCTGGAAAACTACGTAAGGAGGAACATTTTTCTTTTTACTTACTTCTTTACGAAGCTTTTTAAGGATGTCAAATAAAGACTGATCGTAAGATTTGCTGCCACCGTTATGACCAGCGGAGGCATTGTTTCCTTCAAACTCTTCTTCTTCACCCAGGTCTTCGTACACATGGTCTTTAGAAAGGGAAATTGAATGAGGGTTAAGGATAAACTCTCGTCCTTTATCAGTAAGTTTTAAAGAACCGATGTTTTCAATGTCTTTTTCCAGAAACTCAAAAAGCAAAGTCTGGCGAACAACTGAGTTCCAGAAGAAGTCATTTTCCTCTTTACCTTTTCCGTATACAGATAGCTTGTTATGATCGTAGCTAAGCACGTACTGGTTTTCAGATCCACGAATTACTGCTACTAGATGTTGAATACCAAAACGTTCACCAGTTTGCTGCGCTGTTTGCAGCACAGTTTCAACATATGTTTGTCCTTCGTATTGCTCCTTAGGGTTTAGGCAGTTATCGCAGTATCCACAGTCTTCTCTTAGATTTTCTCCGAAGTAGTGTAATAACTGCCTTTTTCTACATACAGAAGACTCAGAGTAGGAAATCATTTCATGCAGAAGCATTCGTGCGTTGTCTCTTTCAGTGACGGGTTTGTCTTTGTTGAATTTCTCCAGCTTAAGGATATCGTTATAGCTGTAGAACATTAAACACTTACCCTCTAAACCATCACGACCGGCACGGCCAGTTTCCTGATAGTATCCTTCCAGAGATTTGGGTACATTATAGTGAATGACAAACCGTACGTCGGGCTTGTCTATACCCATGCCGAAAGCGATGGTAGCCACTATTACGTCTACATCCTCATTAAGGAACGCATCCTGATTGCGCATACGAACCGAAGGTTCCAAACCTGCGTGATAAGGCGCAGCATTGATGTCATTCACTTTAAGAAACTCAGCAATTTCTTCTACTTTCTTTCTGCTGAGGCAGTAGATGATGCCAGACTTACCCTTGTGTTGTTTTATAAACTGGATAAGCTGCTTTTTTGCCTGTTTTTTGGGGCGAACCTCATAATATAAGTTTTCACGATTAAATGATGACTTAAAAAGGTCGGCATCTTCCATCTGGAGATTCTTTTGAATATCCAGCTGTACTTTAGGTGTAGCTGTAGCGGTTAAAGCAATTACGGGTACGTTATCGCCCAACTGCCCAATAATAGTTTTAATTCTTCTATACTCAGGTCGGAAGTCGTGGCCCCACTCAGAAATACAGTGAGCTTCATCCACAGCTACAAAAGAAATTTTAGCTTCCTGAAGGAATTTAATATTTTCTTCTTTAGTAAGTGACTCTGGAGCAACATACAAGAGCTTAACATCTCCGCTAAGTGTACCTTTTTTCACGCGGTTCATCTCTGATTTGTTGAGCGTGGAGTTAAGGAATTGTGCATTAATATTTAAAGCATTAAGCTGGTCAACCTGGTTTTTCATCAAGGCGATGAGGGGAGATATAACGATCGCAGTTCCTTCCTGAATGATGGCCGGTAGTTGGTAACATAGAGACTTACCGGCTCCTGTAGGCATGATAACAAAAGTATTATTTCTGTTTAGTATATTTCTTATAATTGCCTCCTGATTTCCTCTGAATTGACTGTACCCAAAATACTGCTTAAGATAAGCTTTTAGGTTAGTTTGCTGTTCCACCATTGTCTAAACATTGTTAAATTTAATCTTCTGTAAATCCAATAATTTACCCCTTTTGCGAAAATGTTCATGAAGTTAGTGAAAAAAATTGGATTAAAATAATTTTACAATTCACTACAAATTATACTTAAGAAACGTTCTTATATTGTTAAATTTAAAAGTATTTTTTTATTGCTTTGCAAAACCGGAATTTCTGATTTTTAATAGCTTAAACAACCTTAAAAGCAATCTTGGTTTTTTTGACTTGCTTGAATAACGATATATGACAAGAGAGGATACTTATGTATTGATTACTGTTTACAGTAGCAATAGTACGAATTTCTGGCCGTTCAGCAGGAAGCATCTTCCTAAGCAATTTTTGGATTTATTTGGTAATGGCCGTTCTTTATTACAACTAACATACGAGCGGAGCAGGGGGATATGTCCTGACAAAAATATTTACATTTCAGTACCTAAAGAATACCTGCATATCTTTAAAGCACAACTACCGGATTTTCCTGAAGAAAACATACTGGTAGAGCCTGTAAGGCGTAATTCCGCTCCCTGCATTGCCTACGCTTCTTACAAAATAAAACAGCTGAATAAAAATGCTGTAATTGTAGTATGTCCGGCATCACATGCTATATTCGGAGAGATTGCATTTGTAAGAGATATCAGGAAAGCCGTAGAGGTTGCCCATATGGATAAAAATGCACTTTTAATTATGGGCATTAAACCACATAAAGCCGAGACTTCCTATGCCTATATTCAATATCACTATGATCATGTGGGATTGGTAAAAAGAGTAAAGTCTTTTATGGAAAAACCACAGGATGAACTAGCCCGCTTGTTTATGGAAAGTGGCGATTTTGCGTGGAATACCAAAATATTTGTCTGGCACGTGGATGCTATTTTGGATGCATTTGAAACTCATATACCTGAAGTAGCAGAGTTGTTTCATGAGTGTATGCCTTACTTTTCTACTGAAGAGGAGGAGCAAAGTATTATGAAAGCTTATTCTGTGTGCAAGAATGTATCTATTAGTAACGCTATGCTGGAAAAGGCCGATAATGTTTTTCTGATTATGGGTAATTTTGACTGGTCTAGTGTAAGTTCCTGGCAGTCACTTTCTGACCTTAAGGAAAGAGATAATCAAAACGAAGAAAATATTGTTGAAGCAAACGCGCTCATGCTTAATAGTAAAAACTGTTTTGTGAAAAGTAATTCTAAAAGACTGATTGTTGTTCAGGGTCTAAAGAATTACTTAATCGCAGATAGTGAGGATGTATTGCTCATTTACCCCAAAGATGAACAGGATGTATCACTAAGAAGTGTAATGAGCGAAGTTAAAAATCATAAGGGTGAACGGTATATATAAAGGATTATCCTCGTTGACGAGCTGCCTCATACAAACATATTGAGGTAGCTACTGAAACGTTAAGTGATGCTATTTTCCCACTCATTGGAATGCTTACCTGTTCATCGGCCATTTTTAGATATGCAGGTGAGATACCATCTTCCTCTGAGCCCATCATTAATGCAAGTGGACCTTTAAAGTCAGCTTCCTGAGTCATTTTTTGAGCTTTTTCTGTGCAGGCAATAACCCGTACACCGCTAGATTGCAGATAATCAATTGTGTTTTTCAGGTTTTCTTCCCGGCAAACTGGTATGTGGTGTAGTGCTCCTGCCGATGCTTTAACTGCATCTCCACTGATACGAGCACTACCCTTAGAAGGTATAACCAGGGCATGAGCACCGAGACATTCGGCAGATCTTGCAATAGCGCCGAAGTTTCGTACATCAGTAACTCTGTCCAGTAAGATTAATAAAGGGTCTTGACCCTGATAATAGGCCTGATTGATAATATTGTCTAAGGAGGCGTAAGTAACCGCAGAAAGAAAGGCTATGGTACCCTGATGATTTTTTCTCGTAATTTTGTTAAGTTTCTCTATAGGTACTGTAGTGAAAGGTATCTGTCTTTCTTTCATCAGCCCTGTAAGCTCCTTGGTAAGGTCGTTACGGACTCCTTTTTGTAACAGAACTTTGTCTAGTTCTTTACCGGCTTCTACTGCCTCTATAATGGCACGGGTGCCAAAGATCATTTCTGCTTTAGATACGCTCATATTTGCTTTCTTCCTTTTCTCCAAAGATCTATGTTCCTATACCAGAATCTACGATAGTCTTCGTCTCTTATTAAATTGTAATGCTGATCGGTAAAGATATTACGGACTTTAACGAAAGTAAAGTTTAAGTTGTCTACAAGGTTATTTTCATCATTATAAATCCATCTTTCCTGTGTGGCGCTTCGGTAAACTTCATCTGGAGCACCAAAAAGGGTATATACCATGCCCTGACCTGTTTTCCATCCCTCTTTATAAAAAGTAAACAGAGCATTAGCAGCATATACCTGTCTGTAATAGTTACGGATTACGTCTTTAGCTCTTTCCCGGGAACGAGTGGCTTTGACCCAGTATCTGTCCAATGCCTGTTTAGTATTATCGGCTTTATTTAAATTTTCCATCTCTTCGGATGTACTAATATAGCGTAGAGGGGCAATTAAACCTTCGGCAGTTACATAACGAGGGTAGTAGTTGTCTGTAAGCCTAAAGGAAATTCCAGAAAGAGAAGTAGTGTCAGTCTGACAGAAGTATAGACCTTGTTCATTAAAAGATAATTTTTGACCCATCTGTACCTCGAGTACTGTATCTATTGACAAGCTTTTTTGTACTTCGGCACTACCTTCCGCCATAGGGGGGAGGTTAGGAGGAAATTCATGAGTATAATGATAGATAAAAGCGCGAGTACTATCTTCTCCGTAGAATGATACCAGACGAAACTCAGTATCTTCTGTGAGTGTAGGATTAAACACCGGAATGTCCCGGTCTGCCTCCATAATTAAGAGGTCTGTTAGAGGAAAATTCTGATCAGTATCAAGCGCGATATCATAGAGGTAGGTATAATTATTCTCTCTTATGCTGGCATCTAAAAAGATAAACAAATACTTACTATTCTCTGTAAGGGGAAAAGTAAACTGATAAATATCTGAATTGCTATCATTAATTAGTTTTTGCCCACCCTCAAGTTCTGCTTTACGTACTACCTCATCTCCCTGATAATCTGCTTTAATCTCATAGTTTATCGAATTTATATTCAGCTCATTACTTTGTCTTATAACTTTAAGAAATACTGTAGCTTCATTCTGACCTATGGCTACCCGGTGCTGAAAAAGAACGGGGCTGTTCAACTGATACTGATAAGCTACATTAAATTCATCCGCATCTTTGTAATCACTTTGTGCAAAGGACTGATGCTGTAGCTGAAGAACTAATAAAATAACAGTAAAGAAGGTTGTGCGTACCATAGATTCTTTTTTAGTATAACTATGATCATTAAAAAAACTTGCCTATAAGTTCGGCAAGTTTTCTTTATCTATTCAAGATTATATCATCAAATCATAAGCTTGATGTTCATAAATCTATATTTGTTCCACTAAAAGCTGTTGATTCTGGTATAATGCATATTTAGTAACTCATCGTATTTCTGTCCCAAGTCTGTATGTCCTGAGCGATTTAGTGCCTGAGCCACACCATTAAGAATCATCAGTTTTTTCTGCATTTCAAGGTTTTGAGACCTTGAGGTTTTATAAAGATAAGTTAACATTTCATCAGCTCTATCTCCAAGTGTAGTTGCCATTTCTATAGCTTTCTCATCTTCTCCTACTTCAAACAATAGCATCAGTGTTTGAGAAGAAACATAATCAAAAGGAATTGAAGCATCTGGTATTACCTCCAGACTTTTATTGACTACAGCTTTGGCTCTTTCCAGATCACCTTTTTGTATCAGGTCACGCGCCAAAGTATTAAAGCTAGAGCGGTGATTTAACGCAAACTGTCGGTAATCTTCATTGTAATAAACATCAGGATTATCTAGCTCTCTCCAGTAGAAGTTTTCCATCATGTTTGTGTACATCACATCAGTATTCACAAACTCATTGTTTGGGTTAGGGTTTTCTACTGGCAAGAGGCGAAAAGTCTGACCTTCCTGTACCACATAAGGGCGAAAATCAATATTGACACCCATCAAAGAGGTATTGTTGAAATAAATAGGGCGTTCCCATTTATTGTTAGCAATCAGATCCAAAATCATCAGGTCTTTCTTCTCTAACGCTCTACCCTTAAGATCCAGATATAAGCGATTAGTGAAATTCTGCTGCATCTCTGCAGGTATAATCTGTTGTAGGTGAGGAGTAAGCTTAGCTTGTCCGGAACCGCTAATCTGTGCGGTGTCTGCTGAGGACTCGCTTACATCCATAGTGGCTATATCCAAAAAGAATGTTTTAGCGGGAACAGTATTGTAGTTGGCTCTGGCATTAGGAATTTTTAATGCCTGAGAGTTTTCTCTCACTAATCTTAAAAACTGCTCCAGGTTAATCGCTCCTTTAATATTGGGGCGTTCAACATAAGGAAGGTAGTCGTTAGGGCCACCCTGCTTGTAGTTTTCGCTACTTAATGAGAATGGTAAAGGCTCTGATTCATAAGCAGGGCGTGTCATCTGCTCAATATACCAATCTGTATTAAAGTAACTTAGTACTATTACACGTACGTCAGTTCTGAAACCTTCTACCTCCTGAACATACCAAAGAGGGAAAGTGTCATTATCACCTCCGGTAAATAGTATTGCGTTTGGAGCGCAGGACGCAAGGAAGTTACGAGCAGAGTCTACCGAGAAATATCGGTTAGAGCGGTCATGATCATCCCAGCCTTCAGCCGCCATGATAGTAGGAACAGCAACGCAAAGTAAAGTCGCTACAGCGCCGGCAGCCATCTTATTTTTTAGAAACTGACCTATAAATTTAGCTATGGCGATAACTCCAAAACCAATCCAGATTGCAAAAGCATAAAAAGCTCCCACATAAATATAATCACGCTCACGAGGCTCAACCGGCGGAGAGTTAAGATAGACTACCAAAGCGATACCCGTTAAAATAAAGAGCAGTCCAACTACAGAAAAACCTTTAATATCTCTTTTGTACTGGAAAAAAAGACCTACCAAACCCAGAATGAGAGGTAGCATATAAAAGTTATTCCGAGCTTTATTAGTAGCAATTTCGTAGGGTAAATCTTTACTGTCATCCCAGGGAGAGAGCCAGCCAGCATCTTTTATGTCACTTTCTCTACCGGCAAAGTTCCACATAAAATAACGCATAAACATATGCCCAACCTGATATCGGAAGAAATAGTAAAGATTATCGCCAAACGTTGGGTTCTCATTAGGTCGCAGATTCATCCAGCTACGATAAAGCTCTACGTGATTATCCTGCGTGCTGTAAGCGCGTGGAAAAATAGTACTCGCCTTAGGGTCATACTTATTCTCAAGTTTATAATCGGTAATAATGTACTCATCTTCACCTTTTTCGTAGATGGGAGCCCCATCGGTTTGGTCAACCAGATCAGCTGTAAAGTACTGGCCATACAATAAAGGACGACTTCCGTACTGTTCACGCTTAAGGTAAGATACGAAACTAATGATAGTTTCCGGATCGTTTTCATCAATAGGAGGGTCGTAAGACGAGCGGATAAGCACCAATGCGTAGGAGCTATAGCCTATAAGAATAAATGTAAGGCAAATGAGTGCAGTGTTTAGTACAACCTTAGCGTTTTTGTAAGAATAGATAAGGCCATAGACTAAAGATCCAATAATGGCAAGCAGAAGAAAAGCTACTCCTGAGCCAAATGGCATCCCCAAATTATTAACAAAGAAAACTTCAAAGGAACCAGCTAGTGAAGGTAAGCCGGGAATAATCCCAACCATAATAATACCTATAATAGCCAGACAGATAGCTAGCGTACTAATGATACCCTTAGTGGTGGTTTTTTTATTATTATGGAAATAATAAATCAGGCCTAAGGCAGGTATTGTCACCAGGTTAAGCAGGTGTACACCAATAGAAAGTCCCATCATATAGGCAATGAGTATCAGCCAGCGGTTTGCTGCAGAAGGGTTATCTATCATTTCCCACTTGAGTATAGCCCAGAACACAAAAGCCGTAAAGAAGGATGATAAAGCATAAACTTCCGCCTCTGTGGCCGAAAACCAGAATGAGTCTGAAAAGGTATAGGCAAGTGAACCTATAAGTCCGCTTCCCATAAGCAAAATGGTTTGCTCAGCGGTTTCTTCTCCATGCTTAACCTTAAGAATTTTCTTGCTAAGCATGGTTATACTCCAGAACAGAAAAAGAATGGTGAAACCACTACTGATAACACTTAGCATATTAATCCAGTAGGCAACCATCTGCTCATTGCCCATAGCCAGAAATGAAAACATTCTGCCTAGTAACAAAAAGAAAGGAGCTCCAGGAGGGTGGGGAACTTCCAGTTTGTACGAAACGGCAATAAATTCACCGCAATCCCAGAAGCTGGCTGTTTCTTCAACGGTAAGGGCGTAAGTTACCGTAGCGATGATAAAAACCAGCCACCCAAAAAGGTTATTGATATTCCTATAGTTATCCAGCATGGACTTTTGCTTGTGTTTTTGTGATAAGACTGTCATGCTCAGTGTGCACTCAATGGTTCAAATTATTTTGCAAGATTAGCCCGAAGGAATGAAAATTCCAATTATGGCCTATGTATTAAGCCCGGGTAAGTTAATATAAGTGCAACGCAGCGCCAAGCGCTTTATGATAGGAATACAAAAAAAACAGAATAATACGGTATTAACGCTTACTAATTTTGTTCTGAGATATTTTTTTCTGTCGGCTGCTTTTGAATTTTAGCGTTTCAGATTTGCTTCTATGTTTGGTGAATCGTCCCTGCACACGCTTTCTCCACCTCTTCCAGGAGCTTTCTTTCATTTCTAGGCGCATCAGCTTGATCACATCTTCTTCAGGCACACCAAATTGTGACTCAATTGCATCAAAAGGTGTGCGATCTTCCCAGGCCATCTCAACAATGCGGTCAATATCTCTTTCTTTCAGTTGGTACTTTTTAGCTATTTTCATGCAGTTAAAACAGCGATAAAAACTATTTGTTAGCCAAAAAGCCCGGCATATACCGGGCTTTTATTCTACTAAATACATTCTACTTACTTTATTGAAGATAGCAATTTGTCATTGAGCTTTACATAATCGGCATTACCAGCTTTTTGTGCTAGCTCCTTAGATTTCTCTGCAGCCTGTTTTGCTTTATCATTATTATTAAGTTTAGCGTGAATTTTAGCCTGCAAGTGCATTACCCAAAATTTTTCGCTATTAATCTCTACAGCTTTGTCTATCCACTCAGCGGCTTGCTGTAAGTCTTTATCATTTTCATAATAATAGCTTGCAGCGGCAAAGTACACATTATCGTTATTTCCCGCATTAGGTATCTGCTCTTTAATCTGGCCCATCACTTTCTCGTCAACATCGGGATCAGTAATGCTGAACTGAACTACTGTATTTTCCCATGCGATATTAATCGCAGCAGAATTGTCTTTTACGTCAGAAAACATAATAGTAAAAGACTCATGATCCATTTTACTTTTCTGTGTGTTTACAGTAAAGCGAGCAGCATCTTTAGCTTCGTCATACTGAGCAGTACTAGCTTTTGCATCTTTATTCAAGATGATCGTCCATTCATTTTTGCCAGGAATGCTAAAAATAGAATATTCTCCGGCTTCCAGTTGCTTGCCTTCAATTTCCATAGGCTCGCTAAAGCTAATTTTAGTGGCAGCGTTAGCTCCTGTTCTCCATACTTTATCGTAAGGAACCAAGTCTCCGTAAATACCGCGGCCCCGCATAGCAGGACGAGAATAAGCAATTTCTACTTCGGTTAAGCCAACTACCTGGCTCACTTTAGAAAATGGGCTAGGTGCAGGAGTGTTGAGTTGAGCAAAAGCAGTATTTGTTATTACTGCAAAAAATAAACAAATGAGTACACTTACTTTTTTCATTCTTTGTGATTTAGTGGTTGTGCCGTAAATCTATTTTATTTTAGCAATTATTGAAAGTATAGAAGAATGAACATTGTACCCAAAGCGTATTATTTGCAGGAAGATGTAGTTAGCCTGAGCCGTAGTTTTTTAGGAAAATACCTTTATACGGAAGTCAATGGTAAGTTATGCGGTGGCAAAATTGTAGAAACTGAAGCCTACTCTCATATCAACGACAAAGCCTGCCACTCGCATTTGCAAAAAAGGACTACACGAACTGAAATTATGTTTCATGAGGGTGGTGTGGCATACGTCTACAAAATTTATGGTATGTATGACCTTTTTAACATTATTACTAACGCAAGAGACAAAGCTGATGCCGTACTGGTTAGAGCCATAGAGCCTACCGATGGTATAGAAACCATGCAGCAGCGCAGAAAGCTAAATGATTTTTCAGTGCGACTGACCGCTGGTCCGGGTATGCTTAGCCAGGCTTTAGGTATTAGCAGAGACTTATACGGGCACGACCTTACTTTGGGTGAAAAAATCTGGATTGAAGATAGAGGTGTAAGTATTAAGGAAGAAGACATAATAGCCAGCCCTCGTGTAGGTATAGACTATGCTGAAGAAGATGCGCAATTGCCGTGGAGGTTCAGAGTAAAAAGTAGTAATTGGACATCCAAGGCGAAGTAACATGAAAATTGCCCTTATACTACCAGATCGTCCTACAGAGGTCTGGAAAGACAGTCTACTTAAAATTGATCCTCAGCTTCAGGTTGATGTTTTCCCCAATTTAAAGGAGTACCATGAGTATTCTACTGCTATAGTATGGAAGCACCCTGTTGGGCTACTTAATAAGTTTCCAAATTTAAAGCTCATTTGTTCACTTGGTGCTGGTGTAGACCATATTTTGCGAGATCCTCAACTGCCGAATGTACCTATAACCAGAGTGGTAGACTCCAGCTTGACAACAGCTATGAGTAACTATGTGATTATGGGTGTACTCAACAACCAGAGGCAGATGTATCGTATATGGGAAAACCAGAAGATAAAGCGTTGGGAAAAAGTACAGCCGAATGTTAATAGCAAAAATATTGGAATCCTAGGCCTGGGAGAACTTGGTAAAGATGCGGCCCTTAAACTTCATCACTTAGGATTTAGAGTTCATGCATATGCTCAGTCGCCGAAAAAGATAGAAGGCATAAGCACCTACAGCGGAGAAGATGGGCTAGCTCAAATGTTAAAAGCAGTGCATGTAGTTGTGTGTCTTTTGCCTCTTACCAGTAAAACTAAAAACCTGCTGGACACCAAGTTTTTTGCATTGCTAAACAAAGGTACTTACCTTATAAATGTAGCCAGAGGTGAGTTGATTGTAGAAAATAACCTGCTTACAGCACTTGGTAATGGTACTTTGAGCGGTGCGCTGCTGGATGTTTTTAGAGAGGATCCCCTTCCTGATACACATCCATTCTGGTCTGCACCTGGTGTTCAAATCAGCCCGCATATAGCTAGTATTACCAATCCCGAAACAGCGGCCCGCCAAATGGTATTTAATCATTATTGTGCAATAAAAGGAGATAGGCTAACACATCAGATAGACCCTCATAAAGAGTACTGATTGACGTGTTTAGCATTTACTAATTTTTTACCTTACGACCCTCATATAAAGATTTTTTAAGATGAAAAAAATTTTATGTCCAATTGATTTTTCCTCCGACTCATTAAATGCAGTAGAGTTTGCTGCTCATATTGCCGAGCAACATCATTCTTTGTTAACATTGGTACACGTATTTACTGAAGAAGAATTTGGGGAAGCTTTGTCTAAAGAAGATTTAGGCACTTATGGAAAAAATACGGAATGGGATACCTTGGTAGCTAAAGCAGAAGGCGTACTCAGTAATCTATGTAATGAGGTCAATAATTTGAGCCGACCCAAAGGTATGCAGGAGTGCGACTATTATTTTACTTACGGACCACTAGAGCAGCAAATTACTACTTATGCTAAAGAGCATCAGTATGACCTGATAGTAATGGGCACCACCGGTGTAAAAGATGTCGTAGAAAAGTATATAGGGAGCAATACCGTACGAACCATTTCCCGGGCACATTGTCCGGTCATGTGTATTCCTCAGTATGCTAAATATCATAAAATAAACAAAATTGTATATGCTTCTGATTATCAGGAAGAAGACAAAGATGTACTTAATCGCCTGATTGCTTTTACTGCTACTGCAAATGCACAGCTAGATATAGTACATGTATGCCACGGTGATAATCAATTTGAAGAGGCGATGTACAATGAATATGTTGAAAACACTCAAACTTTTTTAAACTACGACAAAGTTAAGTTTGCCATAGAACACCATGATAATCCTGCCCAGGGAATTGACCAGTATGTGATCAGAGAAGATGCTGATCTTTTAGCCATGTTATACAAACCCCGAAACTTTATCCAACGTATTTTTAATGAGAGTACCGCAAACGATATAGCATATTTTGCTACCTATCCCGTCCTGATTTATAAGGAATAACCATTTTTTAAACACACGTGATCATGAAGTACAACATTTTAGGAAATACAGGCCTGCTTGTTTCTGAGCTGTGTCTGGGCACTATGACATTTGGGGGTAAAGGCTTTTGGGAAGCTATTGGTAAATCCGGACAAGATGTTGCAAATGACATCCTTGCCAGGTCTGTGGAGTCTGGTATTAATTTTATAGATACTGCAAATGTTTACTCAGAAGGGCAATCAGAAGAGATTACCGGGCAAGCTATTAAAGACCTCAAGCTAAAAAGAGACGAAATAGTTTTGGCCACAAAAGTGAGAGGTAGAATGGGAGAGGGGCCAAATCAGGTAGGGTTAAGTCGTGCACACATCATTCATCAGGTGGAAAAAAGTCTGAAAAGGTTAGGCACAGATTACATTGATTTGTACCAAATTCACGGTTACGACCCGCTTACTCCTTTAGAAGAAACCATCCGAGCTTTAGATGATCTTGTAAAAAGCGGTAAGGTCAGATATGTAGGTTGTAGTAATCTGGCAGCCTGGCAACTTATGAAAAGTCTAAGTTATGCGCAGCATAAGGGGCTATCAAGGTTTGAATCCTTACAAGCCTATTATACCATTGCTGGCAGAGTCCTGGAGCGTGAACTGGTACCATTGTTAGAAGATCAGAAAGTTGGGCTAATGGTATGGAGCCCTTTAGCCGGAGGCCTGCTCAGTGGAAAGTATAGAAAAGATCAGCAGGATCCTGAAAATTCACGGCGAGTAAATTTTGATTTTCCTCCAGTTAATAAAGAGAGAGCATTTGATATTGTAGATGCGTTGGTGCCAATGGCAGAGCAGAGAAATTGTTCGGTAGCCAGACTAGCGCTTGCCTGGCTGCTGCATCAAGAGGTCGTGACTTCAGTCATCATTGGAGCCAAAAATACTGATCAATTAGATGACAATCTAAAGGCAGTAGATATACAATTTACAGAAGAAGAACTGAATCAATTAGATGAGTTAAGTCAATTGCCGGCGGAGTATCCGGGCTGGATGTTAGAACGACAGGGAGCAGATAGAAAAAGCTATAGATAAATGAATTATAAGCCCTTTCCAATTTGGAAAGGGCTTTATTCTTTAGCGGGAAGCAGTATTTGAAGGAGTTACTTTCATAACGCCTCTCATCACTTTAGAGTGGCCCGGGAAAGTACAAACATAAGTGTACTCGCCTTCTTTAGGGGCAGTAAAATAAATGCTTTCACTAGTTTCTGGTTGAAGTATACAGGTGTGATAAAGTATATTATCAGATTTGGGTATATAAGCTCTCTGGCTACCTTCCAGTCCCATTTGCATAGAAGCATCACTTACCTCTTCCACAGTGCCGGGTTTAGTAACTACCAGGTTATGCAACATGTCATCATTATTGGTAAATGTAAGCTGTACCTTTGCGCCAGCAGGCACTTCAAAGTCAGTTACACTAAATTTAAGCCCGGGCGATGTTCCTATGTTGATAACTATATCAGCTCCACTCTTCCAGTCTGAGGGCATTTCGGTAATACGCTTGCTTTCATCCCAACCACAGCTATTGACCTGCTTTTTGGTATCTTTATGCATCTGGTGATCAGCCAACGTGGGCACACTACGATCACCTTCAGGAATATTGTTTAAAGTATAATAACCTACAGAATGCAATAGAGGCTGACCATTTTTGGAACGTATGCCTTCTGCTTTGAGCTGGTGGATATAACCTTCTCGTAATCCATCTACGTACAGCCTTACTGTCTTTCCATCGTCGCTTACTTCTGCTGAGGCAATGGGGCATTCCTGTTGTTGAATTATGGGGCTACCGTACTTGCGGTGATAGCTATAGTTGAAGCTGGTCATGGAGTAGGAAGCAAGAGCCTCTGCTGTCGTACGGTCAATTGCTTGGGTAAACTCCAGTTCAAATCCATTGCTCATAGCTTTCATGGTTTTAATCTCAAAAGGAGTTTTGCCAGTCCAGGAGAGGCGCTGAAGTCCGTACATTTCTTTGCCTGTAGAAGCCCAGCCACGGCTGGTCATACCAACAAAAAGAGAGCCATCGCTACCATAAGCCATACGTAATATTCCTGAAGAAAAGCCTTCTCTAAAGGGGAAGCAGGCACCCTGATATTCGCCATTTACTTTTTCCAGATACACACGCATTATTTTGCTATGGCCTTGATCACCTACTAACATTTGCCCTTCAAATGGACCAAATTTTCCACCAGTAGTATCAGTAAGTATAGCCGAGGTAGATATTCCCATGATAGTATGCGGAAACCATACAGTGGGTACTTTAAGGCTTGATACACTTTTTGCAAATTCATGCATTAGACCTACCGAATCAGGGATATGTTCTGCTTTAAGTTTTAATGGAGAGTTTTCCTCTGTAGTCCACCTCAAACCAGCCGGATTACCTGCGAAGTCTCCCTTTTCAAGATGAGTAATACGCCCAGAACCAATCCAGTCGCCCTGGTTTTCCGCATAAAATATTTCACCTTCTTTGTCAAACCCAAAACCAGCCGGAGAACGCAATCCGGTTGCAATCGGCTCTACCTTTCCATCCTCAGAAATTTTAATTAACCAACCTCTCCATTTGGCTAAGCTGGCACCATAGCCTACCCAGGCGAGATTTAAGGTCACCAGCATATCGCCTTCAGGCGTAAACAATGGACCATAAGAATATTCATGGTAGTTACCAGACAAAGGCCAGGAGTAAATGGTCTCAAACTGATCGCCTTTATTGTCATTATTAGTATCAGTGATTTTTGTGAGCTCAGCCCTTTGGGTCGTATAAAGTGAGCCATTACGATAGGCTAGGCCTAATGGTTCGTGCAGGCCATACGCATATCTTGAAAATTTGGGCTGGCTGCTGTTTTTCATATACGGGTCGTTGACTAACCAGATTTCTCCTCTTCTGGTAGCTACTGCCAACTGCTTATCTGGCATTAGAGCGAGGCCTCCAACTTCCAGAACTACATCCTCAGGTATAGGAATAGTACTGATTTTATAGTACTCACTTTCTTTATCAGCTATATCGGATTGCGCATAAACCGTAAGGAGAGGCGTATACAGTAGCAGTAAGATTAAGAATATTTTGCTTTTCATAAGATTCGCATTTACCAGATTAGGCTGTATTCAATAGTTTTGGATGAGTTGACAGGTAGTAAGAGTTGTTGCTGATTGTCTTCATTTCGTAGAATAGCATCATTTTCGGCACTAGCCTCTAACTTCAGGTAATAATCCTTATCGTTGATGGCAAAGCTACCGTCTTTCAGCTTTTCTATTTTACTACCTTCAGCTAATAGACAATAGAAAGGCTTTTGAGAAGACGAAAGTGTAAACTTTAATGAGCGATTTAAGCCTCTACCTGATGCATTGGATACAATTTGATCCTCAACTTTTGAATTTTCATAAAGATAATGATACTGTGGTGTACCATCGGTTAGTAGTGTATAGCCTTTGTATAAAAAAGGAGAGTTTTCTTTCTCAAGAGTATCAGGCCAGTGTGCAGACGAAGAAGAGAGACTGGCAATACTTGGTTTAGCCACAAACTCAACAGGACTGCCCATGGGTCTCATTAACTGAGACTCACCCCTTTGATGCCACATATCCGTAGCATCTAAAAACTGACCTCTCCAGCCTGACAATAAGGCTCCGTTGCTAAGCTCTAGTACATAGTTGATATTTTCAGGCATTCCTACTGCCACGGTATGAGTTCTTTTTTTGTTTTGATGAATCCAGAATCCTCTTTGAAGCTGAACTTCACTTTCTGCAGAGACCAGAATAGGCTCCGGAGCAGGAGGAAGGGGCACTGAAGAAGCAGCATGTAAAGCAGTTTTAGGTATTTGAGGTCCCTCATAATATAAACTCATGCCTTTTCTCCAGGGCCTTTCATTTTTCAAAAATGTTAAGGAGAACGGATATTCACCTTCTTTAAGCTCTATTTGCCCGATGCCACTGTCGCTCATATGCTGACTGTTGTCATTTGTAGAGATTACTCTACCGTCTATTGAAAGGCGAACCGGTCCATACGCACGGGCATCAAAAAAATAGGTGCCAGATTTAGGGATAATCATTTTACCATCAAAGTGTATAGCAAAGTCGTTATAATCACCTGCAGCAATAAAGGTAAGAGAATCTGTATTTTCAGCTTTTGTAGGTGTAAGGGAAGCGAGTGTGTCAAAATTTTCAAACTTACCTTCGTAAAACTGATAGCTTAAATCTGCCAGTGCTATTCTTTCCTGAGCATAAGGCTTATACTGAATGTTTCTAAAAGCTATAGGGCCATGGTCTCCCTGTATGACTAATGGGCCTAAAGAGGATTCATTTTCAAAAAAAGCACCTGCTGTTGGTCCACTCACCTCTACATTCTGGTGGATAATGGCATCGTTTAATATTACTTCCAGAAACCTGGCGTTAGCAGTTTTTTTACCATTTTTATCAAATTTTGGAGACTGGAATCGGATTTTTAGATTTTGCCATAAACCGGGTGCTTTGCATGCGTTTACAAGTGGAGCAATACCTTCAAATCCAGAATTGGTTTTGGCATTCCATCTTTGATAGATCCCTCCACAATCTCCTGAGCTCACTTGTTGTTTACCCCAACTATCAATAAGCTGAAGCTCATACCTGCCCTGAAGATAAAGACCAGAATTTGAACCTTTAGGAAGTAAAAAATCTAATTCTAGCTCTATATCTCCGTGTTCAAATTCTGTGGCAAGCTCACTTTTGTTAGTATCATCTGGCTGGTTCACAAGTACCCCAGTGCCTTCAGTAGTTTCTAAATGATGCTTTTGGACAAGGTCTGCGTAGACATTAGATGCGACAGACCAATTCTTAGCCTCAGATGCTTTAAAGGATGATAAATTACTTAAAGGGATAATCTGGAAAGGAACGCTTCTTTCAGTAGATTCACTGGGACTAAGTTGTCCTGAGCATGCATACAAGAGTAGCGCTGCCAGCAGGCATAGCAATCTTGAAGGTATAGGTTGTTGATTCATTGTAAAATATTAGTAATTAGAGAGTTAAGTTATACTTAAACCACTAAAATTACAATGAAGAACTGCTAAAGCAAGTTAGGTTAGCTTTTTTTCGTCTGAATTTTCGGTCTTAACAAAATTGCTGACATAATTTTTCATCCACTCATCTTCATATCTGCTAAGAACATCTGTTTTTCTACGTTGAGCTTTAATAGCTTCTTTGCGACACAGGTAAGCTATTATGAAGTTGCTGATGATAGGTAAGATGCAACCTATAGCAAACCAAAGCCAGAATGACCTACCATGACTGTGAGCAAAGTAAGCGGTAATTGCAGGTATGGAAAATAAAAATGCCAGAAATACAAGCCCAATATCAATTAGCATAACACTTTTACTTGAAGGATTTTGCTATGGTAGATGTATAACTACATTCTACACCAATTAATTTCACCTCTCTTCACTAATCTTTTATTCTTTTGTGTGTAAGATAATATGACTGACCTTAAAAATATGATTTTTTTGAGATGTGTCTAGTTGTAATTTACTAATGATTCTTGGTGACAATGCCTAAAAAAGCCCATTATTAGTATGGAAGTCTAAAATTGCATGAGAGTAATGTTTTTCAAGTATTTAGTTTTACTATTCTAATATGAGATGGCATATTTGTAGCATAACTACAAGGAAAAAGCTAATTCAAACTAAAATTAATTTACATGAAAAAATTATTGCTTCTCTGCTTTCTCTTGGCTACGGTGTCCTTAAGCTATGCTCAGGAGTATAAGTATCACCCTATCTTTATCTATAATTTCAGTAAATACATTGAGTGGCCAGCCGAAAAAGCCGGACAAGACTTTGTAATAAGCGTAGTGGGTAACAACTCAGCATATCGCGAAATGCTGGGAATTATGGAAAAGAAGAAAACCATTAAAAACCGAAATCTGGTCGTTAAAAAATGCGCTTCTATTAAGGAAGTAGGCCAGAGTGATGTGGTTTTTGTGACAAAGTACGAAAAAGTTGACGCTAGTGAACTAACAGCGATGCTTGGTAACAAGGGTACGCTGCTGGTAACAGAACATGATAATATGGCCGCGAATGGCTCACATATCAATTTCATTATTACTGATGACTCTAAAATAGGCTTTGAGCTTAATAGTAGATCTGCCGAAAGCGCAGGTTTAAAAGTCTCAAGCTCACTAGCTGGTTTAGCTAAAAAGACTTATTGATGTAGTTTTTTACTTTGTGGTTTGAGCTAAGGCCTCGGCGAGTTGCTTTGCATCATTGCTGAGGCCTTTCTAATAGTTAAATAGTGCGCTTGATATCAAAAGATTCTAATATATCAGCTACTTTTTTAACAAACATTCCACCTAAGGCTCCATCTACCACCCGGTGGTCATACGAATGGGATAAATACATTTTGTGTCTTATGCCAATAGTATCACCAGCGGGTGTTTCTATGACACTTACTTTCTTGGTAATAGCTCCCAAAGCCAATATTGCTACCTGTGGTTGCATTATTATAGGAGTACCCATAACGTTACCGAATGATCCTATATTAGAAACGGTATAAGTACCTTCCGAAAGCTCATCCGCACTTAGTTTACTATCTCTCGCTCTAATAGCCAGATCATTTACCTTTTTTGTCAGGCCGAGTAAACTAAGTTGATCGGCATTTTTAATAACTGGTACAATTAAGTTTCCGTTATTAAGCGCCACTGCCATTCCGATATTAATATTCTTTCTTTTGATGATTTTATCACCATCAACTGATACATTTATCATCGGAAATTCTTTAATAGCCTGAGCAATAGCTTCTATAAAAATAGGAGTAAACGTAAGAGCTTCACCCTCTCTCTCTTTAACTTTATTCTTATGTTGATTTCTCCAGTTGACAATATTGGTAACATCAGCTTCTACGAAGGAAGTAACATGTGCAGAAATTTCTTTAGACTCCAGCATGCGCGTAGAAATCATCTTACGCATCCTGTCCATTTCAATTATTTCATCATTCTGGTTAGCAGTTACTTGAACAGATGGCGTTTTAGATGAAGATAAGGTAGACGTAGATGCACTAACTACAGGCTTTCTGCCCGATTTAATGTATTGAAGAATATCTTTTTTAGTAACTCTGCCTTCCTTACCACTTCCTTCTATCTGCTCTAGCTCTTCTAAGCTAATCCCTTCTTCTTTAGCTATATTTTTAACCAATGGAGAATAAAATCGCTCGCTTTCAGGTTTAGTAGCCTGTACTGAAGCTGCGGATTCTTCTGCTGATATTGTTTTGGATTGATTAGCGTTAATATCGTTAGATGAAGGTGAGGTATCGGTAGGAGTAGAGCTATTGTTATCTGTACTAGTCTCCTGTTCGTTTTCAATAATTGCGATAGCTTTACCTACTTCAGCAATTTCACCTTCCTGTATTAATATTTTTTTGAGTTTACCACTATGAGTAGCTGGTACTTCAGTATCTACCTTGTCAGTAGCAACTTCCAGTACAGACTCGTCCTGTTCAATATAATCCCCTTCTTCTTTTAACCATTTTAGTATGGTACCCTCCATAATGCTTTCTCCCATACGGGGCATCACCATTTCAAATGTCGCCATATCGTATCTTTTTTGAGTTGGGTTAATATTCTTATGCTTAAGTTATTTCAAGGAGCGAATATAAGATTTTATGTGTAAAAAAGGCTCCCTATATCACCCAACTCAATAATTAGATATGTTTATAAACCATGATGAGTAATTATAACTTATTCATTTATTTGATAACTGCCTTAGTTGAGGCTTCCAGATTGAGTGGTAGTTGATCTTCGCTCAAAGAAAATTTTTCTCTTATCGCATGTAGGTGATGGTCTATACCTATTTCTGAACCTGGTATAAAGCCTGGTACCGTAATAACCTGAGTTAGCACACCACCTAAGCCTCTATGCGCAACTCCACGGGGTATGTAAACGAGATCTCCAACTTCTAAAGGAGTAGAATCCAGCAGGTTTTGGGCTTGGTCCTGGCCGATGGTTTCAGGTTGTTCTATCAAATCTACCTGATTGGAAGTAATTAGTCTAGCTTCAGGTAATACCATCTGTACAAGGTAAAATTCGTCAAAACCACCCTCTACCGGATGATAATGAGTGAAGGAGTCCATAATACGAACCCGGTGTGCATTTAGTGCGTGATAAAGATAAGTGCCTACTTTATCTTCCCAGGTAAGCAATATTCTACGGTAGGCATTACGTTCGGTAGCACAGCCTCCTGGTATATCTGTAATGTTTGGGTCCCAATCTGGACGAATAAACGCAGGAACCTCTTCTGGTAATGCATCTGGTACAATAAAGATGAGTGCACTAAGATTCTGCTCGCTCTTTAGCGTTTCTCCTTTATCAAGATAGATGATATCTCCAACTGAAAAGTCAGAACTTTGGTCTCCAATCGCTAATTTCCCTTCACCTTCCTGAATAAAGGCAAGGCGATACTGGTTAGTAGCTTTTATTTTTTTGGATTGATGCACATAATCTAAATCATAACCAGGATTACGTTCTACAAATGCATTTCTAAGACTGATGAAATGTTTGGTTTTGCCTTTTTTAAGACTGACAACCTTAATACCTTTTTCATCAAATGGTTCATTTTCATTATGAAAGACAATAGCGAAAGCACTTGAAATTAGGCAAAAAATTAAGAGTAGTAGTTTCATAAGTTGTTTAGTTGTTCATTTTTAAGCTACCTAAAAATAGCATTTGTATTTAAACTATGACTTATCATATCAAAATAGCAATCGAGATTGGTCAATTTGTATAAAATAATATGTGATAAGCAAAATAAACAGAGAACCTATGACAACTTATGAATTTAGTGTAGCCCAACTTTACACAAGGATAGGCTTTACTACATGACCATGAACATCGGTTAAGCGATAACGACGACCCTGATGTTTATAAGTTAGTTTTTCGTGATCTATTCCTAAAAGGTGTAGTAAAGTAGCCTGAAAATCGTGCACGTGTACCGGATCTTTTACAATGTTATACCCAAAATCATCGGTTTCACCATAGGTAAACCCTTTTTTAACACCAGCACCGGCCATCCACATAGTAAAGCAGCGCGGATGGTGGTCTCTACCATAGTTTTCTTTAGTAAGCTTACCCTGAGAGTAATTGGTACGTCCAAACTCACCCCCCCAGACAACCAGCGTATCTTCCAGCAGTCCCCGCTGTTTGAGGTCTTTAACTAAGGCCGCGGAAGCCTGATCCGTATTTTTACATTGGTTTTTGATGCCTGAAGGTAAATTGCCATGTTGGTCCCAGCCCTGATGGTATAACTGAACAAACTTGACATCTCTTTCTATCAGTCGGCGAGCCATTAAGCAGTTGGCAGCATAGGTGCCTGGGTCGCGAGCATCTTCTCCGTACATATCAAAAACCCAATCTGGCTCATCAGACATGTCTGTTACTTCTGGAACCGAAGTCTGCATTCTAAATGCCATTTCATACTGAGCAATTCGGTTTTGTATTTCCGGATCGCCATAAATACTAAGCTGAGCCTGGTTAAGTTCTTTCAGGTAGTTGAGCATACTACGGCGGTCATTGCTATGGTAGCCATTAGGGTCATTCAAATAAAGTACAGGATCTTTTCCTGAGCGGAACTGCACACCCTGATGTCTGGATGGTAAAAAACCATTTCCCCACAAACGGGCATAAAGGGGTTGTCCGCCACCATTTTTTGATACCAGAACGATAAATGCTGGAAGGTTTTCGTTATCAGAGCCTAGCCCATAGTTTAGCCACGAACCAATACTAGGCCGGCCGGCCTGTTGTGAGCCAGTCTGAAAAAAAGTAATAGCTGGGTCATGGTTAATTGCATCCGTATGCATGGTTTTTATGAAACACAGTTCATCTACTATCTGACTGGTGTATGGCAGAAGTTCGCTCACCCAGGCGCCACTTTTACCATACTGCTGAAAAGAGTAGGTAGAGCCTGCCAATGGCAAAGAAGATTGTCCTGCACTCATACCAGTCAGGCGTTGCCCTTTACGTACGGAGTCAGGAAGTTCTTCTCCATGCATTTTTTCCAATTGTGGCTTATAGTCAAATGTTTCTAGCTGAGAGGGGCCTCCACTCTGAAAAAGATAGATAACTCGTTTTGCCTTGGGAGCAAAGTGAGGCTGGTTTAGAACACCTCCACCACCTTGACTAGTAAATGCTTTAGCAGGGTTAAACATAGAACCTAATGCAGCTGCGCCAAGGCCCATTGCAGATTTTGAAAGAAAAGTTCTACGGTTGAGAGTATTTGTAATATTGATTAAATCTTTTTGTTTAGTCATAGTAATTTATCGTCTGGTGATAAATGCGTCGGAATTCATAATGGCACTAGCCAGAACAGTGTAGCCTGCCAATAAAGGCTCATCCACTTCTTTTGTAGTAATGCTTTCTCCACTGGTTAGCCAACCTTCAGCTTTTTCTGAACTTTCAGAGAACTTACTTTTTTCGTTTGCCAAAAGCTGCTGAAGCACTTTCATTTCTTGCGGTTTTGTATTTCGGCCAGTTAGCAGGCGAAAGGCAAAATTAATTCTGTCTTCTTCTTTATCAGCTTGATTAATGGCTCGTTGAGCTATATGGCGGCTGGCTTCAATAAACTGAGGATCGTTTAATAGCACCAGCGCTTGTAGCGGTGTGCTGGTTTGCTGTCTTTCTACAACGCAATAGCTACGCGTAGGAGCATCAAAAGTACCCATAGATGGAGGAGGGACGGTTCTTTTCCAAAAAGTATAAAGGCTGCGTCTATATAAGTTTTCACCTTTATCCTGTTCGTAAGTAGCACCATTAAATGCCCAAAGCCCTTCTGGCTGATAAGGTTTTACACTAGGTCCACCAATGGTTTTTACCAAAAGTCCACTAGAAGCCAGGGCATGATCGCGCAACATTTCAGCTGTCATGCGGAAAGCCGGGCCACGAGCGAGCAGAAGGTTGTCAGGATCTTTTTCCTGTAATTCTTTAGAGGTGAAAGAAGACTGACGATAGCTCGCTGACATTACAATTTTCTTCTGCATGGCTTTAAGGTCCCAGCCTGACTCCTGAAGTTCTACCGCTAACCAATCTAACAGCATAGGGTGAGTAGGTAAGTTACCCTGATTGCCAAAATCAGCTGCCGTAGTGACCAGACCTTTACCGAAATAGTGTTTCCAGAGGCGATTTACAATTACCCTTGAAGTAAGCGGATGATCAGGGTGGAACAGCCACTGAGCAAGTCCCATTCTGTTTCTTTCCAAACTATCCGGAAAAGCAAGAATATGTTCGGGGGTACCAGGTTCTACCTCTTTACCATGAGCATCGTAAGCACCTCGTTCCAGTATATAGGTTGGACGTTTTTCTTTCAACTCATCCATTACCATTAGCTCATCAATTTGCTCAACCAGCTCACTCTTCTGGAGTCGCTCTTTTTCTAATTTTTCTAGTAGGTACTGATATTCAGGTACCTTGTGGTTAAGGTAGAAATCAAAATACCCTTCTTTACTGGATGCAATTGAAGCCTCAGAGTTTAAAGTAGCAGCCTCTGCCAGATAAGCAATCTCAGGGCTGCTAAGCGCCCTGGAATACACCCTCAGCTCGTCTACTAGACCTTGTTTAAATCCTTTGCCACGCCAACGTGCTCCTATTTGGAGAGATGGCTGTTTGTCCATGCCACTAAAAAGAATGTCTTTATACAAATTATCTTTTTCTGTAACTAGAGGTTGCTCTTCACCATTAACAAAAAGCTTTAGTCCTTCAGCTTTGCTGCTACCATCATAACTCATAGCCAGATGTACCCATTCATTTTTGGGAGCACTGTGCTCAGATATTTTGATGATGTTGTTATAAGGCCATGTATGGGCCATTAGTAATTCAAACTTGTTTTCTCTTAAAGCCAGATGGTAACCTCTGAAGTTGTAGATTATAGCTCCCACACTCTTATGGAATATGACACCTTCTTCAAGCTTTTCAGGAATATGAACCCAAAGGGCTATTGTAAATGGATTAGCCCTACCATATATGCCTACACCATCAAGCTCTAATGCATCGTCACCGTTCAGTTTTAAGGCTTTTCCAAATTGAGAATCTAGCAATTGAGGTTCAGCAATTTTACCTTTATGTGTTCCGGATACTGTACTGGAGAAAGCATCATTCTGCACTTGGTCAAAAGTAAAATGAGCTTCCAGGCCTTGTCTTAGATACGCTTTAGGCTGTAATTCATTACTGGCAAGAGTAGCTTCAAAATCTTTTTTATGCTTTGTTTTAATACTTTCTAATTGATGCTCGGTATCTTCAATCTTATGATTAATAAATGCGAGCAGGCTATCCTCTTCTTCATCTGTTAGCAGCATCGTAGGTACTGGCATGGCATCATCCCATGAGATTTGCCCGGCTTCATCTACATTATTAAAAAAGCCATACAGTTTAAAGTAGTCTTCCTGGGAGATAGGATCGTATTTATGATCGTGGCAGCGAGCACACTCTACAGTTAGGCCTAAAAAATTGGTACCCAGTGTATTGGTTCTGTCAGCTACGTATTCTACTCTAAACTCTTCGTTTACAATTCCCCCTTCCATGTTTTGGGCATGGTTCCTATTGTAAGCTGTTGCTAATTTCTGTTCACGGCTAGGTTCTGGAAAAAGGTCACCTGCCAATTGCCAGGTAGCAAATTGATCATAAGGCATATTATTGTTATAGGCTTCTATCACCCAGTCGCGCCACGGCCACATAGGGCGGTAGCGATCTACAGAATAGCCGTGAGTATCAGCGTATCGTGAGGCATCCATCCACTCAGTTGCCATCATTTCGCCATAATGAGGCGAGGCCATTAAACGATCTACTGCTTTCTCATAAGCATTCTCTGATTTATCTTTAATAAAGGCGTCAATTTCTTCAAGAGTGGGAGGTAGGCCAGTTAAGTCCAGACTTAAACGGCGTAGCAAGGTTTCTTTGTCAGCCTCTTCGGAGGGCGAATAGTTGTTTTGTTCCAGTTTGGCCAGTACAAATCTGTCTATATCATTTTTAGGCCAGTTTTTATCTTTAACCTGCGGAGGTTCACGCTTTTCAGGTTTAATAAAGGCCCAGTGTGGTTTATATTCCGCTCCGTTCTCTATCCACTTTGTGAGTACTGCTTTTTCATAGGCGGTTAGACTCAGGTTAGATTCTGGAGGGGGCATAATTGTTTCCGGATCCTCACTGATAATACGGTGGTACACTTCACTCTTTCCTGGCTTTCCCGGTACTATTGCAAATACGTCAGATTTATCTTTGAGTGCGGCATAGGCACCTTCGGCAGTAGCAAGTTCCAGGTCGGCTTTTTGATTCGCTTTATCAGGACCGTGGCAAAAAAAACATTTATCAGAAAGTATGGGCTTTACATGTAGATTGTAGTCTATCTCTTTAGGCAATTGAGCTTCAGCCTGGGCTAGATCATCAGGTTTTTCATAACCACAAGCTGCCATTACAAACAAACATAAGCTTAAGAATAGCTTAATATTGCCTCTAAGCACAGTAGATACTGTATTCAAATTCTTGAACATGTTTTAGGTTAATTGTTAATCAACAAATTCTACTTGAATATAAGCATTTAGTAGGAGTATTAAGAGAACAAAGCTTTGTCTTACCCAAAATACTATACTAACTAAATCGTTTTAGTTTGCTGAAATAAGCAAATACATTTGATATTAGCAAGTAAGCTATGCGTTTTAGTAAGAATATGTTATAAAAAAATAGCTTTTCAACTAAGTGAAAAGCTATGGTAAATCAGAATGGCAAATTAAGAGGGTTGATACAGGAGAGGAAAAAACTGGCCCTCCATACGTTCTCCATTTTTTATCGCGGGCACGCCATCCAATAAAGCTTCATCAGTTGCCGAGCGTGTACCATCAGCAAAAACATTTAGTACAAAAGCTCTGCGAGAACGCTCAGATTTGTTAGCATAAGACCCATGTACCATTAGAGGGTGGTGAAAAGTGCCATAACCTTTTTTCATTTCAATGGGTACTGGTTTAAACTCTGCCTTTTGTTCTTCAGTAAGGTAGTCCATCAAACCTTCCATATCTCCAGCAAGCTCAGGCTTGTCCAGTAGGCCCCATTTATGGCTACCGGGTACATAATAAAGACATCCGTTTTCAGTACTGGCGTCATCTAGTCCGGTCCAGCAAGTAAGGTGTTGCATAGGCTGGGTGCGAGTCCAGTACGAATAATCCTGATGCCAGGCTACTACGCCACCATGTTTAGCGGGTTTACAAAAAAGCTGATCGTGCCAGAAGCGAACCGCCTGATCGCCTAACAATTGGCTGGCCGCCATAACAAAAGCAGGGTTCCACAGAATATCATGGAAGCCAGGGGTTATTCTCCAATGGCCCAGAGAGTGAAACAATACCGCATCCGGATCACTTGACTCGTTGGAATGAAATTCGTAAAAAAGTTTATTGGCCGGGTGTCCAGGATCAGCAATTTCTGCCAACTCTTGATTTAGCTGATCTACCTGCCAGTCTTCCAGAAGCTTGATATTTGAGAGATATCCATTTTCATGAAAAAATGCTAGCTGTTCACTGCTAAGTCGGTATTGATCCCAGTCTTCAGCAGACTGAGGTTGCTTAAACAGATCAGATACTACCTGATGATCTTTTGAGTAGTCTTTAATGGTAAACATAGCTTTATAAGTTTTAGTGTTAATGCAAAAGTAGCATAGCACTGGCATTACTTCTTTACCAGAATTATCAATTTTATACCCTATATTGACTTAATATATTAATTAAGAGTATTATCATTGTTAATATAGATAATATGAAGGCACAGTTTGAAAAAGTATCGGCCAGCTCTGCCAGCTCTTTCAGCATATTTAAATATGAATTAGCTGCATTTGATGCGCCCTGGCATTATCATCCGGAATACGAGCTTACGCTAATTCTCAACAGTCAGGGTATGCGATATGTAGGCGATAGTGTACAGCGTTTTTTGTCCGGAGATTTAGTACTAATAGGGAGCAACCTGCCTCATTGCTGGCAAAATAGTGGCGTGTACGAAGGGAATGCCAAATCCATCGTGATACAATTTGACAAGGAACATATTGGCAATACTATACTATACAAAAAAGAACTACACCATATTCATCATTTACTTGAACTATCCTCTCATGGGCTTCACCTGAGCGAAAAAGCTGTACAAAAAATACAGCCTTTGATGGAGCAAATGCTTTCAGAGAATGAATTTGAACGATACTTAATTCTGCTCCAAATACTTAATATAATGGCTCAGTCTGAGTACAAAGTCCTTTCTGAAAGTAGTTATGCCTACCAGCTTAACCATAGAGCCAGTCAGCGAGTAAACGATATCTATGCATACGTAACAGCATACTATCAGTCTAAAATAAACCTTAGCGATATGGCTGAGCATATAGCAATGAGTGAAGAAGCATTTTGCCGTTTCTGTAAAAAAACACTGAAGAAACCATTTTTTGTATTTCTAAATGAATACAGAATCAATAAAGCTTGCGAGCTGTTGGTAGATTCGGATTTGTCTATTAGCCAGGTGGCATATGAATGCGGCTACGAGAGTTTACCTTTCTTTTACAGGCAGTTCCAAAAATTTACAAACCACTCACCTTCTCGCTACCGAAAATTCTATAGAAAAGAGTTGGCTTAAATCATTCAACAGTTTGAATTATTAAAAAGAAAAGACAGTAGAACAATATTGGCTAAATACTAACGATTATTCTACAAATGCTTAATACTATTCTTGAAGTTAAACCCTCATTGATATTATATTAGGGGTTGGTATGCAAAAACCTAATACAACAACTAAGCTATAAATATAGAACCTCATACTTCGCATGAATACTAAAAGAGTACTTGTCCTAATTTTTCTGATTGCCAGTATATCCATCCTTTTTTACTCTTTCATCTGGAACCCCTCAAAAAACAAAGAAGTCAAAGCTGTAGCGGATTCTGTGTTGTTTAACGAAGCTCCGGTACTAAGTGCAGAAGAAGCCTTGCACACTTTTGAGTTAGAAGAGGGTTTTCGTCTGGAACTGGTCGCCAGTGAACCTCTAATTAACGATCCGGTGGCAATGGCTTTTGATGCCAAAGGCCGCATCTGGGTAGCAGAGATGCAAAGCTATATGCCAGATATAGAAGGGCACGGAGAGGATGAAGCCAACGGTAGAATAGTCATTTTAGAAGATAAAGATGGGGATGGCAAAATGGATGAGTCCAAAGTTTTTCTGGACAAGATTGTTTTACCAAGAGTAATAAGCTTAGTAGATAATGGTATTGTATACGCTGAGCCACCCAATCTATGGTTTGTAGAAAACAATAACGATAAGGCAGGCAAAAAAACGCTGATTGATTCGGTATATGCTGTGGGAGGTAATGTGGAACATCAGCCTAACGGAATGATGAGAGCCATGAACAATTGGTATTACAACGCAAAATCAAGAGCCAGATACCGCTACAATAGCAAAGATAAAAGCTGGACTAAGGAAGAAACTGAGTTTAGAGGTCAGTGGGGTATCAGTCAGGATGATTACGGGAGGCTGTTCTTCAATACCAATTCTAACCAACTGAGGGGAGATCTGGTGCCTTCTAATATGATGAGCAGAAACCCAAACTTTAATCCTGAATATAGCATTAATGTTGAAATTGCTGACGATCAGAGGGTTTATCCTATTCGCCCAAATAGAGGTATTAACCGTGGCTACAAAGAGGAAATGCTGGACAAAGAAGGTAGACTCGCCAGATTTACTGCTGCCAGCGGACCGGTTATCTATCGTGGAAATGCTTTTCCCGAAGCTTATTATGGTAATGCCTTTGTTCCAGAGCCCTCAGGTAACCTGATCAAAAGGAATATTTTACAGGAAGATGGACTCTATCTTAAGGCTGAGCAGGCTTATGAAGGTCGAGAGTTTTTAGCATCTACCGATGAACGTTTTCGTCCGGTAAACATGTACAATGGTCCAGACGGTCACTTATATGTTGTTGATATGTATAGAGGCATCATTCAGCATAAAACTTATCTTACTGATTACCTTAAAGATCAGATACGATCGCGGGGCTTAGAAAAGCCTGTTGGTTTGGGTAGAATATATCGTATCGTTTATGAAAAGAGTTGGTACGAAGAACTGTGGGACTATTTGATGGATGAAACCCCTGAGAGCCTGGACGGTGCCGATCAGGAAGATTTATTGGCTTTACTGGAGCACCCTAATGGCTGGTGGCGAGACGAAGCACAAAGAAGATTAGTGGAAAGCAATGACCAGAGCCTGATACCTCAGCTTAAAGATCTGGTAAAAGAAGGAGAGCAAAAGACTAAACTTCATGCCCTATGGACTATAGAAGGCTTAGGTTATACTGCCGCAGACCTTATAAGCTTGGCAGAAAGCACGGCAGACCCCAAAGTATTGTCAGCTGCTATACAAATTACGGAGCAGAATGTAGATAAAGCTGATCATAGCAAAACTTTAACATTGTACGAAAAACTTAGTGCTTCTGAGGATCTACAGGTTCAGCTACAGCTGGCTATGAGCCTGGGCGCATATCTGGAAACAGATACTAAGAAGGTATTGAATCTCTTAAAAAAGATAGCGCTTACTTACGGCGAGGAAGTTTTAATCAGAGAAGCAGTATTAAGTAGTATACATGGTAAAGAGAAAGAACTGCAGGCCATGATTTCAGAAGAATATACTGATCAGGAGGCTATCCTAAAAGATCTGACTCAGGCCATTACAAATGCAGAAGTTAGTCAGCAAATGGCAGGCAAGGAGTTTAGCAAAGCCGAAAAAGAACAGTTTGTATTAGGAAAGTCTCTCTATGCACACACCTGCTCCGGCTGCCATCAGGAAAATGGACAAGGTTTAACACCCATTGCGCCTCCTTTAGATGGTTCTGAGTGGGTAACTGGTCCAGAAGACAGACTTATTCTAGTGGCTTTGCATGGTTTACAGGGGCCTGTTACGGTAAAAGGTAAGGTGTACAAAGAGCCTGAAATACAGCCTATTATGCCTGGCCTTAAATCCAATCCTGAGTTTGATGATCAAAAGCTGGCTGCGGTACTCAGTTATGTCAGAAATGCCTGGACTAATGATGCAGAGCCTATAGATGCAGGAACCGTTAAAGAACTCAGGGAAAAAACAATTAGCCGCGAAGCCCCTTTTCAGGAAAGTGATTTTAAGTAATTTATGTATCAAGCTTGTCATCAGATTTTTCTGAATAGACGAGCTTATCTTAAATTTTGCCTAATAGTATCGGAGGCAAAGCCTCCGTTGATTCACTTTCAATAAAAATTATTACCCGTATAATAGTCCGCTAAGTCAGATAGAAAAGTTAGTAGTAGTAACATCCCTGATATGTGTTTTCCTAAGGTTTAATAAGAATGAGGCTACGCATTTTAAGTTAAACATGACAAAATGTTTTTGATATATTTTTCAAATCTCTAAATTGGATCGCTCATAAGCGATAAAATTCAGAAATTTATAAAAGTAACTCCTTTCTTTTCATGAGTGACAATAGCTTGCCGGAATGGAACGACAAAGATTTGTGTATCCTACTTAGCCGGGATAAGCGTGCCGCATTTAATGAAATTTATCGCCGTCACTGGTCTAAAGTATTTTACTCCACCTACAAAATACTCAAAGACAAAGAGCTCAGTAAAGATATCACACAGGAAATTTTTACCAGCCTCTGGCAGAAACGTCATTCTAACCAGATAGATAACCTAACGTCTTATCTGTATGGTATGGCACGTAATTATGCGTTCAGATACCTAAGAGATGGGAGGGTAGCACAGTTTCATTTGGATCGTATGCAACATGTACAGATCATCAATCAGACGGAAGAGGCCGTCAATTTTAATCAGTTGCAGGAGCTCTATGAACAAAGCCTGACTACCTTACCGGAGCGTTGTCGTGAAGTATTTCACCTAAGCCGAAACGAAAACCTTAGCGTTAAAGAAATCGCCACACGCATGGGCATTTCTCCTAAAACTGTAGAGAACCAGATTACCAAAGCAATTAAACATCTGCGGCTGGCATTTAAAGAAGTAGTAACCATACTCACATTTCTCTTATTTGCCTGATTTTACGGGCCTCTCGTTTTTTCAAAAATATTTATTTACGGCATAGGGGATTCTTGCCTCTCAGGTTACATACTTACAAAAGGGCAGTATTGTAAATTCGTTGTGCATGAAAAAGCATGAGCTTGAGAAGCTTTTAGACAAGTACCTCAAAGGTAATTGTAATGAACAAGAGATAAAATTGTTGCATCAATTCTATGATTCGTTTCAGGATGATGAACTAGAGATGCAGCCACATGAAATCGTTGAACTTCAAAACGACATATATTATGAAGTAGACCATAGCATTAGCGAAACAAAAAAGAAATCTATCCGCCTGCAATTAAATCCGGCATGGGTAAAAACTGCTGCTCTTTTAGTATTTGTCTTAGGTATTGGCCTGCTGGCTTATTTTGAAAAAAGCCCGGAGCCACTTATGACTTCTACTTCATTAGCTTGGGTGGAAAAAACTACCAAAAATGGACAGAGAGCTACTTTTGAGTTGATGGATGGAAGTAAAGTGCATTTGAATGCCGGCAGTAAACTAAGCTTTCCTGAAGACTTTGAGGGAGATATTCGTGAAGTACATCTGGTAGGAGAGGCCTTTTTTGAAGTGAAAAGAGATACTAAAAAACCATTTATAGTTAAGTCTGGAAACATAGAAACGACGGTTTTAGGTACTTCTTTTAATATAAAATCGTATAAAAATGAGCCCGATCAGGTAACAGTAGCTACTGGAAAAGTAAAAGTTAGCTCTACTAGCAACGGACTTACCGATGCTGTTTTTCTGGAACCGCAGCAACAAGCCATTTTTGATCAGTCTCTTGAAAAGAAAAATGTAGATCTGGAGCCTTATCTTGCATGGAGAGATAAAGTGCTACATTTTGATAGACTGGCACTTTCTGAGGCGGTTCCTATACTGGAAAGATGGTATGGAGTAAGCATCAGTATAGAAAATGAAGATGTGCTGAAATGTAAAATCAGCGGAAAATACAAAAATGAAAGCCTGGTAAATGTCCTTCATAGTATGGAATACATTCTGGGGATAGACTATCAGTTTCAGAAAGAAAGAAGCCTCTTAATTAGAGGAGGCTCATGTCATGTACAATCCTGATGAACTGCCCTTAATTATCTGGATTGAATTTAATTTTTGATTGAAGTAAAATGGATGCGCCTTATAGGCTAGTGCCATTGCAATCTTCATACAACAACCTAAACTATTATGCTGAATATCATACCTAAACATATGAGGTACACCCTGTGTGCCTTCCTGTTTCTGAGTATTGTTGGAGCTTTCACATATGCTGAAGGTTCACATTACGAGCAGGATGGAATTGATGATGTCTTTATTTCCATTAGATTAGAGGGGAGTTCGGTAGAGGAGGTTTTTAAAGCTATAGAAGAAAAGACCGAATACGTTTTTGCCTATGGAGACGATGTGCGGGCTATTCCCGTAAAGTTTTCCCTGGATCACCAAAAAGCCAGTGTCAGTAGTATTCTCAGAGAGGTTAGCCAGAAAGCACGGCTCAACTTCAAAAGAATCAACAGTACAATATCGGTGACTATCGCGGAAAAAGGCACTAAAGTTCCGTGGATAGAAGAGGTTCAGGTTATCAATGTTACCGGCCAGGTGTTCGACGAAGAAACACAGGAAGTATTGCCCGGTGTAAATGTGCTGGTCAAGAATACATCTAATGGTACCATTACGGATATTGAGGGTAGATACAAAATATCTGTACCTCAGGGCTCAGATACCCTAATGTTCTCTTACATAGGCTATCGCCATCAGATGATAGCCGTTAATGGCCGTACCGAAATTAATGTCAACTTACAGGCAGATATTCAGTCATTAAGTGAAGTTATAGTGGTAGGGTATGGTACGCAGAAGAAAGAGTCGGTAACCGGTGCTATTTCTACAGTAAGCAGTCAGGATATAGAAAGAGTAAGAGGAGGGGCAACAGTAAGCTCCAACCTGGCAGGTAAGCTACCGGGTGTCTCATTTAGAATGCCGGATGGAAGACCCGGAGCCGCCGCTACGGTGCAGATCAGAAATATGGGCGATCCGCTCTTCGTAATTGACGGAATACAACAGGACTCCCGTCAGTTCAACAACCTTTCTCCTAACGATATAGAAAGCATTACTATACTTAAAGATGGCTCAGCTGCTATCTATGGCGTACGTGCTGCAAACGGAGTAGTGTTGGTAACTACCAAAAAAGGGAAACGTGGAGAGCAGAGTACCATTAATCTGGATGCCTACCAGGGTTTCCAGAACTGGTACAAATTTATGGATGTAACCAATAACTCTTACGATTGGGCCTGGGAGAAAGTGCAGGCCGATATTAATGGGTTTGGCGAAACGAACCTAACGCGAGAAGATCTCCAAAAATACAAAGAAGGAGTAGAGCCGGGCTATCAGAGTTTTAACTGGAAAGATTTTATCATCCAGAAGAACGCACCCATTAGCCAGGTAAATCTAAATGTAACTGGTGGCTCAGAAAAAATCAATTACTATGTGGCTGGTACGCGGCTGGATCAGTCATCGGTACTGGGTCGTGAATTTACATTTGGCAGAACCAACCTGATAAGTAATCTGGAAGCCAGAGTGACAGATGGAATAAAGCTGGGTATGGGAATCAATGGTTATATTGAAGAAACTGAGAATCCGGGTATTCCTGGCGGTGATGATTACTGGCTGCCCCGCTACGCTATATTAAGAAATACCCCATGGGAAAGACCATATGCCAATGATAATCCAGAATACCTCAACGATATCAAGCATAATGAGACAAACTGGGCTTACAACAATTTTGAGCTGGGTGGCTATTCACGTGATATCCGTAAGTATCTGCAAGCCAACCTTACCGGAGAATGGGACTTACCCTTTATAGAGGGTTTACAACTCAGAGGTTTGTATTCTTATGGTATTGAAGACCGGGTAAAAGATGGACACGAATATACCTATGAAGCGTATACTTACTATCCGGCAACAGAAGATAGCCCTGAAGAGTATCGTGTTACAGGGGGGAGCACTAACCCCTGGCGTGAACGCCTTACTCAAAAAATAGAAAAAAACAACGGTCAATTAGGACTGCACTATTCTAACATATTTGGTGAGCATGAAGTAGGCGGGCTATTGGTAGCCGAACGATACGAAACTCGCGATCGTGAAGTATTTGTGCATAGTGTACCTGCTACCAATGTGCTTCCGCTCATCTATTTTAATACGACCGATACGTATAATGATAGGGATTATGAAGAAGCGCGGATAGGCTATATCGCACGTATTAATTATAACTTCGCTAATAAATATTATATAGAAGTTTCCGGCCGTAGAGATGCCTCATGGAAGTTCGCTCCAGAAAACAGGGTGGGTTATTTCCCTTCTGCTTCCATAGGTTGGAGAATTACCCAGGAAAAATTTATGCAGTCTCTACTCGGCTCAGATGCGGTACTAAGTGATCTGAAGCTAAGAGCTTCATACGGTATTCTGGGAGACGATAATGTAGGCATTGGACCCTATGATTATCTGCCTGGCTACAACTACAATCAGGGCATAGGCATACTGGATGGTAACCCTATCATAGGTACCAGAGATAAAGGTCAGCCCATTACTAATATTACCTGGTTCAAAAGTAAAATTCTGGATGTAGGGGCTGACTTCAGCCTTTTCAATGGAAAGCTTAGCGGTAGTATTGACTATTTTAACCGCAAAAGAACTGGACTCAGAGGTCGCAAATCAGATATTGTGGTACCTCAGGAGCTGGGATACAGCCTGCCAGACGAAAATGTAAATAGCGACAAGCAGTTTGGAGGAGAAATTTCATTGATTTACAGTGGTAATGCAGGCAACTTTTCATACAACTTAGGAGGAAATCTCGGCTATGCTCGAAGCAAGTTTGTATCTTCATATAACCCAATCTTTTTCAACTCCTGGGACAGGTATCGCTATTCCGGAGAAGATCGTTTTCAGAACCTTACCTGGGCTTATCAGGTCATTGGCCAGTTTCAGTCGCAGGAAGAAATCAACAATTACCCAGTCAATATTGATGGGCAGGGAAATAAGACACTTCTTCCTGGAGACCTGATCTATAAAGACCTCAATGGCGACAATAAAATTGATGGATACGATGAAAGACCCATTGGTTATGGTACCAATTTGCCTATCGTAAATGGTGGGTTAAACTTCCTTCTTAAATGGAAAGGCTTTGACTTTGCTATAGATTTTTCCATAGCTTCTATGTACTCTTATACCGCAGAGAATGAACTGAGCAGGGCCTTCAGAGCCAATGGTGGTAATATGGCTGAGCATTTAAGAGACGCCTGGCACCGAGTAGATCCCTTTGATATTAATAGCGAATGGGTAGCCGGTAAATTTCCTCCCAACAGATTTAACCAGGGTGGACTTAGCTCGGTAAATAAACGCTCAGATTTCTGGATGACCAACATCACTACTTTCAGGGCCAGAACCATACAGTTAGGGTATAATTTGCCCGATTTTCTAATCAAAAAGATAAAGCTGCAACAAGCCAGAATTTATCTGAATGGCTACAATCTCTTTTCTATAGACAATCTGGATTACCCGATTGACCCGGAAATCAGGGATACTAATGGACTGCAATATCCGCAGAACAGGATTATTAATGTTGGGATTAACCTTACCATCTAAACACTCAAAGTGAAGCTTATGAAAAAGTTAAGTATACTCATATCTATATTTTTTACGCTCATAGCCTGTAACTCTGATGATGATTTTCTGGAAAGGCCTCCTACACAGGTACTAACCAGCGAACAGGCCTTTAGTGACCCTGCACAAGTATTATCCATACTGGCAGATTTATACAGTCGTCAGTTTACGCTTTACAATTTAGATAATTGGCAAAGCATGGGCGACTTCAACGAAGCCTTTTATGCCCAAACGCAGGATCTGGCCAATCAATTTCATAGCAATAGCACCTGGCCTTTTGAAGGTATCAATAATTTCTGGTCTACCTGGGACTATACCTATATTCGGGAGCTCAATCTTTTTCTGGAACGAATCAAAGATGCCAGCATCAAAGAGGATCTTAAAGAAAGATTTGCCGCCGAAGCACGCTTCCTTAGGGCAGCCTATTACTTTGAACTGGTACAACTCTATGGTGGCGTACCTATAATATTAGAGTCTCAGACCTATGATTTTAACGGAGATCCTTCATACTTACAGGTGCCTCGCTCTTCCGAAGCAGAAACCTATGATTTTGTTATAGAGGAAGCTGATGAACTTGCCAGTATATTAGCTGCTGATGCAGATACCAAAGCCAGAGCTACTAAAGGGGCAGCTTTAGCCATGAAAGCCAGAGCAGCGCTTTATGCGGCATCTCTTGCCAAATACAATAATGCTCGCACACCCTCCTTGTCATTAAGTGGCAATGAAGTAGGTATAAGCTCGGCAAAAGCCGAAGAGTATTACAATAAGGCACTCTCTGCCGCTACTGAAATTATCAACGGAAATGCCGGAAGCTACGCACTATACCAGAAGAACCCTTCTAACCTCTCTGAAAATTTTGCGGCTATTTTCTACGATAAAAATGCCAATCCGGAAGTAATCTGGGCTTTAGACTATCTGATAAAATACAAAACCCACTACTTTACAGGAGCGAATCAGCCCAGATTTGGTGCAGAAGAGGAAGAAGGTGGCGCGCTCAACCCTACACTCAATCTGGTGCAGGAGTTTGAACTGCTGGACAATACTTTTGCGCCTCTGGCCACTGTAAATGGCAATGGTGAGCCCATCTACTATGAAAATCAGGAAGATATTTTTGCAAATAGAGATGCCCGGCTGGGGGGAACGGTTATACTTCCGGGATCTAGCTTTAAATCTAGTCCGGTAGATATCTGGGCAGGCTATCAACTTTCTGATGGAACAATCATTACCGGAACAGATAGGGGAGATCAAAGAATTTTGCCTGGTCAGTCGGTGGAGCAGCAGGTGGTTGGCTTTGATGGTCCTGTAGCCGGGGCCGTACAAAATGCGCAAATGGGCTTTTATCTTAGAAAGTATGTAGACCCCGCACCAGGTTCCGGGCAACGAGGCATTCGTAGTGAGGTTTGGAACATCCGCTATCGCTATGCGGAAATTTTACTGATCGCCGCCGAAGCTGCTTTTGAGTTGGGGCAGCCCGCTAAAGCAGCAGAATACATGAATCAGGTACGTGCCCGTGCCGGATTTACAATTCCTCTAAGTGCAGCAGACATCAGCTTTGATAGAATAGTGCACGAAAGAAGAGTTGAGTTTGCTTTTGAAGGTCAGTACTTCATGGATCTCAAGCGATTTAGAATTGCCCATGAGATTTTTGATGGCGTAACTATGGATGTTAATGACCTGAAATCTGGTATAGGCAAAGCAAACAAAAGAAGCACCATGCCCTGGGGACTCTGGCCATACAAAATTTATAATCCTGGCTCAGAGAATCATAATAAGTGGATCTATAAAGAATTTCTATCTAATCAGGTGACTGCTGCAGACAACTGGCAGCTAGGAAATTACTATTCAAAAATAAGCGACGAAACTTTAAGTAGTAATCCCAAACTGGTCAAACAACCTTTACAATAATCCATTCTAAAGCCTTTATCTATGAAAAATATAGCATATATATTTCTGCTCATCGTGTTCGGCTTTGCGTTAGGAGCCTGCGAAAAAGATAATTACGAACCCCCTAATGCTCTGTTAAGTGGAAAACTACTTTACCAGGGAGAAGCCATAGGCCTTCAATACGATAGAGTAAGCTATGAACTTTACCAGGACGGTTTTGGTAAAACAGGCCCTATCAGTAGCACATTTACAACGGAGGGTGCATTTTCTCAATTACTGTTCAATGGTACTTACAAAATGGTTGTTCCCAGGGGACAGGGTCCTTTTTTATGGGGAGAAGATATTGATCAGGCCGATACGCTGCTGATTCATGTGAATGCAGAAACCGAACAGAATATAGAGGTTATTCCTTACTGGCTGATTCGTAATACCACTATGGCAGCTACTGCTAATAAAGTGAGTGCTAATTTCTCGCTGGAACAAATTGTAACCAATAACCTAGCAAGGAATATAGAACACGCCACGCTTTATGTGAGTAAAACCAGCTTTGCCAGTCCTGAAACGAACATAGCCACTGCCATGCTGGAAGGAGATAACATCACTAATCTGGAAAATGTAGCTCTTCAGCTTGAAGTACCTGAAATGGTACCTACGCAGGACTATGTGTTTGCCCGGGTAGGGCTTAAGTTTATTGGTGTAGACGATATGATTTTCTCTGATATTCAGAAACTTACACTTTAGCACCTGAACTGCAAATTAATGGAAAAAGCTTGTTATCTTCTTAAGACAAGGCAGAAGGTAATAGGCTGTTTTAAATGTTTTGAAATATTAATCAATGAGAGTATTTGTCTTTTTACTATCTGCTAGTCTGTGCTTACAGTCTTGTGGCGATCGTTTCAATATTCTGGATAGCAGCTTTGGCAATAGCTATCAGAAACAGGATACCGCCCGCAGGGCAGAAGTACTTTTCTTAGGTCACGATAGCCAGCATCATAATTCGGCTAAGTATGCTCCATGGCTCGCCATTTCTTTGTTTAAAGAAGGTATCAATCTAAGCTATACCGAGCAGCTGGAAGATATAAATACTGAAAACTTGAGTAAGTACGATGGCCTTATCATCTATGCCAACCATGATTCACTTCCTCCGGCCCAGGAGTTAGCCTTAAAAAACTTTCTGGAAAACGGAAAAGGACTAATTCCTATCCATTCAGCCTCCGGTTGTTTTAGAAATTCCGACTGGTACATCAATACGATTGGCGGACAGTTTCACTCTCATAGCGAAGGTGTATTCGCTGCGGATATACATCACGATAAGCATGCTCTGGCTCAAAAATTTCAGGCATTTGAAACCTGGGACGAAACCTATGTACATCAAAGGCTTGCTTCAGACAATATAGTTTTAAGCAGCCGTAATACGGAAAATGGTACTGAACCTTATACCTGGATTCGTGAGCTGGGCAAGGGACGTGTTTTTTATACCGCCTATGGCCATAATGATAGTACCTGGATCAACGCAGGCTTTCTTCAACTAGTTAATCAGGGAGTGCTTTGGGCATTGGGAGAAGAAGTAAATCAGAAAATTGCCAGGCTGGACATTCCGGATGTCTCCATTTATGATTCTATCACCATTTCAGATTTTACCAAACGTTATTTTGTGCCTAAAATGCAGGAAGCTCTCTCTCCGGAAGAGTCTATGAAGCTGATACAGGTTCCGGTAGATTTTGAAGTTCAGCTTTTTGCTTCCGAGCCAGATATTACCAATCCTATTGCCATGTCTTGGGACGAAAAAGGAAGACTCTGGGTAGTAGAGTCAGTGGATTATCCCAATACCTTTCTGGAGACAGATGGCGCGGCCAACGACCGTATCAAAATCTGTGAGGATACTGATGGTGATGGTAAAGCGGATAAATTCACCGTTTTCGCTGACAGCCTAAATATTCCTACCAGTATGGCTTTTGCAAAGGGAGGGGTCATTGTTTCTATGGCACCGGATTTTGTCTTTCTTAAAGATACCGACGGCGACGACAAAGCAGATATTCGCAAAAAAATTATTTCGGGCTGGGGCAAAAACGATACCCATGCAGGCCCTTCCAATCTGCAATATGGTTTTGATAACAAAATCTGGGGTGTTTTAGGGTATTCAGGCTTTGAAGGAAAGGTTAATGGAATTAGTACAGCATTTCGCCAGGGCGTGTATCGTTTTAATGCTGATGGAAGCGATTTTGAATACCTCGCCAACACCAGTAACAACACCTGGGGGCTGGGCTTTTCCGAAGAAAATGATGTTTTCATTTCTACGGCCAATAATACGCACAGCGCTTATTATGCCATGCCCGCAAAATATATGCAGCGTAAACTCCCTGTGCTTACAGCGAGCAACTCCTCAAACCCAAAAGAGGAAATCAGAGACATTAACGCGATTCAGAAAATAGATGGGCACTACGATGCACATGCCATGACCCCTAACCTCCGCCAGGTAGATGTGGTAGGTGGCTTTACTTCAGCAGCCGGACATCATTTGTATACCGCAAGAAGCTTTCCTAAGCCTTACTGGAACCGTATCGCTTTTGTTAACGAGCCGACCATACGCCTGGTGCACAATGCAGTAATTGAAAAAGAGGGGGCAGGCTTTACTGAAGCGGATGGCTGGAACCTGATGGCAAGCTCAGATGAGTGGTTTGGACCAGTACAGAGCCAGGTAGGACCCGATGGAGCAGTTTGGGTCGCAGACTGGTACAACTTTATCATTCAGCACAATGTGTTTGTAGAAAGGCAGGCCCCATCTCGTATGGTACTGCCCTTTACCGACCAGCCGCACGGGCAGGGTAATGCATTTATCAGTCCGCTAAGAGATATCAACTATGGTAGAATATATAGAATAGTCTACAAAGATGCTCCTGAATATGAGCCCATTGCTCTTTCTAAAGAGGATGAAGAAGGACTGCTTCAGGCTTTAAAAAACGATAATATGTTTTGGCGTATGACGGCTCAGCGATTGATTGTAGAGTCAGGAAAATCATCTATGCTTTCCGGCCTGGTAGAAATTATTGAAAATCAGGAAGTAGATGAGATTGGCCTGAATAGTCCGGCAGTACATTCGCTATGGACTTTGCATGGCCTGGGATTGCTGGAGGGGCATCATCCGGAAGCTCTACAGGCTGCTAAACATGCCTTACAGCATCCGGCAGCAGGTGTACGTAAAGCTGCGGTACAGGTACTTCCCAAAAACATCTCTACATTTGAAGCAATCAGGTCTGCGGATTTGCTAAATGATCCTTCGCTCCATGTTCGCATGGCAACGGCACTTACATTAGCAGAGATACCAGCAGAAACCTCTATCGGAAACTACATCTTTGAAGCCAGTGCTCAAATGGAAAATGCTAAAGACCCCTGGCTGAGAAAAGCACTATTTGCTGCTGCTATCAGTCACGAGAAAGGCTTTTTGGAGGCTGGCTCTAACCTTCAGAAAACAGAGTCTGTGAGTATAAGGGCTTCTATTTTAGCTGCTTTACAAAAAGAAGTCTATGATTTGCCTCGCCGTGGTACTATCCCTTATCCTGTAGAGGTTGCAGGTAAAGAAATTAGTATTACTGCTTCAGTCAAAAGAAGAGATGAGCCTCTCCGAGGAGTAATTATGGCACATGCAGATCAGCAAGAAGGTTATGGCCTCTATCTGGAAAACCAGCAATTGGTAATGGAAGTGAAGCATCAGGGCAAAAGCTATCAGGCCAGAAGTAAAAGTAAAGTGCCTGCTCAATCGGAGCTGCGTGCCGAACTTAAGAAAGATGGCAAAATGCTACTCTATGCCGATAATAAGTTGATAGGAGAAGGAAAAGCACCTGCTTTAGTCAGGGCTTCTATCAATTCTGTAATTCGTACCAGTTACGATTTTGAAGATGATAGTAAACTAGGTTCATACGAGGGAGATAATCGTTTGAATGGAGAGTTAAATAGTATCTCACTAGAACTTAAGTCTACGGACAGCGATACTTCTTCTCCTGCACTTGCTTCCACAAATGCAGAAAAAGAATCATCAGACGGACAGGAAAGTAATACCATCTATCTAAAGGTGGTGCCAGATATGATGAAATACGACAAAGCTGTATTCAGCGTGAAAGCCGGCGAAAAGGTAACGATAGCTCTGGAAAATCTGGATGGTATGCAACATAATCTGCTCATCCTGAAGCCAGGTAGCCTGCAAAAAGTAGGAAAAGCAGCCGACGCACTGGCTCGTGATCCTGATGGAGCTCAAAAAGACTATGTTCCTGATATGCCCGAAGTCTTGTTTGCGACCAAAATGCTGAATCCTGAAGAAGTAGTGAACCTGACGTTTACAGTTCCTGACGAAGCCGGAGAATATCCCTTTGTCTGCACTTTTCCGGGGCACTGGCGCATGATGAACGGCATTATGAAAGTTGAAAAAGCCAGTGACTTCTCCCGATAGAAACATCCAAACCAACAACCAATCCATTACATATGATCTCTAATACCCTACTGATATGCAAAGCCAGCCATAGACTGCCTTCTATAGTAATAATTGGCTTGCTATTCTTAGTAACTGCCTTTAACGGTGCCGTTGCTGATACTTACAAAAAACCAATTCGGGTACTGATAGTGGGGGGAGGTAGCTCCCATGATTTTGACCGCTGGTATAAAAAGGTAGACACCCAAACTTTGGAAAAAAGAAAATTTTCTGAAGTGCGTTATACGGATAATACCGATTCTATAGCACATTATTTACAGGATACAGATGTGCTATATCTAACCAACAATCAGCCTATTCCTAATAAGGAAGCAAGGAAAGCGATTTTTGAGTTTGCCAGGCAGGGAAAAGGAATCGTTCTTGGACATGCCGCCCTCTGGTACAATTGGCAGGACTGGCCAGAATACAATCAAAAGCTTGTAAGTGGAGGCTCTCGCGGACATGATCCGTACGGAAAGTTTCAGGTCAATATTGTAGATAGCAAGCATCCCTTAACCAGAAAGATAAAATCTTTTTCGCTGGAGGATGAGCTGTATTATTTCAAAAGCGATGCTAGTGGGCCTGGCATAAAAGTACTTGCCGAGGCAGTAAATCCCGAAAAGGGAGAGCGTTTCCCTTCTGTTTTTATCATCAACCATCCTGAGGCTCGTATTGCTGCTATTGCTTTAGGGCATGATGGTGCAGCGCACGAATTGAAAGCATACCAAAGATTACTGCGGAATGCTGTAAGCTGGGCAGCAGCTTCTCAATAATAATCCTAATTCATAACCTATACATCATTTTAAACACAACAGACCGACATGAGCGATAAGAAGATTACAGTCGTTATCGTAGGTATGGGATTCGGTAAAGAATTCATACCCATTTATCAGAAACATCCCAATATCAAGGCAGTAGGCATTTGTACCAGAAATGAAAATACCATTGCCGAACTAAAAGATAAATTCAATCTGGATGATAAGCTCTGCTTTACCAATTTTGAAGAGGTGCCGCTAAGAGATGATGTGGATGCCATACATGTAGTAACCCCGGTACCTGATCATGCCCGCATGACGCTGGCTTCACTGAATGCCAATAAACATACAGCCTGCACCATTCCTATGGCAATGACTGTAGAAGATTGCCAGGCCATTGTAGAAGCAAAAAGAAGATCAGGAAAAGTGTATATGATGATGGAAACTGCATTGTATACCCGTGAATTTCTGTACGGACTCAAGAAAGCGGAAAGCGGAGAGCTAGGCAAAATTCAGTTTGTTCGGGGCTCACATATACAGGATATGAGTATGGAAGGCTGGGCTGAGTACTGGAAAGGTTTTCCGCCCATGCTAAATGGTACTCATGCCATTTCTCCACTTTTACGAATCAATAATACCAAAGCGGAGTCCGTCGTTTGTCATGGATCTGGCCGTTTGCAGGAAGACCTGGCCAAAAGATATGGTTCACCCTTCGCTGTAGAAACTGCCACCTTCACCCTTAAAAACTCCGACGTTATTGCTGAAGCTACCCGTTCTTTATTTGATGTAGTAAGGCAGTATCGTGAGAGTTATGATGTTTACGGCACCAAAATGTCTTTTGAGTGGGAACAACTACAGGACGAAGGTCATGCTATTTTTGACGGAGGTGAAAATGCCGAACGCCTGGATGTACCAGATACCGACGAAATGCTGATAGATGAGATTGCAGACTTTACCAAAAGAGAGCAGATAGATGATCCAAACCACGTCTCATTTCTTCAGGGCGCAGGCCATGGAGGCTCTCATCCCCATTTGGTACAGGAGTTTGTCGCAGCCATAGTGGAGGGTAGAAACTCAGCAGTAGATGCGGACGTAGCAGCAAATTATACCTGCGCCGGAATTTGTGCCCATGAGTCCGCCATGAATAATGGGAAGAGAATTTTTATTCCTGACTTTGAATAAAAAGCCACGAAAAATTGAGTTAAGCCGCTACGCATTAGTGTAGCGGTTTTTTCTGTCATGTAGTGCTTTTGCAAAGGTTTTTAATTTAAGTTAAATCATAATGTGCTAATAGTTAGTGTTTTATAAGTATTCTTTGCAGAAGTACATCAACTGAGATAAACCATATGAAATTTGGAGTAAGCACATTTTTGTGGGTATCACCCTTTAGCAATGCTTCTTTCAACCTTCTGTCAAAGGTAAAGGAGATGGGCTTTGATATAATTGAGATTCCCGTAGAAGATAAAGATCTGATAGACTGGCAGCGATTAAAAGTTATGGCTGATGAGCTTGACCTTCAACTTACAATCAGCGGAGCATTTGGTGCGGAGCGCGACATTTCCAGTGATAGCCCCCGCATCAGAAAACAGGGCTTTAACTATATTGCAGATTGCATCCGTATTGCGGGCCAGATGAACAGCCCCATCTTTGGTGGGCCATTATACGCTGCGGTAGGCAAAACCCGCTTTGTTTCTGAAGCACAAAAAGCCAAAGAGAAGGACTACTGTGTAGCTGCGCTTAAAGAGTTGGGAGCCATTGCTTCGGATTATGGAGTAGAGCTGGGTGTGGAACCTCTGAATCGCTTTGAAAGTGATATGATTAATACCGCAGATCAGGCGCTGGACCTTATCTCCGAAGTAGCACATTCCCATGTCAAAATTCAGCTGGATACCTTCCATAATAATATAGAGGAGAAAGATATACCCGCCACCATCAGAAAGTTAGGAAAGGAGCGCCTCTGCCACGTACAGGGCAACGAAAGCGATAGAGGCACACCCGGCACAGCTAATGTAGACTGGCAGGGAATCAAAGAAGCCTTAACAGATATAGACTATCAGGGTGCAGTAGTAATAGAAACATTTGGAGCTGTATCCGAAGAGATCGCCAAAGCTACCTGCATATGGCGACCCCTTGCCAATAGTTCTGATGAGCTGGCCAGCGAAGGTTTAGCTTTTTATAAGTCGCTGTTCAATTCCTGAAAAGCACATTATCTTTAAAAGAGCTGCTACAAAACAAAGAAATTGACAATACACTAGCTTGATTCCATGCATAAGCTATTATTTACTAGACGATGATTGTATGAACCAAGCCTAAAAGAATACACACAATACACTATTGAATGAGAATTTTTATGAAGCAGATTGTAAGCATTTTAATGATTGTATCTCTATTTTTTTGTGGAGAGGGCTATGCCCAGAATGACCAATGGAAGATGGCCGACAGCAAAATAAGCACGCGCTGGGCTGCAAATGTAAGTCCTGAAAATGTACATCAGGAGTATCCTCGTCCTCAGATGCGGCGCGATAACTGGCAAAACCTCAACGGGCTATGGCAATACAGTATACAGGAAAAAGCAAAAGGGAAGCCTGTTGCTTTTCAGGGCGAAATTCTGGTTCCTTTTCCTGCAGAATCTGCTCTCTCAGGCGTAGGTAAAAGGGTAGGAGAAGAGAATGAGCTCTGGTACAAAACCAACTTTAGTCTGGACCGCAAGCTTCGTAGAAAAAACATCCTGCTACATTTTGGTGCGGTAGATTGGGAGGCCGAAGTATTTGTAAACGGAAAAAGTATAGGCACTCACCGTGGTGGGTATGATCCTTTTTCATTTGATATTACCGAAGCACTCACTTCCCGAGGAGAGCAGGAATTGGTAGTTAGGGTGTGGGACCCTAGCGACAACGGGCCGCAGCCCCGTGGTAAGCAGGTTAAAGATCCGCATGGCATATGGTATACCCCAGTCACTGGTATTTGGCAAACAGTATGGCTGGAAGCTGTTCCTGAAAGCTATATTGAATTTACCCGCAATACACCGGATTTTGATAAGGCTACTTTTAACATTGGAGCAGGCGTAGCCAATGCCCGTAATAATGATCAGCTTAGAGTAAGGTTGATAGACGGAGAAACCCAAATTGCTGAAGTTACAGTAAGCGCCACCGAAGAGGCTGCACTGAAACTGGATCAGCCTAAACTTTGGACCCCCGAAAGCCCATTTCTTTACGACATAGAAGTAACGCTGCTGCGCAATGGAAAAGTGTTGGATGAGGTACAGACCTATAGTGCAATGCGCAAAATTAGTATGGAAGCTGATGATGAGGGCATACAACGCATGATGCTGAACAACGAATTTGTATTTCAGTACGGCCCCCTGGACCAGGGATGGTGGCCTGATGGTCTATACACTGCGCCAACAGATGAGGCATTACGCTACGACATAGAAAAAACGCAGGAGATGGGTTTTAATATGATTCGTAAACACGTAAAAGTAGAGCCAGCCCGCTGGTATTACTACTGCGACCAGATGGGCATGCTCGTCTGGCAGGATATGCCCAGCGGTGATATGGGTAATCGCTGGAACCCCCGGCCAGGTGTTGCCGGAATTGGTACAGAAAAAGAGCGTACTTCCAAATCTGAAGAGATCTTCCGTACAGAGTGGAAAGAAATTATGGATGATTTCTACAACTTTCCTTCCATCGTGGTTTGGGTGCCATTTAATGAGGCCTGGGGGCAGTTTAAAACCGTGGAGATTACAGAGTGGACCATGAATTATGACCCCAGCAGGCTGGTAAACAGTGCCAGTGGTGGTAATTTTTATCCGGTAGGGCATATCATAGACCTGCACAACTACCCTGATCCAGCTATGCCCGACCCGACTCTCTTTGGAGAAAAGCAGATACTGGTATTGGGTGAGTACGGTGGATTAGGGTTGCCGGTAGAAAATCATACCTGGCAGGAAAAAGACAATTGGGGGTACCAGAGCTTTAAAAATAAAGAAGAACTTTCTGCCCGTTATCAGAAGCTAATGGAAGATTTGGTGCCGCTTATTCCAATGGGGCTTTCTGCTGCTATTTATACTCAAACATCAGATGTAGAGGTAGAAACCAATGGCCTGATGACCTACGACCGTAAAGTGATTAAGTTTGACGAAGCCCAGATGAAGCAGTGGCATCAACGTTTGTATAATGCGCTAAAATAGTCATGACATCCATGACTAGCGGTAACTATGGGCTTCCGCTATGGTAAATTAAGGATGGGATAAGACAATATTCATACGCTTAGGTAAAGCTGACAACTGTATTTGGCATTCATAGATTTTCCTCTTATCCCTTCCTTCATTTTTTAAAATTGTACTATGTTTACAGTTGCTTTATGTAAATCAGTAAGAGACTGATTGATTTTTCAACTTATTTGTTTTGTAAACATGCTAAAAAACCAAATTTTAACTTTAAGCTTTTTGCTTTGCATGGCATTGAGTTTCAGTGCTTGCCAGACTTCTAACACACAACAGCAACAGGAAGAGGAAGAAAGTCCATTAAACATTATGGCCTATTATGTGCCAGAGCAGCGTTACCATCCGGAAAGCCTGCCTTTAGATCAGCTGACGCATATCATCTTTTCTTTCTCTAATGTAATAGATGGAGAAATGGGATTTCGCCATGAGGAGGCCGGAGAAAAACTTCGCCTGCTGGTAGAGCAGAAGAAAAATCATCCGCAGCTAAAAGTAATGCTGGCCTGTGGTGGCTGGGGTGCCGGAGGCTTTTCCGATATGGCTTCTACTGCCGAAGGCCGTACCAAATTTGTACAAAGCACCATCAAGATGATTGAAGAATACCAGCTGGATGGTATAGATATGGACTGGGAATACCCGGCGCTGGACTGGGCCGGTATAGATGCCCGTGAGGAAGATACCCAGACCTTTACCCTACTAATGAAAGAGCTGAGAGAAGAGATGGACAAGCTGGATCGCCCGATGATACTTACCTTTGCCTCTGCCGGTTGGGAATACTACTATGACAAAATAGAGACCCTTGAGGTAATGAAATATGCGGATTATATGAACGTGATGACTTACGATCAGGTAAGTGCCTCACTTCCGTATACCGCCCACCATACTGCTCTGGGTAGCATTAAAGATGAAGATCTGCAAGACTATCCTATTTATGAGTACTACGAGAAAAGAAATGCCGCAGCGCGCGAAAAAGGTTTTTCTACCTACGAGCCGCGTTCGGTTAAAAACATAGTAGATTATCTGATAGAAAGAGGCGTAGATCCTTCGCAGATTGTAATTGGTGGCGCTTTTTACGGAAGAGCCTGGAAAGGCGTTCCGCCCGAAAATAATGGTTTATACCAGCCCAACAAAGGTGTACATATTGGCTGGGCCGCCTACCATCTGTTAAGAGATCAGTACGAAACCAATCCCAACTATACCCGCTACTGGGATGAGGTAGCTGAAGCCCCCTACATGTATAGCCCAACAGATAGTATCTTCATCTCTTATGATGATACGGTTTCTGTAAAATTAAAGGCTGAGTATGCGATGGAAAAAGACCTGGGCGGGATTATGTTCTGGGAACTGGGTAATGATACCAAGCAGGAAAATAGTTTGCTCAACGCCATATATCAGGCATCTAAGGGCGAATAAGTAAATCAAATAATTAACTGACTGTATGATTAAAGCTTCTGTAGGCTATGCCCGGCCCGCAGAAGTTTTTTTTATACCGATATATTTCTAAACATATTGAATATGCGATTTACAAAATCGCATATTTTATTAGAGAGCACCTGAAACTTATAAGCTTATCATGGTCTGTTTAACAATCTCTTTCTTTTCAAATATGTACTGAAAAAATGTTTACACATATTTGCTTGCCCACTTAATACGCTATAGCTATTAAATTTGAGTGTTTTTGGGTAGAATGTTTACGGTGCTTATGCTTTGTTGGTGTTTAATGTGTAATTGCCTGATAGTCTGTTGATGGATAGGCTTACTTTATTACCTGACCGGGAAAGTAGCAAAGAACTCAAGGAAAGAATAACAGCCCACGCACCTGGCTACCCATCCTACACGATTTTTTCCGACTTGTCCGCAGGGGCTTCTTTCTTGTGATAGTGCTTTGTAAAGGTCTCGGCTTGATGTTTTGGGAGGTGTTAAGGGGTATTTAGAAGTGTGTTTTGTAGTGTTATAGTTTTATAGCTGTCTTTTTTTGGTATTCGTACCATAGGTAAAGCATTCTTTCAGAAAAATGATAACTTCATTTTTAACAGACAACAAGCTAAAAAACGATGATGTATCCACTGAAAATTGCCGCAGCCCAATTTGAACCTAAAGATGGTGATAAAACCTATAACCTATCAGTCATAGAAAAGCTTAGCAGTGAAGCCAAAGCAAAAGGAGCTGATGTGATTAGTTTTCATGAACTTTCGGTAAGCGCTTATACTTTTTTGCAGGACTTAAGCGAAGAGGAACTCTTACATCTGGCCGAAGAGGTGCCATCCGGTAAAAGTTGTCAGTATCTTGCAGCCCTTGCCCGCAAGCTGGATATAACTATACTGGCTGGATTGGTAGAGAAAGATCAGGGTAAAATCTATAATACTTATGTGTGTGTAAGCCCTGAAGGTTGTATTGCCCGCTATCGTAAGATACACCCCTTCATCAGCAAGTATTTAGCAGCAGGAGAGGAGTATGTAGTATTTGATTTAAAAGGGTGGAAGTGCGGTATACTCATCTGTTATGACAATAATGTGATTGAGAATGTAAGAGCTACTGTTTTATCGGGGGCAGATATCATTTTTGCTCCTCACGTAACTGGCTGTACGCCTTCTGCCATGCCGGGCAGAGGTTATGTAAACGATGACCTCTGGAAAAAAAGAACAGAAGACCCGGTACCTTTGCGTATGGAGTTTGACGGTCCCAAAGGAAGAGGCTGGCTGATGCGTTGGCTACCAGCCAGGGCTTACGACAATGGGGTGTATTATGTATTTAGCAATCCTATCGGCTATGATGGAGCACACCTGAAGCATGGTAATGCCATGATACTTGATCCTTACGGAGAAGTGCTGAGTGAAGTCAGAAGTTTTGAGGATGATTTTACAATTGCCCACTTCACAGAAGATAAGCTTAAGCTTGCCGGAGGTTACCGCTATCGGAATGCACGTAAACCAGAATTGTATGCTGATATTTTAGGTAAACAACATCAGTCAGACTTCCGGCCGGTGTGGATGGAAGAGCAAGAGGGCCAATAGCCCTCTTAGCAAATCACTTTAAATACTTTGGTAAACGAGTGAAGCTCTTTTTATTCTCCAACTTTAGTATTTGTAGGCTGAAAGGCTTTATATATCGGCTTACCACTAGGTTTTTCGGGCTGGTAGTTGAGCTTAAGAAACGCAGCTACCGTTGGGGCTACCTGATTGCTGTAAAACTGACCTTCTACGGCTTTGCCATTCATAGCAGGAGTGTCAGGGCCTATTATTGCGTACCATACCTGATCAGCACCTTTAATATCTTCTCCATGACTTCTCCAGGTATCTATAGGTTGCGTGCCCCTGCCATGATCAGTAGTGATGATAAAAGTAGTCTTGTCTCTGTACTGCTTATCAGACTGCACATACTCCCATAAGTCCTTGATAAACTGGTCAGTACGATGTGCCGCTTTAAGGTATTCATCATACTTGCCATCATGGGCAAAGTCATCCGTTTCACCATAGGCAATGTATAACAAGCGAGGTTTATGCTTCTTAAGATGTTCCAGTGCGTAATAATGGGTAAAAGCATCCATACGTACAGTAGACCAGTGGCCAGGAACTATTGGCTGGAGGGTATTCAACGCCTTTTCCATTACGCTAAGCGACTTGCCGCTGGCATTCTCATAACCCGCATTGACAGGAACGCCTGAGCGCTCTTCATTAATTATGTAGGGGAAGACATCCCACGAAGCAAAGGTTGCTACTTTATTTTTGAAGTCTTTTTCGGCATTGGCATACTCTAAAATAGTACGATTAGGATTAGGCTTCTTGGCATTGCTGTCTATTCTTTCATCTCCGAAGCCACTTAGTATCTCGTTATATCCAGGATAAGAAAACCAGAAAGTATTGGTAAGATTAGCCAGAGAATTCTCTTCACGATTGCCATACAGCTGACCTTCCTGCGCAATTACCTGATGGAAAAAGGGCATAAGTACATCTTTACGTTCTTCAGAGCTTTCTTTCCAGAAGAGTGCTTTAAGTTCAGCGGTATCGCTTACATATTTTTCATGTGTGATGAGCAATGGATCGGCACCCGAAAATAGTTCCTGCCAGCGTAACCCATCTAATGTAATGAGGAATACATTTTCGGTTTGTGCTCCCTGCTGCGCGCTTATGGGCAGGTAAGCGAATGTTAATAAAAAAATAATACAGCATAGACGCTGTGTAAAGCTTGTAGTTAGGTAAAATGACATGAGTGCTTTAATTAATTCAAATTTGTAGTGTATAAGCGTATGCTTTTCTGCATGGTATCGGCAAAAAGAGCCTTTTAGAATGAATTTAATGTATTTTTTTAAATTTGATAAGAGAGCTGGAAGGCGTTACTTCCTGTCTATGCTTAGGTATGCCACATAAAAAAGCCCGGCTACGAAGCGTTGCTTAAATAGCCGGGCTTCAATTCCGTAAAAGCTGAGGTTAAGATCTCATAGCTTCAATTTCGTCAGCATTAAGGGGTAAGTAATGGCCTAGTTTCTGACTTCCCTCGTCAGTAATTAAAAAATTATCTTCTACCCGAATACCTCCAAAGTTGCGAATCTCCTGTAGTTTAGGATAGTTAATAAAGTCAGTGTATTGTTTATCAGCTTCCCAACGGTCAATAAGTTCAGGGATGATATAGATACCCGGTTCTACAGTAATGGTAAATCCTGGTTCTAAGGCTTTGCCCAAACGTAAAGATTTAAGCCCAAATTCAGTGCTTTTTTGTAGATCCTTAGAGTAACCCACAAATTGCTCACCCAAATCTTCCATATCATGCACATCTAAACCTATCATGTGGCCTAGTCCACACTGAAAAAACATGGTATGAGCTCCGGCTGCTACTGCCTCTTTAGGATCACCCTTCATGATACCCAGACCTACTAAACCTTTGACCAGTTCTTCAGAAGCTAAAAGGTGAATATCTCTAAATAATGCACCGGGATGCAGGGCATCAACAGCCTTTTGGTAGGCTGTATACACAATATTATACATGTCTTTTTGCAGCGAGCTAAATTTTTTGCTAACTGGGAAAGTTCTGGTAAGATCTCCGGCATAATGCAATGGGCTTTCTGAGCCGGCATCCATTAGTATCATATCGCCTTCGCTTAGCGTATTGCCATAGTAATGATTGTGCAAGGTTTGCCCGTTGATAGTTAGTATGATAGGGTAGGCTATATCTCCTCCCGAACTGATCGCTTTACCACGTACCTGACCTACCAATTCAAACTCTTTCATGCCCGGGCGAGCTGACTGAATTGCCAGGCGGTGCATTTCGTTTGAGATATTAACAGCCTGTTCCATCTGGCTTACCTCTTCAGCACTTTTGTAAGAACGCTGAGCAATTACCGCATTCACCAGTTCAGGAGAAAAGTTTGCGTTAAGCTGGCTAACAGGAATACCAAGTAGCTGATGCAGTTGTTCTTCCCTGTCAGCACGATAAGGAGGAAGGAAACGTATTTTTCTGTTTTTCTGGCGGGCCGTCTGAAGGTATTTATGTAGCGCTGAAAGTGAATCTGTTTGCGAGATACCTACTTGTGCAGCTCTATCAGCCACTGAAGGTAAAGGACCAGTCCAGATAATGTGATCCATGGATAGGTCATCACCAAATACTATTTCCTGGTCTTCATCCAGGTCTATAACGCAAGCCAGTTCGGGTGTATCAATACCAACATAATATAGAAAACTGCTATCCTGTCGGAAGGGATACCAATTATCACGAAAGTTCATACTGCTTTCGTTATTGCCCATCAACAAAATCAGGCCATCTGTAAACTGTTCCTTTAATACTTTACGTCGGTGAATGTATACCTGGGCTTCAAATTTTGAGTTGCTTTCCATGAATCAATTTGGTTAAATGTTAGTATGTCTGTATGCAAACACAAATGTACAAAAGCTGTTTGCTTTTTAAATTTTGCATTGCATTAGTACCCAGTCAAGATAATTGAAATATCATTTTATTAAACTCTACTTAATACGACAGAAGCTAAATGATAACTCTATAGTTATTGTGGTATTATGCTGTAAAACAGAATGTTAGCAAATGGTCTGAAATTGTATTAACTTATATAAGTGTAGTAGGATTAGCTAAGGGTAGCGTTCATGGGTATAAATGGTATTTCACATACTAAAAGATCTCATCACACCTAAATAGATAAACTTTACTTAATCATTTACGAAGCCTAACCTACTCTGATTATGATACCTACTCAGTCTGACCTACGCTTTACTCTGGACAGAAAAGCAATCACTCCCAAAGAACAAATGCTTTTTAATACCTTCCTCTATGACAAGCAATGGGATGAAACTGTTTGGCTTATTCTTAATGGCATTTTAAGAACTTCTACGCTATATACCATTCCTAAAATATTACGTGCTTACTATGATAATTTACTGGTGGGCGTGGCTTATATCATAGAGTGCAAAAAACCAGCTCTTTCATTTTTTAACAATCCCTTAGCTTCCCTGGTAAATGCGCCACAAATCCCTATGTACCTCTGGACTAGAAATGGTATTATGGTGGATAGCAATACTAATACAGGTTTTGTAAGCGAAGAAATAGATCTGTATAGCTTTTATCAGCAGGCTATTGCGTATTTAAATCGGCGGTATCTGTATGGTCTGGTACTGGAAAGTAGCAAGGAAAGACCAGCAACTGATTATACTTTTTCTCCATTATGCGATTGTGGCTGCTTAAAGGTTGATGCTTATACACCGGTAGAATTAGTGCTGGCAAAACATAAAAACCTAAGAAAGAAGAAACGCAAGTTTGAAAACAAAGGAGGCAAAATAAGCAGTATTAATGGTGCTTTAGACCAAGAGACATTAAATAAAGCTATACATTATTTATCTACCCTTAGGCTACAGATACAAACGCCTTATCAGGATAATTATGTCAATATGGCCCGACAGAGCTCTAGTTATGAACACGATAATATTGTTCACTTTATCGCTAGTTTGGAAGGAGAAATGGTGGGTTATCATTCTTTTGTACGTTGCCAAAATAGTATGCACTGTCTTTCAGGGGCTTTTGACCGAGGACGTAAGTCCAATTATCATGCTTACGAAAATATGATACTGGAATCTATGCGCTATGCGCATCAAAACAATATACATACCATCCATTATGGCCCAATCCTAAACCCTACCAAAGCTTCCTTAATGGATACAACTGAAGATTGGGAGATGCGGTTTTACTCCCGATTTGCGACTCTGAGAAATGCTTTAAAAATGATTACGCCTTACTCTAAACTTAAGCCTGAAACATTTACACCTTTTAGAAAGAAACCAACTGTGGTAGAGGAAGAAGTCATGTAAAAAGTCTCAAAAGTCAAACCGCCCCACATAAGCGTCAACCTTACAGGCATTTGCTCTTCCGGTTAGGAAGATAATAATAAAGAATAGGCCTAAACCTCAGTCATAACTGACAGATTATGATGGATTTACGGATTTTTGTAAGGTATTTTACTTAAGATTTAGGGTAATTTTGCTAATTTGGTAAATAAACATTTAATTACCGGAAAGCTTTTACTTAACAAAATAGTAATATCTACGGTTTTTAATTCACATACTGTTAACAGGTAGACAGTAAAATTTTGGTAAATTTAGTTGTGCATAATTTTATTGAACGACGATGGGTGCAACAAGGGCATTTTCTACACAGCAAACAGTTTTTCAGCAGTCTCTTTCTGTTCATGAAGAGCAGGAGAATCAGACAAGGGAGGCCTTTGATCTCTTAACACTAGTAAACCAAAGTTATCGGGCGTTAGATATTGGTCAGCTTAACAATATTGATGAATTAAGGCGAGCTTTGGAAGATGTAGACTCCGTTAAAAAGTCTTTTATGGAGAGTAATTTTCCTTCTGATACTGAAAGCCTAGGCCTGGCCACTACCATTAATTCCAGTGAAGAACTGGAAACTTTTGAGCGCATGGTCTCATTTTTTGAGAAGAGAAAACCTGCGCAGGGTATTAGCTGGGAGATGTTTTCTATTGAAAACGGAAATTTATGCCTTAAAAGCAGAGAAGAACGCAACCAACTGCTCCAACAAGCCAGACAGCGAGCAGCAGTCGCACGCCTGATTGATGCTATTAAAGAAGTAGAGTCGCTGGGCTTAAATCCCTTTGATAAATTTAAATCTTCTGTTATTGTCCGTGAAGACGGAGAGTATAGCTCTAAAATTTAAGTGTTTGCGCCATACGCCCCTCCGCCCGGCGTTTCTATGCATACCTGATCACCTGCTAGTAATTCAATCTGGTCATTGCCTTTCAACATAAGTTGTTCGCCGTTTTCTTTGACAATGTATTGCTTGCCGCTTTCTCCTTTGCCTCCACCTTTTATCCCGTAGGGTTGTTCCTTTCGGTGTTGGGAAAGAATGGTTAGTGAAACCTTATCAAGAAACTTAATCTTACGAATAATTCCATTGCCTCCTTTCCATTGCCCTTTTCCACCTGAGTTTTTTCTAATGCTAAACTCCTCTAAACGAACAGGGTAACGAAACTCAAATATTTCCGGATCAGTGATTCTGGTATTGGTCATATGCTGGTGTACGGCATCAGCACCACAAAAACCATTGCCGGCACCACTACCGCCACCTATAGTTTCGTAATAGCCAAAGTTCTGATTACCAAAAAGAAGGTTATTCATAGTGCCCTGGCTACATGCGGCTATACCTAAAGCCTTAAGTAGTGTATCTACAACTCGTTGACTAGTTTCTGTATTGCCACCCACTACTGCAGGGCAATGTTCCGCTACATCTGAAAATACAGGGTTAAGAAAAGAACCTTTAGGAACGTGCAAGTTAACAGTCTGCATCAGTCCTTCATTTAAGGGAATTGCTTGGCGGACTAATAAGCGCAATACATAAATTACGGCACTATTGACAATGGCTAAATTAGCATTGAGGTTAGCTGGATGTGTAGTTCCACTACCTTCAAAGTCTATATCTACTTTTCCTTTGTTTACTGTTATTGATACTTTAATGGGGCTTCCATCGTCTAAAAACTCCTCGGCTGTATAAATCTTATCTTCAAGCGAATGAATACTTTGCAGGATACAGTTATGGGCATATGCTTTAATAGCTTTCATATAATGCAATACCTCACTTACTGAGTTTAAATCGCAAAGTCTTTGTAGGGCAGAAACGCCAGAATGAATAGAAGCTAAGGCTCCACGAAGATCTGCAAGATTCTCTTCTACCGATCTACTGGGATATTGTCCTGCTGTTAACAATTGTTTGATCGCATCCCACTGGACTATACCCTGTTTCGCAAGATGCGTAGGAGGGATTACTACTCCCTCTTCAGCCAGATTGTTGGCGTCGGGGGGCATAGACCCCGGGCGGCTGCCTCCTAATTCAGCATGATGTGCACGATTAGCTACATAGCCTACCAGTTGATGATCTTTATAGACAGGACTGATAAGTGTGATGTCAGGAAGGTGAGAACCTCCATAAGCAGGATGATTGGTTATGATTACATCTCCTTCCTGCATTTCTACTATTTCTCGTACGCTTCGTACGCAAATGCCTAGGCTTCCCAGGTGAACCGGAATGTGCGGAGCATTTACGATGAGCTCACCTTCAGGGTCTAGTAAAGCGCAGGAAAAATCAAGTCTTTCCTTAACATTTACTGAGAATGAAGTCCTTTCCAGCAGGGCTCCCATCTCGTCAGCAATTGCACTAAATCTGTTGGTAAAGAGCTCTAGCTTTACTTCTTCGGGTTGTTCAAGTCTGTTTGTGGTACTATTACTAAGCTTTGATAACACAGCATTGTAATAAGAATCAAGTTGCAATCGCCAGTTTTTTTCAATAAGCGTAGTACAGTTTTCGCTGACCAGCAAGGCAGGCCCTTCTATAAAAGCACCCGCATCTAAGGATTCCCAACGATAAACCCCAACTTCCTTCCAATGATCTGATGTCCATAATAAGTGTTGAGCTACAGGTATTGCCTTAACTTGTGTAAGTTTGTTTTCAGAAGTATAGTTGATTTCAGCTTTTGTGGATGCTACGGCTTTGATAGACTCTATTTCAATGCTTTGCTCCTCCAGCCAGTGTCCGTAAAGCGCCTGATATTTATCTTTAAATGCCTGTCGGATATCGGTAGATGGCGTATAATCTATCTCCAGGCTACTTTCCTGTCCCTGAAATCTCAGATATAATTTAACGAACCTTATCTCCAGAGAATCTGGATTGTAGCCTTCTTTCTGTAAAAGTTGTAAAGCTTCATCAGCAAGATTATGACAAACTTCCTCCAAATGATTTTGCGCATTTGTTAGCGGTTGAAGTAATTGGCGAGTAGCAAATCGTTCAACTAATGCCTGCCCCATACCGTAAGCGCTTAGTAGCCCGGCATCGTAGGGTAATAGTATTTTTTCTATACCTAGCATTTCAGCGATCTGGCAGGCATGCTGGCCACCCGCACCACCACAAGCCAGTAGAGCGTACTGTTGTGGATCGTAGCCTTTGCGAACAGATATTTTATGGATCGTATCCGTCATTTTTTCATTAGCTATGCTGAGAAAGCCAGTTAAAATCTCTTCATCCGAGTACGAATGACCTTTCTGTTCAGATATTTGACTCTTAAGTTCATCCAATGCTTTTTGAGCCTTTTCCTTGCTAATCGGTATCCCAAAATGAGACTCACTAAGCCTACCCAGAAGAAGATTAACATCGGTAATTGTGAGCGGACCGCCAAACCCATAACAAGCTGGCCCCGGGCGTGCCCCTGCACTCTCTGGTCCTACAGTCAGTTTGTGCCCGTCAAAAGAACAGCATGAACCTCCACCAGCGGCAACGGTTTCTATGGCCAGACTAGGGCTGAATAAATTTATGTCGCCTACCTGGGTTTCATAACGGTAATCATATTCACCATCATAGCGTGAAACATCTGTGCTGGTGCCTCCCATATCAAAAGCCAGAACTTTTTTAATTTCAGGATCAAACTGTTGAGAGAGTTTGCAGATATGTGCAGCTCCAACTACACCTCCTGCCGGACCACTCAGAAGGCTATCTTTAGGTTGAAAAAGTGCAGCACCCACAAGGCCTCCCGCACTAGTCATTACCTGTAATTTGCTATCTCCAAGTTTGTTCTTTACCGCATCCAGGTAATCGCTAACTGCTGGCGAAAGGTATGCATTTACCAATGCGGTTTTAGCTCTCGGCAAAATCTTAATAGCAGGTGCCAGGCTAGCTGAAGCTGATACATATTTAAAGCCAGCCTTGACAATACATTGTGCAAGCTTTTGCTCATGAGTATTATTCAAGTAACTATGCATTAGAGCGATTGCTACTGTCTCTATCTTGCTTTCTTTTAGCTGCTGAATCAGCTTTTTAATATCATGCTCGCTTAAAGGTTTGATAACTTTACCTTTAGCATCCAGGCGCTCATCTACCTCAAGTACTGTATGGTAATAAGGTTTGGGTTTAATGATGTTTAAGGCAAAAATATCGGGGCGTTGTTGGGTATCAATGGCTAACAAATCTTTGAATCCTTTGCTAAGAATTAGAGCGGTTCTTGCTCCTTTGTGTTCTAATAGGGCATTAGTGCCACGAGTAGAACCCAGACGCATTTCTATTTGAGGAAGGTTTTCGTGTAGTGCAGTTTCGGTAGCAATACGTGCTGCCAGCACCGGAGCTTCCTCATTAGCAGTGATTTCAAAGCCTTGCTCTGGCAGCTTATCCAGTGGTGGAAGTTTAGAGAGTACTAATTGCTGTCTTTCACTATCATAGCTTACTACAGTAATGGTTTCGTGCTCCTTACCCAATACTTTGAAGTGGTAGCCTTTAAAAATATCTTTTTGAACATTCCAGTGGCTTTCAATATGTAAGCTATGTTTGCCTGTAGTTTTTAGTATTCTACCTCTTAGCGCACTGCTGCTAAGTACTTTTATTCTTCTGATCTGTTGGTGTGGATCAAATGCGATGCAGTCTGTAAATGTACCTCCAGTATCTATCCAGATATTCCAAGTTGCTTCTTTGCCATTCATGCACAAAAGTTTGATAAAAGCTCCATGAAATCAAAATTTTGTAGGTAAGTACATAAAAAAAGCCAGCGTTGGCTGGCTTTATTCTTTGTTTGGTAGGTTTAAATATTCTGATGTTTTAAACTACTTAAGAAGGAAACAAGGTTACGTATTTCTTTCTTAGTCAGATAATTTTTCATATCGGGCATAGAAGATGGAGAGAGCTTTATCTCCTTAATATTCTGCTTGATGAGGATAGTATCAGGCTGATTACCAATTTTCATCCTAAGCTCAGTGTCAGTTTCGCCCTGATAAGTACCGTTTAGTGTGCTCCCATTGTTCAGCTCAACATTGACTATTCCGTAACCCGGAGATATTCTGGCACTAGGATTAATCATAGCTTCTAAAATCTGCTCCCTGGTCAACTTACTTCCTATACCATCCAGATTTGGCCCTACATTGCTACCATAATCTTCAATAGCGTGGCACTTCATACACTGCGCAGTAGGATGTCGGAACAATAAAATTTTACCTTTTTCAGGATCACCACCATATAAGGCGCCTTGATAAGATGCTAGCATATCATCTGGAGAGCGGTTAGCCAGAACTTTTTCAAACCTTTGTTTAAGAGGTTCTGCATGTGTGCTGTCTATGGCTTCTTCTAATTCTAGTTCAATGCCTGGGCTAAGCGTACCATTTTCCAGTTTGCTTAGCAATTTTTCAAATGCTTGCTGAGAAGCTTCAGGAGCAACATTCCCTAAAGTAAGGAGTGCGGCCTGTTTTTCTTCGGTAGTTCTTTTGTCAATGACTTCGGTGAGTAGCACTACCTTGAGGTCATCAGAGATGTCCATTTCCCTCATCAGGTCAAGTCCGGCAATTCGCACCTGCTTTTCGTTGTCTGTCAAGGCCTGCTCTATGGCCTGGTCTATTCTGTCGCTTTCCATAGCTGCCAAAGCCTGTAAGGCCTCTACTCTCACTTCTGCTGCTTTATCATTTTTGAGCAGTGCCATGAGTTGATTGCTGCCATCTTCTATGCCTAGCCTGCCTATGGCATTGACTGCTTTAAGCCTGATGTGCGTCTCTCTGTGCGCTGCCAGGCTAACCAAAGCCTGAGAGGCTTTCACTCTTACTTCATTGATGTCTCTTTCAATCTCACCCCGGTAGCGTCCGGTCACCCTGTCCAGAACAGAGGGTTTGGCCCAGGTGCTGAGTGCGGCTATGGCTTCAGCTCTCATCTCGCTGGGAGCGGCCTCACTTTGTGCATAGTCAATCAGGTTCTGCATGGCTTCTTCAGTGCCTAGCCTGAGGTTGGCATTGATAGCCCTCCGAAGGAGAGGCTCACTGTTGAAGCGCTGCTGGCGCAGGAGGTTGCCCAAAGCAGGAAGCGCGGCTTCAATAGAGAAGTCATCGTTGATAGCCCGAGCGGCTTCGGTGAGGATGTACTCATCTTGATCGTTAAGGAAATTGGTGATGGCAGGGTCGCCCATTCTTCTCAGGGCGAGGACGGCCCCCAGCCTTACAGCATTAGAGGGGTGTGAGTAGAGTTGAGCTACGGCATCAACATTGCCGATTCTGGCCAGGGCCAGACTGGCGGCATGTCGGATGTAGGCATCTTCATTATTATTGCTTTCCAGAAGCTGAATGAGAGGCTGTATAGCATCGGTATAGGCGATTCTACCGAGTGCTTCGGCAGCGAAGAAGCGAGCACGGGGGTATTCATCATTGAGCAGAGGAAGAAGGCTTTGAGCGGCAGGCAGATGTCGTATATCTCCCAGCCATTTGGCCGCCTGCGCTCTGATCTCAGGGTCGTTGTCCAGAAGCAGGGTAATAATAGGCTGGGCATAGTTTTGATCTTGGCGGGCCAGTTGAGCCAGCCCCCAGATGCCATGTACGCGAGCAAGCTGATGATCAGTCTGGGTGATGGCCTGCTGGAAAACTTCAGCCCCATCTTCGCCACGTTTAGCCAGTTCAAACTGTGCTTTCTGGCGTACTCGCATGTCTGAATGGTATAAATAGTCAGATAGCTCACTATCGCTTTTAGCAGAAAAATTTTGAGGCAAAACTTCAGCGGTATTATTTCTTTCCTGCCAGTCAATACCCTCCTGATCATCTAGTTTCCATATCCGACCATAGTCTTTGGTATTCCAACCATCTATCCAGTCTGCAACATACATCGCTCCATCTGGGCCGAAGTCAATACCGGTGGCTAGCACATTGCCTAAAATTTTCTCTGTTTCCTGTAATTGAAAGCTTGCTCCATCAGGTGCGAGTTTAAATGCATGAATGCCAGAGCGGGTTGGGGTGCCGGCAAACTCAGCAACAAAAAAAGTGTTTTTCCATTTTGGACCTAAAGCTGTACCAGGGTTGTATAGCATACCGGTGGGGCCGTTCACATAATTTTTAATAGGCGGAATGATGTATGCTGCCTGCCCCTCAAAACGAGGCTTGTAAAGACCCTCTTCCATCCAAACTTTGTAAGTGTTGTTATCAGGGTCACGGTATTTACCAAACTGCCAGTTGATTCGCCATCCGCTATCTGAGCCGTTGACGATGTAAACAAGGCGCTCACTTTCTCCCGGATGATCGCCGTCATTATCCACACTGATAAGATTCCCGTACTCATCAAACACAAATTCATGAGTGTTTCTTAAGCCCATAGCGAATACTTCAAAATCAGATCCATCCGGATTAGCCCTTACGATTACACCACGGTTAGGATATTTCCACTCCTGACCATCGGGGCCAGTACCATTAAAACCAATATCACCTATTGCCCAATATATTCTTCCATCTGGACCTACTTCCAGGCCCGACATATTATGACCGCCAAAACCTATATGAACTCCATAGCCATGAGAAATAGAGGTTTTTTCGTCATAAATACCGTCATTATTGGTGTCCTTGATCCTCCACATATCGGGGGCTACACCTACAAAAATATCATCTTCGTGTTTGAGCAATGCACCAGCAATATCCGTCATCTCATCCTGAAAGCCTTCTACCATAAGCTCAGATAGGTCTGCAATGCCATCGTTGTTTTTGTCTATCAGGCGATAGATTTCCTCGCTTTCAACGGTCATGTCTTGCCAGTCATTAATGCCATCACCATTTAGGTCGCCTATCCATTCATGTTTAGCACTATTTTCTTCGGTAAGTGTGGATCTAAGAAAGTTTCTACGATCATCAACCGATTGCATTTTGATAGATGATGTTTCCCAACTGGGGTGGGCACGAATATCCAGCTCAGTACTTTTACGGCGTGTGGTTCTGGAGTAATACAAAGAACCATCATCATCCATATCTACTGCAATTGGGTCTGCTACTAAAGAATCAACACCCCAAAGCTTAAGGCTTAGGCCATCTGCCAGCTCAGGATTAACACCTGCCCGTATAGTTTGAGAAAGCTTAGCGGTTTGCTCGGCGGGTAGCTCTTTTATTTTTCTTTCAGGCGTAGCTTCCTGACAGTTTGTAAATAGGGTAGTAGCGACTAAAAAAGTAATCCAGGAAGAGTATGCGACTTTCATTCTAGGCTGTTTCTTTCGTGTATCAGTAATAAGACTTGTTAAGATAAAACACATTTTGCGAAACTTATAGCAATTGTCAAGATGATTATGCAATTCATAACAAGCTAGTCAATCTATAAGTTTGGGAATACAGTGTAAGGAAAAAAATAAGAACTTAGCGAAAATCAGAATTTGGGTGTTAATAAGTTTGACTTAGATAATTCTTTAAAATTTTAGACTTTTTTAGAATGATTTTCTGCATTGTGTACCAATTGGCTTATATTCAGGCCACACTACATTAAAAAACTTATATCAATACATGATGCAGATTTACAAACCCAAATGGTGGCTGGGTAGCCTATGTTTTGTGTTAATTGCGCTATGTTTATCTCCTGATACACTTCAGGCGCAAAGAAAAAAGCGGAATCAGGCAAGTACGCTTAGCTACGACACTACACTTTATAATGGTTTAAACTGGCGTTCTATAGGTCCTTATAGAGGTGGGCGCTCCTGTACTGTAACTGGAGTACCCGGCAAGCCCGACCTATTTTATTTTGGCGCTACCGGGGGAGGTGTCTGGAAAACAGAAGATGCCGGACAAAGCTGGGAGAATATTTCTGACGGATACTTTGGTGGGTCTATTGGAGCGGTAGCGGTTAGCGAATACGACAATAATGTAATATACGTTGGTGGTGGTGAAAAGACAGTTCGTGGGAATGTATCTTTTGGGTATGGTGTCTGGAAGTCTACAGATGCAGGTAAAAGCTGGAAAAATATCGGACTTAAGCAGACACGACAGATTGGAAGAGTAAGAATACATCCGCGAAATCCTGATATCGTATATGTTGCTGCCATGGGCAACCTCTATGCACCTAATGAGCAGAGAGGTGTTTTTCGCTCTACCAATGGTGGAGAAAGCTGGGAAAAAATTCTCTATGTAAATGATCAGGCAGGAGCAGTAGATTTAGTATTAGACCCGAACAACCCTCGTATCATATTTGCCAGCACCTGGCGAATTAAACGTACACCTTATAGTCTGGAGAGTGGAGGAGAAGGTTCAGCCTTGTGGAAAAGCACAGATGGAGGCGATAGCTGGGAAGAAGTTTCAGATAATGAAGGAATGCCTGAAGGTACGCTGGGTATCATAGGTGTTAGTGTTTCTCCGGTAAATTCTGAAAGGGTCTTTGCCATAATAGAGGCTGATAATGGTGGCGTTTTCCGTTCTGATGATGGAGGCGAAACCTGGACTAAAACTAACGAAGACCGTAGCCTGAGGCAAAGGGCCTGGTATTATACGCGAATCTATGCCGACACTCAGGATGAAGATATTGTTTATGTGCTCAACGTAAGCTATCATAAGTCTAAAGACGGAGGAAAAACATTTGAGTCTGCTAATGCTCCACATGGAGATCATCATGATCTTTGGATTTCGCCAGAGAATAATCAGCGAATGGCTATCGCAGATGATGGCGGTGCCCAGGTAAGCAAAGATGGAGGCGAAAACTGGACTACTTACCACAACCAGCCAACTTCGCAGTTTTACCGGGTAACAACTGATAATCATTTTCCATACCGCATTTATGGTGCCCAACAGGATAATTCAACGGTAAGGATACTTCACCGAAGCGATGACTACAGTATAAACGAAGATCATTGGGAAGAAACAGCAGGAGGCGAAAGTGCTCACCTGGCCGTAGACCCTGAAAATAACGACATAGTATATGGAGGAAGTTATGGTGGTTTTCTATCGCGAGTCAATCACGATAATAATCAAGTCAGAATTATCAATGTCTGGCCAGATAACCCTATGGGCTATGGTGCAGAAGGGATGAAATACCGTTTTCAGTGGAATTTTCCTATCTTCTTCTCACCACACGACCCTAATAAACTATATACAGCTTCCAACCATCTTCATGTGTCTACAGACGAAGGACAAAGCTGGAAGCTTATCAGCCCAGACCTTACCCGCAACGATTCTACCAAGCTGAAGTCATCAGGTGGACCTATTACTCAGGATAATACCAGCGTAGAATACTATGCGACTATATTTGCTGTTACCGAATCGCCTTACGAAGAAGGTTTGATATGGACAGGCTCAGATGATGGGTTAGTACATATCAGCCGTGATGGAGGAGAAAACTGGGAGAACGTAACACCCCCGGATATGCCTGAGTGGATGATGTTTAACAGTATAGAAGTAGATCCATTTACCGAAGGTGGGGCCTATCTGGCAGGAACACGCTACAAACTGGGAGATTTTACTCCTTATCTTTACAAGACTAAAGATTACGGTAAGAGCTGGCAACTCATTACTAATGGTATTGAAAGTGAGCACTTTACCAGAGTAGTAAGGGCTGATCCAAATCGTGAGGGACTGCTGTATGCCGGTACAGAAACAGGAATGTATATTTCTTTTGATGATGGCTCAAGCTGGTCATCTTTTCAGCTGAATTTACCTATTGTTCCGATCACAGATCTAACTATTAAAAATAATAATTTGATTGCGGCTACTCAGGGGCGTGGTTTCTGGCTGATTGATGATCTGACACCTTTGCATCAATTAAATGAATCAGTAGCAAACAGTAACTTTTATTTGTACCAGCCTATGGATAGTTATCTGATGGACGGTGGGCAAAGAGGCGATTCTCCTACGGAGGGTACTAACCATCCAGGAGGTGTGCTTATTCACTATGTTCTTCAGGATGAGGTGGATTCTGCTACCACTGTGAGTCTACATATTAAAGATGCTGATGGTGAACTTATAAAGAGTTTTACAACAGATTATAATGATGATAATAAAGATCTGAAAATCAGTGAACTAAATGCTGATAAAGGTTTTAATACCTTTAACTGGGATATGCGCTATGCAGATGCAAAAGGATTTGAAGGGCTGATCTTATGGGGTGGTGGCCTTAAAGGCCCTAAAGCAGTACCTGGTACTTATCAGGTTGAGTTGGTAGTAAACGATGAGAGTATGGAAAAAAGCTTTAAGATTCTTCAGGATCCTCGCTGGGAAAGTAGCCTGGAAGATCTTCAGGCTCAGTTTGATTTCTTGATTTCAGTCAGAGACAAACTTACAGAAACACATCAGACGATTGAGGATATCCGCAATATCAAAAGTCAGATGAATACAGTGGTAGAAAAGGTAGAAGGAGATGATAGTAAGCAGGATATAGTTACTAAAGCCGAAGAGCTTAGCCTTAAGCTGAGTACCATAGAAAAAGAGCTATACCAAACCAAGAACAGAAGTAATCAGGATCCTCTTAATTTTCCTATCAAACTTAATAATAAGCTGGCTAATGTAGGCTCACAGATAGGTAGGGGGCACTACCGTCCTACAGATCAGTCCCTTGCTTTTAAAGATGAAATGACTCAAAAGATTGATGAACAGTTAAATAAATTCAAAACGATTGTAAAACAGGAATTGCCTGAATTTAATCGTTTAGTTAAAGAGAAAAGTGTAGATGCGGTAAGTCTGGAAGAAAATACTGACGAGCTAAACCCATAAGCATAATACATTCATATTGATATAAAAAAGGTGCCTACAGGGTGCCTTTTTTACTACCCTAGATAGATATAAGTCTGCAAACAATCTATCCTCAAACGTATTCTAAAAGTATAGCCTTTGCTTAAGTTATTAGAATATCTAAGCGGCTGTAGTACAATGTAAAACTTAAGCACTTTCCATGGGTGCTCCATTTTTTTAACTGACATGCAATCAATAAGTCAACAGAGCTCTTTAGTACGTTGGGCCGCATTTTTTTTGCTGGTGACGCTTCTGGTCCATATTATGGTGGTAGCCCAGCCTATTCTTATTCCTTTAGTTTTCGCAGCTTTTATTTCAATACTATTTTCTCCTGTTAGTACCTGGCTGGAAAAATATAAATTTCCTCGTTGGTTAGCGTCCATAATATGCCTGCTATTGGCACTTATTATTTTAGGGGGCATTGTTACATTTTTCTATACACAAACTAAGCGATTTTCCAGTGATCTGGATAGTCTGGGCGAGAGTATGAATCAGCTATTTAGTGATTTCAGCGGGCGTGTTAATCAGCTTACAGGAAGTAGTAGTTTTATGGAAATTAATACTATGCAGGAAGCCCTAAGCAATTTTCTGGAAAACAATACAGATCTGCTGACCGATGGACTTTCTCAAATGACAGCCAGTTTTATTCAGGTTATGCTTTTTATGTCGTTAGTGGTTTTATTCCTGATCTACCGAGACGAACTGCTGACTTTTGGCCTGAAAGCTATTAAAGGAGAAAGTGATAGTGTTAAAGGAATCATCCTTAAAGTAAAACAGGTAGTCAGAAACTACATTATAGGAATTTTTCTGGTCATTCTTATTCTGGCAGTATGCAATAGCATCGCCTTATGGGCTTTAGATATAGAACATGCCATATTTTTCGCAGTATTTGCCGCAGTGCTTAATATAGTGCCATTTATTGGGCCACTGGTCGGTTCAATACTTCCCGCACTTTTTGCCCTGGTTATGAAAGATTCTCTTTGGTATCCCTTTGGTGTGGTACTGTATTTTGTTGTCATTCAAACGATTGAAAGCTACCTGATCACTCCCAATATTGTAGGAAGAAAAGTAAGTGTAAACCCGATGTTTACTATCATCGCCATCTTTGTTGGCAATCTTATCTGGGGCATTGCCGGAATGATACTCTTCATACCATTTACAGCCATGCTAAAGCAGATATTTGATGAAGTAGATCATCTGAAGCCCTATGGTTATATTATGGGGGCTATGGGTAAAAAGAAACAGGCTACCTAATGTATGAGCTTATACACTGAAAAACTGTGAAGAAAACAAAGATGTGTAACATGTTCACTTAATGTGATTTTTCTTTTAATACAAAACGTTTTGGGGTATCCATAATATGATTAATTTAGCTGTCCATAGAAAAAAGTATATGGTCTTGATGTTTGTATTCAAATCAGCATGAAGAAAATTAAATATTTTAAATCTGCATTTCTACTGGCATAAATCTATATGAAGGTCGTAAAATTCTTGTTCTCATTTCTTATTACGATTGCCCTTACGGTTGCCCTGTCCATTAAGATTAGCATTGTACCCCCATTAGGAAAATTCCTTGATCCATTTCATGGTTTCTGGCAAAACGCTGAAAGTGAAATCCCTGAATATGAGCGATCTTTGCAACTTTCTATTTTTGAAGCGCCAGTAAGTATATATTATGACTCTTTGCTTATCCCACATATTTTTGCGGAAAACGAGACTGATCTCTATCGCGCCCAGGGCTATATTATGGCTCAGCATCGCCTTTGGCAGATGGAGTTTGTGACCCATTTCGCCGCAGGTAGGGTTTCAGAAATTGTTGGTGAACGTGCACTTCAGCTTGATCGTACCCAACGCAGAAAAGGACTTACTTACGGGGCTGAAAACTCACTTAAAGAGCTGATGCGTACTACCTTGGGTAAGAGTCAGGTAGAAGCTTATGCTGAGGGGGTAAATGCTTACATTGAGAGCCTTACCTACGAAAGTTTGCCTTTAGAATATAAGCTGATGGCTTATCACCCCGAGCCCTGGACGCCTTTAAAAACAACATTGCTACTAAAGTACATGGCGGAAGACCTGGCCGGATATGACAGCGATCTGGAAAATACTAATGCGCTTAAACTATTTGGTCGCGAATATTTTGACTTCCTTTACCCAACACGTCTGGAGAATACCGATCCGGTAATACCAGCAAGTAGAAAATGGGAGTTTAAGCCACTACCTATAGATACACCCAATGTTGCTTTTGTAGATACATCTGAATTTATCATGCAGGTTGTAGATAAACCTGACGAAGATAATGGAAGTAACAACTGGGCGGTAGATGGTAGTAAAACCCGATCTGGCAAGCCTATGCTGGCTAATGACCCTCACCTGGGCCTTAACCTGCCTTCCATCTGGTATGCTATGCAACTTAATGCTCCTGGTGTAAATGTGATGGGAGTAACTTTACCCGGAGCGCCAAATATAATTGTTGGCTTCAATGATTCTATTGCGTGGGGGGTAACCAACGCGCGTAGAGATGTTAAAGACTGGTACAAAATTCAGTTTACTGATGAAAGCCGTACTGAGTATTTTTATGACGATAACCGCTTAAAAGTTCAGAAGCGTATAGAAGAAATTAAAGTAAGAGATGGAGATACGTATTACGATACAGTGACGTATACACATTTTGGCCCAGTAGTTTACGACTCAAGCTTCCCGGAAGACTCTGTAGTAAATCCTAAAAGAGGATATGCTATGAAGTGGGCAGCTCTGGAACCTTCTTCTGAGATGCTGGCCTTTTACTACCTCAATCGCGCTGATAACTATTCTGAATATGTGCAGGCGCTTAAGTACTACCAAAGCCCGGCACAGAATTTTGTGTTCGCTTCTGCTGCCGGAGATATAGCCATGTGGGTACAGGGTAAGTTTCCTGCCAAATGGAAAGAGCAAGGTAAATTTTTGATGGATGGTAGTACATCCCTATTAGAGTGGCAGCAGACTATCCCAAACACTCAAAACGCTCATATTTTAAATCCTGAACGTGGCTTTGTAAGCTCTGCCAACCAGATACCGGTAGCAAATGATTATCCTTATTATGTCTATGATATTACCTACGAGCATTACCGTAATCGTAGAATTAATGAACGGCTTAGTAAGATGAGAAATATCACTCCCAAAGATTTTATGAGTCTGCATAACGATACATATAATCTAATGGCCGCTGAGTCTTTACCTATTATGCTGGATACTCTGAACCTTGTCACCCTTAGTCCTGAAGAAAAAGAGATATACGACTTGTTGCAAAGCTGGAACTATTATAATAATGTAAACTATAAGGCACCCAGCGTTTACGATTTGTGGTGGAGCAACTTTTATAATCTGATCTGGGATGAGTATGAAGATAAAAACATGGCTTTACGCAGACCCAGTAAAGAAACTACAATTCATATTATCAAAAACTACCCCGATCATATGTTTATTGATATGGTAAACACAACGGTAGTAGAAACCTTACCAGATATTGTAAGTGAATCTTTTTCTAAAACTGTAAAAGAAATTAATCAGTGGAAAGAAGATAATGAAGAGGACTATTTCTGGGGAACCTATAAAAATACCCAATTGACACATATGCTACGTTTAGAGCCTTTTTCGGTAAAAGATGTAAAAGTTGGAGGAGGGCGAAATATTGTAGCTGCTAACAGCCAGAGTCATGGGCAGTCCTGGAAAATGATTGTTTCTCTAGGTGATCAACCCAAAGCCTGGGCAGTTTATCCGGGAGGGCAGTCTGGTAATCCTGGAAGTCCTTATTACGATAATATGGTAGAAAACTGGAGTAGTGGAAATTACTTTCCGCTACTGTTTATGAGAGACCAGACAACAGATGCTGCTGGCACTATATTTAAACAAAGTATATACCCAAAGGCAGAAGAGGAAGAATAATATTTAGAGCAGTCACATTTACAGACTCAACCCAAAGCGCAAAGCCTTACTATGAAATTTATATTCAAAATCATACTAATAGCAGTTTTTAGCTATATTCTGGAGTTGTTTTTACCCTGGTGGTCAGTAGTGATAGCAGCCTTCTTTGTAAGCTTATGGATTCCTATCCGTGGCTTTATAGACTTTTTAAGCGGCTTTTTAGGGGTAGGTCTTTTATGGTTGATCTATGCCTGGCTGATAGATGCTGAAACCTCTAGTGTGCTTTCTGCTCGTATTGCTGAACTGCTCAGTATGCCTAATGCATCTTTTATGATCGCTGCGAGCGGCTTAATAGGGGGGCTTGCCGGAGGGTTTGCTGCGCTTAGTGGAAGTCAGTTTAGACGTATCTTTATGAAAGACACGCCTAAAACTGGTTATTATTCTTAAGAAGCCAGGCTCTTTTTCTTTTCCTGGTAACGTACCTGCGCATCCTGTATGGCGTTAAGGGCAGCAGCTTTGTCTTCCCATCCTTCTACGCCTACTTTTTTCTTTTCCAGGTCTTTATATACCTGGAAGAAGTGCTCAATCTCCATTTTAAGGTGGGGGTTAACCTCTTCAAGAGATGTTACTTTGTTCCAGATAGGATCGCTTACCGGTACGCAAAGAATTTTATCATCCGTTCCTTTTTCATCGTACATCTTAAATAAGCCAATAGGCGTTACTTCCATCAGGCAGCCAGGGAATGTAGGTTCAGTAACCAAGACCAGTACATCTATTTCGTCTCCGTCTTCTGCCAGGGTTTCAGGGATAAACCCATAGTCACTAGGATAAAACATAGAAGAGAAAATCATACGGTCGTAGCGTATCATTTTTTTCTCACGGTCATATTCGTACTTATTACGACTTCCTTTCGGAATTTCTATTATCGCGTCAATGGTGAATTCTTTAGATGAGTTGGCCATGATTTCTGTTTAATTAATTTTGAAACAACATTAAGTGTAAACTACTTATTTGTAAAAAAAACACAGATGTATTGTACTTTTCATAAGCATACCCTTCAATTCAAATTTTTAGCGGGCACATCTCGCGGTGTTCTACGGCACAAAGATTCTTTTTTTATCAAAGTTTCCCAAGATTATTTTTCAAAGGTTTACGGAATTGGGGAGTCTGCTCCTCTGAAAGGCCTGAGTTTGGACGATATTGATAATTTTGAAGACGAATTACGGCAAACATGCGAAGCTTTGACAAAGTCAGATTGGTATCCTGCTCACGAAGATGAGGTGTATGAGTGGGTAAATGAACATATCTCTGAAGACTTACCTTCTGTGCGTTTTGGTTTTGAAACAGCTCTTCTGGATTTGCTTCATGGTGGAAAAAGACAAATTGTAAACAATTCCTGGTCGGTTTCACCATATGAGCCGTTGGAAATCAACGGACTGGTCTGGATGGGAGATAAGGAATGGATGCTGGAGCAACTTAAAAACAAGCTGGAAGCTGGTTTTCACTGTATTAAAATGAAAATAGGAGCCATAGATTTTGAAAAAGAAATGCAGCTACTGGCATTTATTCGCTCACATTATTCAGCAAACGAGATCACAATAAGAGTAGATGCAAATGGTGCTTTTACAGAAAAGGATGTATATGCTAAGCTGGAATGCCTTTCGGAATACCAGGTACACTCCATAGAACAGCCTGTAGCTGCCGGTCAGCTTCCTCTTATGGCTGATGTATGTGTAAACAGTCCTGTCCCCGTAGCTTTAGATGAAGAACTAATTGGGGTACATGGCAAAGAGAACAAGGCTCAATTACTGGATGCAATCAATCCTCAATACATTATACTAAAACCAACTCTGGTAGGGGGTATAAACAGTACCAAAGAATGGATTAGCGAGGCAGAATCTAAAAATATTGGATGGTGGATTACCTCTGCACTGGAGTCTAATGTCGGGCTTAACGCTATAGCACAGCTTACGGCTACTTATCCGATTAACCTGCCTCAAGGCTTAGGCACCGGCCAATTATATCATAATAACATCTCTTCTCCGTTAAGCATTGAAAATGGCAGACTATTGTACCAGCCCGAAATGGATTGGGATTTTGATTTATTAAAGCTATGAACTATACATTAATTACCGGTGCCAGTAATGGAATTGGAGCTGCATTGGCACGGCGCTGCGCGCAGGAAGGTGACAATCTTATACTTGTAGCCAGAAACCAACAAGCGCTGGAAGAACTGGCCGAAGAACTGGAAAGTAAGCATGAAATTGTAGTAAGAGTAATTGCCAAAGACTTACTGAGTCCTGGAGCTGCGAATGACCTCTATTTATTATGTCAAAAGAATGAATGGCCTGTAAGAGTATTAATAAACAATGCTGGTGTAGGGCTATGGGGAAAATTCCACGAACTATCTCTGGAGCAAATGCTGGAAATGATGCAGCTAAATCAACAGTTAATAGTAGAGTTAAGTCACTTCTTTCTTCCCATGCTCAAAGAGGTACCATATGCGCACATATTGAATGTTTCCAGTACCGCAGGTTTTCAGCCTATTCCGTATTTTAGCGTTTATGCTGCCAGCAAAAATTTTGTACTATCATTTTCCAGAAGTTTAAGGCAGGAACTGAAACCTCTAAGAATCAATGTGTCTTGTTTGTGTCCTGGACCTACTGAGTCTTCTTTTTTTGAAAAAGCTGGCTTTGAACGAATCAAGTACAGCAAAGGTGCGATTATGAAAGCAGAAGAAGTAGCGGATGAGGCTATTCTGGGTATGATAGATAGAGCAGCTGTTATTATTCCTGGCTTCTCTAATCGGGTAGGTGCATTCTTTAGTAAGATTATGCCAAGCGGATTGATGGCGAGCCTGATTGGAAAGTACTTTAAGCCAACGTAAGAAAATGAATCAGCCATGCAGTTGAATAATTCAGAAAAAGAGAAGTTTAAAAAATTGCTTTATCAGTGGCAGGAAGATGGGCTTTTGAGTAGTGATAAGGTGAATGATCTAAAATTAAATATTGATCAGCTCCACCAAAAATCTTCCCCATTTGACTGGAAAAACTTATCCTTTCTAGCGTTTTTCTTTGCAGTGGTATGTATCATATTGGCTACTTCTCTAATGATTACCGGTGATTGGCTGGAGAAAATAGTCAATGCGATATTTGATGTGCCCGACATCCTAAAGAGCTTATTTTTCTTTATTGTGGCTGGAGGTCTTTCTTATCTGGCTAAAAAGAGGAGAGAAAGGCATCCTAAAAAAGTGTTTAGCAACGAGTCTCTTTTTATGTTTGGGGCTATCAGCGTAGCTTTTGGAATTACTTATCTGGGCTTTTCACTGGATATGACAAATGGCTACTATCCGGTACTTATCCTAACCGCTTCTGTCATCTATGGTGCCGCAGGAATTTACCTGAACTCTGCTATCAACTGGTATCTTTCTATGGCGGCGTTTACGCTTTGGTTTGGGTCAGAAACTACCTACTGGGCTAAAGATAATGATCTGTTTATAGGTATGAACTATCCTATGCGCTACGTACTTTTTGGATTGTTACTACTCTTGTTGAGCAAGATCATGAATAGGCTAGAATGGGAGCAAAAATTTGTTAATAGTGCCTATGTGTTAGGGCTTTTATCTTTGTTTATGGCACTGTGGCTTTTATCCATTTTTGGAAACTATGCCGACCTGATAGCATGGAGAGAAGTGTCTCAATTCAATTTTATACTTTGGGCATTAGTTTTAGCACTTGCTTCAGCTATTGCTATTTATTATGGTCTTAAACATGAGGACAAAATTAGTCGTGATATCGGTATCTTATTTTTATTACTAAATATTTATACTCGCTATTTTGAATATCTGTGGGATAGTATGCATAAGGTACTTTTCTTCAGTATTCTGGCTGTTTCTTTCTGGCTTATAGGCAGAAAAGCAGAAAGCGTCTGGAACCTGGCAGATAAATAAGCAATAAAAAAAAGCTGTTCCGATTAAGGAACAGCTCCGATGTTTATTTTTCTAAAACCCAACTCAAAATTATTTTTGTGAAAGGTTCTCATCTTGAACTACTATCTCTTTAGCAGCCGGTTCTTCAATACTTTCACCCAGATGGGCCGCATCATTAACAGAAATATGTGGTGCGATAATGAGTGCTACGATAGAAGTAAGTTTGATAAGTATGTTCATAGATGGACCTGAAGTATCTTTAAAGGGGTCTCCAACTGTATCACCAGTTACTGAAGCTTTGTGAGCCTCAGAGCCTTTGTATTCCATTTTTCCATCTATTTTAACCCCTTTTTCAAAGGATTTTTTAGCATTATCCCAAGCACCTCCGGCATTGTTCTGAAACATTCCCATTAGTACTCCGGAAACAGTAATACCTGCCAGCATTCCACCCAAAATTTCTGCTGAAGAAGTATCTGCAAAAACCCCTTTCAGGCCAAAACCTACCAGTAATGGAGCAAGCAATGCAATAGCGCCGGGAGCTATCATTTCTCGTATGGAAGCCTGAGTGGAAATTTCCACGCATTTTTCATACTCTGGTGTAGCTTTGTGTTCCATTATGCCCGGTATTTCTCTAAACTGGCGTCTTACTTCTTGCACCATGTCCATTGCGGCTTTACCTACGGCAGCTATTGCTAATGACGAAAATATAAAAGGTATCATAGCTCCTACGAATAGCGCGCCTAATACTGGTGCTTTGTAGATGTCTATACTGTCAATACCTGCTACTCCTACAAAAGCCGCGAATAAAGCCAGCGCGGTAAGAGCCGCAGAAGCAATGGCAAAGCCTTTTCCGGTAGCAGCAGTAGTATTTCCTACGGCATCCAGATTATCTGTGCGCCCTCTAACTTCTTCAGGCAGTCCACTCATCTCGGCTATACCTCCGGCATTGTCGGCTATCGGACCAAAGGCATCAATTGCCAATTGCATGGCAGTAGTCGCCATCATACCTGCTGCTGCGATTGCCACCCCATATAAACCGGCAAAGCTGTATGAAGCAATAATACCTCCTGCAAGAACAAAAATAGGTAGTACCGTAGACTCCATGCCTACCGCTAAGCCTCCTATAATATTGGTAGCGTGCCCGGTAGAAGATTGATGTACGATAGAGTTAACCGGACGCCGGCCCATAGCGGTATAATATTCCGTAATAATGCTCATTAGAGCTCCTACTATTAAACCTACAAAGATAGCCCAAAATACATCCATTGAAGTAAAGCTGAAGCCACGAATAACCATATTTTCTGGTAATAGGGCACTAACTATGAAATAGGAAGCTATCACTGTTAAAATAATGGAAGACCAGTTGCCCATATTTAGCGCTTTTTGTACACTGTCGGTTTCTTTGTTGACCCGTACCAGAAAAGTACCAACAATAGAAAAAACTAAGCCTACACCAGCAATTAGCATAGGAAGCAGTACCGGACCTATACCACCAAAATTATCCTGCGATACAATCTCTCTACCTAATACCATTGTGGCTAATATTGTAGCTACATAGGACCCAAAAAGGTCAGCACCCATACCGGCAACATCACCAACATTGTCACCTACGTTGTCGGCTACTGTAGCTGGATTACGTACGTCATCTTCAGGAATACCAGCCTCAACTTTACCTACCAGGTCGGCGCCCACATCTGCTGCTTTTGTATAAATACCACCGCCTACACGTGCAAAAAGGGCAATACTTTCAGCTCCCAGGGAGAAGCCTGCAAGTACTTCCAATGCTTTTTCCATTTCTATACCATTGACGGAAGCCCCGGTACTTACTACGTATAGCTGAAAAAATACGATAAATAGGCCGCCTAAGCCAAGAACTGCCAGACCAGCTACGCCTAGTCCCATAACAGTACCTCCGGCAAAGGAAATCTTCAGAGCTTTGGAAAGGCTGCTACGGGCAGCCTGAGCGGTACGTACATTTGCTTTGGTCGCGATATTCATACCTATATATCCTGCAAGAGCAGAAAAGAAAGCACCAATAATAAATGATATTGCGATGACAGGGCTGGAAGTTTCTACAAGTGTACCTGACCAGGCTAAAAGGATAGATGCTATAATAGCAAAATAAGTGAGTACTTTCCATTCAGCTTTTAAAAAAGCCATCGCGCCATTGGCGATGTACTCAGCTAATTCTTTCATGTTTTTATCTCCGGCATCCTGGCGCTTAATCCATGAGGAGCGAACAGCAGTGTATACCAAGGCCAGTATTCCCAGAGCAGGAACTACGTAAACTATGCTATGCATAAATATGAATAATTTTAAGTTGTATGTTGAATTTTAATGATTAGCGGTGCTAATATAGAAGAAGACTTGCTTTTTAAAAATGATTTTTAGTTTTCTTAAAGCCCGGTATTTTGTTCAATTGTATTCCATAAGTCAATTGCATAATTTTTTAAAGATTTCTAACAATCAACTCCTGTAAAAGTTAGCATTATAAAATTTGAAAAATATGAATGGATTAATAAGAATAATAGCAAGTGTAGGTGCAGGTGTTCTAATACTGAAAGTACTACAGCAAAGACCTATAAAAAATTACCTTTTAGGAGCTCTGGTAGATGGAGCTTACTATGTTATTAAGAAAAAATTAAGGAGCTGAATTAAGCTTCTGAATCTTCGGACTGGTTCATTTCAGCCAGTTCCCCTTCGTATAGCGTCTCTACTTCCTGAGCCGCTATACCTTTCTCCCTAAGCCATCTGCTAAAAACTGAAGTGTAGCCGTGGGTTACGTATACATTTTCTGCTTCGGTTGCTCCTACGGCTTTGTTAAGGTCATTCCAGTCTGCATGATCAGATACAACAAAACCCCGATCCGCCGCCCGTCTTCTTTTCATTCCTCTGATTTGCATCCAGCCAGAAGCTATGCCTGTACTAAAAGGTCTTAACTTACGAGCCCAGGTGCTACTAGTAGCTGAAGGCGGAGCTATTACTAATGCTTTGGAGATAGTATCTTTATCTGTCTCTGCTGTGAGTTTGGGAAAATGCTTTAAAGGAGCGCCCCCTTCAATTAAAGCCTGATTCGTATTATACACTGCTCCGTGTAGCAAAATGGGACCAATGCTTTGGTTGATACTTTGTAAGATACGCTGAGCTTTGCCTAAGGAATATGCTCCAATCAAAGAAGCTTTGCCTACCTCCTGATTTGCATGCCACCATGCATTAATCTCTTCTGCTACTTCCTGCTGAGGGCGCCAGCGGTAGATGGGTAAACCAAAAGTTGATTCGGTAATAAAGCTATGGCATTTTATGGGCTCAAAAGGAGTGGAAAATCCATCATTTTCCAGTTTATAATCTCCAGAAACCACCCATACTTCTCCCTCATACTCTAATCTTATTTGTGCAGATCCGTAGATATGTCCTGCCGGGTGTAGGCTTACAGTCACACCATTAATATCTACAGTTTCAGAATAGGCTAATGTCTCCAGATGTATGTCTTGCCCCAGGCGGTATTTGAGAATGCTTGCCGAATTGTGATGTGCTAAATAATACTTATGACCCCAGCGTGCATGGTCTGAGTGTGCATGTGTAATAATTGCTTTGTCTACCGGTAACCACGGGTCTATAAAAACATCTGCCTGAGGGCAGTAAAGCCCTTTTTTGGTAAATTCAATGAGCTGTGACATTGGTAAGGGTTACAATTCCTGCGGTTTTTCGTTTGGCTTGGCATAACTATAGCGCCCAATACTATTTGTGGTATGATAGCTATCAAGTCCGGAACAGGTTATAGAACCTGCTGTTTCCAAATCAATAAATCCATCTTCGGATACTACTGAGTCTATTAATCTTACTTCTTTGATTTCGGCAATGACAAATACGGTATCATTTGCCTGAATATTCTGCCGTTCTACATAGCTACAGCCGATCTGTACATTAGACTCTTTTACATATGGTGCTTTAATGATAGGACCATAATCGGGGGTAAAACCACAGCTCTCAAACTCAGATTGCTCCCAGCGTGCACTGGTATGATGCGCAGACTGTACATGACAAGCCGGGATATGATTAATTGTAAAATCCTTAAGTTCCAGGATGTTCTCCAGAGTATGGCGGTTAACCGTATGAGGCCTGAAAAGTACTCCGATTAAAGGTGGATTGGCTCCTACATGGATAATCTGACTAAAAATAGCAAGATTAGTTTTGTTGTTTTGGTCTTGAGTGCCGATTAAGGCTACGCTTTTGAAACCGGTTAAAGAGTTGATAAACTGTGTCCTATACCTTTTATCATAAGCTTCAATGTCATCTCTGGAGATATGTTGCATTAGTTTTCTATTGCTTCTTCTAGGGTGTTACAATACTTAATGTCCAGCTTATCTATGACTGGCAAGTTCGGGTGGTGACGGTAAATCTGCTCTTTAGCAATATCTACAGACTTTTTGAACCAGGGTTCCGGAGGTAGAATTTTGCGATGAGTTTTAAGTCCATGTTCGTACATTTTGGTTTTCCACTCAACAAAATACCACTCCATAGATGGCTGATGAAAAGCTTTTAAGGCTCGTTTATCAAAGACAAACTTTTGGTTGAACCCAGCTTCTACCAGTTCGCTAATTTTATAGAAAGTATCTTTAAAGTGCTCAATAGGCACATACTCAGACTTTAGTTTACAAATTACGATCTTTAAATCTTTAATATATGTTACCTGTGCGAATCGTGAGTTAAAGTAATCTGTAAATTCGTATGGGCTAATCTGGTTTTCGGCAAAATTTTTCATACTAAATACCGGCTATTAGATAGTTCTATAATACATTTAAAAAAACTAATGGAAGCTGTTCTTTTGTTTGCTCTTATCCTCCCGAATCTGCTTCTTTAGTGATGAAAGTTCATCTTCCAGTTTGGTAGCATATTCTATAGTTGTTTTCATCATATCCTGTTGGGACATAATCTGTTCTTTAAGAAAGCCAAGCTCTTCATTCATCTCGCTAAGCTTGCTCTCATAAACTTCTTTAAGGCGAGCCTTTTCCAACTCTACCTTTTTTAGTTCTTCCTTAAATATTAAATAAGCTTCTGGTGGGGTTCTCATATACAATCAGGATATTATTGCTCTATACTTTCGTAATTGAGAGAATCCGTAAGTATAGGATACTATAAGATACCGTTTATAAAAGAAAAAGTTTAACTTTTAAACGTAAAAATTAAACTTTTTTAAAATAGGTGTGCTGATTATTATAGCGTTTTTAATGATGATAGACCTCCATCAATGTGCATTACCTGACCGGTAATCCAACTGCTTTTTTCTGATAATAAGTATATCACCATGTTTGCAATATCGGCGGGTTTACCATATCTACCCAACGGATGGCGCTGATCAGATGCTTCTCTTTTTTCGTCCGAAGAGAGCAAGTTACTGGCAAGTGGAGTATCTGTTAGCGATGGGGCTACTAAATTTACTCTAATGTGTTTAGAAGCAAACTCAGCAGCCAGTGATCTCCCAAATCCCTCCAAAGCACCTTTAGCAGTAGCAACAGAGGTATGATAGTTTAGTCCTACCTGAACCGCCACTGTGCTAAATAGCACAATGCTGGCTCCTTTGGCGTTTCTTAGCTTTTTAATACTTTGCTCAATTACTTTGATAGCCCCCAGCACATTGATCTGAAGATCATTCATATAATCTTCAGCCTTCAGACCCTGAAAAGGTTTTAGAGTAATAGTACCCGGGCAATAAACCAGACCATGCAACTCGTCAGGCAACTCGTTTAGCTCCTCACCAATGTTGAGTACATCAAGTTTAATATGTGTTACTTTATCCTTGATATCTTCGGCTGGTTCAGACCTGCAAGCCAGATACAAATTAGCTTTAGTCTGCATAAGCTCCTGCACAATTGCAGCACCTATGCCGGATGTACCACCTATGATGGCAATATTCTTATGATCAAAATCATTCATATTATTTTAAGTTTAGGTAATTCAGGAATTCTTTCTTACGATCTTCCTGCTCAAATTTACCCCCATAATATGATGTGATAGTCTTACTGGTAACATCCTGTACGCCACGTGATGATACACACATATGTGCAGCATCAACGACTACAGCTACATCCTCTGTTTTTAATACTTCTTTTAATTCGGTAGCAATCTGCATGGTCATGCGCTCCTGTACCTGAGGCCTTTTGGCAAAGTACTGCACGATACGATTGATTTTAGATAAACCAATTACATAACCATTAGAGATATAAGCCACATGGGCTTTACCAGTAATAGGTACAAAGTGATGTTCGCAGCTTGAGAAAAACGTTATATCTTTTTCTACCAGCATTTCATTGTACTTGTATTTATTTTCAAATAGGGTAGCGTGGGGTTTATTTTCGGGTTTAATACCACTGAAAATCTCCTCCACGTACATTTTAGCTACCCGCAGAGGGGTGCCTTTCAGACTATCATCATTGAGGTCAAGACCAAGAATGTGCATAATTTCGCGAAAATGCTTTGCTATAAGCTCTATCTTAAGCGCATCATCTTTTTCAAATGCATCTGGTCTTAAAGGGGTCTCGGTAGAGGTTGATATATGGTTTTCGCCTACTTCTTGTGCGTTTTCGTAATCTTCAGGACGGGTATTCAACAAAGTTTCTTTCAGTTTCATATAAGGTTACTTTTAAATCAAGTTCTTCATCAATGTGAGCTCTCAGTTTATTCCAAATCACGATGGCAATATGCTCAGCGGTCGGATTCAACTTTTTGAAGTCTTCTACGTCCAAATTTAAGTTTTTATGGTCAAATTTTTTGGTGACTTCTTTTTTGATCAGATCACTTAACCACTTCATGTCACATACATAGCCTGTTTGAGGGTCTGGATAACCGCTTACTTTAACGATAAGCTCATAGTTATGCCCGTGATAATTAGGGTTATTACATTTGCCAAATACAGATCTGTTTTTCTCTTCTGACCACTCAGGATTGTGAAGCCGATGAGCTGCATTAAAATGTTCCTTTCTGAATACACTTACTTTCATGATTTGCTAACTGTGTATTGAATTTTTTTGTTTAATAGATTATAAGTAATATTTAAACAAAATTAATCATTGAATGATAAATAATATTTTGAGTTGACGAAATTTAGTTGTCATGCCACCATAGATAAACTGGAAATAACAAAATTAGATACATTTTTAATAGAATTGTCTGCTTACATTTTAGCTCAACTGCTAAAGTCTTTGTGCATAATTCATTGAAAGTACAATTGAATACTTAATTTTACTGCTCATAATTTTATCATTGCATGAACAGTTTATATCTAAGCAAAACCGCCCGTACACCGGAAATAAAGCTTGATCCAAAGCAGGGAGTATTTGAAATAAATGGTAGATCAATTCCTGAAAACTCAGTGGATTTTTATGCTTCAGTGATGCAGTGGATGGATGCCTATCGTCAGGAGCCAAACTCACGTACTAATTTTCTTGTAAAACTTGAATATTTTAATACGAGTTCCTCTAAGTGTTTAATAGACATTTTAAGAAAACTGGAAAAAATCTATACCGACGGTAATGATGTAACACTGGAGTGGCATTACGATGTAGAGGATGATGATATGCGAGAGTCTGGTGAAGACTTTAAAGAAATTCTTAAGCTGCCCGTTAAAATGGTTCCATTTAAAGATGACGAATAAAAGCTGTTATAATTAGCAGCCTCCGCCAAACTTTAATCTGAACTATAGATTTACCTTATTACAGAAGTATACTAATAAAAGATTTTTTTAATGGATATTCAGAAAGCCTTCGGCATATTTTTTACTCTATTAGGTACGGCCATCCTTCTTGTTTCGGTTTACGCTATGATTTCAGGGTCTATTATAGTTTTTGATACTGAAATCAGCGCGATGAAAGCGATCATACCCGCTGTATTAGGAATTATATTCTTTTCGGCAGGTATTAAGCTATTCCGATAAATAGTAGCAGCAGGCTTAAGTTTCTGGTATCTACAGTTCAATTACCTGATCTGATAGCCATTGCTTTACATCATTTAGACAGTCCATGTTTACTTCATGGGCCATTTCATACTCCTTGTAAGTGTAATCTAATTGCAGTGTGCGCAAATAATCGTTAGTAGCCCTGCCCAAAAAGATGGGTAAAACCTGATCTTGAGTACCATGTGTGGCTAACACTTTTAGCTTTCTCAATTTAGGTCTGAAACTCACCTGAGGGGTAAGCTCTCGTAAAATATAACCGCTCATAGCTACAATTCCTCTTATCTGAGATAGCTCACTAAAAGCACTGGCATAACTCATGATGGCACCCTGACTAAAACCGCATAGATAAATATGATCCAGATCCGGATCATAAGTGTCTATAGCTTCATTAATAAAACTATTGAGCAAGCGACGGGCATGCATAACCTGCTGAATATTAGCACTAGGGATACCACTAGTTAAATCAATGTTAAACCAGGCGTAGCCACCAAAACCATAAGAAATTGGGGCCTGTACGCTTACAATTAAAAATTTAGGGTCAAGAAGGGGGGCAAATGAGAAGAGATCCTGCTCATTACTTCCTAGTCCATGCAGCATAATTAACATTGGAGGCTTACCCTCAGACTTCTGGCCAGGTTCTTTTTTTATATGTTTGAGTGAAAAAGGCATACTTTGTCTTTGATTTGGAAGCAAAATAAAGATCAAGTTCGGAAAGTGTCACGCTTTCAAATAAATATGTAGATATTTTTTTATACAGCATTCATCAACTGTATTTCCATCTCATTTAATTGGATTTAGTTGAGATTGTATGTTGATGCTGATTATTACAAAGGCTAGTCGCTTGGCAGAGCAGTGTACTTTATCTAATTTCAATATGTTAATTATTGCACTTTAAAAACCAAACTTATGAAAGCTCTACAGTTAGGCATCCTTAGTGTGTCAGGATTTTTTAAAAAGAGAATAGCTATTCCTGTACCCAAATCTCCATTAATAGATATTAGTGCTATCGCATCCCGCTCATTAGACAAAGCACAAAATGCAGCTCAGGAATATGCTATCTCTAAAGCTTATGGAAGCTATGAAGAACTGCTGGCAGACCAAGATATTGAAGCTGTTTACATACCACTTCCTAACCATTTGCATGCTCAGTTTATTAAACAGGCAGCAGATGCAGGCAAACATATCCTGTGCGAAAAGCCTATTGCGCTTGATGCAAACGAAGCTACTGAATGTATTACTTATGCAGAAAACAAAGGTGTAAAAGTAATGGAAGCTTTTATGTATCGTTTTCATCCCCAGTGGCAGCATGTAAGAGAGCTCATACGAATGAAAGAGATTGGCAAAGTATTGCATGTTCATTGCTTCTTTGGGTACAATAATACCGATCCTAATAACATCAGAAATCAGGCTGAAGCAGGTGGGGGAGCCATTATGGATATCGGCTGCTATGCGGTATCCTGTAGTCGTTTTATATTTGATGCGGAGCCTAAAAGGGTTATGGCATTAACCACCTATGATGACAAGTTTGGTACTGATATTCTTTCTAGTGGAACTTTAGACTTTGGAGAGGGTAGAGCTCAGTTTACCATCGCAACGCAAATATTTCCTTACCAAAGGGTAGTGGTTAATGGCACGGGGGGGATAATAAGCATTGATATTCCTTTTAATACTCCATCAGATGTGGAAAGTAGAATAACAATAACCAATAGCGTGGGCACTAGAGAAGTGTTAATATCACCGGAAGATCAGTACATTTTGGAATTTGAGGCATTTGCCAAAGCCATACGAGAAGATACTTCTGTACCGACACCCCCTTCAGATGCTATTGCAAACATGAAAGTGCTGGATGCTTTAAGGAAGTCCGGAAAAGAAAACCAGTGGATTAGTATTTAAACAATTGTGTGATAGGGCTAAGGCAATCTTAGCTCTTTTAAATTTAATGCCTGGTTCTTTTAATACCGAACTAATAAAACTATTTTTAAAGTTAAGCGTATCCACACAAATGAAATTGACAGAAGAAGAACTACAGTACGAAACAGAAAACCTAGGTTTAGTATTAGACGAGCTAGGCATTACTCCTATGGCAGGCAGGGTTCTGGCCTACCTTATGCTATCAGATCCACCTCACCGCTCTTTTGACGAAATAGTAGATCACCTTCAGGCTAGCAAGAGCACGATTAGTACATCGCTAAAATATCTTGGCCAAATTGATATGATCAGGTACAAAACTATTCCCGGAGATCGCAGACGCTACTTTAGTGTAGCCCCAGATCGCTGGATTGCGCAAATCAATGTTCATGATAAGTTTAGAGCAATGGTAGGTATACTCAATAGAGTGCTGGAGCTTCGTTCAGCAAATGATAAAGATGAGCTGGCCTCATCACTTGAAGAAGTTCGTGATATGTATCTCTATTTTGAAACGGAGATACCGAAAATGTTTGAACGTTGGGAAAAAATTAAAAAAGAAAGAAGAGAACAGCTGAAGTAATTAATAAGAGGTTGAGTAAAAATACTGATACTGATGATAAAATAATTTTATACCAGTTTAAGAAGGATAATACAAAAACAGATTATGTTTACTAAATCTCATCAAACTACAACCTTATATAATGCTAATGTTGGCATGTTTAGATAATATTAAAATTCATCCTGATAAATTGAATGATACATTAGACTGAAAAAACATGTAAAGTTACTAACCTCAAACTGACTTTAGCGTATAAGTAATTAATACTATTTTTTTAACTGATTTCAGTAATTTTTTAATCTTAAGTACTATGTTAAATGATTTGTACGCCATTGCTTACCTAAGTGTATCCCGTAGCGAATTCAACAGACCTGAATTTTCTAAATTAGCTACCCAGGCTCGTCATCACAATGCAGAGCTAGATATCAGCGGATATTTATGTTATACCGAAGGTGTTTTTTTTCAGTATCTGGAAGGTTCCAGGCATGAAGTTACAACACTCATGAACGCAATTGAGAATGACCATAGGCACACCGTCATCAATCTTTTACATATCGGAAATATCAAAGAAAGAAAATTTATGGGGTGGGCCATGCGCTATATGGATGATGAAGAGTCTGAACAAGCACATCTTGAAGACATGATCCAATGGATAGTTTTTAATGTAAAAACGGAGCTTATGGCTTTGGATACTTTAAAAAAGAATATCTACCAGATGGTTCAAAAAATTAAGCTCATGAGAAATGCCCCTCAGGTGGGATAAACAGATAAAAGCTAAACATGATCAAAGGTAGAGTACATGAAGTGCTCTACTTTTTTTTAACTCCAGCTATTTAGAGAACTATCTCATTTCTTAAGATCTTTGATAAAACTTTAGCATTCCTATGAGTTTACGTTAAATGTATTGATTTGCCAGGCACTAAATACCAGTATTCTACCAACTAACTGCCTTTCTTGGGGTGTAGCTACAGAAAAAAGCTAAATTTTCTACTATATTGAGTATTAGCTTAATTTGTATTGACCTTTACTGTAATCTATGTAACTAGAATAGAGCTTGATGAACAATTACTTGCAAATCAAACAACTGCCTACTTATGAAAAATTTTTTACTCCTCACAATTCTTGCTATTACCATGCTTACTAATTGCCTCTACGCGCAAGATAAAGTTATTCCACTATACAAAGGCGCTGCTCCGGGTTCTGAGAGTTGGACTCAAAAGGAAGCGGAAAACAATAACAATTCATGGAATACCAGAGTAGTTTATAATGTAACTGAACCTACTTTAACCTATTTTGCTCCGGATAAGTCTAAGGCTAATGGTACCGCAGTTGTCATTTGTCCGGGTGGGGGATTTAAAGCGCTCTCTATAGATAGTGAAGGATATGATGTGGCACGCTGGCTCAACAGAAAGGGTATAAGTTGCTTTGTTCTTAAGTACCGTTTGGTAGAAACTCTTTCTGACGACCCGGTTAAAGAACTTTTTTCTGACTCTCAGGATCAGAAAGAAAGAGAAAGAAAAACTAAAGAAGTAATCAAACTGGCTTTACAAGATGGTCTTAATTCCGTGAGTTATGTGCGTAATAATGCCAGCGAGTACGATATTGATGTGAATAAGATTGGCATTATGGGTTTTTCAGCTGGCGGAACAGTTACCGCTTCGGTAGCATATAATTACAATAATACTTCAAAACCTAACTTTATTGCTCCTATCTATTTACAGTATGAATGGACTATAAAAAACGAGGTTCCTAATAATGCTCCACCTATGTTTATTCTAGCTGCTAGTAATGATCAGCTGGGGTTAGCGCCTCATAGTATAGATTTGTATCAGGACTGGGTTAAAGCAGGAAATCAGGCAGAGTTGCATATGTATGCAGAGGGTGGCCATGGTTTTGGTATGAGAACTCAACACCTTCCTTCTGATAATTGGATAGAATTATTTTATGATTGGCTGAATAATATTAAACTATAAAAAAAGGGCTCTATGAGCCCTTCTTCATTCTCAACAACTTCTAAATCAGAAATTGTAACTTAATCCAGCATAATAAGTAGCACTGATTCTGTCTGTTCCGTAAAACTCTCGGCCATCCTGGTTCAATAGGTTACGTCCGCTCAAATAGAGTTTTAAATGGTCTATCAGAACGTAGGATACTTTAGCATTGAGTAACATCTTTCCGTCTATTTCTCTCACTGTGGTATTACGGTTAGGGTCATTGTCTAATGAAGTATATTGGGTGTGCTTACCGAAGAAATAGGCACTAACATTAGTATTAAGTCGTTTACTTGCGGCAAAATTAATAAATCCTCCTCCGTATACACTTGGTGTGCTTTCATGATCCAGATCATCTGTTATAGATAGGTTACCCGGATTAGTGACTGGATCTAACGGCATGTTGTTAGTTGCACGAGGTAAGTTTTTAACTTCTGTATGCTGAACAGTTATAAAAGGTTTTAACTGTAGTTTACTATTAGCAACGTAGTTTGCAGATAAGGTTAATCCATTTTGTATTCCTGTCAAAGGAAGATTTTCGTATCTGTTTTCAATCAATACTGGGATCACAGGAGGGTAGGGTGGCTCCAGGCCAGTAGGCTCATAAGTTGTGTTGTTTTTAACAATCATGCTGATGTTATCAATCTCCTGATAAAAAAGCTCCAGGTCTAGCTGGAAGTGCTCTCTAATCTGTCCTCTAAATCCAATCTCAGTAGCTGTAATTGTAGTCAACTTGATATCTTCATTACCATGACTCTGGGAAATAACAAATGGACCACTACCTGGGCCATCAAATGCTAAATCTGTTGATAGATTAATATTTAAGGAAGTATTAGCTACAAATGCTCCACTATTAGACTTGGCATGTGATGCTCTAAGTAAAAACTTATCTGCTATTTTATAAGTAGATGCAAACTGATAAGAGGTGTAGAGCTTATCTGGCACATTGAATTTATCTGCTCTGATTGCCGAAATTAATCTTAGGTTTTCTATAGGAAAGTAGTCAACCCTGAATGAACCTCCGGTAGAGGTTACCGTTCTCTTGTCATTCAGGAAACCTCCACTTGGAGATTGATTAGCATATTGAGAATCATCATAGGTAGCATTCTGATAATTAAAGCCAGGTCTTAAACTAAGCTTTTTGCTAACCATCCATTGGTAATCAAGCATGATATCAGTTACATCAAAGTCATACTCTGTAGAAATTGTTGTACCATTGGAGGAGAAGGAACCTAGCCTTAAATTATCATAACCGTTATTGTAGGATACTCTGGCATTAAGACCCAGGTAGTATGCGTTCAGATTTACATACTTACTATTATTGCTGTTAAATGATAATGCCGCCTCTTCCGGTAAGTAAGGGCGTTGTACTCTTGCATCCTGTAAACCTAAAGATAAATTTACACCTGCATCTTCTGTAGCTTCATAAGATATAAAAGCATTAGCACCAAATTTTTCCAGAGAAGATTCAGTGTCAGGATAAGCCTCTTCCGCATTATTGGCTCCCGATACGTTTTCTACAAACTGATCTTCTGCGTAGAAGTAATAAAGGTCATCATGTCTTTTTCTGTCCTGAAAGTTGGCCGAAGCTATGACGCTAAACTTTTCATTAAATTTATTACCTATGGCGATACTGCCTAAAGTTGAACCCAGTTGATCCAATTGAGCATTAGCTGAAGTATAAAGACCTTGGTTTTTTGCCTTTTTAGTAATGATATTTATTACACCTGATACTGCATTTGGACCAAAAAGGGGAGAAGTGGGGCCTTTTACAACCTCAATTCTTTCTACATCTACAATGTCTATTGGTAATGACTCCCAGTTTGTCCCCCCCATATTGTAATTAAAAACAGGGCGGTTGTCAATCATGACCAGGGTAATAAGATTCATCTGGTCAAATGGCATTGTATAACGTGGCAAATTGTCAAACCCACGTAAGTGAATATCATAATTACCATTTGTCGTTTCTCTAACTACCACTCCGGGACACAGTCTCAAAGCTTCAGGTATAGAAGTAACGCCTGAGTTAATAATTTCACTTCTAGTAATTGAATAGCTGGATACCGGGGTATCAAAGACATTCTCAGATTTTTTAGACGCTGATACTATTTCTATGTCCATCAGATCATTTAAAGACATTTCGAATAGGTCATCACTCTGAGATTGAGCTAAAAGGTCGGATAATGGCATACCTGTAACGAGCAGAAAAGCCAATACCTTAGCCTTAATACTTTTCATAGGGTAAATAATGTTTGGTGAGAATTATTAATAATACAATTTTAAACTGTTGGCACAGAATATAAAAACCTAAGTTTTGCTTGCAGAAGGAGGGTAATGTTTAAGTTTATCCTTATAAAATTCTCTACCTTTATATGTAAATTTTTTGCACGAGTATAAAGTAATTGCTTGTAACTAGTAGAAATAGTATATATTGACTAATGCTCTCTCTACACTTTTCAATATGAGAAATGTAATATATTGTCATGCATAAGTACTATAATTGTTAAATTTTACAAATTTTTATAGAATGATAAAAGAACCAAAGCGATGCGACTGGTGCTTAAAAGATCAGTTGTATAAAAATTATCACGATCATGAGTGGGGGGTAGCTGTACATGATGATAAACAATGGTTTGAAAAAATCATTCTTGATGGAGCACAGGCAGGGCTAAGCTGGTATACTATTCTTACAAAAAGAGAAAACTACCGTAAAGCTTATCATCAATGGGATGTTGAAAAAATAGCTGCCTACGGCGATAAGGATTTTAAACGATTAATGTTGGATGCGGGTATTGTACGTAATAAACTGAAAATTTTAGCCTCTATTACCAATGCGCAGGCCTTTCTTCAGATACAGGAAGAGTTTGGTACTTTTGATCAATATATATGGAGATTTACCGGCTATCAGACCATCATTAATTATCCTGAAACCTTAGTAGATGTTCCTGCTACCAGTCCGGAGTCGGATGCTATGAGTCGTGATTTAAAAAAGAGAGGGTTTAAGTTCGTGGGATCTACCATATGTTACGCTTTTATGCAGGCTTGTGGAATGGTAGATGATCATTTGGTAAGCTGTTGGAGAAAAGCAAAATTGTGATATTAAACTAAAGCTTGCGCTAAAATTTTGGCTAATAATTCATCTGCCCAAGCCGTAGAAAGCTGACCTGTATTTTTATCTACTAAATTCACAAATGCTAACTCACAGCTTACCGCTGTATCTTCCGGGTGGTAATAGTCAGACGCATAGGCTTCAATATCTCCCTGTTCTGGATATAGTAAAATTCCCCTACGCGCCCCTACGATACGGTTATAAATGTATATCTGCTTCAGATCTGCATCATCCGGTTGTGCATTTTTTAAAATTTTCCACTTGGTATCCAGTATAACTTTATCTTGTTCAGGGGTAACCAAAACCATATCTGGTCGGATGCTTCGCTTCATCCAGAATTTACTTTTTGGCTGAAATTGAACACGGCAATCTAAATTGATAGCAGCTTCCTGCAAACGCTTAGCCACGTATTTCTCAAAAAGAGCCTGCATATCTATCATGCAGCTAATGCTATGCTGCTGACCTAAAGAAAAGCTTGGCTTTAACTTGTTTAGAACAAACTGAGCCCAATGCATAGCTTTTTTGTACCTATTTTCACGGTATTGAAATTTACAATTTAATGAGAGCTGCTTTTTAAAATTATCTACATTAGGTAATTCATGCAGCAAACGAGCAATTCTAAATTGTAAATCCTGACTTAAAAAAGTTTGATCCAGAACATTAAGTGCGGAAGCCAATAAATGATGTAAGTGATGGTCTTCATCAAGTAACTGATGTTCGGCATAGACCCTTTCCTTATGAGTATGGTTGTGTTTGATGTGCTCGCTCAGTTTCACTCTTCCACAAAATTTGTTTTGGTTACGAACTTCAGTACGGTATTTTTTAAGCAGCCCTTCTTTTACTAGCTGATCCACTTCTTCCACAAATGCGCTAATAAAGTATTGGTGTAAACTACCTTGAGCAGATGATAATAAAAGCTCATTGTGTATAGGCGGAATCATCTGGCAATAGGCTAGCATATCAAGCAGAAGCTTATGTAGGCCATTTTTGTTAGAAATGGAAGTTTTAGGTAAGATTTCTAAAGTAAGACCGGGTACACTAACAAAGCCTACATAATTAAGAGCTTTTATACCATTATGAGTGATTTTAAAATATGGAGGATAATGCCTCTCACTTTCATTAAGTAAAGCCTGCCAATCTTGTCTGGTAAACAATACACCATGATAGTACTCGCCTATTTTTAATCTCTGGTGTTCAAGGATTTGAATACGTCTGCTATTAGTCTCTCTCATAAATTCTCCTGACAGCCTGTTCAAATTGCTTATCGTCTAATTCACGCAAAACATACGTCTTTTTTATGAGATTATCATTAAACCTAGCAAATTCATCATCTGTATCAGGAAAAAATAGGTCTAATTCAGTTTCCGAGACTGTAAAAAAATCTTTACCAAGCACTAATTGCATTCTACTATAGTCTTCGTAAAAAAATTCCTGTAGTAAGGGTATAAGTTGTTGATAGAAAACTTCGCGTAGCTTTTGTATGGGATCATCAGCTTTGTATATGTCTATAAAATAGGCATGACCTATGGTATGTTCCCGATCTATCAGACTTTCCAATCGGGCGTTAATCATCCGTAATAGCTTTTCCAGGCTAAGTGCTTTGTGAAGCTTTTTACGGCTATTGTTCTTTTTGACATATTGTCCTTTGGTATCTGCCGCGATAGTCAAACGATCCTCATTATCAGCAAGTTCTTGTTTTGCAAGCTTTTCTATAATATAAGGCTGAGGCCTCATTTCAGAAAAAACAAATCTTCTTCGTAGTGCTGTATCTAAAGCGCTAATACTACGGTCAGCAGTATTCATACTTCCGACAACGTACAAATTAGGAGGAACACCGAAGCGTTCCCGAGAATAGGGTAGTATAGTGGTTAATCCGCTACGCTGACCAATACGTTTATCAGGTTCCAATAAGCTTATCAATTCACCCAAAATTGCGGAAATGTTGCCTCTGTTTATCTCATCAATAATTAGTACAAATTTACCAGCCTGCTTATGGTCTTCAGTAGTCAATTGGTCATAGTCAAAACTACTGATTTCGAGTTTCATGTTTTGGTATATTTCATCATTTACCGGCCTTCCCATCAACCTACGATTACTGAGTAAATAATTATAGGTAGTATTCCGCGTATTTTCAAATATTTTAAGTCTGTTAAAAACAGACCAATATAAACTGGTATTGCTTTTTCCTGTAACTCTATAAATATCTTCATTTACATGAACTATATCCTCTGGAGAATCAAAATGGCGATACATCAGGGCCATGCTGGCTTTAGTAACACCATAGTTTCGTGATCCACGCTCATACCTGAATTGGAGTGTATCATTTTTATTAATGTCTACCAGAAAAAGCGGTTTCTCAGATTTAGTCTCAAAAATAACTTCCTGGCTATCATCCCGCATCATACGTTTCAGATAGTCCAGAAACTCATAGTAAATTGCCTCAAAATTTCTTTTGTACTGACCACTATTTTTTTCAAGTAATCTTTTCTGTTGATGTTGGTAAAGAGAGTATGAAGCATTCAGGCAAATTTGTTTAAAGATACCATCTTCAATGTCATAGTACAGATCATCTTTTTCGTTTTTGAATGGCTTAAGTCCCTCAACAAAATCCTCGTAAGTGAAAGAAGGGTGAAATGTAATAATGGCAATCTTACCTTCTTTCTGATACCTGGTAAATTTTTGCTGTACTAGATTTTGCTGGCTGACGGGGTACTGACTTTCAAAACTGTCTTTATCCAGCTGTTCTACAATACGGACTGCTTCACGTATACTATGGAAAGTTTTTCCAGTACCTGGAGGACCATAAAAAATCTGATTCAGAGGGGGTAAGACCATGATTTCATTCATTAGTCAAAGTTAGGTAAACTTGGCCGTCGTTCAAAAGAGCTTCAAAAGCCAATTGGGTATAAAAAAAGTGTGCTGTAATCCGAATACCGCACACTTAGCTATACAATAAAATTAATATTAAGATTTTTTATTGGGTTGTAAAGGTCTCACTTCCATATCAACATAATGAAAATTTTGACTGGTATTCAGCGCATGAATAACAGCAGAAGCAATATCCTCAGGCATCATCTTGTTTTTATCAGATTTTTCAACTCCCATGTTTTTCTCAAAGTCTGAGTAGACGGAGCCCGGTGATAAGCAGCTTACTTTAATGCCATCATTACGTAATTCGGCATGCATGGAATGGGAGATACCGACTACTGCATGCTTGGTGCCGCAATATGCCACCATATTAGGAATTCCATTGCTGCCTGCCCCAGATGCTATATTAATAATATGCCCCTCTTGCATTCGTTTCATCTCAGGTACTATTCTTTTAGTGACGTAGAAAAGTCCATGCACATTGATATCAAAAAGCTGCTTCCATTTTTCAATAGGCATCTCTTCTATAGCACCACGATAACCCAGCCCAGCATTATTAATCAAAAAATGTATATCCTTGCCCAACATATCCTGGCTTACCCAAAAAGCTTTTTCAACTTCTTCTTCATTGGCAAGGTCTGCAGCTACATGGTGAAAGTTAGCATGATTATAATCAGGTTTAGAACGGCTCCAACCGGCTACACTTACACCTTCGTTTAGGAGTGCTTTACTTATGGCGAGGCCAATGCCTTTGCTGGCACCGGTAACTATAGCCTTTTTGTTTTGTAAACTCATATCAACATTTGTAGTGATCAAAAAATAATATTGCTTCAATATTAATAATCAATAACGGCAATTGTTCGGTTAAGAGGAAAAAGAAAGAGGTGTACATAAAAAAATTGAACAAACCAGGGAGAGTATGGCTTTGTTTAGTAAAAATTAAATATTTCCATATGAGAAATATTTTCATATTTAATAATCAATTGCCAGCTTTGCACCGGAATTTTTAATGTTTATTGATTTTTTTAACCCAAACACTTTATGAACATTTCCAAGATAAATCTTAGGTTTTTTGGGGTGGTTACAATTCGGCTCTTATTGCTGATATTGGTAGTCAGCCCGGCAATGGCACAGCAGGCTACTGTCAGTGGTACAGTAACTAGTGGTAGCGATGAAATGCCAACGCCAGGAGTAAACGTGGTCATCAAAGGGAGTTCGCGAGGAACTGTCACTGACCTGGATGGCAATTATACAATTAGCGCCGCAGAACAAGATACATTGGTTTTTACCTACATTGGCTATAACAAAGAAGAGATAGCAATCAATGGCAGATCGCAAATCAATGTTAATTTGCTGGAAGACATAGAAACTCTTAGTGAAATTGTAGTGGTCGGCTATGGTACACAGCGGAAAAGCGACCTTACCGGTTCTGTTTCCAGCGTCAAATCTGAAGAGATAACTAAAATTGGTGCGGCAAATCCTTCTGAAGCCTTACAGGGCAAAGCTGCTGGTGTAAACGTAATCAGTTCGGGCGTCCCTGGTCAGGAACCTAACGTAAGAATTAGAGGAGTAGGTACTCTAGGTAATAGTAATCCTCTATACGTTGTAGATGGTGTATTTGTAGATAACATAAACTTCCTGAACAACAACGATATTGAATCTATGGAAGTATTAAAAGATGCATCTGCTACAGCTATTTATGGTTCAAGAGGAGCTAATGGTGTAATTATCATCACTACAAAGCAAGGTAGTTCTGTTGAGCCCTCTTTTACTTTAAATGCTTATGAGGGTGTTCAAAATGTAGTTTCCAATGACTTTGAGATGGTAAATGCTCGTGAGTATGCACAATTGGTAAACGAAGGATTAATAAATACCGGTGCAAATGCACTTTATAACCCAGATACTTTGGGCTCAGGTACAGACTGGTTTGATGAAATATTTAGAACAGCACCCATAAGAGATTATCAGTTATCATTTAATCAAAGTACAGATAGAGCTAACTATTTCGTAAGTGCTGGGTACTTCAGGCAGCAAGGTGTATTAGAGAAAACGGATTTTGAAAGATATACCATCAGGCTCAATAACAGATACAAGTTAAATGACTTTATTAGCGTTGGACATAATATTTCAACCTCTTGGTATTCTAAAGACAACCCTAATAACACTACGCTACAGCATGCGTACCGGGTAAGCCCAATAGTGCCAGTTAAACTGGAAAATGGAGACTATGCTCCTTCAGGGAATTCAGGGGCAGGTAACCCGGCAGCAGGTCTTGACTATTTTAATAATACTACTGATGGTCAGAGAATAGTAGGTAATGTATACGGTGAAGTCTCTTTTTTGCAGGATTTTACTTTCAAAACCAGCTTAGGTATAGATTATGAAAATACTGAAAATCAAATCTTTACCCCGGATTATTTTGTGTCTCCAACCCAAAGAAATGAAGTAAACAGAGTAGAAAAAACGTGGAGTAAATGGTTTGACTGGTTGTGGGAAAATACAATCAACTATGATAAAACCTTTGGAGATCATTATATTAACTTGTTGGCAGGGGTGACTGCTCAAAGAACAAAATTTGAATCTCTGGGTGGATCAAGAAGAAATATTCCTTCTGATGACCCTAACCTCTGGTACCTAAGCGCAGGTGAAACAGAAGGAGCCACTAATTCTAATTTTGCAAATGCAGCTTCTATTTCATCCTATCTTTTTAGAGCCAACTATACGCTATTGGATAGGTATCTGTTTACAGCAACTTTTCGCGCGGATGGCTCATCTAAATTTCCTGCAGATCAAAGGTGGGGCTACTTCCCTTCATTTGCATTAGGATGGAATGTTGCTGATGAACCATTTCTGGATCAGGCCATGTGGTTAGATAATCTTAAACTAAGAGGTAGCTGGGGGCAGATCGGTAACCAGAGAATAGTTGATTATCAATACTATGCACAGGCTCAAACTGGTATAGCTTACGATGCTATTTTTGGTGGTCAGCTACAACCTGGTAGTACTATTACTCAACTTAGTAATTCTAATATTACCTGGGAGACTGCTACGCAAACAAACGTAGGTATAGAATTAGGTTTGTTAAACGGAAGCCTTAATATGGAAGTAGACTATTACTATCGTGAGACTGATGATATACTTGTGACAGTAGAAATTCCAGGCACTGTCGGTCTTAGTCCCACTGATGCTAACGTGGGTTCAGTCCTCAATAGAGGTGTAGACTTTTCAGTGAACTACAATAAGCAAGTTGGTGATTTTGGATTTAATGTAGGTTTAGTAGGAACTACTATACATAACGAAGTGCTAGACTTAGGGGGTAGAGATCAACTAGTAGGAGGAAACATAGGAGCTGGGAATAATGTGTCCAGAGCAATAGTAGGACAACCAATTGGGTATTTCTATGGATATAATGTAATTGGTGTATTTCAAAACCAAGCCCAGATTGACAATGCTCCTACACAAAATAATGCTGTTCCCGGAGACTTAATTTTTGAAGACATTAATGGTACAGACGCTGATGGTAACCTTACAACGGGGCCCGATGGTGTGATTGATGCTAGTGACAGAACCTATCTGGGTTCTCCTATTCCAAAATTTACTGGTGGATTGAACCTAGGGATTAACTACAAAAACTTTGATTTTTCTATAGATTTCAATGGCATGTTTGGTCACAAAATCTATAATGCTAAACAGCAAGAAAGATATTCAGGCTTAGACAATTTTGATAAATCTTATCTTGATCGTTGGACTGGAGAAGGTGCCAGTAATACCCATCCAAGAATTACGTTGGGTTCAGGACAGAACTACTTTGTTTCTTCCAGATTCGTAGAAGATGGCGATTTTGTCAAAATAAGAAACGTACAAATCGGCTATAACTTACCGACAGACCTTGCAGAAAGACTTTCAACACAAAACATTAGATTTTATGTAAGTGGAAATAATCTACTGTATTTCACAAAATACAATGGATTTACCCCTGAGGTGGAAAGTACTTACTTATATAATGATGCCAATAACCCAACTCGTGGAACATTAGCAGCAGGAATAGACCGTATGGTTTATCCACTGACATCTGTTTATAAAGTTGGACTGAATGTTACTTTTTAATCTCATGAATCAGATACATATGAGTACTATTAAAAATATTTATCATTTATTATTATCAGCTCTGTTTGTAGTTGTGCTGGCTTCCTGTAGCGATGAGTTTTTGGAAGAAGAACCTCTAGGTACACCTTCATCAGCAACATTATTTGCTGACGAAGAAGGGGCTATGAGGGCAATTAATGGAGCATACTCTCATTTAAGAAGTTGGGATGTATTAGGTTTTCCTTACTTTGCTGTAAAAGAGCTTCCTTCAGATGATGCTGATGTAGGTAGCACACCTGGCGATGGTAGCTTCCCTCGTTTAGAGCTTATCAATACTTTTCAGTACGACCCTACTGTGGGAGAGCTAAATGGCTATTGGGTAGGCTCTTATCGTGGTATCAATAGGGCAAATCAGGTAATTTTCAATGTTCCTGATATTGATATGGACGAGAATTTAAAGAGTCGTTTGATTGCTGAAGCTCGTTTTCTAAGAGCTTTGTATTATTTTGATCTTGTAAGAGTATTTGGCGAAGTGCCAATTATTGATAAGGTGTATACCGATCCTGAAGATGCTCGTGTAGCGGTTGACAAATCTCCAGTTGATGCAGTATACGAATTTATCATATCTGATTTAAATGAAGCTGTACAAGTACTGCCCATGAAAAGTGAGTACAATCCTTCAGATTTAGGTAGAGCAACTAAAGGTGCTGCTCAAAGCTTATTAGCCAAAGTACATCTTTTCCAACAGGATTATCAAAGCGCTTACGATCATGCACAAGCAGTAATTCAGTCAGGAGAATATGATTTATACCCAGATTATCGCGCACTGTTTTTTCCAGAGCAGGAAAATGGTATAGAATCTATTTTTGAAGCCCAGATTATTGAGAGAGAAGATCGGGCCATCTCTAATGAATATACCAAGTGGCAGGGAGTTAGAGGTAGTTTTGGCTGGGGTTTTAATAGCCCTTCAGAAGATCTTTCTAACACTTATGAAGAAGGTGATCCACGTAGAACAGCTACCATTTTCTACAGTGGTGATACGCTAGAGGGTGCAGATGAGCCTTATATTTTACCATTGGATCAGGGAGCACAACCGCGTGCCAACAAAAAAATGATGCTGCCATTTGACTTGCATCCTGCAGGATACCCTGATAACTCACCGACAAACTATATTTTTTTAAGATATGCTGATGTACTTCTAATCTTTGCTGAGGCAGCAAATGAGCTCGGCAAAACATCTGAAGCTCTTACGCATTTAAATATGGTAAGAGCGAGAGCGAGAGGTGGTAACCCAGATGTACTACCTGATATTACTGAAACGTCTCAATCTGAATTGAGAGAAATTATCTGGCATGAAAGAAGAGTTGAACTAGCAATGGAGGGTCATCGTTTTTTTGATATTATCCGTCAGAATGAAGTAGTACCTGGAAGAGCCACAGAAATTTTTCACTCTAATGGAAAAACAAGTTTTGATATTAATAAGCATGCTACTTTTCCTATTCCTCAAGCTCAGATAGACATCTCACAAGGAATACTAAAGCAGGATCAAAACTGGTAAGTGTTTATACAAAATCAGGGCCTTGCGCCCTGGTTTTATTTCTAGAATTTCTATTCAAGTGTAGCAATAATGAAATTTAATAACCTAATCTTAACTATAGCTTTATTAACCACAGCTATGGCCTGCAACAGTACGGAACAGGCTGCAGAAAGTACAGCACAGAGAGAGCAGACCGTAGGCTATTCTTCACTGTCAGACGAGGCTTTATTAGACACTATACAATACCAGACCTTTAACTATTTTTGGGAGGGTGCAGAACCTAACTCCGGCATGGCCAGAGAGCGTTTTCACACCGATAATATCTATCCGCAAAATGACAAGCATATTGTTACCCTTGGGGGTACAGGCTTTGGCGTTATGGCCATACTTGTAGGCATTGAAAGAGGATTTATCACCCGGGAGGAAGGATTTGGTAGATTAAATAAAATTGTGGATTTTTTGGCAAGTGCCGATCGCTTTCATGGTGTATGGCCTCACTGGCTTAATGGTGAAACGGGTAGGGTTAAAGCCTTCAGTCAGAAAGATGATGGAGGGGATCTGGTAGAGACTGCATTTATGATTCAGGGGCTTCTTACGGTAAGGCAATACTTTCAGGAGGGTAACGAAGAAGAACAAGCCTTAGTAGATAAAATCAACAAATTATGGGAAGAAGTAGAGTGGGACTGGTACACTCAGGGTAAAAACGTATTATACTGGCACTGGTCTCCCAACTATGGATGGGAAATGAATTTTCCCGTTGGAGGCTATAATGAAGCACTCATTATGTATGTGCTGGCTGCTGCATCTCCGACCCATAGCATAGCCCCAGAAGTATATCATGAAGGTTGGGCTCGCAATGGAGCTATAGAAAGTCAAGAGGAATATCTTGGATATGATTTGGTACTAGACTATTATGAACATGATGATGCGCCTATCGGGCCATTGTTTTGGGCGCATTACTCTTATCTGGGACTTGATCCACGAAACCTGAAAGACCGCTACGGAGAGTACTGGAAATTAGTACAAAACCATGCGCTTATACACCATAAATACAGTGTGGAAAATCCTGAAGGCTATAAAGCTTATGGTGAAAATGTGTGGGGGCTCACCTCCAGCTATTCTATGAATGGCTATGCTGGCCATCGTCCTGGTAATGATCTGGGAGTCATTTCTCCTACTGCAGCTTTATCTTCTTTCCCTTATACACCTAAAGAAAGTATGGCTATGGCCAAATTCTTATATCAGGAAGCTGATAGCCTGGTAGGTCAATATGGACCCTATGATGCTTTTAGTGTTGAACATAAATGGTATTTGCCTCGCTATCTGGCCATAGACCAGGGGCCCATTCCGGTGATGATAGAAAACCACCGTTCCGGCTTACTTTGGGAATTGTTTATGTCTAGCCCTGAAATTAAGAATGGCTTGGATAAATTAGGTTTTGAATACTAATTTAAATACCTAAATATAAAAGGAGGGTATAGTGTGTAGCTGTACCCTTTTTTTATGCGCCTAACTAAAGCCTCAACTACAAAGATGAATTTTTCAAATGAAAATTTTGCAGCTTCATAAGCTTCGCTTTGTACGGCAATTTGTAGTTCTTCAACAAATGAGCTACTGTGTTTAAATGTCTTTAAAAAAGTGGCAATCTTTAAGGCTTAGCCTTAAAAAATGACTATTATTACAGTTCTATAATTTTTGTAAAACACAAATAGAACGACTTTTATTATGAGTAACCCTATCAATGTATTAGTTGTAGGTTGCGGTAATATGGGCGCGTCACACGCCAAAGCCTATCACAAAATGCCGGAATTTAATATTGTTGGACTGGTAAGCCGTGGAGCTGCCAGCCGAGAAAAACTGGCAGAAGAATTAGGTGGAAACATAGCACTGTTCGACAACATTGATACTGCTCTGGAGACTACAAAAGCTGATGCAGTCTCTATCAATACCTATCCTGATACACATTATGAGTATATTCTTAAAAGCTTTAAAGCTGGTGCCCACGTATTCTGCGAAAAGCCTCTTGCGGAAACTGTAGAAAAGTGCGAGGAGATTGCTAAAGCCGCCAAAGAATACAACAAAAAGCTATTAATAGGTTATATCGTTAGAGTTCACCCTGCCTGGAAAAAGTTCATAGAAATTTCTAAAACGCTGGGTAAGCCATTGGTAATGCGTATGAACCTAAATCAGCAGAGCAGTGGCACTACCTGGGAAACGCATAAAAACCTGATGAAGTCAATGTCTCCCATAGTAGATTGTGGAGTACATTATGTAGATGTAATGTGCCTGATGACCGAAGCTCAGCCAATTAGAGTGAGTGCGATTGGGGCGCGTTTATCTGACGAGATTCAGGAAGGTATGTATAACTACGGACAGCTTCAGGTTACTTTTAGTGATGGTTCCGTAGGCTGGTACGAAGCTGGCTGGGGACCTATGATGAGCGAAACGGCTTTCTTTGTAAAAGATGTAGTAGGCCCTAAAGGCTGTGTAAGCATTATGGATTCGCAAAGTGCTTCTGACGATGTAGATGCTCACTCTAAAACTAATGCTTTAAAAGTGCATAAAGCAGATCGCGATACTGAAGGTAAGTTTACTATTCCTGATGAAATTGTAAGCACTGCTGATGAACCCGATCATCAGGGGCTGTGTGACCTGGAACAAGAACTTTTCTTAAAAGCTATCAAAGAAGATCTGGACCTGTCCCAGCATCATCAGGATGCCATTAACAGCATGAAAATAGTACTGGCAGCTGATGAGTCGTTCAAAACCGGAAAAACTGTAGAGCTGAAATAATCAAGACCTTGTTTTTTCAGTTATACTTACATGCTATACATATTACAACTCATATTTGTAATAGGAATGTTTATTCCTAGACCTACAGGAGCGGATAATACCGCCAGAATTATAGTTAATGTAAGTGGTATACAAAGCAACGAAGGCCTAGTCCAGGTTGCTTTGTATGCTTCCAACGATACATTTTTGGAAGAGCCTTTTATGGCTCAGCGCTACCAGCTAAAAGAAAGCGGAGAGGTAGAAGTGGTGTTTGACAAGGTGCCACATGGTGAATATGCGATTGCTGTATATCACGACAAAAACTCCAACAATGAGCTGGATACTAATTTTATGGGAATACCAACCGAACCCTATGGTTTTTCAAATAATTATAATCCCAAACTAAGCGCTCCTAAATACAAAAATGCTATTGTTACCATTGACCAGAATAACCAGCAGGTAGATGTACGTGTAAGTTAATAATAACTGTAAAAGGTTGATGCTCTTTGTGGTTTTTGCTAAATTTTGAACTGTAACTAAAGAATAATTTCCAATCATTCATTTCTATCTAATTCTTCACACTTAAATGAAAAGCAGATCTAATAGAGCGTTGAATGCTCTAATGAAGCGAAGCAAGCAGTGCTATGCACAACTTAACTTACTCAACAGAGCCTTAATAATTGTTTTAGTCAGTGTTGTTCTATTACCCTCACACAGAATAAAATCACTCTGGAGTGTAAAGGAAAAGAACGTTGCCTTTGAACCCTATACGGAGACCATTCCTGGTAGTCAGGTATCTTTTGATATGGTACCCATACAGGGTGGTGAGTATATGATGGGTAGTCCATCTTCTGAAGATAAACGCAAAGACGACGAAGGGCCGCAGGTAAAAGTGGGTATAGAGCCTTTTTGGATGGCAAGTACCGAAACTACCTGGGATATGTTTGAAATCTTCGTATTTCAGGAGCAGGAAAAAAGATTAGCAACCGAAAGTGGTGGACTGGAAAGTGCCAATATACCCTCAGTTGATGCTGTATCTCGCCCTACGCCGCCTTATCTGGATATGAGCTTTGGTATGGGTAAATATGGATACCCTGCCATTTGTATGACACAGTATTCTGCACAGATGTTTTGTAAATGGTTAACCGCCAAAACCGGTGTCTTTTACCGCCTGCCTACCGAAGCTGAGTGGGAATACGCTTGCCGTGCCGGCACTGAAACTGCTTATTTCTTCGGCGACGATCCCGCAGATATTGACGAGTACGCATGGTACTATGATAATACCTACGGAGGGTACGAAAAAGTAGGTACTAAAAAACCTAACCCCTGGGGGCTATACGATATGCATGGAAATGTATCTGAATGGACACTAGATCAATATAACCCTGAGTTCTACGCCTCTTTGGGTGATGGTGTTAAGGTACCCTACAATGTGCCTACTAAGCTATACCCTCGTACAGTTAGAGGTGGTTCTTATGACGATGATCCTGAGACCTTGCGTTCTGCCTCTCGTATCCCGTCTAATCCACGTTGGAAACAGCAGGATCCTCAAATTCCTAAAAGTAACTGGTGGCATACTGATGCTCGTCATGTAGGCTTCCGTATTATACGTCCTTTAAATCCTCCGGCAGAAAAAGACATAGAAGCTTTTTGGCCCGAACCAATAGAAGATATTTAAAGCCAACAATAATTTACAACAAACCTATTATTCTCATGAAAAATTTTGAGCCAAATAAGAACATCAACCGCCGCAAGTTTGTCAAAAGCTCTGCCGCAGCCGCTGCTGGTGGAATGTTTCTTAGCCATCTACCTGTAAGCGCCAGTGCGTTTGTAGGTGGTAACGAAACTTTAAGAGTAGCCCTGATTGGTTGTGGTGGTAGAGGTACCGGTGCCGCAGCTCAGGCGCTAAGTGTAAAAGAAGACGTTAAGCTGGTAGCCATGGCAGATGCGTTCCGCGATCGCCTGGACGACAGCTACGAAAACCTAATGAAGAAGCACGGTGAGTCCGGTAGGGTAGATGTACCCGAAGAGCATAAGTTTGTAGGTTTTGACGGCTACAAAAATGCAATTGCTTTAGCTGACGTAGTGCTGCTGGCAACACCTCCCGGATTTAGACCCATTCATTTTGAAGAAGCTATAAATCAGGGCAAGCACGTATTTATGGAGAAGCCAGTTGCTGTTGATGCTCCGGGTGTTCGTAAGGTCTTAGATGTGGCCCAGAAGGCAAAGCAGAATAAACTTAACGTAGTAGTAGGTCTTCAGCGCCATTACCAAAACAGCTATTTGGAGCTGATGAATAGAATCCATGCCGGTGAGATCGGAGATATTGTTGGCGGTCAGGTATACTGGAACAGCAGTGGGGTATGGGTTCGTGAACGTCAGCCTCAGCAAACGGAAATGGAATACCAGATGAGAAACTGGTACTACTTCACCTGGTTATGTGGTGATCATATTATGGAGCAGCATATTCACAATATAGATGTAGCTAACTGGGCAAAGCAGGCATATCCAGTTAAGGCTCAGGGTATGGGTGGTCGTGAAGTACGTACTGGAAAAGACCATGGAGAAATTTTTGACCACCATTTTGTAGAGTTTCATTACGAAGATGGTACCATGATCAATAGCCAGTGCCGTCATCAGGAAGGCTGCATGAACAAAGTATCTGAAAGCCTGGTAGGTACTAAGGGCAGAGCTACTACCGATGGTGCTACTATGATCAGCGACCATAGCGGAAAAACGCTTTGGAAGCATCGTGGTAAAAATGATCCTAACCCTTATCAGGTAGAGCACGACAGGCTTTTTGCAGCTATAGTAAGTGGAGATGAGCTTTTAGCTGATGCTGAAAATGGCGCAAAAAGTACTATGACCGCTTTATTGGGTAGAATGGCAACTTACTCAGGTAAAGTGGTGACTTGGGAAGAGGCTCTAAACTCAAATATGAGCCTGGTACCTCAAACCTTTAGTTGGGATGCTAACCCTCCGGTAGTACCTGGCCCTGATGGAAAATACCCAATACCAGTACCTGGAAAAACTAAAGTGATCTAACAATACAGATCCCGATCAATAGAAAGGCTCTATCTCAGATAGGGCCTTTTTTTGTGCGATTGCGGACATTAAAGCACGAAAGTGAACACTTAGTTTTGGCATACAGTCCCTATCAGCCTTCTCTAAGTACTTTTTTTAGCTGGCATATTCATTGAAGATTCTATAGTACTGAAAACCTTAACTAACTGACCTATGAAAGTCTTACTTTTTCCTCTCGCACTATTCTTTATTATCAGCACACCGTCTTTAGCTCAAAAAACTATAAAGGCAGCAGAGATCGTACGCCAGATTAATGCTGGTGAATCAGTACGTTACGAAAACGCTATTATTGAAGGAGAGCTAGACCTTACCGACTTAGAGAATCAAACTTCTAAAAAGAAAGGAGATAGCTGGTTTGGAGATAGCAATAAACAATATGAAAGTACAGTTGAGAATAGTATAGTGTTTATAAAGTGTAGATTTAAAGATAACGTATTGGCGTACTATAGTGATAATAATAATACCTATATAGCCCATTTTGAAGGAGATGTAGTATTTAGAAGCTGTGTGTTTGATAGACAGAGCGAGTTTAAATATTCAAATTTTGAAGAAGTAGCAGATTTTAGCCGATGTGTTTTTAGTAGAGAAGCTAATTTTAAATATGCGGAATTTGAAGATGGGCCAGATTTTTCTTCAAGCATTTTTGAGGAAGCTGCAAACTTTAAGTACACTAAATTTAAAGATCAGCCAGATTACGCCCACACAGTTTTTGAAGAAGAAGCAAATTTTAAATACGCGAACTTTCCCGAAGGTGTAGACTTTGAAAGTGCCATTTTCAATAGCCTGGCAAATTTTAAATACACCAAGTTTTCCAGTCCGCTAAATATTGATAATGTCTCGTTTAATGGTCATGAAGATTTCAAATACACATCGGTAGATGGTAAAGAATTTACGACCTATCTTACGCGTAAACGTTAGTCTATTTCCATCAGACCCCACACTACATGCCTAACAAAAAAGCCTGCTTCATCTGAAACAGGCTTTTTCTATATCCTGATGATATAAAATTAAAGTTTAAAATCGTATAAAGACTCTACCCCTAATTGCTTATCATTGGTAAAACCTTCACCATAAGCTACACCTATCGCATGTCCGTACTCCTGACCGCGCGCCTCTACAAATTTCATAAAGAGAGGCGTAGTAAGAAAAGTACCAGGATCATCACCTTCAGAAGCATCAAATTGAGATTTGAAACAGCGGATAGCTTCCATTTTAGTCTCCCAGTGCGCGGATACATCCACCACTACATCTGGAGTGATATACATGCTTTGTACCATGTGCCACACTTGTTTAGGACGCCAGCTTTCCTGACTTTTTCCTTCGTCCTTGGTTTCAATCATTCTAAGACCGGAAAGAAAACATGCGTCTTTAGCTAAGAGGGCCGCTCTACCATGGTCTGGGTGACGATCTTTGATAGCATTTGCTATAACCAGGTCGGGCTGATATTTTCTAATTGCTCTAATGAGCTGTAGCTGGTGTTCCCTATCATTTGCGAAAAAACCATCAGCCATACCCAAGTTCTCCCTTACGCTGACGCCTAAAACTTTAGAGGCTGCGTTGGCTTCCTGCTCACGAATTTCTACGGTACCTCGGGTACCCATTTCACCCCGTGTTAAATCTACTATACCTACTTTTTTTCCCATAGCTACATGAGAGGCAATAGTACCTCCACATCCTAATTCTGCATCATCCGGGTGAACGGTAATGACCAGTATATCCAATTTCATAAAAATATAATTAATTGATATTGAGTTGCTTAAGTATTTAAGTTTAAAATAATAAAGAATATGAATAAATTTTCATATCTCTAAACTAAACCCAACGAAAATAGCTATGTTTGAGTTATATAGTGATTGAAATCAATAGTGGTATTTTTTTTGCAAAATCATATAAATAATAATCTTAATTTAGAGCGAGTATTACTCACAAAATCTAATTTTGGAAAGCTTTTTTTAACTTTGTCTCACTTCGTTTAGCTATTTTATTTGAAGGTACTTTTTCATGCTTTCAGGATGTTGAACTATTGTAAATAGCATAGCTTTACATTTTTACAGCAATATTATTGAGTTACAAATTGATTTAGGTATCATTCCTCTGTATTAGGCTGATTTATTCAATTTACGGAACTTAGTTAAGTTCTGTATTTTTTAGACGTTAACTGGTATTGTTCATGACCAAAAATACTTCCATACAATCTTCAAAGTATAAAGCTTTAGAAACTGTACCGGACTTATACCTTATACTCAATCCTGAGTTCTATATTATTACTGCCAGTAATGCTTACTTAGAAGCAACCTTAACCGCAAGAGCCGATATAATAGGTAAGCATATTTTTGAGGTATTTCCTGATAACCCAGACACTCCTCAGGCTAATTCAGTAAAAAATCTTCATAGTTCATTACAGGAAGTAAAGAGTAAGCTTAAGCCTCACAATATGGCTCTTCAGCGCTATGATGTGCCCCGCCCCAAGGCTAAAGGAGGCGGCTTTGAAGAAAAGTACTGGTTGCCAGTAAATACACCAGTGCTCAACGAGAATGGACAACTAGACTATATCATTCATAAAGTAAGTGATGTTACAGAAAAAATTAAAAGTGAACAGTATATAGAGGAGCTAACACTACGCGAAGCTGAGGCAAGTCAGGAAGCTGAAACAGAAAGAGAAAACCTGAAAGCTGTTTTTAACCAGGCCCCAGTAGGTATCGGTATTTACCGAGGCAAAGACTTTATAGTAGAGTTATTTAACCCTGGTATTGCCAGCATAGTGGGTAAAAAGCCAAAAGATTTAATTGGCAAACCTGTTTTTGAAATACTACCTGAGCTGAAAGAGCAAGGCTATGAAGACATTCTAAATAAAGTATATTATAGTGGAAAGCCCTTTGAGGCTCATGAAATTGAAGCCGAAATTAGAAGATACGGGCGTAAAGAAAAGTGCTATTTTAATACTCGTTATCATCCGCTGAGAAATACCGATCAGCAAGTGGTAGGAATCATACAGGTTGTAACTGAAGTTACCAGCCAGGTAGAGGCACGACAGAACGCTCAGATTAGTGAGCGAAAGCTTCGGCTGGTTACAGATGCTATGCCAGTACTGATAGCTTATGTAGATCGTGAACAAAAGTACCGCTTCGCAAATCAGGCGTATGAGTCTTGGTTTCATCAAAATCCGGATGAGCTTCTAGGTAAAAGTATACTGGAAGTAGTAGGGCAGGAAGCATATGATGGAGTTAAAGGGTATATTCAGCGTGCTTTAAGTGGTGAGAATTTACAGTTTGAGTCACGAATGCCCTATCGTAAAGACTTTGTTAAATACATACGATCTGCCTATGTTCCTGATATCCAGAATGGTAAGGTTCAGGGTTTTTATACTCTGGTAACTGATATATCTGATCAGGTAGAAGCATTACATAAGATAGAAGAGAGTGAGAGGTACTTTAGAATGATGGCAGATAATGTACCAGTTATGATCTGGGTAACTCGTCCGGATGGTTATTGTACTTACCTTAACAAACAATGGTATGACTATACCGGACAGAATGAAGAAAGTGGTTTGGGTTTTGGTTGGCTAACTGCTGTACACCCTGAAGATGCCCAGCTATCGGAAGATATTTTTATGGATGCCAATACCCGCAAAACTCATTTTGAGCTTACCTATCGCTTGCGGGGAGTAGATGGCCGATATCGTTGGGCCATTGATACCGCCATGCCCAATTTTGATCATCAGGGGAAATTTCAGGGTTTTGTAGGCGCTGTTTTTGACATACATGAAAGAAAGATAGCGGAAGAAGCTTTACAGCTCTTATCTAAAGAGTTAGCCTCGGCAATAGATGGTTTAAAAGAGGCTAATTTTAAGATTAAGAAAAGTAATAAAGAGCTGGCAGCCAGTAATCAGCAGTTGAATTATATTAACGCAGACCTTGATAATTTTATCTATACCGCTTCACATGACCTGAGAGCGCCAATATCTAATATTGAAGGGCTGATTTCTGCTATTCATAGGAAGCTTCCTGAAGATAGTAAGGAAGATCCGATGATTAATAAGCTACTCTCCATGATCAGCAAGTCTATTCAGCGGTTTAAGACAACAGTAAATGATCTTACTCAAATTACTAAAGTGCAAAGAGAAGGCAAAGGGGAAGACGTTACCAAAGTAGATATTGCTGAAGTAGTTAGAGAAGTAAAACAGGATCTTACTTATATGATTGAGGAAGCAGGTGCTGAATTTGAGATGCAGATAGAAGATCATGGCTTAATTTATTTCTCTGCTAAAAATGCCAGAAGCATAGTATACAATCTAATTTCAAATGCTATTAAATACCGATCTCCAAAACGAAAGCCTGTAATTAAAATAAATTGTTATCCGGAAGGAAAATATCTTGTTTTATCCGTAGAAGATAATGGACTGGGTATGGATATTAGTAATGAAAAGAAGATATTTGCAATGTTCAAAAGACTACACGATCATGTTGAAGGAACAGGCGTAGGATTATATATTGTCAAAAAAATTGTTGATAATGCAGGTGGCAAAATTGAAGTGCATAGCCAACTAGATCAGGGCACCAGTTTTAAAGTATTTTTTCACCAGTCAGAGCAGATACAATCTAAAGCTTAACGATTCGCTTAGTAATGAAGAAAGTTAAAAGTATTTTGTTGGTAGATGACGATGAGACTACCAATTTTATCAATGAACTTATGATATCTGATATGGGTATCACAGATGAATTGCTACAGGCCAACAATGGTAAAGAAGCAATTGATCTATTGGAAGAACGGATTAAGTTAGACAAAACATTACCAGATCTTATTCTACTGGATATTAATATGCCAGTAATGGACGGATTTGATTTTTTGGATGCTTATCAGCATTTACAGTTTCATAAAAAACCTTCAGTAATCATAGTAATGCTTACCACTTCCTTAAACCCTTCTGATGTAGAGCGTGCTAAACAGGCTGAAATAACAGATTACATTAACAAACCTCTGACCGAAGAAAAAATAAATTCTATACTAAAGGATCACGCGAAGTAGGGTAATACTAAAGCCAAAAAAGAGAAGTACCTATACTTCTCTCATCGTTTCAATTAGTATAACTGTTTAACTATTAAAAGCCGGCTGCGGCATCATCGCCTCTGGGGTCGGCTCCACCTTCAAGTTTTCCATCTTCTCTAACCAGAATGGCATCTACACGACCTATATTACCTCTTTGTACTATTGTGTGCCCCATCGCTTCTAAAGATTGTCTTTGTATGCTATCCAGTGTATTTGATTCTACAAATATTGTGTCAGGTCTCCACTGATGATGAAAGCGAGCTGCACTAACCGCCTCCTGCATTCCCATATCGTGCTCAAGTACATTAAGTATAGTCTGAAAAACTGAAGTGATAATAGTTGAACCTCCGGGAGTACCTACCACCATAAAAAGTTGACCATCTTTTTCAATAATGGTGGGGGTCATAGAACTTAGCATACGCTTTTCTGCTTCAATAGCGTTGGCTTCTCCACCAATAAGACCAAACATATTTGGGTATCCGGGTTTAATGCTGAAGTCATCCATTTCATTATTTAATAGAAAGCCAGCACCGGCTACTACCACTTTATTACCATAGCCTCCATTTAGTGTGGTAGTTACTGAAACCGCATTGCCCTTAGGGTCTACTACTGAAAAATGAGTTGTTTCTGTTGATTCTGCTATTGCTGGCTTACCAGCAGAAATATCTCTAGAGTTAGTGGCTTTATCAGGGTTAAATGATTGCATACGAGCCACGTTGTAATTCTTCTGCATTAATTCTTGCAGGGGAACAGAGTAAAAGTCCATATCTCCAAGATGTGTGGCACGGTCGGCATAGACACGTCTTTCGGCTTCAGTCATCAGATGAATTGTAGGGACTGTATTGTGCCCCATTCCTTCCAAGGCAAAATCTTCCACACTTTGTAACAACTGCACCAAGGCAACACCACCGCTGGAAGGTGGGGGCATAGATATAATTTTGTAGTTGTCGTAATCAGATGTTACTGGTAGGCGGAATTTTGCCTGATAAGCAGATAAATCATCAAGGCTGATAATTCCATTGCCTCTTTGCATCTCTTCTACCATAAGTTTGGCAGTTTCTCCGGCATAAAAACCTTCTCTACCATTGTCTCTAATTCGTTCTAAAGTGCGAGCCAGATCTTTCATGTAAATAATATCTCCGGCTTTCCAACCTCCTTCTTTTACTAAAAACTCAGGAGTAATACTATTGGCATCTATATGTTTATCCTGATATCTGTTTAAACCATTAGCTTCTCTTTCGGTAAGTTTAAAACCTTGATCTGCCAGGTCTATCGACGGTTGAAGCAAATCTTCCCAGTCCAGTGTACCATATTTCTCATATGCTTTCACCATACCATCAACAGAGCCTGGCACTCCGGCAGCTAAATGGCCCTTGGTACTTAAATTTTCTACTACCTCTTTATTATCATTCAGATACATATCTCTATGTGCTTGCAGGGGGGCCTTTTCTCTAAAGTCAATGGCATCCGTTGTTCCATCCTGTTGACGAATCACCATAAATCCTCCACCACCTATATTACCAGCCGCGGGGTAAACTACGGCAAGGGCAAATTGAGTAGCAATGGCTGCGTCTATGGCATTTCCTCCTTTCTTTAAAATATCAGCACCTACCTGAGAGGCCAGGGGGTGGGCACTTACTACCATAGCACTATCGGTAATAAGGCCAATTTCTTTGGGGGCTTCTTTAGGTATTTCTGGTGAGCAGGAAAAAAGTAAAAATATGGAGGTTAGGAGGATGATAAAGTATCTGTATGTCATAGGAATGTGTTTTAGATAACAAATATGACTTAATTCTTAAATTATTCAAATGAAACAGATTAATCTATTGATTAAGTTGTTATTTATTATTTAATAGTTTGGTAAAATTCGTAATATGTAAATTAATGTTCTGATTTGACTATTTTGTTTATTGTCATACAAAGTTTTTACATGCCAGGTTTACTGTTAAGCTTATGTGAATATTGAACAATTACATTTTTACTGCTTTACAATAATTGTAGTTTCGCAAATATCTAATAAGCTAATCAATGAAAAGTATAGCAGTTTTTTGTGCTTCTAAAATTGGAGAAGACTCAATCTATCATAAGGTAGCTAGTGAAGTAGGACGCATGCTGGCAGAGGAAAATATAAGGCTGATATATGGTGGAGGTAAGGTAGGCCTCATGGGGGCTGTAGCCGATGCCGCATTAGAAGCTGGTGGTGAAGTTATTGGAGTTATACCGTATTTTTTAGATAAAAAAGAAGTTGGGCATCAGGGCTTGACTGAACTCATACGAGTAGAGTCTATGCATGAGCGTAAAATGAAAATGTCTGAACTATCTGAGGGAGTTATTACTCTAGCCGGTGGTTTTGGTACGCTTGAAGAGCTTACAGAGATGCTAACCTGGTCACAATTAGCGCTACACCACAAGCCGATTGGTATCTTAAACACAAATGGATATTATGATTATATGGAAAAACTGTTTGACCATATGTGCGAAGAAGGCTTTTTAGCAAAAGAAACCAGAAAAATCGCGATTTTTGAGCGAGAACCCGAGCATTTGTTCAATAAAATGCGCAGCTTTGTACCTGAACATCTGACACAGCATTTAGATCGTGATAAAACGTAAAAAAGCTCAAGAACACATGCTCCTGAGCTTTCTGCTAAACTAACCAAACCAAACTATGCTGTGTATATAATTTGTCTTACTTTGAGTAAGGGAAAACATTGCGTTTTTCCCTTTTTTTATGTCTGAGATAATTTTTACTTACTTATCTATACCTATTTTAATAAGTAACACTGATAGGGCTAAAGAACGTTTCAAAAGAATATCATATTTTTTGTCATCGCTGAACCCTAAACTTCTATAGTGCTTCAGATACCTTACTAACGCATATAATTTTTGAATAGTGCCATAGCTAGTAAAAAATATCTAGCATAATAGATTGAAGATCAGTTCCTTACAATACATTAGTGTAGCTCTATTTTTTTAGTACCTGTTTCAATGCTATTGATGTTGTTCGTGCTAAAATAAGTCTGTAGGTATAATAAAATATATAGTAATACTGCTTGATTTCTATTAAAATAGCCCTCAGGCAATTATACTTATAAGGCAAAGTTGTATAAAAGTGTTTGCTGGTGTATGTTATTATTTGTTTTAGAAGAAAATTTATATATCTCAGAATAAAAATTGTTAGTAATAAGCACTTTATCCCATAGAAAAAGGTTACATTAGAAAATTAAAAAACTGAAACGCTTCTTAGTACAGATCAATCAATAGTTACCATTATGTTGACATCATTATTATTTATCGGAGGTTTAGGAGGATGGGAAATCATGGTCATTCTCTTAGTAGTTCTTGTTTTTTTTGGAGCTAACAAGATCCCTGAAATAGCACGCGGTATGGGTAAAGGCATCCGTGAATTTAAAGACGCAACCAAAGAAATTAAAAGCGAAGTAGAAAAAGGTGTCTCTTTAGACGATAAAAACTAAACTTTCCATCAACGTATGCTGTGGTTCTATCCACAAACTTATAAAGAAAGCTGTCTGAGAGGACAGCTTTTTTTGTTTACTCGCTTCTTAATGATTTTGTGGGATTAGCAGTAGCAGTAACTATAGATTGATAACTGATTGTGAATAAGGCTATTAGTATACTGAATAATGCGGCAATAGCAAACATCCACCAATCCAATTCTATTCGGTATGCGAAGTTCTGTAGCCAATAATGCATTACTATGCCTCCAAGAGGTAGTGAGATTACGATAGAGATCCCTACCAGCTTCATAAAGTCTGAGCTGAGCAGTTGCAAAATATTTAATACTCCCGCCCCGAGTACCTTTCTAATACCCACCTCTTTCGTTCTCTGGCTCATACTATAAGCAGTAAGGCCAAAGAGGCCAAAGCAGGCTATTCCCGCAGTAATCAGGGTGAAAAAGCTAAACAGTTTACTTAGTCTTTGTTCCGATATATACTGTGCCTGAATTTGTTCATCAAGAAAGTAGTACTGAAAGTCAAACTGGTGGTCAAAATCACGCCAGACACCCTCTAGTTTACTTAGCATCAGCGGGTAATCTTCAGATGAAGTCTTCACCAACATATAATTAAAAGAATGATCTGAAAGCCTGAAAATGATAGGCCGCACCGGTTCATGTAATGACTGATAATGAAAGTTTTTAGTAACTCCTATTATATTTCCCCTACGTATACCAGACCCAGAATCCCAGTGCATTGCTTTACCTTCAGGCTCAATAAGTTGTAAAGCCTGTGCAGCAGCTTCATTGATTACAAAGCCATTTTGAATATCAGTTGGGTGATCTTTTTGAAAGGAACGTCCGTGAGTCAGTTCAATACCCATAGTTTCAAAAAAGTCATAATCTACAAAGCATTCAGAAGCATCTAATGAATAGGGTTCGTCTTCTGGTTTCCAGAAAGTATGTTGGTTATAGTTAGTTCCCGGAACATTAGAACATGCTGAGACATCCAGCACATCCGACAGCCTTAGCATTTCTTCCTTTATTGTTTCTACCTGGCCTCTCAGATTATCGTTCTGTATTGGAATTACAATTATCTGCTCCTGCTCAAAACCCAGTGGTTTGCTGGATAAATAATTGAGCTGATCAAATATGATAATGCTACCTAATATCAGTGAAATAGCAATACTAAACTGAAATACGACCAGGCTTTTTCTTAGCCAGTTACCCTGTTTAGTCCCTCTAAACTGGCCTCTAAGAATCTGAGTAGGTTTGAAAGAAGAGAGCAGGAGGGCAGGGTAGAGCCCGGAACATATACCTACCAGGCTTACACCCAGAAATAGATAACTTAGAGAAGTGGGAGAAAGAACTTCATCTATGCTTAGCTGTAAGCCGCTGGCCTGATTAAAATAGGGTAATACAAATTGCACTAATATTATAGCCAGTAATAAACCGATAAAACTAATTAGTAAAGACTCTGCCAAAAACTGTAAAGATAAATGCTTACGCATAGCGCCTAAAGTTTTGCGCATGCCTATTTCTCGTGATCGCTCAACCGAACGAGCTGTAGTTAAATTGATAAAGTTTACACAGGCTATCACTAATATAAAAATAGCAGCAGCACACATGAGGTATACATAAGAAATATTGCCATTAGGCTCCAGTTCCCAGCGTAAGTGTGAATTTAAATGAATATCCTTAATAGGCTGTAAATCAAAGCCTATCAGTCTATTTCTTACAGCTTGTAGTTCCTCTTCACTTGCATTAATAAATTTACCTTTTACTATCCATTCAGGAATCTTGTCTTCTAACTCCAGAGCACTTGCCTGCCCATGTAGCTTAATGTAGTTGTAGTGCCCAAAGTCGCTCCAGCTAAAATACGGATCTTCTTCATTTCCAGCTTTAAGTGTCAGATAAGAGACCAGTATGTCAAAATGAAAATGGCTCTCGTAAGGAATATCTTTTACTACCGCTTTTACCTCCAGGGCATCACCTTCATTAAAAATTAGCCGCTTTCCAATGGGGTTTTCATTACCAAAATATTTTTTTGAAGTAGTCTCAGTGAGTACTAGTCCGCCAGGTTCATTTAAAGCTGAACGACCATCTCCGGCAATTACAGAATAACCAAATACATCAAAAAAGGTACTATCTACGGCCAGTATTCTTTTTTCATCAAACCTGGAATTGTTGTCTGGATTTCTAATTGAAAAACTTCTTTTGGTTAGCCCGGGTCCCCAAATAGGAGTAAGGCTTACGGCTGCAGTAACTTCAGGAAAATCAGTAACCAAGGCTTGAGCCATAGGGTGAGGTGTACGCGTTTGCGGGTTTTCGTTTATCCAGGCAATACGGTAGATTTGATCTGCCTCTTTGTAAAAGCTGTCGTAGCTACTTTCTATTTTAACATAATGGGCAATAAGAAGGCAGGCTACTATGCCCAAAGCAAGGCCACCAATATTAATAAATGAAACTAATCTGTTTTTCTTAAGGTGGCGAAAGGCGACTTTTACAAAATTGAAGAACATAAGGCAGATTGTATTTAGCAGCATACTTCCAAAAAAATGCCATATTGTAAGTGTGTGTAAATCAGTTGTTTAATTGGAAAGTTATAAAACGAATCGTACGTATTCGTACAGAGTTGGACGATTACGAACAAAAGCCAAACAAATTTTTAAATAGATAGATTATAGAATCATGAAAAAAGAAGATCTACAGCATTTGTCTGACGAGGAGCTCAGGCAGGCATTTAGAAAACATAATATCAATGGTATTGTCATCTCGCTTAGCCTAATGGCTGTTTTTTTTATTCTTTATCTTGTTCCTTTAGGCATAGGAGAGGTAGTTTTATATAGTTTATTTACTGTACTGGTCGCTGCTTCTGCAATATTTGGATTGTGGTATAACTTTAGCAAACGTAAATATTACCGTGAGTTCAGGAATAGGCAGAGCAGCATATAATTTTGTTTTATTACTCACTTTTTAAACTTTGTGAAGGGTTTTGCAAAGCTGCTTTTACCGATTTGTAACCTACCGTAAGGCTGGCAATAGTTAAAGAAACCAATAAAGCCAGTAAAAATATCCATGGGCTAAGCTCAATTCGGTTATGAAAAGTATGAAGCCAGCTTTGCATCGCAAAGTATGATAAAGGTGCAGCAACTATAAAAGCAATAATCACAAGGGAGCTAAACTCTTTGGAGAAAAGATAGACAATATGTCTTACGCTTCCACCTAAAGTTTTTCTAATACCTATTTCCTTCTCTCTCTGTAATGCCAGGTAAGAAACAAGACCATACAAGCCCAGGCAGCCGATCATTATAGATAGGAAGGAGAAAATCTTAAAAGCCTGGTACATAACATCTTCTATTACATATAATGCACCCTCTTCAAAATACTCCTGCATATTTTGAATGGTAAAAAAATGATCAGGGTACTGTTCTTCCCATGCCTCTTGAATAAACCCTAGTTTAGCCATTTCTTGAGATTGATTAAGTTTAATAGCAGCGATATTAAATCTATGGTTGGTATATAAAAGCTGGCAGGGGTGTATGTCTTGCTGGAGGCTTTCATTCACGAAATTATCTACAACTCCAACAATTGTAGATGGTAATTCGCTGCTAAATACTTTTTGGTTAATAGCTTCTTCAGCAGAATTGAAGCCAAGCATTTTTACAGCTTTAAGGTTCAGAAGAATACTATATGAAGCCGTAGAATCAGTAATTTCAACTCTATCATTTTCATTCAGATTTCTTCCTGCCAGAAGCTTTATTTCAAAGGTTTCCAGATAATTTTCATCAATATGCTTAACCTCTATCCCATGCTTATTATCTTCGTTTCCTTGTGCTGGATTGTATATATCAGTCCAGCTTCTGCCAGTAGATAATGGTGGGCCGGTAGTCAGGGATACCTGTTCTACGAGAGTTTGCTGTTCTATCATATGCCGGAAAGTTTCGGCTTTTTTAGAGTTGCTTTCAGGGATATAAGTAATATATATGTTTTCTTTTTGGAAGCCGAGGTCTGTTTCGTTAATAAACTTCATCTGCATGGCTACTACCAGCGTGCCAATGATAAGCAACTGAGAAATAAAAAATTGAACAACTACCAATGACTTCCTGAGAGAAAATTTACCATAGAACCCGGTATTTTTAGTTGAAATATTTTGCTTAAGCGCCTGTACTGGTTGATAACTACTAAGCGAATAAGCAGGATAGAATCCCGCTAGTAAGCTTACCGCTAAAATAAGAGGTACAAGAAAGTAGAACACTGAAAAATCAATGCTTAGACCAAAATCTATAATACTAGATAAGTAGTGATTAAAAACGTGAGTGAACTCATGAGCTAAGCCTAATCCAATGATTGCTGATACAATGGTAATACAAAGGGTTTCCGTCATGTATTGAGTTATGAGCTGACTTTTGAGCCCTCCTAAAGCTTTACGTATTCCTATTTCTTTAGCCCTTTTTATAGATTGCGCAGTAGCAAGATTAATAAAATTGATACAGGCAGTAGATAGAATTATGATACCCATACTAACAAATGCAATAATCAGTATGGCAGGAGTAGCGTAAACAGTACCACCGTATAGTTCGTTGGTATGTACGTCTGTTAAAGGCTGTAAGTGGTAAGATCTACGGCTGGCAGTCTCCTCATTAAAGTATTTATCTACAAAGGCAGTAAATCTTGACTTTAGCGAAGATGCCTTCTGCCCCTCTTTGAGTGTAACAAATGCATAGCTGCCTGAATTGGTATTGTACCAGTTGGAAGACCAAGCTGGAAATTTTGTTTCAAAAGCTTTATAGCTAAGTAGTAACTTGAAAGTAATGTTGGTATTGCGAGCGATATCTTCTAAAACTCCACTAATCTGATAGGAATCATTGTCTACCACTATTGTTTTTCCAATTAGTTGATTGTAATCATCGCCTTCCTTGAGTCCATAGTACTTATCTGCGAGTTTCTGAGTCAATACTACTTCTTCAGGCCTTGTAAATAACTTCCTTCTGTTTCCTGCTAATAGGGGATAATCAAAAGTTTGTAAAAAGTACTCATCCACATATGCAAGCTCTCCCTCTTCATACTTTTGCTCCATACCATCCTGTATAGGAACTTTAACCACTACATTTAAATCATTAAAAACCTGGGTTACCATTTCTATATCGTCAAATTCCTGCCGAAGAGCATCAGCAACTGGGAAGGGTAGGTATCCACTATAAATCATACCATCTATACTCTGATGATGCTCTACCACTCTGTAAATTCGCTCAGCATTCTTGTGGAAGGCATCAAAGCTGTATTCGTGTTTTACAAAAGCGTAGATTGAGATACAACAAGCCAGGCTTAAAGAAAGCCCAACAATATTTATGAAGGTATTGAACTTATTTCTAAGTAGATTTCTGAAAGAGCTAGTCAGGTAGTTTTTAAACATAGTAGATAGTTTACACTTTTAAGTACAATACTATGCCAGAATAAAATTTGGCTTTTTAGTGTAAAAAATAATATGAACAGATAAAACATGTGTACATATCCGAACAATAATGTTCGTATGTGGACATTATTACAATTATTTTAAATTAAATTGTGACAATTAATAGCTTTTTTATGTTAAGCAATATGTGAAACAATACTATTGCTGCTCTAATGAAGCCTATACAGTCATTCTGAATTTTTTATTTGAGATTTTCTACTTAGGTAGGTAATTTTTTTATTCTCAGTTTTCTGTATGGTCCTCTTTAAATAATTTATCCTGATAATTTAATTACGATTCTCTTCTTCATGCTGACAAACTGCTGAACAGAGTCTCAAATGATAATTTTAGTGTATTATGAATAGTATTGAAGTCAATGGATTAGAGTTTTTTTATTATTTAAGCTGGCATGCCCAATCTGATACGTCTAGTCTAAGTTTAATTCCCAAAGAAGATAGCTTGCAGAAAATTATTAGCCATGATATAGCAGCAGACAAGGTACTGTATGATGTTTTCGTTTACCTGGACGAATACTGCTACGAATTTAGACAGCAATTTGATTTTCGCCCTCTATTCAAAGAAACTCAGGATATGTTTGAGATAGAAATCGTGAAGAAAAATATATCTAGTGCGGAACTCTCTGGTGTTTTGCACGAAGTACTAAAAGCTGCCTGATTAAATATTAGATAGGGTACAATATTTGCCTATCTTCTACGTAATATACTCCCCAAACTACTTACTCCATTTGTGTAATTTTTCTACAGTTTGATGGGAATGGTGATCGGGAGCTTCCATTTCTGTGTTAGCAAAATTGTCTTATATCAATAAAATATTATACAAAAAATTGTTATTTACGCATTAACCATATTTATGAAGTGATACGTTGAAGATGGTACTAGGCTTGAATTTATGTTATTAACATAACTGGAAGCCTATGAAATTTGTAAAATATACCCTGACATTTTTAATTCTTATCTCTTCTTGTATTTTTTTACTTTCTTCAGATAACTTTTATATAGATTTAATACAGTCTTTTACTTTCCATGCACTTTTGGGCTATTTATTTATTACCATAGTTCTATTAGTTATGCGTTGGAAATATGTAGCAGTAAGCGGCATAATCGTTTGTTTCTTGCTATCAATTCATTTACTTCCTCATATCGGAAGCCCTACATTTACTCAACATCAAATTAGTGGCAATAGAATAAAAGTTGCCCATTTTAATGTACTGGGTAGCAATCGTCATTTTAAGGATATTATTGATAACTCAATGGCCCTAAATGCCGACCTTCTATCTTTTCAGGAGGTAGATAAAGAGTGGGCATTAGAGCTTATGGATGGCCTGGAATCTGAGTATCCGTACTTTGCTATTTCTGAGCACGAAGTACATGGAGTTGCTATATTTTCTAAATATCCTGTAGAAAACCTCGCTACTTACCATTGGACCGGAGAGCCCACCCTGACAGGAGACATACTATTTGAAAATCAGCGAGTACATTTTGTAGCTACACATACACTTTCTCCCAGAAGTCCGCAACGTTATGAAAAAAGAAACCAGCATTTAAGCAAGATCGCAGAATATGTTAATCATATAGAAGGGCCAATTTTAGCCATTGGTGATTTTAATGCGGTTCCCTGGAGTCAGCATATCGTTAAAATTAAGCAGAATACGGACTTAAAAGATAGTCGGAAAAGTATTACCAGTACTTATCCCTCAAATTACAGCCTGGGTTTGCCCATAGACTATATCTTTCACTCAGACGAACTGAGTTGTATCAGCTTTGAAGCTTTAGAAGCGAAAGGGTCGGACCATAAAGGAGTTTTAGGTGAGTATGCTTTTAATTCAGAAACTGATATGCTTGTTGGCATGAATTAATTTTGTAATAGGGTATGTTTGATAAGGCTTTTTTTTACCGTTTATACTCCAGTTTGCCGCCTACAAATGTCATTTCTACATTAGTATTCAAAATCTCCTCTTCGGGTATGAGCATAATGTTCTGCGAAAAGACTGTGAAGTCTGCTAACTTCCCTACCTCAATACTGCCTTTTATATTTTCTTCAAAAGCAGCATAGGCAGCATCTAGGGTGTAGGATTTTAATGCTTCTTCACGACTCATTTTTTGTGAAGGTTCAAAACCATTTTCCGGATCACCAGCAAGAGTTCTTCGGCTTACTGAAGCATAAAAGCTAGCCAGCGGATTTACCGGCTCAACCGGAGCATCGGTACCATTGACAATACGCGCGCCGCTATCCAGCAATTTTCTCCACACATAAGCACCTTCCTCAATTCGGTCTTTACCTAATCTTTCTATGGCCCAAGGCCTGTCCGATGACATGTGAACAGCCTGCATAGCTGGTATGACACCTAACTGGCCAAACCTTGGGATATCCTGTGCGCTCAAATGCTGGGCATGTTCAATTCTGAACCTATGATCTTTTGCTAACTCAGGCTTTTCCTGAAAAGCTTTTTCATAATTGTCCAGAACTTCACGGTTTGCGCGATCTCCTATAGCATGAGAACAAACCTGTAGACCACTTTCTAATGCTTTTAATGAGGTTTGATAAACATAAGACATTGGGGTAGTCTGATGGCCGTGTTCACCGGGCATATCACTGTATTCTTCCAGAAGCCAGGCACCGCGTGAACCTAAAGCTCCGTCAGTATATAGTTTAATGCTGCGTATGGTTAAAAAATTATGACCTAAGCCTATTGCAGGACCTGATTGATAGTATTGCTGTAGAAGGCTGGTATCACTTCCGCTGATCATAGCCCATAATCGTACTTTTAATCGGTTTTCTTCTGCTAATTTGCGATACATCTGTTCTATGTCTCGGGTAATGCCAGCATCCTGAAAAGAAGTTATACCGTTTTTTAAACACTCTTGCATTGCTAGCTCAGCTGCTCTAAGATTACTTCCAAGTGTTTTGCCTGGTATATGTGATGTAACCAGCCCCATAGCATTCTCATTGAAAATTCCAGTAGGGTTACCAAGTTCATCTTTAATGACTTCACCACCTTCTACTTCTTTTACAATAGGACCTTCTTTGGCGAAGTTAGCAATACCAGCGATTTCCATTGCTTTCGCGTTTGCCAGAGCAGCATGGCCGCTAGCATGCTTAAGGTAAACAGGATTGTCTGGCGATATAGCACTAAGCGCTTCATGCACAGGAAAGCCTCTGACCATAGTATCAGGTAAAGAGTCCCATTTATCTTGATGCCAGCCTCTGCCGTTAATCCATACTCCAGGACGAGTGTTTTTTACTGCTTCTTCCACTTTTTGGAGCACTTCCTCAAAGCTAGTGGCCGATAATAAGTCCAGGTTCATCTGATTAAAACCTATACCCATAAAGTGGGCATGACCTTCAATAAACCCCGGGGTCATAGTTTTACCATCCAGATCAATGAGCTGTGTGCTGTCACCAATCCATTTCTTGACTTCCTGATTTGAACCTACAAAAACAATACTATCGCCTAAAACTGCTACAGCTTCCGCTTTAGGTGAGTCGTCATTCATTGTATAAATTTGCGCATTTTTAATAACGAGATGTGCACTTGGGGTATCTGATTTACAGGCATACAGACAACATAAAATAGGGATGAATAAGAGGCTGCATATAAAATTTTGCTTCATAAAAGAATAGGGTAAGTGGTAGTGTAGAAGCATAATTTATAAAAATTTATGCTTAGTCTTAGCAAAGAGAAACATAGTAAAATAATAAAAGGCCAAAAGAAATACATTCTCTTGACCTCTAATTATCTTATTTAGGCGTTAAGGCCTAATCTAAAAAAGATGTCTCGCTTAAGCGAAATCCCATCCACTGACATCATCATAACTTACTCCAAGTCGTTCCAGTACTTCGGGAGGACTACCTTTCCAGACATTAGCAGTGTTGCCTTTGTACTCCAGATCGTCAATACCCATTTTACTGGTAAAGAACCCGGTAGCTACAAAATCTCTGAAATTGTTAAAGAAATTTACCCCCTGACTCATTCTTGGGTCAGCCACTTCCGGATACGCGATTTGGTCTAAAAGTTGTTTCTGCTGCTTTTCACTCAGCTCTATAAATTTAGATTGAAACTGACGCTGACTTTCTATATCTAACCAGCGCAGGCCGCCTCGCATACCGGTCTGGTGCCAGGGCTGATCTTTCATCATAAATTCTATAAACTCAGGTACGCCAGCACCTGATGCATTTCCAGAACGATCATCAGCAGGAATGATAAGGTTAGCCAGCACTGTTACTGTCTGCATTTCATGCTCAGTAAAGAATTGCTGATCCATAAGCTTTTGATCTTCCTCACTGATTTTTAGTTCGTCACTGGTTTCGTGCTTATGTTCGTGAGCTTCTTGGGTATCTTCAGGGCTATCGCAACCCACCCAACTGAGGCTGGCAAGAGAGGCAGCAGCACCTCCCATGTACTTTAGAGAGGTACGGCGATTCATACCATTATTTTGCTTATCCATGAGAAATATTTTAGATGTTGCCTTTCTTTTTCTGATCAATAATATATTCTGAGGTTCTTAGCGATAGTGCTAAAATAGTCCAGGTAGGGTTTTTATCGGCCATAGACACAAATGAAGAACCATCAGCAACAAAGAGGTTTTTGCAGTCATGTGACTGGCAGTACTCGTTTACTGGTGCTTTTTTGGCATCTTTACCCATACGTGCTACCCCCACTTCATGAATAATTCTACCCGGAGCGTGTATGCCATAATTACTATCGGCACCTGCCTTATTCCACAATAGCTTGCCACCCATAGTTTCTATAATTTCCTCAAAGGTATCCTGCATATGTTTGGCCTGTAGAATTTCATGTTCACTCCACTCATAATTGAAGCGAAGAACAGGAATACCCCATTTATCCACCACATTAGGATCAATCTCACAATAGTTACTTTCTAGGGCTACTGGCTCACCACGCCCGCTAAAGCCGACCATAGCACCATAAAAGCGGCGGTAGTCATCTTTAAGCTGCGCTCCGTAACCGCCGCCTCCATTAGGTCTCTGGCTACCATCACGGTTACCAAATTTCGCATTGTAGTTATGGATACCGCCCAAAAATCCATAAGAAGGCATGTTTCTACCTCCCCAAATTTCTATATGGTAGCCCCGTGGAAAGTCAAGCTTAGCTTTTTGGTTATCTATCCACCAGGGCATATACATGTGCATTCCTCCAACACCATCTTCATTATATGGAATGCCATCCATCATCTGAGGAAAAATACCAGCAAGATCACCACCTGTAGAGTCCATCAGGTACTTACCTACCATACCACTTGAGTTGCCTAATCCATTAGGGTAGCGAGAAGATTTTGAGTTAAGCATCAGGCGTGCGGTTTCACAGGCACTGGCAGCAAGTACTACTGTTTTTGCCCTGATGGTATACTCCATGTTATCATCTTTACTCACATAAGAAACACCGGTAGCCAGGCCTTCTTCATCAGTTAGTACTTCTCTGGCCATAGCATTGGTAATGAGGGTTACATTACCGGTTTCCAGGGCAGGAGGAAGTAAAACAGAAGGTGATGAAAAATTGGAGTGAGTGGAGCAGCCACGATTACACTGCGAACAGTAATGACAGGCAGGTCTTTTACCCAAAGGACGTGTAAGTATAGACAGGCGGGAAGGTACTACCGGTATGTCTAACTTATCGCAGTTCTTTTTTACCATGAGCTCATAGGCACGAGGAGTAGGAGGGGGAAGAAAGAAACCATCTGGTTCGTTATCCAGACCCAGGCTACGGTCAAAGTTTACCCCAAATACACCGATCATTTTGTCAATTCGGTCGTAATAAGGTTTAATGTCTTCATAAGAGATAGGCCAGTCATCGCCCAGACCGTCCACACTCTTGCGCTTAAAATCTTTAGGACCAAAACGAAGCGAAATTCTTCCGAAGTGGTTAGTTCTACCACCCAGCATACGCGAACGAAACCAGTCAAACTGAGTGCCTGCTGCGCGAGTATATGGTTCTCCATCAATCTCCCAACCTCCGTAGGCGGCGTCAAACTCTCCAAAAGGACGATGAGTCGGGGCTCCACGACGAGGCGACTGATAAGGCCATTTAAACATATCGCCAACTGCGGAGTCAAACATGGGGCCTGCTTCCAGAAGGGCAACGGTAGCACCGGCTTCGGCAAGCGTTTTCGCAGCCATTCCACCGCCGGCACCAGAACCTACTATACATACGTCGTAGGTTTTAGGACTTTCTTTAATCTGCATTGAGCTGTATTTTTTGCGATAAATTAGATAAGCTTTCTTTAGCTTACAACTCAATGAGTCAAATCTGTATTGTTTAGAATAAAAATGAATTAAACAGGAATTTATCGTTAGTTAATTATCTCCTGTTTTGTTGACGTATCTGTGAGTTACTTTTCAACTACCTGTGTAAACTTCTTAAGTGTTACTGTCAGTACTAAATTTCTAGAATTGATAATTGATCTGTAACTCAAAACTTCGCCCGAGTTCGTCTGCAAAATAGCGCAAACGGTCAGTGTATGTTCTATAAGAAGTATTGAGTAGGTTAGACACTCTCAAACGAATAGTATAGCGCTGAAACTGTCCTTCCATACCTACATGAGCCAATAGGTAAGCGTCTGGAGCTTCTATAAAATCAAAACCAGCTTTATTTTCGGCGAATATGTTCTGCTCATCCTCTGCTTCCAGAATCTGCCTTACTGAGATGGTAGGAGGAGACTGAAACTGCCTGAAGGTATAATCTAAACGTGCGTACCAACTAAAATTATCAAATACTGAAAAACTTGGAATATCTTGCCTGAACTCATACTGTACATTGATGGGGGGAATGCCAACAAAAAAGGCATCTTCGCTCAGGTTTTTTGCCCATACATAACTGAATTTCAGTTCTGAATTTATATTGCTTGTATGCTGATGAGAAAGACTGGCATCAAGTCCGGCAAACAAAGCATCGGATTGATCATATACAAAGAAAGGGAATGCTCCTCTTACGGTTTGTACAATACCAGAAGGTCTGGTGTATAGAAAGTCCATGATATAATTAGCATAAACCGTAGCCTCGCCATAAAATTGATCGGTATTTAGCTCGTAAGTATTGATCCATTTAAAACCTACTTCTGAAGGTACAGCCTTCTCCTTTTCTGACAATATACCATCGGTAGTCTGTGCCTGACCATTTTCCAGTATGGTATACCTCCATAATCCGTAATCTACAGAAGCCTGATGTTTTCCGAAGCTATAAAGCTCAGAAACATTAGGGGGCCTCCATGCAGTACCAATATTACTTCTAAATATATGCCCTTCGGCCAGGGGTTTTACAATGCCCATAGTAGCACTAAGGTTTTGGTACACAAGTTCGTTTCTGTACACATCATTATTAGTAGCGCGAGCACGGATAGAATTAGTCTGAAAATCATACCTAAGGCCCCATTCAATACGATTTTCGTGTATTACTTTGCTCTCTATTAGGTATACACCTGCACGATAAGTATTATAGTTAGGTACAAAGGGTATCGTATTAGTGCCCGGTAAGTTATTATTATCCTGATAAACCAACTGTATACCCAGGCTTCCATCCCAATCCCGTAAAGAGGGATGCTGCCATTCAAGGTCCAGGCTATGTGATAATAACTCAAGATCTATGGCTGGGCTTTCGTTATTGATACCTCGGCGAACGTCAAATTCCTGGCGATGATTGTTTTGTAGTGCATAAACTACTTCCAGGGACTGATTTACTCTGCTAAGTACTCCTTTAAGTTTAAACACATCATGGCTAACTACCTGCCGGGGATTATTGATGTCATAAGTAAATTTAGAAGTAAGCAGAGGTTTTTTACTTTCTATTGCCAGTGCCAGATCTTCAAGGTTTCCTGCAACAGAGCCTCTCAGTATGCCCAGTTCCTGATCAAAATGGCTATAGTACGCATATAAATCCAGATTTTTCCAGTGGTAACGTGTGCCAAGCGAGAGACTTTTTTCTCTTTTTCCGGTATTGCTAAGTACATAGTCCGGGCTCTGTAAATCTCCCTGGTGAGTATAAGCTGCCTGGGCTTGAACACTGAGTTTATGAAACCCCTTATGTAGCCGTATATGTCCATCACCTGCCCGTCCATTTGTGTTTGCAGAGAGGTTTAGTTCTCCATTCAATGGTATTAATAAATCTAAAGGGTTTGGGTTAATAACTAAGACTCCTCCAAGCGCATCCGGACCATACTTTACAGTCGCTGCTCCTTTAACCACACTCATATTATCAATCATGGAAGGGTCAATCTCTGGCGCATGTTCTACCCCCCAATTCTGAAATTCGTGTCTTACATCATTGTTCACTATTAATACTCTATTACTGTGTAATCCGTGTATAACAGGTTTCACTACATTTTGTCCGGTTTTGAGAACAGATACACCACTGAAGCTACTTGCCATGTCGCCTAATGAAAGGTTTTTACTTTCTTCTAAAGTGCGTGTATTCATTTGCCGTACCGTACCAGAGAATAGCTGACCTTCCAGTTGGTCACCCTCTATTGTAACACTTTCCAGAGTAAGGCTATCAGGAGCCAGAAAGATTTTCGGAGCCTGATGGTAGGTATCGTGGTGATGAATGGCTGTCTTGTATCCTACAAAGCTGACTATCAGGTCAAACTCTTTTCGGCAAAGTCCTTTAATCTGAAAGTATCCATTTTGGTCAGCAGTTGTTCCTTTTTGAGCATATTGAACCTGTACGCTGGCATAGGGTAGAGGATTATTGGTACTAAGGTCCAGTACAAATCCTTCAACCTTATAATTGCAAGTATCAGTTTCTATTGATGTGTTTTGGGCAAGAAGTAAAACAGGCCATAAGCCAACCAGTACAAAAAATAAAAATTTGTTCACCTTAAAAATATTAGGAGGGGCTACAAGATTGACAGTAGCCTTTAATTACCATTTCTACTTCATTAACCTGATAACCGTCCGGGAGTTTTACTTTTGGAATGGACTGTTCGTGCAGGCACAATGTTTTACCACAGGCATGGCAGGTAAAGTGGATATGCTCTTCATGTATACCATTTAAATCTGAATCATCTTTCTGATAGGGTGTAGAGGCTATACTTTTACGAATAGTATCTGAAAAGCCGTAGAGTGCTGCTCCACCGTCGCTGGGAATGGGGTGCAGAATGTGCTTATCTATAAATGAGTTTAAGGTGCGATAAATTGTAACTCTGTCATACTGTGAGAGTTCTTTTTCCAGAATTTTAGCAGATAAAGCACAGTCTGATTTCAGAAAAAAGCTTATAATATCCGTACGGCATTTGGTTATGCGTAGCTTATGCTCATGCAGAAGGTCTTCAAGTATACTTTCATTCATATCGCAAGGTAGTAAATATGCAATTATGTTGCATATTTACTCTAACCATATTTTTATGTATTAGATTCCTGCAAATACATTTTAGTTAGCAGTATGGCTGCTTAACCACCACAAATGTTTCCATTCTGCATTGCCTTCATTTTGCTGTTTTTTTCCTGGCGTACTTCTTCCTGCTTGTATATATTGATTCAGTAAGCTTTTAAGTTCAGCTACTTTTTCAGGATATTGAGCCTCCAGATTGTTAGTTTCTGCAATGTCATCTTTCAGATGATACAGTTGTACTTCTGCTAATGAAGAACTTGCATCTGTGTTGGGCTTAGGTTCGCTCCATCCACCGGAGTCAGGACACATAATGAGCTTCCAGTCTCCTTGTCTAATAGCAAAACTACCATTAATGGAGTGGTGAACAGTTGCTTCTCTAAGTGGATTTTTTAATTTTTTACCTTTTAATAGCGGAAGTAGATTATAGCTGTCTTCACCTTCATGATCTCTGAGTTTATAATCTACAATTGCTGCACAAGTGGCCATTAGGTCCGTAGTACAGATAATTTCGTCACTACTTTGTCCGGCTTTAATCTGGGCAGGCCATTTTACAATAAAAGGAACTCGGTGACCGCCTTCAAAAATATCTGCCTTATGGCCTCTGAACTTGTAGGATGGATTGTGGCCTTTACTTTTCAACTCATCAAATTTTGCCCTGGGAGAACATCCGTTATCAGAGGTAAAGATGACAATAGTATTATTCTCCAGACCATTTGTTTTTACGCTTTGTAACAAGTCTCCTACATAGTCATCTATCATCATTACAAAGTCGGCATAAGGATTAAGTCCGCTTTTTCCCAACCATTTTTGATCAGGAAGCACTGGAGTGTGGGGAGAGGGTAGGGGAAGGTAAAGAAAGAATGGCTGATTAGTTTTGCTTCTTTCTTGTATATAAGCTTTAGCTTTCTCAAAAAAATGAGGAGTCACTTCTTGATGAACGAAGTCAGGTGCAGTTAGCCCTTTTCTCCAAAATCCCTGAAAATCAGTGTTAACTGTCGTTTCTGTAGGAATAGCAGTCACTTTTCCATTCTCAACATATACATACGGAGGCATATCTAGAGAGCCATTATGTCCATACGCATAATTAAAGCCCAGATCATTGGGTGTATGCGTTACCTTGCCCTCAAAATCAATATTACCTTCTTTATCTTTAGTAAAATTCCATCCCAGATGCCACTTTCCAATAAATGCAGTATGATAACCTTGATTTTGCAGTAAGGATGCTACTGTAGTTCTCTCAGTAGGTATTAAAGCCTCAGACTCGCCCCAAAGTACACCTTCTTTGAGTTCTGACCTCCAGTTGTATCTCCCTGTAAGTATTCCGTAACGAGTAGGTGTACAAACTGATGATGAAGTATGAGCATCGGTAAATATCATTCCTTCTGCAGCCAGCAGATCCAGATGTGGTGTCTTAATTTTGCTTTCTTCATTAAAAGCACCCACATCTCCATAGCCCAAATCATCTGCCAGTATGTAGATAATATTTGGATGAGCTTTGTTCTGAGCTAACGCTGGGCTAGATACAACAAACATTAATAATAAGCTGATTGTAAAGAGTGTTTTATAGTAATTCATAGGTGTTTTAGGTTATCTTAGAAATAGCAATTTATGGGTTATCACAAATGAATACTACCTCTTAGCTTGCAGAAATTAATGCTTATATGACTTCCTGAAAAGTTAAAATTCATGCTGATAGAAAACCTTTAAATCAGCTAAAAATGATTATATTGATTTTACCCAAATGAATTAATTGCCGCTATTAAGCCGCAGTATGACTAACGATAACAACTTAACCTGATGAACTATGCAAACCCAAACACAGGAAGAATATGCTGAACACAGCATGAGCCATGAGACAGCGCCAGTAAAAATTATGCAGATTGGTACTGGTTTCTGGGCTTCAAAAGTGCTTTTGTCCGCAGTACATTTTGACTTATTTACACTACTTTCTGAGCAGCAATCACTTAGCGCGGCAGATGTCAAGAAAAAACTACAGTTTCAGTGTGCAGACCGACAGGTCTTTGATTATCTGGACGCTCTGGTCGCACTTGGTTTTCTCAAAAGAAAAGGCTTGTTGGAGAGTGCCAAGTACTCTAATACCGAGCACTCAGAGATGTTTCTGGACAAAAAGAAAAACTCTTACGTTGGAGGTATGCTCAAGATGATGAATCAGCGACTTTATCATTTCTGGGGTAACCTGGAGCAAGGTCTTACCAGTGGAAAACCACAAAATGAGGCGAAAGAAAATGAAGATATTTTTTCTGCATTGTACAATGATGCAGACCGCCTTAGTGATTTTCTAAGAGCTATGAACAGCCTTCAGATTGGAAACTTTATTGCTTTTGCCAAAAAATTTGATTTTAGTAAGTATACCTCGCTTACCGATGTGGGAGGAGCTAGCGGACTATTGTCAGTAATGGTCGCTAAACACAATCCGCATATTAAATGTGTCAGTTTTGATTTACCGGAAGTTGAGCCTATCGCTAGTAAAACTATCTCCAAGTTTGACATGGAAGGTAAAGTAAGCCTAAAAAGTGGAAACTTCTTTCGTGATCCTATTCCAGAAGCAGATGTCGTTATCATGGGTAATATATTGCACGATTGGAATGAAGAACAGAAACTTAAGCTTATGAAGAGTGCTTATAATGCAGTAAAAAAAGGAGGAGTATTTGTAGCTATTGAGAACATTATAGATCGTGAACGTAAAGAAAACCTGTTTGGTCTTATGATGAGTCTGAATATGCTTATAGAAACTGGTCAGGGCTTTGATTATACTTTGGCCGATTTTGATATTTGGGCAAAGAAAGTAGGTTTTTCCTCTACCACAATGATACCCCTGGCCGGGCCTACAAGTGCTGCTATTGCCTATAAATAGCATATTTACTCTCTCTTTAGATTTATAACTTAAACTCGTGCCTTCATTAGTCACGAGTTTTTTATGTGGTTTATCTCATAGCCAATTGCAAAGCACAAGATTTATCAGAAATGTATCTGTAGTTGTTAAGTTAATATGAAAAATAGGTCTTGTCCGGCTAGGTGTCCGCAGGTTGGCAGTAAGATTGGTAAAGTTTAAGGTCTACGGGGAATAAGATTTTTTCAAGATAACGTTTTTGGCTCACAGCGGGGTGAGTTCGGTTGTATTTTTGCCAATGCTTCTTCAATGGCCCACTTCTCTTGTGAGCCTGCTGTGGAGTTAGATAATCCAGACTGAGGTGCGGCCGTTGATGATTATATATCTGAATGCTCTTAGCTACGTGTTTGAGAGCGGCTGAAAAAGAAAGATAGTTTCCCCTTACCAATTCATCTTTGAGGATACCATTCACCCGCTCGGCTAGCCCATTTTCGTAGGAGCCATGCGTCATGGAGATAGTAATTTTGTTTCTCTTTAGAAGCCGCGTATAGGCATGACAACAATATTGTAATCCCCGATCCGAGTGGTGAGTTAACGAATGGGTAGTAGAATCAGGTAGCTGCTTCAAGGCCATTTTCAGAGCGTCTAAGGGTCCGATGGCGTGCATCGTAGGTTGCAAAGACCAACCTATGATTTTGCGGGAGTATGCATCTGTAATCAAACTGAGATAATTAAACCTACTACCGGTTCTCAGATAAGTCATATCCGAAACCCAGAGTTGATGAGGCTGTTTAGGTTGGATATCCGCAGCTAAATTTGGATACTTAAATAAATAGTGGTGAGATTCAGTAGTAAAAGCTTTCCGCTTTCTCTTTACTGCAAGCATACTGTGAGTACGCAATAGGCTAAACAGTTTATCACGGCCCATATTAATGTGATGCTGGCTAAAGAAAGGAGTAAGTAGGTAGTAGAGTTTTCGAACACCTATGTTGGGCATATCTTTCCGAATCCGGCTTACTTCCCTTAAAACCAGATGATCTCTAGCACAATCGTGTTTTTGCCGTTGAGCTGCTTTATAATAAGCAGAACGCGTAATCCCAGCCAGGCGGCAGAGTAAACTAATAGAAGCAAAAGGTGCTCGTCGGTTTACTTTGGTGATGGCTGAGAACCGGGCTTTTTTCGCACTGGAATCCTATATTCATCTTCAGCAATATTAATCATCGTATCCAACAACTCATTTTTGAGTTCAGCTTCACGCAGGGCTTTTTGAGTATCCTTCAGCTTTTTTTCAAGCTGTTTGATACGGTCCTGTTCAGAAGCATCCTTTTTAGATTTCATGGTAGGAAGAATATAGGGTTCGACATAGTTTTGCTTATACCAGCGGATCCACCGCCTTACAAAGATACGGGAAACGTGATACTTGTGGGCAGCCTCCTGTTCGGTCAATAAGTTGATGATGACCTCTTGAGCGACGATTCGTCTAAAACAAGAGCGATAATGTTTCTTTTTGGAGTTTTTCATAAGGGGTTGATTTTAAGTGTTTCTTACAACCCCTGTGGACACTTTTTAGGACGTGAGTATATGTTATATAATCATAGTTATGTTAAGTAATAAGATTAACAAATGAAGTGGCAAATGATATAGAAAAACAGCACAGAAAGTATTGTAAAAACAGAAGGCATTGGTGGAGGTACTGAACGAAATGACTAAAACTTCTTAAAGACTAGGTTTGGATTGTCATGTTGATTGGAGGGAAGCACGATTCAGTATTTGTACTGCTTCAGTTGAAAATAGGACAGTTTAAAAATGAACAAACTAGAAAGTTAAAACTGCCATGTGCCAGATCATCAAGGCTCTGAAAGAAAATGAACAAGACCGAAAAGCAGAAGACATCTGCAGGAAGCTTGGTATCTATAAAGGCACCTTTTACAATTGGAACTGGAAATGAAGTTGGGTTTATGCAGAAAGTATAAGAAGCGACTGCCAGCCAGATGAGTGACGCACTGGTTAGCTTGCGTAGTGATTAAGACAATTTTAACGATAAGTTAACAACATGCTGTAGCTACTACAGTTATTTAATAATCTGATCTTGATTGAATTTAATTAGCAGCTACTTCCTTAAAATTTCTTTTAAAGAAAGTTAGTTGAAATTTGAAAATCCTATTATAGTTGCGAGGAGCAGGGTTCAAACAGATTTGTGAGTAATCCAATGTCTTTACTTAACATAATGTCAATTATATAACATATACTCACATCCTAAAAAGTGTCCACAGGGGTTGTAAGAAACACTTAAAATCAACCCCTTATGAAAAACTCCAAAAAGAAACATTATCGCTCTTGTTTTAGACGAATCGTCGCTCAAGAGGTCATCATCAACTTATTGACCGAACAGGAGGCTGCCCACAAGTATCACGTTTCCCGTATCTTTGTAAGGCGGTGGATCCGCTGGTATAAGCAAAACTATGTCGAACCCTATATTCTTCCTACCATGAAATCTAAAAAGGATGCTTCTGAACAGGACCGTATCAAACAGCTTGAAAAAAAGCTGAAGGATACTCAAAAAGCCCTGCGTGAAGCTGAACTCAAAAATGAGTTGTTGGATACGATGATTAATATTGCTGAAGATGAATATAGGATTCCAGTGCGAAAAAAGCCCGGTTCTCAGCCATCACCAAAGTAAACCGACGAGCACCTTTTGCTTCTATTAGTTTACTCTGCCGCCTGGCTGGGATTACGCGTTCTGCTTATTATAAAGCAGCTCAACGGCAAAAACACGATTGTGCTAGAGATCATCTGGTTTTAAGGGAAGTAAGCCGGATTCGGAAAGATATGCCCAACATAGGTGTTCGAAAACTCTACTACCTACTTACTCCTTTCTTTAGCCAGCATCACATTAATATGGGCCGTGATAAACTGTTTAGCCTATTGCGTACTCACAGTATGCTTGCAGTAAAGAGAAAGCGGAAAGCTTTTACTACTGAATCTCACCACTATTTATTTAAGTATCCAAATTTAGCTGCGGATATCCAACCTAAACAGCCTCATCAACTCTGGGTTTCGGATATGACTTATCTGAGAACCGGTAGTAGGTTTAATTATCTCAGTTTGATTACAGATGCATACTCCCGCAAAATCATAGGTTGGTCTTTGCAACCTACGATGCACGCCATCGGACCCTTAGACGCTCTGAAAATGGCCTTGAAGCAGCTACCTGATTCTACTACCCATTCGTTAACTCACCACTCGGATCGGGGATTACAATATTGTTGTCATGCCTATACGCGGCTTCTAAAGAGAAACAAAATTACTATCTCCATGACGCATGGCTCCTACGAAAATGGGCTAGCCGAGCGGGTGAATGGTATCCTCAAAGATGAATTGGTAAGGGGAAACTATCTTTCTTTTTCAGCCGCTCTCAAACACGTAGCTAAGAGCATTCAGATATATAATCATCAACGGCCGCACCTCAGTCTGGATTATCTAACTCCACAGCAGGCTCACAAGAGAAGTGGGCCATTGAAGAAGCATTGGCAAAAATACAACCGAACTCACCCCGCTGTGAGCCAAAAACGTTATCTTGAAAAAATCTTATTCCCCGTAGACCTTAAACTTTACCAATCTTACTGCCAACCTGCGGACACCTAGCCGGACAAGACCTAAATTATTGCGGTTTATAAGCTTAACAAAGCTGCTTCCTATCATTAAAAACTGCTAAAATAGGGATATCTGAAATAATTCAAAAGACTGTTAAAATTGAATTATACATGCCCCCCCTTAAAGCTTTCCTTATCTGGAATAGTCGCTCTATATTTTTGTACATAATAAATACAGCGCATATCTGTGCAAGCTTATTCTCAAGAAAAAAAATCTGAAAAAATATTTCTGCCTCTGTGCTCAATTCAAACCTTTGCATCGCTCAAAACGCTCTGCTGATCTTTTCCTGCGCTTTGAGAAATGAATTTTGTTCATAATTTTATCCTCACATTAGACTTTAACAGCTTCAATTTCAGCAGGTTTAAGTTTAATAATTCTAATAATACAACAACCTAATACTACATGTCTTTTCCCAATTTTAGTAAAAAGTTAGTGGCTGTATTGTGCCTTACTGTTTTGGCCCAATGCCTGATTAATGCACAGCCCCTGCTTAACGAAAAAGTAGTTTTTGAAGAAAAAAACGGCGTCCTTGCTGTGGAAGCTGAGCATTTTTTCAAACAAAGCCTTAACGACGTACGGCAATGGTATATCATTAGTACAAATAACAGCAAACCCGACTTACAAGATCCTGATGAGGCTCATCTCAACGGTGCTAGTAACAATGCGTACCTTGAACTACTGCCCGACACTCGTAGTACGCATGACGATCCTCTGATTCAAAAGGAAAATTTTACAAATGAAGCTGGTGCAATGGCTGTGCTTCACTATAAAGTACATATAAATAAGCCTGGGCGATATTATGTTTGGGTGCGCTGTTTCTCTACCGGAACCGAGGATAATGGATTACACGTAGGCCTAGATGGCCAATGGCCAGATCATGGTCAAAGAATGCAGTGGACTGCTAAAAACCAATGGTTTTGGGATAATAAGCAACGCACTGAGGAAGTTCACACTGGTGTTCCTATGCAGATCTATCTGGATATTGACAAAGCCGGAGAACACGAGATTATGTTTAGCATGAGAGAAGATGGTTTTGAATTTGACAAATGGATGCTGGTAAGAGATAAACATTTTCGCCCGGAACAAGATCACGGACCAACAGCACAGCTTAAAAGCGGTAGCCTCCCTCCTGCTTTTCTTGCCTCTGAAGGGACAACTTCAGATAGAACAGATGGCACCGGTGAAATCAGTATTTCTGGAGAACTTAAGCAATGGCATAAAGTAACTCTAAATCTGGATGGGCCCTTCGCTACGGAGCGTGATGAGAGTGTTAATCCCTTTACAGATTATAACATGCGTGTCACATTTACACATGAGTCTGGCTCACCTAGCTATACTGTACCTGGATACTTCGCAGCAGATGGCCATGCAGCAGAGAGTAGTGCAGAAAAAGGCACACACTGGCGTGCGCATGTTTCACCGGATAAAATTGGAAGGTGGGATTACGAAATCTCTTTTACCAAAGGTAAGATGGCAGCTTTGATAGATCTGCCCTGGAGCAAGCCTTTAGCTCCATATCATGGTAAAAAAGGTAGCTTTAAAATCGTAGAATCAGATAAAAATGGTCAAGACTTTCGGTCAAAAGGTCGGTTGGAGTATGTAGGTAAACACCATTTACAATTTCAGGGAAGCAAAGAGTACTTTCTAAAAGCTGGTTCAGATGCGCCAGAAACACTTCTGGCATTTGCAGATTTTGACAATACAAAAGCACTCAAAAAAAATGTACCTCTTAAGAAATTTGAAAAACATATCAGCGACTGGAAGGAAGGTGACCTAAGCTGGAAGAATGGTAAAGGACAAGGTTTAGTGGGTGCACTTAACTATTTATCTTCCAAGGGTTTAAATGCCTTTTCATTTCTAACTTACAATGCAGGAGGTGATGGTGACAACATATGGCCATTTGTAGAACGTGACTTAAAATATCATTACGATTGCTCAAAGTTAGACCAGTGGCAGAAAGTGTTTGAATATGCTCAGTCCCGAGGATTATACTTACACTTTAAGTTGCAGGAGACTGAAAATGATGACAATATTAAAGGACACAGCAAAGCTGAGATTGTAAAAGAATCACTTGATGGTGGTGAGCTCGGTCCTGAAAGAAGGCTCTACCTCAGAGAAATGATAGCTCGCTTTGGTTATTTACTGGCACTCAACTGGAACCTGGGAGAAGAAAATACACAAACTACAGAACAAAGAATTGCTATGGCTCAGTATATCTCTGAACTGGACCCATACAAGCACAATATTGTAATACATACCTATCCCGATAAGCAGGACGATGTATACCCACATTTACTCGGCACTAAGTCAGAAATTACAGGCGCTTCCTTACAAAATAGCTGGAATCATGTACACAAAAGAACTTTGCAGTGGTTAGAAGCTTCCGCCAAAGCAGGAAAGCCTTGGGTAGTAGCCAATGACGAACAGGGTTCTGCTAAAGAAGGTGTGCCGCCAGATCCTGATTATCCAGGCTTTGACGAATCCAGTATTAATTATGATCTTCATGATATTCGCAAACAAACGCTATGGGCAAACCTAATGGCCGGTGGTGCTGGTGTAGAATACTATTTTGGCTACAGTCTGCCCGAAAACGACCTCGTAGCTGAAGACTTTAGAAGCCGTGATCAGTCATGGGACTATTGCCGCATAGCACTTAATTTCTTTAAAGAGTATGAGATTCCTTTCTGGGAAATGAATAATCATAATAAGCTTATTGGTAACGAAGCTAATGAAAAAGACAAGTATTGCCTGGCTAAAGAAAACGACTTGTACTTAGTCTATCTAGGCTATACGAAAACCAGCAGTTTAGACCTGACAGCAGCAGATGGCACATTTGAGGTGATGTGGTTTAATCCTCGCACAGGAGGTAAACTAAGAAAAGGAAAAGTGAAAAAAGTAAAAGGTGGCGGAATGGTAGAATTGGGCTCCCCTCCTGCTGAAGCTGAAGAAGATTGGCTGGTGATGGTAAAAAAGCAATAAATTAATAAATGAGATAGCGATGAAAAATTACAAAATAGCAGTAGTCCCTGGTGATGGAATTGGCAAAGAAATAGTTCCCGCTGGATGGAAAGTGCTTAAAGCTGCTGCACAAAAACATAAATTTTCACTCCAATCTGATAGCTACCCCTGGGGTGCTGGCTATTACAAAGAGCACGGACACTTTTTGCCCGATGATGGTTTAGATATCCTGAAAACTTATGATGCGATCTATTTTGGTGCAGTAGGTGATCCCGAGGTAGATGATACTTTACCGGCTATGCTATATACCTTTAAAGTACGTACCACTTTTAAACAATATGTAAACTACCGTCCGGTAAAGTTGCTGCCGGGTATACCCAGTCCACTGCGCTATAAAGGAGAAAAGGACATAGACTTTGTAGTGATACGGGAAAATAACGAAGGAGAGTTTGTGCAGAATGGTAAGATTATTCATCCGGAGAGCCCTTACGGTTTAGCAACAGACACCAGTGTGTTTACCCGAGCAGGAATTGAAAGAATTGCCCATTATTCATTTAAACTGGCCCAGACCAGACGCAAAAAGGTTACTAATGTTACCAAATCAAATACACTGATCAATAGCCTGGCTTATTGGGATCGTGTAATTGAAGAAGTCGCCCAACAATATCCTGATGTTACCTATAACAAAATGTATGTAGATAACGCATCTGCCAGCTTTGTTTTAAAGCCTGAAGTATTTGACGTCATAGTTACCACCAATATGATTGGTGACATACTTAGCGATCTTGGTGGTGCTATTATGGGAAGCTTGGGTTTAGGTCCAAGTGGAAACATTAATCCAGAAAAAGATTTTCCGTCTATGTTTGAGCCTATTCATGGCTCAGCGCCAGATATAGCAGGTAAAAATATTGCGAACCCTATAGGCGCTATCTGGTCGGGGGCTTTAATGCTGAACCACCTGGGTGAATCTGCTGCTGCGCAAGATATCTTCAAAGGGATTGAAGCAACTACTCAGGCTGGTATGCTTACTACTGATTTAGGAGGTAGTGCTAAAACTGACCAGATTGCAGATTATGTAATTGAACATATGCAAGCCGTATCAGTCTGATGATTATTGACCTTACAAAAAGCTATGAATCTGACATGCCGGGCGTAAGCATACGTCCGGCAAAATCTCTGGAGAAGGATGGCTGGAATGCCAGCACTTTAGAGCTTTACTCTCATGCCGGTACTCATATGGATGCCCCCTATCATTTTGGAGTTAGCAATCAGCGTATAGATCAAATCCCTCCAGAAAAATTTATGGGCAAAGCCTGGCTTGTAAGACTCAATAATATCTCTGCTCAGCAAGAAATTAAAGTAGCAGACTTAGGACAAATACGCCAAAAATTTCAAGCTGGCGACAGCCTACTTTTGGCTAGCGGATGGAGTAAACATATTGGTACAAGTACTTTCAGAGATGAGTTACCCAGAATATCAGAAGAGTTAGCGCAATGGTGTGTAGACAATAAAGTAAAAATGTTAGGCGTAGAGCCACCATCCGTAGCGAATGTTAATGAGCTGGAAGAACTTACTCTTATACATCAAGTCTTGCTGGGAGGTGGTGTCATTATTATTGAGGGCTTAATCAATTTAGAAAAAATCAGTCAGGAAACTGTTCACTTGATTGCCCTGCCACTAAAAATAAAGAATGGTGATGGCGCTCCAGCCCGGGTAATTGCAATAGAAGAGTAAACTTTCTGCACAGACTCTTCAATAAGGAAACACGATACAACAACCTAAAATGACACTAAGCTTAGAAAATGTACAGAAGGAAGCACCTCCTATTCCCGAAGAAAATTTATTACTTCAAATTCGTCAGCAACTGCTTGAGACTGATAAAACAGTCATTGTTTTGGACGATGACCCTACTGGAACCCAAACCGTTTATGATGTACCTGTGCTTACCGAATGGACTCCTGAAGTAATTACTAAGGAATTTGAAGCGCATACTCCCCTATTTTACATTCTGACAAATTCGCGCAGCCTTTACCAGGACAAAGCAACAGATCTTGCCCATTTGATCGGTAAACATATTTTGAAGGCAGCGGCACATACAGGTAGAGATTTTATCATAATCAGCAGAAGTGATTCTACCCTTAGAGGGCATTACCCTGGGGAAGTAGATGCTTTGCTGGATAGTATGGATAAGCAAGGTGCACTCAAAGTAATTGCCCCTGCATTTTTTGAAGGTGGCCGCTACACCTATCAGGATATACATTATGTAGAGGAAGCAGAACGACTGATACCTACAGGAGACACCCCATTTGCTCAGGATAAAACCTTTGGCTACCAGGCTTCTGATCTAAAAGAGTGGGTTGAGGAGAAAACAAATAAGGTTGTCAAAGCTGATAAAGTTTATTCTTTCAGCATAGACACGCTTCGTACTAGTACAATTGAGCAACTGGTACAAATAATAGAAGCCTTGCCTGCTAAGACGAATTGTATCTTAAATGCCATTGCTACATATGATTTACAAAAGTTTGCTCTAGCTGCACTCAGGAGTAAAAGAGAGATTTTATATCGTACAGCAGCCTCCTTTGTGGCAGCTCTGGGAGGTTTAAGTTCACGCCCATTACTTTCTGTACAGGATATTGCTCAACATAATACACATGGAGGGCTGGTAGTAGTGGGGTCTTACGTGCCAAAAACCACTGCACAGCTTCGTACTCTGCTTCAAATCAAAAATATCACCAGCTTGGAGTTTAAAGTTGAGGAGCTTCTTCAAAGCAATGATCGGTCTGCTCTTATTCATTATTTTATACAGCAGATTGATACAAATCTACAAGAAGGTAAAGATGTGGTTCTTTATACCAGCCGCCAACTTGTAAGTGGAGATGATAAAGCCAGTAGTTTAAAAATTGGCAATGAAGTATCAGAAGCACTGACTCAAATCATAAAGCTACAAAGCATTGAACCTCGTTACCTGATTGCTAAGGGGGGTATCACCTCCAGCGACCTGGCCACTAAGGCTTTGCAGGTAAAAAAGGCTATGGTGCTAGGTCAGATTATTGCAGGCGTACCCGTATGGCAGCTGGGTAAAGAAAGTAAGTATCCGGGTATGCGATACATTATTTTTCCGGGTAATGTGGGCGATGATCAGGCGTTGTCACAAATGGTGATTAATCTGGAAAGGAGGCATTATGCCTAAGCCCATTATCGCAGGAAGGCATTTGATGGTACTGGGTACATTTCTACTGGCACTGCTACTTTACATAGACCGGGTATGCATCTCGGTAGCTAAAGAACCTATCGCTCATGAATTAGGATTTGACGACAAGCAGATGGGCTGGATACTTTCGGTATTTGCGCTGGGGTATGCGCTCTTTCAAACACCCGGAGGCTTACTCGCAGACAGATTAGGCCCACGAAGGGTACTAACTGCTGTAGTTAGTTTTTGGTCCGTTTTTACGGCACTAACCGGAGCCGTTTGGAATTTTGCTTCTATGCTCATCGTAAGATTTCTATTTGGAGCAGGTGAAGCTGGTGCCTTCCCCGGCATTTCTCGGGCAGTCTATTCATGGATACCTCTTAAAGAACGTGGACTGGTAACAGGTATTAATTTTTCCGGGTCAAGGCTAGGTGCTGCTTTTGCACTACCCTTTGTTGCCTGGCTCATTATTACTTTTGGCTGGCGTATGAGTTTCTTGATACTGGGAGTTATTGGAATAGCCTGGGCAGTCGCCTGGTACCTGCTTTTTCGTGACGATCCTGTATGCCACGCAGGCCTATCCGAAGAAGAAAAACAATATATTATTGCAAATCGGCAGGCTACTGAAAGCAACGAACAGCTAAAGAAACAAAATGCACGAAAATTAGACGCCACATTATTGTTCGGCTCTAAAAACATGTGGCTGGCAATGGGGCAGTACTTTTGCAGCAATTTTACTTTTTTCTTTTGCCTTACCTGGCTGTTCCCTCACCTTAAAAGCGAATACGATCTGGATACACTGCAAGCTGGCGTATACTCCTCTGCACCATTGGTTTTTGGTGCCTTTGGTAACTGGTTTTCAGGCTGGTGGGTAGACCACATTTACAAAAAAGGAAACTGGCAAAAGTCCAGAAGGTTACCAGCAATCACAGGTTTTGCTTTAGCGAGTATAGGCCTGTTTAGCAGCATTTATATGGATACGCCCTTTACGGCAATAGCCTGCTTAAGTATAGCTATTTTTGGTGCAGATATGACCCTAAGCCCTTCCTGGTCTTTTACCGTGGATATTGGCAAAGAAAACGCGGGAGCCGTATCTGGCACAATGAATATGGCCGGTAATATAGGTTCATTTTTAACTGCATTAGCATTCCCTTATCTGCAATCGTGGACTGGCTCAGTAGAGCCCTTTTTCTATGTAGGTACTGGTCTTAACTTACTGGCGATATTGTTATGGATGTTTATGAAATCAGATAAAAGTTTAGAAACCTATTGATGAGTATATTACAAGGTATGTGTGTAGGAGCAGGATATTTCAGTCTGTTCCACTATGAGGCCTGGCAAAAAATACCCCATGTAAAAATAATCGCAGTATGCGATCATAATTTAGAGAGGGCTAAAGAGGTAGCTGATCGTTATGATATACCTAAAGTATATTATGATTATGAAGAAATGTTCGCTGAAGAAAAAGCAGACTTCGTAGATATTATTACTCCACCTGCAACCCACGAAGCAATATGCAAAGTAGCCTTTGCACATAAAACACATGTAATATGCCAGAAACCACTAGCACCTAGTTTTGAAGAAGCTAAAAATATTGTCAGGCTATCAGAGCAGTCGTCCGTTCGTTTTATGGTACATGAGAACTTTCGTTTTCAGCCCTGGCATAGAGAAATCAAAAAATTAGTAGAACATGGCGAAATAGGTTATGCCCTGCACACACTTAACTTTCGTTCGCGCATGGGTGACGGTTGGGGTGAGAATGCCTACCTGGACCGACAGCCTTACTTTAGAGAGATGCCTCGCCTATTGGTCTTTGAAACCGGTGTTCATTATATAGATACCTTCCGCTTTTTAGCTGGCGAAATCAAAAGTGTATATGCAAGCCTTCGCAAGCTAAACCCACTAATTGCCGGAGAGGATGCTGCAATGTTATTTTTTGAGTTTGAAAGTGGTGCTCAGGGACTATGGGATGCCAACCGTTATAATGAAAGTAATCATGACAATCCCCGTTATACCTTTGGCGAATTTCTGGTAGAAGGCAATGCAGGTAGTATTCGTTTGTACCACGATGGTAAGATTAGCATTCAAAAGTTAGGGCATAAAGAAAGAGAACATATGTATCAGCACTACCCAACTGGTTTTGCCGGAGACTGCTGTTATTTTACCCAACTCCATTTTGTAGAGGCCCTCATGCAGCAACGTCCCTTTGAAACTGATGGTAAAGATTATCTTAAAACACTAAACGTACAGGAAGCTATCTACAGCTCTTCTAAAAAAGGGTGCAAAGTACATATCTACTAAAGGCTGGCAATAGATATAAGACATATACTTTCTTAGTGTAAATCTGCAAAACACTTATATTCACTGTAGAATAGACAACAACTTAATAATGCAGGTAACACTTAAAGAATTAGCCAGAAGGCTTAATATATCACCGTCTACAGTTAGCAGAGCCCTACACGACCATCCAAAAATAGCCTCTACAACTAAAGCCGCGGTACTAAAGCTGGCTCGTGAGCTGGATTTTCAGCCCAACCCTCTGGCTTTAAATCTAAGAATGCAGCGGAGCAAAAATATTGGAGTTATTGTTCCTAAAATCAGCTATCCCTTTTATGCTTCTGCAATTAGCGGTATTGAGTCTGTAGCCATACGTGAAGGATACAACATAATTATTTGTCAGTCGGAAGAGTCTTACGAAAGAGAAGTCGCCAATACAAAATCACTAACCACCAGCCGTGTAGATGGGGTCATCGTCTCTTTGGCTGGGCAAACAAAAGACTATGGTCACTTCAAGGATATTTTACAAAAAAAAATACCGCTTATATTTTTCAACCGTGAGTGTGAAGCACTAGACACCCCCAAAGTAGTAATAGACAATGTTGAAGCCGCGCAAAAAGCTGTAAGCACTCTTATACAGTCAGGTTGTGAGCGCATAGCAATATTGGCTGGGCCTCAAGCTATACACATCTCAAACCAACGTATTGAGGGCTATTATAAGGCGTTATCTTCGTATGATAAACAAGCAAGGCACGACTTAATATTTCATTGTGATTATAGCGAGGATAGCGCTTACCAGAATACGCTGGATATGCTTAAAAAAAGCGAAATTCCTGATGCAATATTTGCTGTAAGCGATCGCCTGGCCATTGCTGCCATCCGAGCCTTAAAAGCTAAAGGCTTAAATATTCCTAACGATATTTCTGTGATGGGTTTTAACAATGACCCGGTAACTACAATTGTAGAACCTCAATTAGCTACTGTAGATCAGACACCATATCTGATGGGGCAAAAAGCGGCAGAGCTATTCTTTTATAAACTAGAGAAGCCTGACGCTCCCTCACAAAAAGTAGTGATGCCAGTACAGATTATTAAAAGAGCTTCCCTGCGAGTGTTACAAAAAAGTCCAACTAACTGATAACCATAAATCATTTTACATATTTGACCATAAAAAAGCCGGAACATTTTTTATGCTCCGGCTCAAAGTATGGAGTTACAAATTTAATAGCCTGGGTTTTGTGGCCTCAAGTTAGGATTAATGGTTAAGTCTACCTGCGGAAGAGGCATTAAATAATCTCTGGAAGGATCAAAGTTCGGATGTGGTTCCAAAGAGCTATTGCCCCTAAAAACCTCCACTCCTAACTCTCTTCTCTTAATATCGTACCAGCGCTTGTATTCAAAAGCCAGCTCAAGCCTTCTTTCATTCAATACCGCTTCTATAAACTGATCTTTGCTTAGCCCAGAAGGAATATCCTGAGGAAAATCAGTCTGTACACCTGCCCAATTTCTTGCTCTGGCTCTTACCTGATTCAGATAAGAAAGCGCTTCAGCATTGGGGCCACTTACTTCCGTAAGAGCTTCGGCAGCAATTAGCAATACTTCAGCATAGCGCATAGCAGAATAATTATGGTCGGAGTTACGGGTAGCACCACCTGCATTTCCCGGATACCTGGTATACTTAGCAATATGAGGACGTTGGGTGTTGGCAAATTCGGTATATGGAGTAAGCACCCCACCTACTGTAATAGAATCATCAAAACTAACTGCTTTGCGGTAATCACTATCATCCCAGTTGTTGAATACTGCTAATGAAGGAACCAGCACACTCCAGCCATCATTATCGGAGCCACGAATACCGGTCATAGGTCCCATTATGTCATCATCCAGTCCACCGGCAGCTCCTTGTAAACCCAAAAAATCTATGGCAAAGATATGTTCTTTCAGATTGTCTGCTTTTTCTGCTCTGAACAAATCCTGAAAATCTGCTTCCAGTGCATAGTCAAATCTGGAACGATTGTCTATTACCCACTTTGCTTCGTTGTAGGCTTTCTGATAATCTTTTAAAGTAAGGTATACTGAAGCCAGATAAGATGCAGCCGTGCCTTTAGTAGCCCTGGAGCGGATATTACCATCATGCTGATCGGGTAACCACTGCTTGCCAAATTCAAGATCTGCTATAATGCCCTGATATACTTCTGACGCAGGAGTTTTAGCGATATCCTGCACAGCTTCCGGCTCAGTAATGAAGTAATCTATATAGGGAATGTCTCCAAAAACTCTTACTAGATGATAATAACTAAAAGCTCTGATAAAGCGAGCTTCAGCCAGTAAGGGATTGATCTCTTCGTCACTTAAATCTAATGACTCTGCACCGGAAATTGCTGCATTGGCGGCGCTTATGGTTTGGTACCAGTAAGGCCAAAAAACACTTACCATACCATTGTTAGCATCCATATTAAAATCGTTAACCTGCTGCCTTTCTGCTGGCGTACCACGGTCGCCGATATCAACCATATCGCTTCTTAGCATTAGTGCGGATACAAACTGCCTACCGTACAGACGCTCGGTAGAGATCATTCCATAAGCTCCAAATATAGCTACCTCTACATCAGATGGCGTTTTAAATAATGTCTCAGGAGCTAGCAAACCCACAGGCTCCTCTTCCAGATCTGAACAGGCCAGCATAGCTATCGCCAGCCAAAGGAATAATATATTTTTAAATTGATTTTTCATTACAGGTACATTTTAGAATCTGACATTTAGACCTACCGTATAAGACTTAGCATTAGGATAGCTTCCATAGTCCAAGCCCAGGTTTCTGTTTCCATCCTGAGCAGTAGACGTACGATAGTTTACCTCAGGGTCAAAGCCAGGGTAATCAGTAAGCGTTAGAATATTCTGTGCACTTACATATATCCTTAATTTCTGGATATTCAGTCTATCCAATACGCTTTGAGGCATCCTATATCCCAGGGCTAGATTTTTTAAGCGAACATAGCTTCCATCGTATATCCAGCGAGTAGAAACCCTACGGGTACGACCGGTAGAAGCTTTGGGAACATCAGTATTCGTATTGCTCGGAGTCCAGCGGTTGAGCGCATTCGTAGTAGCATTGTTAATACCTGAGAGTAAATCCAGTTCCATAAGGGTATAGCTTAAAATATCGTTACCCTGAGAACCCTGGAAGAAAATATTCAGGTCAAAATTCTTAAACTTGATATCGTTGTTAAACCCCCAGATAAAATCTGGCTGAGGGTTGCCAATCAGTGTCCGATCATCATTGTTGATCATGCCATCAGGCTGTCCGGTAAGCTCACCATCTTCTCCTCTTCCATTTATGTCTCTGAATTTTTCACCACCGGCTTCCTGCTCAAAACCACCACCGGGTAAAAACTCATCGTTTTCCTGATATACTCCGTCATATACCCATCCAAAGAAAGATCCTACAGGCTCTCCTTCTCTCAGTACCTGAGTGTCTCCCAAGCCTACCAAATGGCCGGGACTTGAGCTGTAGAAAATATCATTACCTTCGGGAAGAGACAGTACCTTATTCTTGTTAGCAGAAAAATTAATGCTGCTCGTCCATTTAAACTCCCCAGTAGTATTATGCGAAGTAAGCATAGCTTCCCAACCTTTATTTTCTACTTCTCCCAGGTTTTTAAATTGTGTGTCGTAGCCAGAATAGGCAGGCAATGGCACTCTAAACAACAAATCTGAAGTAAGCATGCGGTAATAGTCTACCGTAAGATTCACCCTATCGTTTAAGAATCCAATGTCAGCGCCAATATCAAACTGTGCGGTAGTCTCCCAGGTAAGGTTGTCGTTTGCCACTTCTGTAGGGCGAGCCGCATTAACAATATTACCGCCTATCACAGAAAATACACTGCCAAATCTGGCTAAGGTAGTATAAGGGTCAATAGCCTGATTTCCGGTCAATCCATAACTAACTCTCCACTTCCAGAAGCTTAACCAGTCTACATCCTGCATAAACTGTTCTTCTTTCATATTCCAGGCAAGAGCTCCGGAAGGAAAAAATGCCCATTTATTATTTTTGCTAAAGTTAGAAGCACCATCATAACGAGCATTTAATGTAATCAGGTAACGATCTAGCAGTGAGTAGTTTACCCTGCCGTAATAAGAAGATATGGCCCAGTCTTCCAGATTAGAGTGAGGAGCCTGAAATACTGATCCAGTGCCTAAGCCCCAGAAAGAGAAAGAATCATTGATAAACGCCTGGCTTTCACCTCCCCAGTATTCTGATGTAGAAGTTTGGAAAGAATAACCAGCCATTACTGTCAGATTATGTGCTTCTGCTAAAGATTTAGAGTAGGTCAGGTAGTTCTCGTTGAGCAAAAGTGTGGACTTACTACCATCTACCTGAGCAATACCTCCTCCGGCATTTCTACCTTCCTGAAGAGTAGCGGGAGAATACCTACCTCTACGACCATTATTTGTGGTTGCTCCCAATGTAGTTCTAAACTTCAGGTTTCTAAATAGGTCATACTCTGCAAATACATTGGCTTGGAACCTGTCGTTTACAGTTTCATCCTGTAGCTGAGAAACTATTGCGTATGGATTATCTATAGGGTCGTTTAGGCGAGACAGTGTAAAAGAACCGTCTTCATTATATATAGCTCTGTCTGGCTCAAACTTAAATGCCGAAGAAACTACTCCCGGTGTCAAACCTCCTGAGCCTTCCTGTGTTCTTACTCCATCAGTTGTATTGCGCTGTGCAAAAATATTGAGCCCAAGCCTAAACCTCTCAGATGCCTTAATATCTACATTACTGGTAAGCGAAAAACGATCAAATTTAGAGTTAATAATAACTCCTTTCTGGTCAAAATAAGAGCCGGAAACATAGTAATTAACGGACTCATTACCACCAGAAACTGACAGTTGGTAATTCTGAATACCACCGGTTCTGAATATTTCGTCTTGCCAATCGGTAGCCCCATCTCCTCTTGCTATGCCAGGTTTAGCTTCACTGATGTAATCATAGAACTGATCTGCATTTAGCAGATCAAGCCTGTTTATTTCATTTTGCAAAGAATAGGATGAGTTGAAATCTATGTTGATTTTACCTGACTGACCTTTTTTGGTGGTAACCATGATAACACCATTCGCCCCGCGAGAACCATAAATAGCTGTAGCCGAAGCATCTTTTAACACTTCAATAGATGCGATATCTTCTGGCGGTGGTAGAGCAGCACCTACAAAACCATCTACAACATAGATAGGATCACTACTTGCGTTTACTGAGGTACCTCCACGAATACGAACCTTTAAGTCAGCTCCCGGAGCACCATTATTAGACTGAATGTTGACACCAGCAGCACGTCCTTGTAGTGCCTGAACTGTACCCTGAGCCGGATAAGCGGTAAGCTCTTCTGACTTTACAGAAGAAACTGAGCCGGTCAGGTCGCTCTTTTTGACAGTTCCGTATCCTACTACAATTACTTCTGACAATGATTGAATGTCTGGTGAAAGAGATAGGTTTATTTCTGTTCTACCATTAATGGGTACTTCCTCGCTTGCATAGCCGATAGAAGAAAAAACCAGTACAGTAACTGCATCATCTACGGTAATTTTGTAGTTACCGTCAATATCTGTTACGGTGCCCTGTGTCGTCCCCTTAGCAAGGATGTTGACACCAGGAAGTGCTTCGCCAGATTCCATATCCGTAACTTTTCCGCTGATGGTTTGTACCAAAGTTCTGTTGCCAATGTTAAGCTGCATAATAGGACGTAGCGCCGCCAGTCGTTCGTTCGTAGCTGTTAGTGGCAACTGGCGTTGTATACCTTCAATGGTTTGCGCTTTTTGTTTTTTACTGAAAATGATAAACAGATCGTTACCTACTTTTTTGTAGGTCAGGTTGAGAGGCTTCAGTACTTTTTCTATAATCTTATCCACCTCTTCGCCAGCCATGCTGTCCAGGTTATTCATTACATACTTACCCTCTATCGTAGTACTGACATAGTTAAATTGCACTTTATAGCGCGACTCAAGTTCTGCGAGTACGTTCTTGAGTTCTTTTTTATCCTGTAGATGTACCGAAGAGCTGTACAGGCTTGCCAGCTGCTGGGCAAAACTCATATTGACTGAGAGCAGTAATATCAGCAATGTACTACAGCGATAAGCCGACGGAAAAAATTCAAGTATTTTTTTCCACATTGATCAAGTAATTTAGGTTGAACATAGTATAGTAATAGTGTCGTGAATTCTTCGCTTATTTAGAGCTAACTGTAATAGTGTTGCCTTTTCTTCTCAGCTTTACCTCAAAGGTGTTTTCTATGGTAATTAAAAAGGCATCAGCACTATTTGCAGGTATAATTCCCGTAAAACGATTGGCTAGTATTGCTTCATTCTCAAAGTGAAATGATAAGCCAAACTGCCTTTCCATGTCATAAATAACTTCTGAGATTGGAGCATCCTCGTACACCAGCTTATTTGAACGCCAGGAAGTTTCAAGCTCCGCTTTTGAAGTTTTTTTACTCACTTCTTTTTTCTGATGCGAGTAGGCCAAAAGCTCGCCAGGCACCATATCAATACTGTCTTCCGAGAGGTCTTTTTTCTTATACTTTACGTGTACTTTGCCAGAAGTCAGCATTACTTGCGTTCGGTCTGCCCGTTCATCTACATTGAACTCGGTTCCTAAAACATTAATATCTATGTGCTGAGTATGTACTATAAATGGGCTATGATTAGCCTGATGTGTTACCGAAAAGAACGCCTCACCAGTAAGCCATATCTCACGTTGATCAGTATTCCAGTTTTTATTGTAACGAAGCTCTGAGTTTGCATTAAGGCTTACCACCGATTCGTCGGGCAGTACAACTGTTCTCATTTCTGCATTGGTAGTACTAATGGTGATCTGACGATAGTTGTTCAGGTATAAGAAAATAATAAGGGAGGAAATACATAAAAAGGCTATTGTTGCTGCTATTCTATAATATTTGCTTTTTGGTTTTTCTATAACTTCACTCTGGTGCAGCTTAATAATTTTGGTTTGATCTGACGGAATAGATGCATCCATATTAGACTGTATAGCCTGCCAAACCTCCTGAAAATCATCCTGACTGGGCTGATCTTTTTTGAACCTCATCATAAGTATGATCTGGCGTGCTTCCTTGATTGTATCCAGTTTAGATGGGTTCTCTCTCAACCAGGCATTCCAGAATGCACTACTTTCCGCATTAGGAGATAGTACCCACCGCTTGAAATTTTCATCAAGCACAAAATCATGTACATCGTAATTTGTATAGGGCATAGCTAGTGAAGCTTATCTATTAGTAAAAGGGGTGATAGATGAAAACCTTAGCGCGAATTGAGAAAAAAATTAATAATTATGTCTTATTCAACAAAATACCTAAAAAGCATTCACAGATATTGCGCTTTAAGTGTTTTATTGACAAAATAGCAATTTGAATAGGCTATCTATTTGAACAGTAATAGGATAGGTAATCCTATAGAGATAAGTTCCTGCATATAATGCCGCATAGATTTTATAGCTTTTGAAAGAAGCACATACGTAGAATCAGTATTCAGAGACATGATGGATGATACCTCCTGCGGGCTAAGGTTTTCGTAATATCTGAGAAACAAAGCTTCTTTCTGACGTTTGGGGAGTTTATTGAGGCAGCTCAAGAGCTTTTTCTTTTTTTCCTCATCAAGTTCAAACTGAACTAACTTATCTTCAGTAGACCATTCAAATTCAAAGTGTAAAAAAGAAGCCGATTTGACTTCAAATGCTTGTTTTTTCTTGAGATGATCTACTATACTACGGCGTAACGCTTTAAAGAGATAATACTTAATAGAAGTGGTAGGTGATAAAGTTTTCCGATTTTTCCAGACATAAATAAACAGATCCTGAATGCAATCTTTGACTACCTCCTCATCCTCATGTATTTTTTTGCCATAATTATAGAGCTTAAAAAAATATTGCTGATAGATATGAGCAAGGGCATTCTGATTACCTTCTCTGAAAGCATTCCAGAGGTCCAGATCATTTTCTGGTAGTTCAACCTCATACAGATCATTTTTGCTATATGTAAGCTTCAGGTTCATAAGGAGTAGACACCCATGTATTAGTAGTAGCTTAATACTACAAATTTTCCGACAAACTAGAAGTAGATCGCCCTTTATTATTTAGAACCACTGAGTGTAATCATTCTACCTTTACGCTGACTTTGGTAGGCTGCTTCTATGATCTGGATCACCTGTAGCGCCTGATCAGCTTTTACGGCTAATTTTTTACCCAGCTTCAGAGCTTCATAGATATTTTGGTAATACTCCAGATAGGAAGCACGCAAGCTCTCTACTTTTCCTTCTATGTGTATTCCCTGAAAGTCTGTATTTATCTCTCCCCACCACTTCGCATTTTCTGCACCCCAACCGTCTTCCAAAGGTGATTTACCTGCTTTTAATAAGGCCTCTTGTTGGTCAATACCATTTTTGATGAAGCTTCCCTTTGTACCATGTATTATATAACGAGGCCCCTCACTCCTTACGAGATAGCTAGACTTTAAATTTACGGTAAGTCCCGAATAATAAAGCTTAAGGTCAAAAAAATCATCTACTTTACCATCTGATCTCTGAGTAACTATATCTGCCTGAACTTTTTCTGGCCAGCCAAACAGCTGAAGTGCCTGATCAATCATATGAGAACCCAGATTATATAACACTCCTGTGCCGGGTTTTTCTTCTTCTTTCCAGCTGCTACCCTGTACCTCTGGCCGATAACGATCAAAGTGTGCCTCAAAGCTAACTACTTCACCCAATAGCTTCCGGCTGAGCAAATGCTTAATGGTGACAAAATCACTATGCCAGCGACAATTTTGAAACACACTCAGTAACTTATTTTGATCTATACTGACTTTAATAAGCTCTTCAGCCTCCAAACTTGTAGGCGTAAAAGCTTTTTCTACTACTACATGCTTGCCAGCCAGCATAGCCTGCTTAGCCATTTCGTAATGCAGGTACTCTGGAGTGTTAACAACGATAAGATCAATGTCAGGATCGGAAAGTAGCTGATCATAACTACTAACGATTTTAGTATAAGGATACCTTTCTTTCGCGCTGGAAGCGCTTCTTTGTAGTACAGCATATAAATGGAGACCAGTATGTGCATGTATTAAGGGAGCATGAAAGACACTTCCTGACAAGCCATAAGCTGCTAGAGCTACCTTGATTGTATTACTCATAAGTTGGAGCAGTTGTATTTTTGTAGACAGTTGTACCTTGCTTTATCACTTCTTGTATATGTATACGCCCCTGTTTGTCCATAGTAAATGTTAGCAGATCTGCTTCACTTCCCTGAGCCATAGGTCTATTGGGCAAACCTAAAAAGGTGGCAGGGTAAATAGAAGCCATACTCCAGGCCTGTGACAGACTGGTAAGCTTTGCACTAATTAAGTACTGTATGTTTTCAAATATATTTTTTGTGGCTCCAGCTAATAGCTCAGGAGTTTTGTTAATAGCCAATCTGCCCCCTTCTTCCAGAAGCACCTCATCGCCGATATGAGTTTTGTATACCCCCGGAGCTTTACCGGAAAAATATGTAGCATCGCTTACTAATAAGCATTTTCCGCCTTTTACTTTCATAATTACCTTGAGTACTGAGTCGGGAAGATGAAAGCCATCAGCTATTATACTGGCATATAAATTATCATTTGCCAACTGCTCCCATAGCAGATTAGGATGACGAGGCAGCATTAAAGGCACGGCATTTCCTAAATGAGTACTCAAACTAGCTCCAGCGCTAACGGCTGAGTTAAGCTGCTCTGCATTAGCATAGGTATGACCAATGGCAACTCTTATATTATTAGCCACACAGTTTTGAATAAACTCAGTAGTATTAGCCCATTCGGGTGAAAGGGTAATCATTTTTACTCTGCCTTTAGCCACACTTTGACATTTTTCTACCCACTGCCAGTCAGGAGCTTTAATATACTCCAAAGCGTGTGCCCCTCTTGCTCCATCAACTTTTGAAATAAATGGTCCTTCCAGGTGTATACCACCTATACAACTGTCTACCAACTTATTAGCCTGACATGCTTCAGTAATACATTTAAGAATTGCAAAAACATTTTTGTCCGAATTAGTAATGATTGTAGGAAAATATGTTGTAACTCCTTTGCTCAGTAAGTATAGCGTAGCCTCCACTACGGCGTCCATACTCAACCCCCGATCATTAAAGTCAACACCATTAATTCCGTTAATTTGGAGGTCTATAAGTCCGGGGCCTATATAGACTTTTTCTCCTTTTATATTTTTACTTAGCGAAATTTGGCTAATCTGCTTATTGCTAATTTTTAGGGTTTGATATTGCAGTGTAATACAATGATAACCTCTTACTTCTTTCATTTCTTTCTATCTGCTTCTTTTGCCTAATTTGATAGCGCGTAAGCCTCCTCATCTACATATAGCGTACAGTTTGGATGCGTTTTTAAAATACTTGACGGACATTTTGTGCTAACTTCTTTATGAAGGGTATTTTTTACTGCTTCTGATTTAGTACTTCCTGGAACTACACAGTATAAATATTTGCCTGACATTAATGTAGGTATGGTTAAGGTAAGCGCATGTGTCGGCACCTTGTCTATAGTTTGAAAGCAGCCATCATTCACCTGTTGTTGTCGGCATTTATCGTCCAGTTCTACTACTTTTATCGTCTGGAAGTCATTAAAGTCAGCAACCGGAGGATCATTAAAGGCAATGTGCCCATTCTCTCCAATGCCTAAACAAACTATATCTATTTCTTTTTCTGCTATCAGCTTAGCATAACGGATACACTCCTGATTAGCATCCAGATTTCCATCAATCAGGTGTACTTCTTTAAGATTAACATGGTCAAATAAATGTTCTCTCAGATAATTGGAAAATAGTTGTGGCGCAGATTCAGACAAACCGATGTATTCATCCATATGAAACGCTACAATTTTTTGCCAGTTCACCTTTTCAGATGTTCGCAGATAGCTTAATATATCGTTTTGAGAAGGGGCGGCAGCAAATATCATCCGCACTTCATTCTGAGTCTGCAAGAGCTCAATAATCTTCTGCTCTACTGCTTTACCGGCGGCTTCGCCCATTGCCTGCCTGGTAGAATAAACCTCCAGGTTTAGATGCTGAAATTTAGATTTTTGTATTGTGTTTTTCATGTTTATTATCCTGAATTGAGTCTAGTAGCTGATTTACATGAGTTGGTGCTTGACCGCGATTTACAAAACCCGATGTGATATATACAAGAACCGAAACAGCCATTGGCAAACCTATCTCAACCGCCATGCTTCCTATTTCTACATTTTTAGTAATGACAAAGGTGAATAGTCCTGCAAAGATAGAACTGATAGCTGTTTTAGGGCCGCAACCTTGGAACGCCGGCAATAACCCAAACAACATAGGTACAGCTATAGGTCCTAGCAATGCGCCAAACCAAGAGATAATAAGCCCTAAAACACCACCAAATCTGTCTTGCTGCAAAGCTACCGCTATGGTTAAAAAAGTAAATACAAAGGTAGTGATTCTCGCAGTAGTTAAAGACCTTCGTTCATCTATGAATTTTGTTGATACTACTGGTAATATGTCTCTGGTAATTACAGCAGAGATAGTGTTTACATCAGATGATGTCATAGACATGGTATTAGCAAAAAGTGAGGCAATTACCAAACCTATTAAACCAGGGGGTAATAGCTCCAAGGTTAGCGCAGCATACGACTGAGATGGGTCATCTAGTCCTGGTAATATTACTGGTGCAGCCCACATTGGGAAAAAGAGAAATAATGGCCAGATCAGATACAAAACGCCTGACAAGATAGCAGCTTTGGATGCCTGTTGCTCATTGGGTGATGATATGTAGCGAGTTGCCAAATTCCAGCTTCCTCCATTGTAACTCAAAAAGTTGATCAGCAGAAAAGCCAGAGCAAATAATATCGTATAAGGTTCATTAAAAAACTGGCTGTTATCCTCAGGCAACTGCTCCCAAACGCCGAAAATAGATTCCATACCGCCTAACCTTTGTACCACAACCACAAACATGATTAGACCCGCGACGATCTGAACAATAAATTGTGTAAAGTCGGTAATAATGACTGCCCACAGTCCTCCAAAAGTAATATAGATTAAAGAAATACCTCCAGAAATAAGTATACCCGTGCTCAGTGGCAAGCCAGTAAATCCATTAAGTAATATAGCGATGGCTGCCCACTTGGCGCCTACATCAAAAAGCTTGAGTAACACACCGCTCCATGCCATAATTTGTTGAGTCAACACATTATATCGCGTAGCCAGATACTCTAAAGGAGATTGGATTTTAAATTTTTTACGAAGCCTTACCCAGTAAACAGGGAAGATACGAGCACTAATAACAATGGTAAACCCAATTGTAAATGCCCACCAGACATAAAGCGAAAACCCATGTGTGTAGGCTAATGCGGCATAAGCTACAAATACAGCTCCACTATAACCGGAGACATGATGAGAGATGCCAGATAGCCACCAGGGTAGCTTTCCTCCTGCTACAAAATAGTCTTCCGCGCTATTGTTTTTGAAGTAAGACCAAAATCCAATCAGCAGCATAAGCAGGAAAAAAGCACCTATGACATACAAATCAATATGACTGAGCTCCATTATTAAGCTTCTTTAAGCGATTGACCCAGCCATTTTGCTAAATGAGCCTGCACAAAAGCATCATCATTAAGTTCAGGATATTGCTGGTATACCCGACTTATTTCCTCATACTGTCCTTCAGATAATCTTTCATCAGGATTAAGACACCAGGTACTTTCCAGCAGGCCCTGTCTTCTTAATACTTCATGTATGCCGGCAATACAACCTTTAAAATGATTGGCAGCATCAAAAAAAGCTGCATTAGTATCGGTTACTGCAATGTTTTTAGTGAGCATGGCAGCAGGAAATGAAGCTCCGGAGTTTTTTATGCCTTTAATTTCTTCCAAGAGCTCAACCGCTTTTTGCGTCCAGACTGCCCAATGTCCCAGCAGGCCTCCTACAATTTCTTTTTCCCTCTTAGCACCCTTTACAATAAATTGGTAGCGGGTGAGCAGGTCGGCTACAATATTATCATCATTGCCAGTGTATAGCGTTATCTCCTGAAAACGAGAAGAGTGACAAACAGCACGTACTACATCAAGCGTCTGATAGCGATTGAAAGGAGCCATCTTAATCGCTTTGACGTTTTGGATATCCGCAAAATCTTTCCAGAAGTCAAAACTGAGAACTTTACCACCTACAGCAGGCTGCAGGTAAAAGCCAAACACCGGCATAATTTCAGCAACTTTCTCTGTACGTTGTATTAACTGTTTTTCGCTAAGTTCTGCCAGGCCACCATTGCTTAACAATACTAGGTCATAGCCTAGTTCGGCAGCCAAAGTAGCTTCTGCACAGGCCTGTTCGGTCGGGCCCGCTACGCCTGCTACTTTAATAAAAGGTCTGTTTAATTGGGCTTGATTTACTTCTTCGGCTGCCATACGTAAAACAGGCTCATATAATTGATATTGTTTGTCTCTGATTTCAAACTGGGTTGTATGTACTCCTACAGCAATGCCGCCGGCTCCGCTATCCATATAATAACGAGTTAAAGCTCTTTGCCTTTGTTCATCCATCTGACGCTTACTGTTAAGTGCTAATGGGTGCGCAGGTATAACTGTACCTTCTGTCAGAAGCTTTTCGGTGTCCTGAGTTAGTTGTTTCATATTAATAAGCACCTGTTCTTTCCTGAAAATGTGTAGGTTTGTTGATAGTTTCTCCGTCGTTCAAAATCCACTCTGCTAATATTCTAATCATCTCTTTTAAACTTACTCTGGGGTAACCAAAAAGCTGATGTGCGGTAGAAGCATTGTTGAGTAATGCCATAGGCTGTTCTTCCCCCACAAAGCGGACTTCTTTATTAAAATGTTTTGCAAACTCACTGGCAGCCCAGCGGATAGGTACCGTTTCCGGACCAGTAATATTCAGAAGTCTGGCCGGACTTTCGCAGTATTTTAGTGATCTTAGCGCATACTCATTCGCGTCTCCCTGCCATATAACATTCACATGACCAGAATTAAGGTCTATAGTTTTACTTTCCAATACTGACTTAGCAAGTTCTAAAAGTACGCCATAACGAAAATCTACTGCATAGTTGAGCCGATAAATGAGTACCGGGGTTTCGTATTTTTTAGAGAAGTGTTCAAAAATTCTTTCTCTGCCCAAACAGGATTGAGCATACTCCCCTACCGGGCCAGGTTTGGTTTCTTCATCTGCTCCACCAGAAAATACTGGTACGTATGGGTATATATTTCCGGTAGAAAAAGCTACAATTCTGGAGTTTTTAAACTTTTCGGCTACCCTTCCTGGCAAATAGGCATTCATGGCCCAGGTAAAAGACTCATTTCCGCTGGTACCAAACTTTGTACCTGCCATATAAATTATGTTTTTCACCTCTGGCAGGGCTTGTAGCTCCTGCTCATTTAGCAAATCCGCTTTAATCGTCTTTATGCCCGCATCCTCCAGGTCCTGCTGTGCGTCAGCATTAGAGAAGCGTGATACACCAATTACTTCATTATTTTTCCCGGCTTCTGCTAAGGCTCTTTTTGCCAGCCGAGCCAGGCTAGGTCCCATTTTACCCCCAACACCCAGTATCATCAAATCTCCTTCTAGCGTACTGAAGTCAGAGATTAATGCCTGACTGGGAGCCAGTAGGTCGTATTCTAATTTACTTAAATCTATCATGTTTATTGTATGAATTGAAAGTACAGCTGACTACCTGACAAACACAGGAGCAGTACAAGTCCGAGTATACTTTTTAGGTTTTGTGCGAATGTATTTTTGTGTGTGCCCATCAGTTGCGTATCATTAGCAATGAGAAGCAGTGCCAGACCTACTAAAGGAGCAATAATAATGGTGATAGCCTGTGCGAAAATGATCAGTTCAAGAGGCAGGCTTCCAAAGATCAGGGCGATGCTTGCGCCAATAATCATTACCAGAACAATCATGGCTCGCAGGCCCGGCGAACGAAGTTCGTTACCTAATGAAAAAGCGTCAGATACTAACGACCCACCTATTGTTGCATTCCCTATCAGGGACGAAAAGGAGGCTCCAAATAAGCCCAGCATAAAAATGAGCGTAGCCGTACTGCCATAGAGGGGTTCTAAAGCTAGTCCCATGTCGGTAGCAGAACTCACATTGATACCGCGAGGGAATAAAATGCTTGCAGCGTTGATCAGAATAAAGAGTGAAATAGTTCCTAAGATCATTACGCCAGCTACAGCCTCTTTTTTGGCCTGATAAATCTGACCAATTTTCCACTGTTTTTCTTTCACCAGATATGACTGGTAAAATGCTCCTACTACTGAAAAGCTGGAAGCAACCAAAGCAATAGTTAGCACTTCGGATCCGGCAGGTATGGATGGTAGTAGCCCAGAACCCAAAGAGGATAGCTTAGGCTGTATTAAAATTAAAGTAATGAGGAAAGAGAGTAACATTAACCCTACCAGGGCGATCATCAGTTTTTCTAAAATTTGATAGAATGAACGGTAGAAAAGCAGGCTGATACCTAAAAGGGTAAAGGATACAAGCCAGGGTTCAATTGAGGTATGAAAGAGTTCGGCAAATGCCAGGCTGGCTCCAATGGTATTTCCCGCCTGAAAAGAAGCTGTGATAGCAAAAATACCAATGCCTAATCCAATTGAAGTTGCTTTTCCCCATTTGGTTTTAATGGTTTGTAAAAGAGAGTCGTTTGTAACTACTCCTATGCGAGCTCCCATTTCTGTAAACACTGCCATAAAAAATATGGCTAAACATATTACCCAAATATGCTGAAAGGCGAATAGAGAACCAAGCTTTGAGGTGATCGTTAGGCTTCCTGGTCCAAATACAAGGGCGGCGGTGATAATTCCAGGCCCTACATATTTAAATATATCTTTAATACGTTTGCTCAGTGGCAGCTGTTCGGTCGTTGTATTCATGAAATAGCTATAAGTTAGTGTCTATAGCAAAAGGATTACCCCTGCCATAGGTAGTATACTGCTTTAAATAAGTATAGCCGATTAAAGAGGCTCACCTATTTAGCTATAATTTCCTGATTGAGTAATTGTTAGTAAGTACGACACAAAATTTTATACGTGTACGTAACCGAATGTAAGGATAAGAATTTATAATCAAAAGTATTCACAGGCAATAATTCTATAAAGCATCATTAAACTTCACTAAGCAACTGATGATAGTGATGCGGAGTAAAAAATATCCCCCCACTCTTACTATAAAAGTCATCCGTTAAATGAAACAGACCTTCTGTATGCTGTAACCAGCTTACATTGTAGCATGGGTGATAGCTTAGCATCTGAGACCAACGTTTGTAGTTCATATCTCCATTAGTTTCCATCAAGCCCATACCTTCCAGACCAGGAAAAGATGGTAGACGTGCGGCAAGATTCTGATGCCAGCTCATAAGCACAGGGTTTACTGTTAAATCAGCACAAGCACATTTTATATGATTATCGTAGGCAAGCCTGGCTATCTGAAGTGTCAGGCTCAAAGTTTTGGCGACAGATTTTAAAACAAATGTACTGTAGCCTTGCGCAATACGTTGCTTAGCACTTAGTAAGTTGTGTAGACTTTCGTCTGCGGCCATATTCAGATCAAGATTCTTTACACTTTCCTTATTGTTTTCATTCAGGGGTTCTTCAAAAAAAAGAACTCGCTCATGCGCTTTTATTTGATGAAGGAATTTAATAATGCGTTCAATGCTGTCTTTGTGCTGATACCTGCCATTAGCGTCAAGGGTATACCAAATTTGATGGTGTTGTGTATGCTTTTCTTTTAATAGCTGATGAATTTCACTGATCCGATTCAGATCTTTCTGTAACATTTCATCTTCGCTACCTGCCTGACCTAGCTTAATTTTTATGATAAAATAACCTTTTTCTACAGCTCTTTCTACTTCAGATAATGGCATACCATAGGGCACCTGATACATTATCGCTATCTTTTCGTGCCTCTCTCCTAAGGCGGCATGATAAGCTTTAGGTATCATTGACATAAAATCACTTAAATTATGAGTAAAGGCGTAAAGTAGCCAGCAGGCATGATCTACACTTACCAATGCATTATGTACAAAGTTAAGATGCAAATCAGGCTCACCTGTAATTTTACAAGAATCTAAGTAGAGTTGAGGATATATCGTATTTAGGCACTCAATTGGATCTGCCCATGTTTGATTAGTGATTAGTTCCATAGCCCGACGAGTGACCTTAAGCATTAGTTCATTGGCTTCTTTTTCCCCATAACGTGTGAATACTTTAGGATCACCATAGAGTACACTTTGAGTCGCTAAGCCCAGGCTTTGCGCACCATTGGAAGATTTTAAGCTACATACATTTTGCCATAACTCATTGATATACCCTCCTTTAAAACCGAAGGGACGTATCAGATTTTCTTTTTCATATCTTAGCCAGCTGTCTGTAATTTGTATGCTTTTAGACATAAACAGCTAGCTTAATTTCTTTTTATGCCTGCCATTGCTTTCTGCATGACATAATCCAACGTGATTTCAATCCCTCCCTGTCTTTTACTTTCATCTGCAGCTTCCATAAAAGCGAAGATTTCTATAGTTTCTTTAGCCTCTACCGGAGGTTTACCGCTTTTAAAAAAGTTTACAATCTCAACGACCAAAGGACGATAACCATCATAGGGTCCTACTGATGAAATTGCGTTTTCCCCATAGGCTGTTCCTCCATAATCCAGCTTACCCTTTCGCATTCCTCTAAAAGTGCCTATTCTACCACCATCCCAATGACCTACCACTACATCCATATCCTTTGTATGGCTTCTTTTTACTGTTTTGCATCCCGTTTTCATTACCGTATACAACAATTCTACACCGTGGACTCCATACCAGTAAAAATCAGGATGAGTTTCTTCCAAATGAGCTGGACTGTAGGTATCCGCTCCCAAAACATTACCTATTTTTTTGCCACTTCGTACTGCCTGAGCATCTTTTGCATAACGAAGAGAAGAGGCCGAAAATACTGGTACATTGTATTTTTCAGCGGCATCAAAAATTGCTATCGTATCTGATAAAGATGCTGCTATTGGTTTATCTATAAAAACAGGCTTAGCTGCTTTAAAAACCATCATTGCCTGCTCCAAATGTCTACGACCATCATTAGTTTCCAGCAATACCACATCTACCAGGTTCAGAAGTTTTTCAATAGAATCTACGATTTCAACACCATACGCCTGTATTTCTTCGGTGTATTTAGGTATTCTACTGACACTACTTTCTATGTCTTTGCTTCCATGTGGATAAGCTGCGACTACTTTTATACCTTTAAGGTCATCCTTGACATCAGGATCATTCAATACTTTAGTAAATGCTACGCTGTGTGAGGTATCCAAACCTATGATTCCTGCCTTTAATATTTTGGTTGGATTATTTTGAATGGAAAGTGTTTGTGAGCTTAAACCAAGTCCTATAGTAGAGGCAGCAGCAGTTTTGATAAAATTTCTTCTCTTAAGGAGCATACTTTTTATTTAGAGTTGTGTACGATTAGTTATATGTATGAAAACCTAAACACTGGGTTTCCAGCCTGCTTCATAAGATCTGCCCCAAAGCTTCATCGCTTCTTCATCACCGGTTATTTTTCCATTTCTAGGATTGCATTCCAAACTACGCCCTACACGGTGAGCAATATTGCCTAGGTGACAAATATGTACACTGATATTAGCATCCTCTATATAAGAAACAGGGCGTTTGTTGTTAATGATGCTGGTTCTAAAATTTTCTAAATGATCCTGATCCAGATCAAAACCTGGGCCAGTAGTATTTGTAGCCGTTGCGCTACTAGATGTACTGCTCTCTATCAACTGATTATTATTGTCGTATATATGATAGCCATTGGCATCTATGACCATCGTACCATTCTCTGCATGAAATGCAGCTCCGGCAGATATTCCTTCAATATTTTGTCTATTACAGCTTCTACCTTCCCAGGTAATACTTTTTTGATCATCAAAATCATAGTGAGTGATTTGCGTATCAGGCGTTTCCCAATCATCCTTGTAAGCATATCTCCCTCCTCCAGAGCTTACGCGATTTGGGTAGTCAACTTCCAGTCCCCAGCGACATAAATCAATAAAATGTGTGCCGTTATTTAAAAGCTCACCGGTACCCCAATGCCAGAACCAATGCCAGTTATAATGGATAATATTATCCTGATAAGCTTTTCTGGGTGCTGGTCCCTGCCAGAGCTCGTAATCTAATCCGGCAGGTACGGCAGTATTTTTACCAAAACCGATAGGTTGTCTGTTATTTGCATACCAGGCTTTGGCATAATAAGCCCTGCCTATAACTCCATCTTTAAGTTTAGCGATACCTTCTACCACCTTAGGCCACGAACGACGCTGGTTTCCCATCTGGACTATCAAATCTGAATTTTGTGCAGCTTGTACCAGCATTTCTCCTTCTTCAGGGTTATGGCTACAAGGTTTTTCAACATATACATGTTTACCAGCTTGCAAAGCCATTATAGCTGCCGGAGCATGCCAATGATCGGGGGCAGCAATTACAATAGCATCTACTGATTTATCATCAAGCACCTTTCTGATATCCTTTTCAGTCTTAGGTTTTTTCTTCTGACCTCCTTGCGCGGTTGCGTCCATTCCTTTTTTAATTGCCTGGTCATCTACATCGCAAATGTAGCCAACCTCTATTCCTTTTAACTTTGCGAAGCCTTTGGCAAGTGCACTTCCCCTATTGTTGGTACCCATTATAGCTACTTGAATGTTATCGTTTGCATTACTTTTGCTATTGATGAAAGGGGCAGTACTACTTAAAAATGACAAGCCCAGGCTGCTGGCAGAAGCTTTTTTGACAAAGTCTCGTCGGTTAATGGTTTGATTCATCAGTATGGTTGTTGTTTGTGTAGTTTAAAATATAGTAAATATAAGCATCATACAAGGCGTGTACGTACCCGAATATATAGATATTATTTACATTTAAAAGTAGTTTTTCATTTATATTCATTCAAAGCTAATTAGTATAGTAGGCGTAGTTCTCCTTTGTAATAATATCAATAGGCATATGGTGAACTTTTTCTGCTGTAGAGGACATTACCAAATATTGATACAATGCCATAATTCCACGATAGGCCTGATCTTCCGGCTTCTGGCAAATTAAAAAGTTGATAGTTTCTCTTTTTAGGTATTCAATATTATCTGGTAAGAAATCAAAGCCTACTAATAGAATATCTTTACGATTAGTATCTTCAAAAAATCTGGCAACTCTACCTACCCTGGAATTAGTTGCAAACACTGCTTTAATATCAGGATGCTGTTTAAATATATTCTTTAGCTCCTTTTCAATTACAGCATAATCAGTATTTTTAATATCAACTTTTACTACCTGCACAGCCAGATGATGGTCTTCAAAATAAGCTCTGAATCCTTCCTCTTTTCTAAGCAGATGGTGATGCTGGTCAATTTCCTTTGATATGTTAACTACCAGCACTTTATCTTCCGGATGGATAGCATAACTCATTAAATGGGCTACTAAATAACCACTTTTAGGTAAGTCAGGACCTATATAGCAGAGGCTTTCCAGATTAGGAATATCAGAATTTATAAAAACGTACGGTATTTTTTTCTCCTTACATTCCTTTGCAAAAGTTGTAGCTTCTTCAATAAAGATGGGAGCTAACAAAATTCCATCAAACTCTTCCTGCAATATCTGTTCACTCATCTCAACAAAAGAAGATTTGCTATTAAGATCAAAAAGATACTTGTGAATATTGATCCCGTATTTACTAATCTCACGTTCTGCTCTTTCTATGCCCTGAAGGGGTGCTTTCCAGTAAGTAGTTTCTTCAGAAACATGAGGGATAAGAATAGCCAGCTCATAAACTTTTCTAGATGCCAGGCGACTTGCCAGGATATTAGGCTGATAATCAATTTCCTTAATTATTTGTTGTATTTTTTTCTTAGTGCTCTCAGAAACTCCGGTTCTGTTGTGAATAACTCTATCCACAGTAGCAATGGAAACGTTAGCCCTACGAGCTATTTCTTTTACCCCTACAGTAGTTTCGTTTTTGTTGCTCTTACTCATTCAGTGAAAGGTGAAGATTGTTAAGTTGTTAGTTCAGCTTAATAATAATTCAACAAAATAAAGGCAGTATATTAAATTTAAAAGCAATTCAACAGAATATTTGACAAAAACAGACAATTGTCTATCCTTTATTTGGCAACTTACTTATATCTTTTACAAATTTTGTTACATTCAGTTTTACTACCTACCATTAAAAGAATTGACTCTATAGTTTGGAAGATTGATGTAATTAGGATTTTTTTGCCAGATATCTTAACTAAAAATTTAATTTCATCGTAACTACATCTGTTGTAGGAATAAGGCTTAGGAACTATTCTTAATAATTAAATATTATCAGAAAAAGACTTATTTTTATATAAACTTTGTTTTAGTTCCTTATAGGGTACTCAATGAAGCTAGCCAAAACTTATAAGCTTATTTTAGAAAAAATCACTATCCAATTTATTTCTATATTCCTAGTATTAATTATTCTAGGACCTAGTTTAGCTACGCTTGCCGATCAGCTTTCTCATTCTTATTCTATTTCCTATGCTCAGGTTGAGTTAACTACAGAATATGAGGATATAGAAATTGAAGAAAACAAGAGTGAAAAAGAAACTGAAAAGGAAGAAAATAAGACTTTAAAAGAATATACCTTACAATCAAATTTAGAATTAATTTTTAATGGCTTAGGTGTAAACAACCCATACCCTTTTTACTCAAAGCTCTTTATGTGCATAAATGCCAATCTATATACCCCACCTCCTCAGTATAGCTGATTTTACATTCATACACATTAGTTATTTACATTAACTATAAGCATTATTTTTCCATCAAGTTTAAGAGAAAGATAATCTGTATTATTCAGTTTACTTACTGTCAGACACTTAGATTAGCATAAAATGAATTCAGCTGAAAGAAATTTCAATCCTTTAAAAAATTTTAATAAGGATATTCCGGCCAGTATCGTAGTATTTCTGGTGGCCATGCCCTTATGTTTAGGTATCGCTCTAGCCTCAGGAGCACCATTATTTTCAGGCCTTATCGCAGGTATAGTTGGTGGTATTGTTGTAGGTTTCTTTAGTGGCTCTCCCCTTGGTGTAAGTGGCCCCGCAGCAGGACTTGCTGTCATAGTACTTACTGCCATAGAAGACCTCGGATCATATGAATTGTTCTTGGTATCAGTAGTTATTGCCGGTATCATTCAAATATTAATGGGTTTTGCTAAAGGCGGAATTATCGCTTATTATTTCCCTTCGTCCGTTATTATGGGTATGCTTGCCAGTATTGGTATTATCATATTTTTCAAGCAAATACCCCATGCCTTCGGTTATGACAAAGACTATGAAGGTGACTTAGCATTTAATCAAAGTGATGGAGAAAATACATTCTCAGAACTGATTAATATGCTGGATTTCATTAGTCCTGGTGCAGTAATTATTACTGCCATTTCTTTAGCTATTCTTCTGATTTGGGAAACTAAAGCAATTAAAAATATTTCTTTTATGCAGCTTGTTCCCGGGCCTTTGGTAGCCGTAATTGCGGGTGTTATTCTTAACCTTACGTTTGAGTCTATTCCTGCACTTAAGCTTAATAGCGAGCAATTGGTAAATGTACCTTTGGCTGAGAGCTTTGATGGCTTTATTGGTAACTTTACTTTCCCTGATTTCAGTGCCTTAGGCAACGCACAAATCTATGTTACTGCACTAGTAATTGCTGTAGTTGCAAGTTTGGAAACTTTACTTTGTGTTGAGGCTACCGATAAACTAGACCCCTACAAAAGAGTAACTCCTACTAACAGAGAACTTAAAGCTCAGGGTATCGGTAACATTATTTCGGGTCTTATTGGTGGATTACCTATCACACAGGTTATCGTTAGAAGCTCAGCTAACATTCAGTCTGGAGGTAAAACAAAAGCCTCTACCATTATTCATGGCTTTTTAATACTTATCAGTATTATTCTTATACCAAACCTGCTTAATCTAATTCCATTAGCTACACTGGCTGCTATACTTTTTGTAGTTGGGTTTAAACTTGCCAAGCCTGCCTTATTTAAAAAAATGTACAGTCAAGGTTACGGGCAGTTCATACCATTTATGATTACAATTATAGGAATTGTTTTCACCGATTTGTTGATTGGTTTGTGCATAGGTTTAGTAGTCTCAATACTGTTTATTATTTACAATAATTTCCGCATTCCATATATTAGCCAGAGTGATGAAAAAGATGATAAATCAGTAATCAGGCTGGAACTGGCTCAGGAAGTAACATTTTTGAATAAAGCCAGTATTCTTCAATATTTAGCTAATATACCTGATAATTCAGTAGTTGAGATAGATGCTTCTAATACTCATTATATGCATTACGATGTATATGAGATTATAGAAGACTTTAAAATCAATGCGAAAGAAAGAAATATTCAATTGTCAGTAATAGGTCTATTTGCGCCTAAATCGCAAAATCTACCCAGAGGATTGAAAGTCAAGTAAATAATATCTAGAACACAAAAAAGGCTGTACAACTAAGGTTGAGACAGCCTTTTTTTTTTGAGACTTTTATATATTATTCTGAAGCCTGGGCACTTACCTGTTGTTCGTTTTCTATGATAGTAATTTCAGTTCTTCGGTTCATGTGATGCTGATCTTCCGAGCATTCAATGCCATTTCCACAAGGAAATACCAATTTGGTTTCACCATAGCCCACCGCTTTGATTCTGGAAATATCTACCCCTTGATTAATAATATACTCTGCCGCTGCCAGGGCTCTTTTCTGTGATAAAGATAGATTAAATGAATCGCTTCCTCTAGAGTCTGTATGAGAGCTTAGTTCAATTCTGATCGTAGGATTATCATTCAAAAATTCTACTACTTCATTTAATGATACTGCTGCACTATCGTTCACTTCATATGCATTAAGAGCATAATAGATATTTTCAAGCTCAAATTTTTGCCCAACCTCTATTTTTTCCATTTCTATATTTAGAGCAAGCTTTTCTGTATCTAGTGTATCAGAAGGCAAACTAATTTTTTGAGTATAATACTCGTGTTTTTCAGTACGAACTACATATCCATCAGCCTCTTCAATCTCAGTTTGAAACCAACCTAGAGAGTCAGTTAGAATGTCTATAGATTCCCTGGTTTCTAAATTAATTATACTTACGAATGAACTATCAAGTGGAGCCTGGTCTTTTTGGTCTACTACAATACCTTGTAAAGTAATTATTTTTGGCACAACCGCTACCGGCTCTTCTTCTACAAAGTCTTCTTCTAAGTAATCTCCAAAATCCTCTAGAAAAGAGAAAGAATAAATATTATCTCTTAAAGCATCCCCCTCCCTATTAGTAGTAAAGAATCCACCAAGACCATTTTTATCTATTACAATGCCAAAATCATCTCCGGTTGAATTCATGGGATAACCCATGTTTTTAACTTCAGGGTTTATTTCAGTCAGATTTACACTATACAAGTCAAGACCTCCTATACCTGGGTGCCCTTCTGAAGAGAAGTACAATACACTATCTTGATATAAAAACAAGAACAACTCATTTGCTTCTGTATTAATACTTGAACCTAAATTAACAGGTGTACTCCATTCGTCATTTACTAATATTGACTTGTAAATATCTGTACCGCCCACTCCACCTGGCATATCAGAAACAAAGTAAAGTGTTTTACCATCATTTGAAATAGCTGGATGCCCTACTGAGTATTCAAAATTATTTAAAGGAGATGGTCGCACATTAGTCCATAGGTTTTTTTCGCCATCAAAATCAGCTAGGTAAAGACCTAGGTTTCTTACTTTAACCCCATTATCATCAGATGCTTTTGAAGTTCGTAAATTACTTCTGGTAAAAATCAGATTCTGGTCATCATTATATATGGTCAAAGTACCATCGTGTCTAGCTGAATTAATCTCTGCAAACTGACCATCTAGTTTAGAATCCTCATATTTTTGTAGAAGAGGATAATAATACATGTTATACCGAATATCTTTTCTCTTGTCTGGTATATTTTTTCTCTGCTGCACATTATATGACGTAAAAATAAGTCCACCCCTATAAAGTATTGGAGCAAACTCAGCAGCATCAGTATTCAACGACAATTCATTTACATAGTATCTGAGGCTATCCTTAAAAAAACTGCTGATACTATCTAAAGAATTCAGCCTGTTTTTTACAGCAATGGGCTTGTGTCCTTTTTCCAATGCAGCGATATACCAGGGTTTAGCTTCTTCAAATTCCCCAAGATGCTGAAGTACCTCTGCATATTGAAAAGCATAGTCTTCAGTTATCATATAAGGTGAAGTTCTTTTTACTGCTGCAAACCATTGTCTACTTTGCTCCCACTCATCTAGTTGGTTATAGCATACAGCAATCTGTAGTTTTACTCTGTCATTATTTGGTTTTTTACTTAGAGATTTTTTATAAAAATCAATAGCTTCATCATAATTCCATCTCTCAAAAAGTTCATCTCCTCTATCTTCACTTTTCTTCATGCTATTCATTAGACTTTGCGCATGAAGTTGTGTGGTCAAGACTAGTGAGATGATAAATAGAAAACTAATTCGTATCATCTTATTGTGGTTTTAAAAGTATCTCGGACATTTATAGGCTATAGTTGGTAGTTGAAGTGTATAGTTTAGTGATAACTCATGTGACCCCTGACCGTATGGACTAATCCCACCTACAGGTAGGTCAAAAGAGTAGCCAAAGGCAAGCTTTTCGGTTAATTGTAACTGAGTCAATAATCCAATTGATTCTCTAGAACGGTATGATACACCGAACCAAATCATCTCCTGAATTAATAAGTTAGCATTAAGATCATAAGAGACTGGGGCATTATCTGCTAGTTTTAGCAGGAAATTAGGCTTCAGCTTGAGTTGACTTCCAATATCCATAACGTAACCAGAGGTGATGAATATGTGGTTTTTTGCACTAAACTTTGTATGAATGGCTGGAGCTGATGCTCCTACATAGAACCTTTCTGTATGATAATATACGCCTGTACCAAACAAAAATTTAGAAGATTTAATACTTTCACTAAAATCTGAATCCATCAATTCATCATACAGCATGCTAAAGTCTTCATCATACCAACGAATACCTGCCTGTATACCAAACGATAATTTTGAAGTTTCATTGAAACGTATTCTATAAGCAAACATAGATTTTGCTTCAGCCCTGGAAGAAACACCTATAACATCATTTAAAACCTGCAAACCCAGGGCCATACTTTGTTTGTTGATGGGTGAATGAATAGAAACGGTCTGAGTTGTAGGTGCTCCATCTATTCCTACCCATTGTTTTCTGTATAATCCTGTGATACTCAAACGTTCAGGTGAACCTGTATAGGCCGGGTTAAAAGCAGTTTCGTTAAACATATACTGCGTATAAATAGGTCTTTCCTGAGCTTGGCAATTAAATGATGCTGCTATCAAAACGATAGCAGCATACATTATGTAACTGAAGTATTTCATGTGGTTAATATTTTAATACGATGTATCCGGTGATAGGTGCATTTCCATTTTTAAGGTCCAGTATGTAGAAGTAAGTACTACTTGGTAGCTTTCCAGAACCTGTCCGCATACTTCCTACATTAGCGTTACCCTTCCATGAATTTGACTGATTGTCATAGTTGTTCTGAACAAAAACTAGCTCACCCCAACGGTTGTAGATTTTTACATGATTATTTGGATGATGCTCAATATCAATTATTTGCCAGAAATCATTTTGACCGTCTCCATCTGGTGAAAATCCAGAAAGAGGCTCAACAGGGCGTAGAGGGTTCAAAATTACTACCGGTACATCTTGACTTTCTTCTGATCTATCTGGATAAACATATACAATTGTGATAATATACTCGCCTGGTTCAAGATCTTCAGGTGTATCAACTATTACATTTCCGTCATCATCTACTTCAACACCAGGAGGCAAATTACCTCTATCTACAATTACCTCTATAAAAACAGTATCAGTACGAACAATTATCAAGGTATCACCTGCCTGATATTCATCTGAGGGCTTAGGATTTTTAACTTCAACCTCAGGCGTATCCACTTCATCTGGGTATATCTCTAATAGCAATTGGTGTTCTGTAATACCACTCTTTTCATCTTCAGTTTTAATAGTAACAGTAGATTTGCCAGCAACCAATACTCCAGTGTCAGATACTGTAATTGTGCCATCGTTACTTAGTACAACTCCTTCAGGTAGTTCACCTTCTAATAGTATAGCATTCACAATATGGCCATCAGGATCCGATACAGAAGCTAAGGTATCATTCGTAGCATAGCTTTCTACTGTTTTAGATTCAAATACTGTGTACTCAGCTTCTTTATCATTTTGACCAATGCTCAAGGTCAATTGCGAGTCAGTCGTACCTCCATTCTCGTCTATTGTACTAATAGTAATTACAACATCCTGTGGAACTAATTTAGTAGAGTCCTCAACTTTGATTGTACCATCTGGTAACAAGATTAGCCCTTCTGGTATTACGCCTTCTTTCACGTATGCAGAATCAATAGCACCATCAGGATCACTTACAGTGGCAATAATATCACCTTCATTATATTCATTCGCAGGTTTAGTGTCCGCAACTGTATACTCTGCATCCGCATCTTCTGAACCCGTACTGCTATTACTATTGATAACTATGTTAATAGTATTATTGGTGCTTCCCCCAAGTTCATCTATAGTATGGATAGAAATTGGATATGTACCAGCAATCAACATTTCTTCATTAGTAACAGAAATCATTCCGTTAGCAGCAATGGCAGTACCAGCTGGTAGACTACCGCTTATAACAGTAGATGTTACGATCTGACCATCTCCATCACTGACAGTAGCTAGTGTGTCACCAGAACTATAACTATCTACAGATTTTGCTTCGTAAACCATATACACAGCTTCCTGATCTCCTTCGTTTATTTGTAACTCAACCTGACTTGTAGTTTTACCTCCATTTTCGTCTTCTGTAGTTATGTCAACGTTATAAGTACCCGCCACTAAAGCAGAACTGTCATCAACCATAATACTTCCGTTATCTAACAGATCTAAACCTGCAGGCAAAATACCGCTATTAATTTCAGCACTTACTATCTCTCCATCTTCGTCACTTACTGTTGCAATAATTTCATTATTCTCATACTGATCTACTCTCTTCGGTGGTTCTATAGTGTAAATGGCTTCATTGTCAGCAGTACCAATACTAATTGTTACAATGTTTTCAGTAATTCCTCCATTTTCATCAGTAGTAATAATTGTCAGAATAACATCACCAGGAGTTAGTAATGAGGAGTCACTTACGGTAATTGTACCATCTACAGACACGTCAATTCCATCTGGTATAACACCTACTACTATAGCATCTATAATCACACCATTTGCATCCGTAACTGTCGCTAAAGTATCACCATTACTTAGTTCATCAACAGGACTTGCTTCAGTTACATCATAAACTGACTCCTCATCATCAGGAAGAATTACCAATGATATCGTATTATCAGAGGTTCCTCCATTTTCATCGGTAGTTACGACAGTCAAAGTGTTCTCTCCACTTACCAGTAGACTTTCATCAGTAACAACAATAGTTCCGTCATTTTCAATACTAACTCCGTTAGGAAGGCTGCCAGCGTCTATGGTTGCAGAAACGATATCACCATTGAGGTCTTCCACAGTTGCCAGAGTATCCCCGTTATCATAATCGTTTGCAGGTAAAGTAGGAAGCAAAGTATAAACAGCCTCTAAATCTACAGGATTGGTTGTAATATTCACATTTGATGAAGAAGTACCTCCCAGCGCATCTGTAGTAAGAACAACAATAGCATTAGAACCCTCAACCATTGAACTCGCATCAGATATCGTAATGGAACCATCGGCATTGAGTGTCATACCGGCAGGAATAGAACCTACCAAAACACTAGCTGAAACTATAGCACCATCTTCGTCATTAACTGTTGCAACTACATCGCCATTAACGTAGTCGTTTACAGGCTTAGAATCGCTCACAGTATATACTGCTTCTATATCAGGATCACCTCCTGCATTAACAGTAATCGCTATCACATTATCTGTAGTGCCACCATTTTCATCTGTTGTAGTGACAGTCAAAACTGTAGAACCATTAGTAATCAGGCTTTCATCTGCTACCGTTATTTCTCCATCAGTAGCTAATGACATACCTGCAGGTAATGTACCAGCACCTATTGTAGCTGAGACTATAGCACCGTCAGCATCACTTACTGAAGCTATAACATCATCATTTGCATATAAATCACTATTTTTCGCTGGTAATACTGAGTATACAGCTTCAGTATCTGAAGGATTAATAATGATGGTTACAATACTGTTAGAAGTACCACCATTTAAGTCAGTGGTTTTGATATCAAGTGGGTAACTTCCAGCAACTAAAGAAGTAGCATTATCTACTATTATAGTCCCGTCTGTATCTAAAACCACACCGGGTGGTAAACTACCAGATTCTAATTCTGCCTGAGTGATTCCTCCATTTGCGTCTATAACTGTAGCCAAAATGTCATTGTCATTGTACATGTCTACTGGCTTAGCAGGAATAACAGTATATACCGCTTCCTGATCTACTGGATGTAATGTAATAGCTACTGTATTTGATGAGGTTCCTCCGTTCTCATCAGTAGTGGTCACATTGCTGGTATGAATACCTGCCTGTAGTAAAGAAGGATCGCCCACGGTAATTGAACCATCTGCATTTAAGTTCGTACCTACCGGAAGGTCTCCACTATCTTTTATGGCTGCTGTAATATCGCCATCTGCATCTGCCGCTAATGCAAGTGTATCTCCAATGGCATAATCACTAATGGGCAAGGCTGGTAATACAGTATATACCGCTTCCTGATCTGCTGGTTTTATTGATAATGTAACATCTATAGTGCTGCTTCCTCCCAAAACATCTGTAGTCTCAATACTAATATCAAAATCACCATCCTGTAAATTACTGACATCACTTACAGTAATCTCTCCGCTGATAGGATCAAGTTGAGTACCAAGTGGAAGAGAGCCGCTACTAATTACTGCTGAAGTTAATAAGCCGTCATTATCACTCACTGTTAATAGAGTTTGTCCATTAACGTATTCATCTATTCTCAATGCTGTTGATATAGTTGCCGTTGCTTCGTTATCACCTACAGAAGGGGGAGTAGCTGATGATTCAGCCACAAAAACGTTATACAAACGAAGGACATTTATTCCATTGACCAAACTACCACCAAATCGCGGCTCTACCTTACTTATACTTTTGGTATTGTCTGCATCAATTTGCATATAGAACCTGCCTGAACCTACTCCTAATACATCGGCTGCAACTAGTTTTGGATCTCCATACTGTATGCTTTCGCTACTGCCATCAGCATAAGTAATAAGCACTGATATATTGTTATCTTCCAGAAACAGTAACTCACTACCTAATGTTAACAGGTTGGGGTTTTCAAAGGTCAGATAGATATCATAGTCATTACCACTATACTGTGTTCCTCCCCAAGTATATCTTGAATATAAATATCCAGCTCCAAGATTTACTGATAAAGGAACTGAAAAATTAGTATAACTACTGTTTAGGTCAAATGTGGAAGTGGCATGTGTATCATTTTGTACTACACAACCCACACAAAGTAATGTATTGGCAATACCACTACTTTCTACAGTGGATACAGGGATAACTTGGTTCTCTGTATGAAGAATATCGTATATATATAGATCTCTGGATGCCAGCCCCAAAGAAAGGAGATCACCGCTAATTATTCTGATTCTACGTGTCGCAGCATCCGGATTGATAATTCTTAATTCAAAAGTATTGTCAGCACCAGATATAACATCAATTTGTGCTGTATTCAAATTGTTATAAGTGGCTAACACGCCACCACTATTATCTAAAAGTTGAACAGAAAGTCTTTGAAAAATTTCGGTATTGGCTAATCCAGTTAATAAACCTCCGCCACTAAACTGAAGGTTAAATTTAATTAAGTCATTTTGAGGAATAGAAGATGTGAATCCATACTCAACCTCACCCCTACCACCTAGACCTGCCAGGTTAACTTCTAAAGATGTAAAAGTTGATATATCGTTGTCCCATGCATTATCAGCATTACTAATTTGACACCCAACACAGACACCATAAATATTTTGACTTATGGTAGAAGAAGGTCTGGTTTGGGTATACGCATCAAAATAGGATAATACCAAAAGCTTGACAGCAATGGCTAAGTAAACGTTTTTCATATTGTAGTAATTTATACCCACTACAAAAATGAGAAACGTAAGCCTGATTACTATAGCCAATACCTAAGATTTCATACATATGTTTGAAGCCATCATTAGTTATATTATGTAGGTAAAATACAACTAAAATATTTTAAGCACTAATGCTATAAAAGAGCTATTAAAGCTTTGAATGAGCTTTATTTGAAAATTTGTGATAAAAAAATTTATAATTTTATAAGTATATTATAAATACAAAACCAAAAATATAACTATAAAAACTGCAAAATAACGTATTAATTTACTTAGGTGTTTTTGTATTTTTTGAATTCAACTAAGCCTATATACTTAGAATTTCCGCAGGTGCTGAGGGCATTGTTATGCAGTACAAACGTTACTATAATTATTGAAAAAAATACTGTAGGCTCAGTATAGTCATTATAAAGATTGTGTATCTAATAATAGTGACTACAAAAACATCTAAGTAAACCTTAATGATAGCAACTATTAATAACAGATTTACTTAAGTTAGAAAAATTATCTGCATGGGTAATTACTGATTTACTATACGATTTAATACTTATTCAACATCAGAGTTGATGTTTACTATAATTGTATAAAGTATAAAAGGAAGGCTACGATTACTACAATATATACCTATATATAGGTATTTTATCAGTATACAACCCATAATTAATGACTATATAATTACTTTCTCGCCTTTAATATTTAAATTCTGATACACATGATCTCTACCTAAACCTATCTATTATGGAGAAACATTCAGAATATGTTTTCAACATTGATGACATTCGTAACTTGATTAGCGACCCAGTGGCTTCAGACCCATCCTACTCAGTATCTATTACGATTAACTTTCAACAGGATGTAAACAAAGATTTTAAAGCAAAAATATTAGCAAAGGTGGTAAACTCATCATTTGACGATGTGGGCATACCACCAAAACATGGTTGTCCGAGACCCCCTGGTTGCCCATAATTGCTTAAGTTTACACGAAATTGTTAAGCTTAATGACAAGTAAAATATTTGTGTATCTGGATACGGTCTCTCCTATTCTACTTTTCTTGTTTTCTTTAAAACAGAGTAGAGAAGTATGGAGGAGAGACTTTATTTTGTGGTTTATATTAATTCAGGCCTTTCTTAACACTATTGCTATTATCTATGATCAGGTTTTGCTAGAAAACAACCTGTTTATTTATCATATCAATTGTATAGCTTCTTTCATCGTTCTAAGCTTTTTCTTTAAAGCAACCTTTAAACAAGAGAAAATTTCAGACTATACTAAGCCCCTCATATTAATTTTTTTCGTCTTTTATTTTATAGATCTTGTTTGGGGAGATGGGATAGGTTCTTTCAATAGCAATACTTATGGTTTCGCTAGTTTTGTACTGGTGGGCTATTGTTTAATTTATTATCTGAAAAAACTACTGAATCCGGTTACTACAAACATTGCATATACTCGCTCCTTCTGGTATGTAACTGGAATATTTACATATTTTTCAGGAAGTTTTGTTATTTTCCTTTCATATAATTATTTAACAGCGTTAGAGATTGAGAAACTACATCTGCTATGGATGCTCCATAATTTCATTTTCTTAATCATGTGTATTTATATTTTCATAGGACTTTTATGCAAGCCATCCCCGGTGAAGTTCAAATCGTAATAGGTGCGACTGTTTTTCTACTACTTATTACTGCATTTATAGTAGGGTTTATCTTTGTACATCAGCGACAATACCATAAATACCTGCAAGAGAAAGAAGAGCTGAAAAACCTTTACAAACAGGAAATTCTAAAAGCTCAACTTGAGATAAAAGAACAAACACTGAACACACTTTCGCAAGAAATACACGATAATATCGGTCAGGTACTCTCGCTAGCGAAGCTTAACCTGAGTACCCTGCAAAGACATACAGATAAGTATACTTTGGAAAAAGTAAGACATACCAAAGAGCTAATTGGCAAATCGATACAGGACCTGCGGAATTTATCAAAATCTATGAACTCGGAATATATCCTAAATCAAGAGCTTTCTCACGCTCTGCAAAAGGAGCTTGACATGATTAATAAAACAGGTATGTATGCTACCGAACTTAAACTTTCTGGGACAGAAGTACCGATAAGTCCTCAAAAAAAACTTATATTATTTAGAATCTCACAAGAAATACTTAACAATGCGATCAAGCATTCACAAGCTAAGACGATAGCAATTAATATTGGCTATAGCACCGATGGTCTTAATTTAGGCTTTCAGGATGATGGTAAAGGTCTTGATATGGCAATGCTTAGCAGAAGTAGTGGTACCGGATTAGGAAATATAATTCACAGAGCTAAAGTCATAGGAGCTACTGCCCAGTTTGACAGCCAACCACTAAAAGGAACTCAGATACAAATTAGTTTGCCCACTGAAGCTTATGAATCAATCTAATACAACATCTTCAGTTGCCCTAGTAGACGACCATACACTTTTTCGTAAAGGAATTGTGGAGTTGGTTAACGGATTCGATAATTTTGAAATTATTTACGAAGCTGAACACGGTCGGCAATTGCAGGAAATCATTGACCAGGGAGATGTACCTGAAATTATATTGCTGGATATTAGTATGCCTATTATGGATGGCTTTGCTACTGCTGCCTGGTTAAGAGAACGTTATCCTGACATCAAAATATTGATACTTTCAATGAATGATGATGAACAAACTGTCATCCGGATGCTCAAACTCGGAGCTAAAGGATATATCCTGAAAGACGCAGATCCCATTCAATTGGAAGAAGCATTGAATCAACTTCAAAAGACAGGCTTTTACCATACAGAGCTTATCAGCCAGGCATTAGTTAACAACATTTATAACGAGGCTGAGCTTCAAAACCAGAAAAAGAACTTTAGTGATCGTGAGTTAGAGTTTATGAAACATGCTAGCTCTGAACTTACCTACAGAGAGATTGCCGACAAAATGTGTCTTTCACCACGAACAATTGATGGCTACCGTGAAAATCTTTTTGAAAAATTGAATGTAAAAAGTCGGGTAGGCTTAGTGTTATATGCTATAAAACACAAGTTGGTAAAGGTAGAGTAATTTAGTATCGCTCTACTTTTACATTCAGTTTAAGCTTTAGGCCAGTGTGTTTCTATTCCATTTTTTCTAATCAAGCTTTGATACTCTGCCAGACGCCTTTTATCTTCCCTTACTCCTTTTGGAATAGTTTTATTTTTTAAAGAATAAGCTACTAAATAGCCTACAGCTTCTCCTATACTCCACTCTACCGGATGAAGCCGGTAACAGCCATTAGTAATATGGGTTGTACCTATATTTTTGTTTGCTGGCAAAAGGTTAATAGTGCGTTGAGGTATTAATGCACCTAAAGGAATCTGGAACGGTAAAGATCCAAAATCAATGTAGTTGTCACCCGCTGTACTTGGGTGTAAATCAATATGGTAGTAGCCAATTCCAACGCTATCGTAAAAATCAGCAGCTGTATTATTCTCCTTCTTCCCTGTTATTAAAGCCCTATTAGCTGTGCCTACATGTTCTTCCAATACTGTAAATTCAGCCTTTATCCTGCGAGACTCTCTGATATAAGGATATTTAGCCATACCATCTTCAGTACCCATTACATCGCCACGTAAGCGTAATCCGGGCCACCCCTGCCCTCCATCTGGTCTTGGAGCTTCGGTTTGTAACCAGTAGAATAGAGAAAGACTGAGTTGCTTTCCCCCTCGCAAATGTTTTTGAAACTCTTTTTCGCTAACGTCTACCAGGTTTCCCAGCATATAATCATTTTGAGGCCAGTTGACTATGGTAATATCCCCGGTGTATAGCCCATTTTTAAAATTATGTCTATCTATAATTTTCCTGTAGTTCCATAAATTTAACTTGTTGCCAGTAGCTCTACCATCAGGGTGAAAACCCAGTTCCTTAGGTTCTAAGGTTGAAGGGTTGGCGTAGGTGAGAGACAGCAACTCTCCGGGCCAGGGAGGGCTTAGCTTAGGAATATGCTTATGCCAAAAGTTGTAATCTTCTGGCTTATCTATAGTAAGCTTAGCTCCAGGCACATAATCCATCGCAAAACACATGGTGTACGACTGATGGTTATGAGGTTGAGCCTCTTCAGCGGCATGTAGCTCATTGGTTTCACTTTTTGCTTCAGCACCACTAACGTATTCCGTACCTGAAAGCGGCAACAAATCTCCTAGCTCAGTAGCATCTACAAAATATGCGGCGGATAAAATTTTATCATTTCCATTCCTTAAGTCATTCACTGCAAGAAAGTTAATTTTATCGCCACTTACTTCTGCGGCGGCGGCTTTGTGCTCAAGCAAGAGTGTTAATTGTCCTGTACTGGTATAGGGGGCCAACATGCTTTCTAGTACAGTCACTCCTACTTTAGGCTCGAAACACAATCGTGAGACCGCACCATTACCGGGATTGAGGTTTTTAGTATTTTTAGCCTGTTCTGTTAGTGGATAGTAGCTTTTATAATACTGGCGAATAGCACTTCTAAATTCACGATACAACTGAGTAGCACCATGGGATTCTATCCATTGGTGTTCATCCGGGGGCACAGCCTGCTGAGTAAGTTGTCCACCAACCCAATCCGTTTCTTCAGTAAGAATTACACTAAGGCCACTTTTGAGTGCGGCAAGTGCTGCTGCACATCCTCCTAAACCTCCTCCAGCAATTACTATATCTGCATTTAGCTCTTTTGCTTTCTGTTTGTGTAAATGTTTAGGTTGAGAGTTAGCTGCTGTAACGGTAAATATTGGGGCACATGCCATGGCACTACTGCCAGCCCCTACTAATTCAATAAAGTTTCGTCTGTTCATTAGGATGCGTTACTCATTTAGTCAGTATTAGCCAATACCTGATGTATGACTTTAGTATCAAATCCTAAAATAGAGGCTTTCACCTGTTTTTCATGCTATCTGCAATGTTTTTTTAATTATCTAGCTTCAAGCTCACTTACATATTTCCAAAATAACCAGAATAAATTCGTTGCTATCATCAGCAAAGGATAAGCTTAATTTCATCATTCTTAATTAACAAAAAAGCCGCAGATGCATATCCAGCTGCATTATCTCAGAATTAATACTGAGCTACAATACAGTATTATCCTATACATTATTGTGCAAATGAAAACATACAATAATCAATAAATTAAAAACAGCTTTATTTATTAGCTTTTTTTAAAATATTTCAAATATTTGTGATACTTTAAACACATAAATTTAACAATACCATTTTTATCTTATTAGCATTACCCCTAATTTTTAAACTTTAAAATTTAACAGCATGGTCGAAGCCATAAAGTCCTTCAAAGACAATATTGTGGGATTAAGAATTGACGAAAATTTTAGTGAAGGTGACATTATTCCTATGCTACCTATCATGAAAGAAAAGCTTAATGTACATAAAAAGCTGAACCTATTTGTGGAGCATGTAGAAATGAACGACTTTACGGTTGATACTCTTTTTGACTTCCTGGACATTAGTTTTGGTAGCCTTGCTTTATTTCATAAAGTAGCTGTTGTCACATCCAAAGACTGGCTCGTAGAAGCCACCAAACTGACTGAAGAAAATTTTGATTTTGAACTCAAAATATTTCACTTTTCAGAAAAATATGATGCTGTAGACTGGATAGAGCAGTAAACTAAACCTTATTGCCCTAAACTCTGTAGTAATAATGTAGACAATTCAATATATTATGCAGACTTCAGTGCGATCAGACCAACAAAAGAAATTTGAAAATTACCTTGATAATTCTATTCAGGAAAGACGCTACATAAAGTTACAATACTTTACTGACATTCACGAGTTTATGACTATCTCCACTATAGCGCTCTCTATAAATGAGGATGCTACTAAGCATGAAAAGATGGTTAACTTTAATACGGGTGAACAAATACCTTTATCTCAAATTGTAAGAATAGACGACGTCTATGCCGCAAAATATGTGCACATAGACGATTTTAGCTGCGATTGCTAATCTATCCACCCACATGTACTATCACTTTGAATTCTGCCATAAAGGAGCCTGATCAAGCTCCTTTTGCAGTTTTTGGTGTATTTTCATTTCTGTTGTACTCATAGTTTCCGCTGCAATAGGCTCTAGTTCCATTGGGTCTTTGTCCAGATTATAAAACTTACCATCAATATAAAGCTTGTATCCCCTTGTTCTGCTAAATCTATTACGATACCTATTCACGTTCGCGCCCCATTTAGGGTCATAGTGAACTAATACGCTTTGTCTAGCGGTAAAACTTTCACCTTTTAACAGTGGTAAAAAACTATGTCCATCAGACTCAGCATCTATTCCTGCCAGATCGGCAAAAGTGGCAAAAAAATCACTAAACGAAATGAGTTCCTCAGAAATACTTCCTCCTTCTATTTGATCAGGCCAGTGAACAATTAATGGTACTTTGGTACCTGCATCTATAGTATTTCCTTTCCCTCCTCTAATTTCTCCATTATTGGTTCTACTCACAATACTTGTATGCGTACCATTGTCTCCTGTAAATATAATCAGTGTATTATCTAGTTGATTGTGCTCTTTTAATTTACCCACAATTTTGCCTACAATTTTGTCGGTATAGCTGACCATATCTTTAAAATAAGCCGTGTCATTTTTGTAACGGATTGATTGATCGCTCCACTGATCTGAATCAGGTGTAGGCACAAAAGGGTCATGCACTAGCACCATAGGGTAATAGATAAAGAATGGATTCTGGTGATTGTTCTCTATAAAATCTAACACATATTCGCTAAATATATCTGGACCGTAATCATTTTCAGAGAGATTCAATACCTTTCCGTCCTGTTCTATTAAAGGGTTTGCGTATCGTTCTCCATCACTTCGGCTTTTTGTCAACTGCCACAGGCTATAATAGTCAAAACCTAACTGATTTGGCTTACGCTTATCCTTCCAGTCCTTTAATTGATTTTTATAAGCCAACCCATTCAGCTGCCATTTTCCTGCTATACAACTTGTATAGCCTGCCTCCTGCATAATATGCCCAAAAGTTTTTTGCTCTTTACCTAAATATCCAAAGTATTCATAATTACGATAGTTGTATAAACCAGTCATCATTTTTACCCTTGAGGGTGTACAAAGCGGTTGAGAAATACAGTTTGTGAAGCGGATTCCTTGGCTTGCCAGTTGATCAAGTACAGGAGTTTTGTAGTCCAGGCTTCCATAACTTCCCAAACACTCAGCTCCCATATCATCAGCCATTATTAATATCACATTAGGTTTTTCTGAGGTAGATGTTTGCGCACAAATTTGATGATAATTTAAAAGCAGCATTAAAAATAGTAAACAGCTTATGTAAAGGTGAAGGCTCATTTAGGTGTGTATAGTTAAGTTTTTTTCTAAAATATCAAATTAATCTGCAAAGCTTCCTGATAATCTCATGGATGCCATAAAAACAAGCCTTACATTGGGAAATATTCTGAAGATAGCTTAATATTCCAACTTGTTTGGCTTCGCTTTTACAAAGCGAAAAAATCTCTTTTCAGACCAAATTTTCATTTTAAAGATACAACGATCTAGATGAAACACACAACCAGATTAGCTAGCAGCTGGACCATAAAAGGCCTGTTGAGTTCCGCCTCTTTGGCGCTCTGCCTTAGTGCCTGCCAGCAGGAAGCTGTAGACTTACGTACCAAAACCATTGGCGCAGATGAAGCCGCACAAATGGCTCAGAAAATAGAAGGATTAGTCACACCAGAACTAGCGGATGGACTTAATATCAAGATTTGGGGAGTAGACTCTATTGTGGCAGACCCTATCTCTATAGACATTGATGACCAGGGAAGGCTATACTACTCGCGAACAAACCGACAAAAGAATTCTGAATTTGATATTCGCCGACATCAGGACTGGGAAATTGCCTCTATCAAACTACAATCTGTAGAAGATAAAAGAGAGTTTTTGCATACTACTCTTTCTCCGGAAAATAGTCAGAAAAACGAATGGCTTAAAGACCTTAATGGTGATGGTTCTCATGACTGGAAAGATATGACCGTGGAGAAAGAACATATTTATCGCCTGGAAGATAAGGATGGTGATGGTCTGGCAGATTTTTCTCAGTTAATGGTAGAGGACTTTCATGAAGAAACTACCGATGTTGCCGGAGCAATTATGGCGCATAACAATGAGCTATTTGTAGGTGTAGCCCCTGACCTCTGGCGACTTACAGACAACAATGGTGATGGCATTACTGATGAAAAAACATCTATTTCTCATGGCTACGGCATACATATTGGCTTTGGAGCACATGGCATGTCTGGTCTGGAGATAGGGCCGGATGGTAAAATATATTGGGGAATTGGCGATATTGGTTTTAATGGAACCGGCCCCGATGGTCAGGAATGGAAATACCCTAACCGTGGTGTAATCGTAAGGGCAAATCCCGATGGTTCTGATTTTGAAGTATTCGCTATGGGAGTTCGTAATACTCACGAGTTTACCTTTGATGAATACGGTAACCTGATCAGTCAGGATAATGACGGCGATCATCCCGGAGAAAGTGAGCGCCTCGTTTACATTGTCAACGGCTCAGATACCGGATGGCGAATCAACTGGCAATTTGGAAAGTATAAAGACCCTGACAATAACGCTTACAAAGTATGGATGGATGAGGGGCTATACAAACCTCGTTTTGAGGGGCAGGCCGCATATATTACTCCTTGTATCCAGAATTTTGTAAATGGTCCTACAGGTTTGGTTTATAACCCGGGAACCGCCTTAGGCCCTAAATGGAAGAATAATTTTTTTGTTGCTGAGTTTGTAGGTAATCCTGCTCGTTCAGGCATACACTCCTTTAAGCTAAAGCCCAAAGGAGCTACTTTTGAGCTGGCAGAGACAGAAAAAGTAATGGGTGGTGTGTTAGCTACCGGTATAGACTTTGGCCCTGATGGCGCAATGTATTTTGCTGACTGGGTAGATGGTTGGGGCACAAAAGATTTTGGACGTATCTGGAAGTTAGATGACGAGAGTACTGCTAATTCCGCGGAGCGAAAAGAAACGGAAAGGCTTCTAAAAGAAGATTTTACTAAGCATGAAGATGAGCACTTAGGCGAAATCTTAAAAAGCCCTGACATGCGAGTACGCCAGAAAGCACAGTTTGAACTGGCTAAACGTGGCGAAGATGGGGCTGAAGTTTTCCAGCAGGCCATCACCCAGACTGATCATCAGCTTGCTCGCGTACATGGCATCTGGGGGCTGGCTCAACTGGCCCGCCAAGATCAAAACTATGCCCAGCCTATTATTACCCTGCTTCTGGACAACGACCCTGAGATCAGAGCGCAGGCGGCCAAATGGCTGGGAGATATACGACATCTGCCTGCCGCTCAAAGCCTTCTTCCTCTGCTCAATGATGAATACCCCCGTGCTCGCTTCTTCGCTGCCGAAGCACTCGGTAGAATCGCCTATACCGATGCTATACAGCCTCTCATTCAGCTTCTGGAAAGCAATAATAATGAAGATGCCTACATCCGACATGCCGCCAGTCTGGCCCTGGCCAGAATCGGCAATGTTGATGCCGTAGCTCAACTCTACTCACACCCCTCTAATGCTGTAAGGCTGGGGGCCGTCCTCGCCCTGAGAAGAATGGGCGACCCTGCCATCACCAATTTCCTTAACGATCAAGATGAGTACATCCTCACCGAAGCCGCTCGGGCTATCAACGATGACTTCTCTATTGAAGCCGCGCTTCCTGCTTTGGGCAACCTCCTGCGCCAGCAGCGCTTCAACAGTGAGCCTCTCCTTCGGAGGGCTATCAATGCCAACCTCAGGCTAGGCACTGAAGAAGCCATGCAGAACCTGATTGACTATGCACAAAGTGAGGCCGCTCCCAGCGAGATGAGAGCTGAAGCCATAGCCGCACTCAGCACCTGGGCCAAACCCTCTGTTCTGGACAGGGTGACCGGACGCTACCGGGGTGAGATTGAAAGAGACATCAATGAAGTAAGAGTGAAAGCCTCTCAGGCTTTGGTTAGCCTGGCAGCGCACAGAGAGACGCACATCAGGCTTAAAGCAGTCAATGCCATAGGCAGGCTAGGCATAGAAGATGGCAGCAATCAACTCATGGCACTGCTCAAAAATGATAAAGCAGCAGAAGTGAGAGTAGAGGCCTTACAGGCTTTGGCAGCTATGGAAAGCGACAGAATAGACCAGGCCATAGAGCAGGCCTTGACAGACAACGAAAAGCAGGTGCGAATTGCCGGACTTGACCTGATGAGGGAAATGGACATCTCTGATGACCTCAAGGTAGTGCTACTCACCGAAGTCATTGACAAAAGAACTACCGAAGAAAAACAGGCCGCACTCCTTACTTTAGGGAATGTTGCTCCTGAAGCTTCTCAGCAAGCATTTGAAAAATTACTGAATAGCATGAAAAACGGTAATCTGCCTTACGAAATTCATCTGGAGCTGGCTGAAGCTATTGACAGTACTCATTCAGATGAATTAAAATCTCAGTACGAACAGATTCAGGCTTCTATGTCGCCAGATGAGCAAATGGCAAGCTACCGAGCAGCGCTATTTGGAGGAGACCCTAGAAAAGGACAAACATTAGTTTACCGCCATTCTACTGCTCAATGTATGAAATGCCATGCCATCGGCGATTACGGTAGTAATGTAGCCCCTCGGTTAAATGGAGTGGCAGACCGTCTGAGTAGAGAGGAAATACTGGAAGCACTTATTAACCCTAGTGCCAAAATTGCTCCTGGCTATGGAGTGGTCACTCTGGAAATGCAAGATGGCAAAACAGTTAGCGGCACTTATATGGGAGAAACTGAAGAGCAACTTATGATGAAAATAGGCAGCCAGTCTGATACTACAATTATGAAAAATCAGATTGCTAAGAAAAACCTTGCACCCTCTTCTATGCCTGATATGAAAAATTTCCTAACCAAAAAGGAGATAAGAGATATTGTTAGCCTTTTAGCTACTCTGAAAGGCGATCATATGTAGTAATAAAAGCCTGCGAACTACAGACTAGCATAGTTCGCAGGCTTTATTTTTTTAGTGCTTATGGCGAAAAATACAGTCACTCGCCTATCTGAGCCATATCGCCTCAGCATAACTTTAACATAAAATTTAGTATTAATGCTAATACACAATTTACTCGTGTTCAAAAAATACGCTGCCTATTTGCTGCACAAAACAATTTTATTTTTCACCCTACTTATCCTTTTATACTGCACGGCTCCACAGGCTCATGCACAAGCTGAAATGACGGCCTGGGGAAATCTACAGGGAATACGTATGGAAGGCCAATTGATGGAATTTGAAAGCAGTATAAAGCTAGTCAAACCAGAATGGTCTTATGAGCATCAAACGGCAAAAGAAAGACAAAGACCTCAGTTTAAGAGAGAAGGCAATACACAAATTGTTAACACACAACTGGATAGTATTTTCTTTACTAAAGCAGTAAGTGATACCGAAGCAGGGAAAGCGAGCATCCACCTAAAATTAGATGCTCAGGCTACACGCACTTTAGAAGGTGCTTACCTCTGTCTGGAGTTACCTGCCCGCTACTATGCCCGGGCAGAAGTAGAATTAATCAATACGACAAGTCTAAAACTTAACGAAAGCCGTAAAAGCGGTAAAAATGAGCTATTGAAGGCCCCAGCCCAAGGTGTAAGAATAAGTGCAAGCCTAAGAAGTATTGAGGTGAAAATGGATCAGCCTTCAACCATCATTGTAAAGGAATCTGATGATAACAAAGGGGATATTCTGCTATATCTCCCAATTTGGGAAGGAATGCTCAGCAAAGGAACTACAGCCGAAAAATCGTTTAGCATTAGTGTGGATGGTGAAATTGACCATACAGCTGCTACTTTTACCCTGTACCCTACTCAGCAAGGACGTCCTTTTGATGGACTGGGAGGTAACTTTCGCATACAAAATGCCAAAGTAGATCCACAGGTTATCGCGTATTCATTGGAAAACCTGAGAGTCTCCTGGGGAAGAGTAGAGCTGCCGTGGAGACAATGGCATCCAGAAGAAAATACAAATCCATTAAAGGAAGCTCAAAACGGTAAGCTTCACCCCAAGGTGAAAGATGCTATAGAAATGGCACAGAAATTAGATCAGCAGGGTATTCCACTCATGCTTGCCATCTGGTTTCCACCTGAGTGGGCAGCTGATGGGCCACTCACTCCTGGCAGACAGCCCAATGGTTATTTCGGAAACTTGCTGGATACTACCAAAATGGAGCAGATTTACGAATCTATAGGCTCCTACATACAATTTCTGAAGGAGGAATACGGAGTAGAAACTGTCATGTTTTCTTTTAACGAAGCTGACCTGGGCATAGATGTAAGGCAAACCGCGGAGCAGCATACCGCTTTTATGAAAGGTTTTGGTGCCTGGCTACGTGAACATGGTCTGCAAACCAGGTTTTTGCTGGGCGATACTGCCGACGCAAATGGCTATGCTTTTATTGACCATGCTATGGAAGACCCCGCCGCCCGGCCTTTTATAGGCGCTGTATCGTTCCACTCTTGGAGAGGTTGGGCCACACCTACGCTAAAAAAATGGCATGCTGCTGCTGCTCAGCTAGGTGTACCCCTGGTAGTAGGCGAAGGTAGTATTGACGCTGCTGCATGGCGTTATCCTCAGATTTTTCAGGAATCAATCTATGCAATGGAAGAGATTAAGCTGTATACGCGTATGCTTGCTATCTGCCAGCCCTTAACCATACTCCAATGGCAGCTTACTGCCGACTATTCGCCGCTGGTGGGTGGAGGTATTTATGGCAATAATGAACCTCTGCGCCCTACTCAAAGATTCTGGAACCTTAAGCAATTAGCCTCTACTCCTCAGGGATTATGTGCTTTACCCATTCAAAGTAGCCACGCAGCAGTAAGCTGTGCCGCATTGGGCGATAAGGATAAAGGAAGTTATGCAATCCATCTGGTTAATACTGGTGCAAAGAGAGAAGCTACAATTCAGGGGCTGCCATCAAGTGTAAAAAAGCTAAGCCTATACTTTACCAATAAGGAAAATAATATGAAAAAAGGCCGTAGTGTAAATGTAAAAAACGGAAAAGCCAGCTTTACTATGGAAGCCAACAGTTACATTAGCCTGATGACAGACTAAGTATCATAAATAAAAATTAAAGCAATGAATAAGCTATACCAGTATGTAAACGGTAAAGCTTTTTTGTTTTGACTAACAATTTATTAGCCTAATAATTGTTTGCTGCTTCACTAAGAACATAGCTAACAAAATAACACTAATTGCTAACATTAACTCAGTATATGCTTTTTGCCTCAGTTGTATTTAAAGAATTAGTATGATAAACCTTTGTTAGCCAGCTTTAATAGCTCTTCATAGTGGAAAATCTGAAACTCTCCCCTGCGATAACACAAATAACCTTTTTGCTGGAGCTCTCTTAATGTAACAGTTACTGTCTGCCTGCTGGTATGTACCACCCGACTTATATCTTCGTGAGTAAAACTATGGGGTATATAAGTTACCCGCTGATGCCGATAACCATAGAGTTCGGCCAGGTAAAGAATAAACTTGAGTATTCGCTGCGGTACATCCTGATAGGCAAGCATTTTAAACTGTTCCTCCATCGTCCGCAGTTGATCACCCATCATTTTGATAAGTTCAAAGGTAAATTTGCTGTTTTGCTGAAACATGGACCGCATCTCCCATTCCGAAAATGAGAGCAAACTAAGCTCTGAATAAGCCTGAGCAAAGAGCTTCCCCTGATGGTCCTGAAAAGAAAAGCTTCCGATTAGTGCCCCTTCCTGTACCAGACAAAAAGTGACTTCTTTCCCATCTTCAGTATAGGTGCCTAGCCTTACCAGTCCTTCGTTTACGTAAAAGAGCTTTTGTAAATTTGCCGGACTTAAGTAGATAAAATCATACTTATTATAGTGTTGCAAATGCCCGCTGAGGTTAGATACAAGCTCAGAAAATTGGGTGGGTGTAGTTGTTATGTCTGTGGATGTCATGGGCATGGATTATGGGTAATACAAATGAACTACTGCTTCTGGCTAAAGTCCTTCTGAAAAAAAACGCTAAAACCAAGAGTGGCAGATTCATATACATTCACTCTTTCTATAATAAAATCAGCGTTATTATAGTACTGAAGTCCCAAGCCCCAAGCGTCGTTAAGAAGATAACTCAGGTTAAGGCCATATTGCGTAAAAGCCGATCCATCGCCCCGAACAAAAGAAACAAGGCTCTCGGGCTTTTCTATACTTTGCTGCACTCCCAGCTGCACTTGCATCCAGACCTTATCAAAGAACTGATAACCAAGCTGTGTGTTTACTGTCCACTGGTCTTTAAAGTTCTGCCCTTCAAAGGATGTCCGCTTGTTGTACCCTCCTGATAGGTTTACATATGCGGGTAAAGGGTGTAAAGACTGGGAAATAGCCAGTCCGGCATGTATATTCCACTCACCATCTCCGGTAGGCAGGTTAATACTACTAAAACCATCTTCATTATCTGCCAGCCGGTTGGGTTTTGCCCAGGGCACCTCTACACCCAGGCTTACTGCTATTGGCAGTACCTCCTGAAAGAATCCATATTTAGCATCCAGACGAAGATCGCCAATACCCCATACACTTTCTGTCGTACTAAAGCCTTGCGCACGCATCAAAGGTACGTTCATAAGAACACTAAGCTTTTCGCTAATACCGTACTCGGAGTAGAGATAAAGATTATGCTGATAAAATTCAGCGGTCTCTACCTGCTCACCTTCAAGGTTGTAATAAGTATCGGAAGTATAGCCCGCATAACTAAGCTGGCTGAAGGTTTCTCCTTTCTTTCTTACCCATCCGCTTTGTGCCTTTACAGGCTGCACCAGTACAAGTACCAGAACAATACTGAGCAGAGCATAAGGTAGTCCGGCCTCTAGCTTTATACCAGGGCCGGACATCAATGGCTTATTGCAGCGGAGCATAACCAAAAGGTATGTTTGCCGATGCGCACCATAAGATAATGTGTGTGTATTTGCTGTCTACAGTTTCACTTAAAGGATAATAAGATTCACCGTTCATAGACACATTACCAACCAATTTGAGGTTAGGGTTACCATTAGCAGGATCAGCCATAAAAGTATCGCTGGTAGAAAGAAAGATGGCTACTGTGCCCGTTGCCAGGTTTGTCTGGAAGCTGTCATTAAAACGGATAAAGCTATTCCCGTCTTCATCTGTACCAACGGCTGCCATGCCCTGGGTACCGGTACCGTTCTGTTCAACAAAATCACCACTTCTGCTGACGCTAAATGTGCCCTGCGGACGACTACTGTCTACGGTTGTTACCTCATCGTCTTCATCACAGGCGAACATAAAAAACAAAGGAAGTACTGCGAATAAAATAATCTTTTTCATAATAGTTATTGTGTTTGGATGTGATAAAAGTAGCCTCCAACTATCACGAAAAGATCACAAGAGTTATAACAAAGTATAAAGTTGACAATATCTCAAAAGTTTAAGTGTAGATATATTACGAATTGATGTAAAGATACATACAATGGTAGCCTGTGTTAGGCTTCATCATGCTGAATTGCCGCTTTAACATAACCTACTATGTTGAGTATAAGAGCTTCCTATTATTAAATAGGGTTGTGGGTATACTGGAAACACAAAAAAAGGCTACCTACCGGCAACCTCTTTAGTACAAACAACTAACTCAATTTCCTATGATCAGCCTCCCCCTTCATACTTTGGGCAACTATACCAGAGCAGCTTTAGCCTTGGGCAGACTAAAGAAGAAGGTAGTTCCCTCCTGCGTGTTGCTCCTAACGCCTATATGGCTTTGGTGTATTTCCAGAATATTGCGCACAATGGCCAGTCCAAGTCCACTACCATTTACGCGGGGCTCCTTACCCATAAAGTAGCGGTCAAATATTTTACCCTGTTCCTTCTCTTCTATAAATGAGCCACTATTGTTTACTTCTACTTTTACCTCCTCCCCCTCTTGCTGGGCATTAATACGGATAGTGCCAGCATCTGGCGTGTGTTTCAGGGCATTGTCTAGCAGGTTTTGCAGTACCCGGTCAATCATTGCCAGATCCGCATGCACCAAAGCACTTTGTTTATCCAGATGTGTTTCAAGCTTTAAGGACTTTTCCTGCGCCAGTATCTGATATTTCATGGCTACATCATGCAGCAGATCGGGTAGTGAGAAGGTTTCGCACTTAGGTTCTATCTGACGTGCCTCAAGCTTGCTCAGTTCAAACAGATCATTGACCAGACGCTTCAGTTTGTTTGAGCTTTTCAGTACAATATCCAGGTACTTTTGCTTTTGTGCTTCGCTCAGGCTATCCTTTTTAATGTTCAGTGTTTCTATATAACCCTGCATGATAGCCAGGGGAGTACGCAGATCATGTGACACATTAGCAATCAACTCTTTGCGTAAATGGTCTACCTGTTTTAGCTCTTCTATATTACGTACAATAGTATCCGCCATCTTATTAATAGAATGGCTCAGAGCGCCCAGCTCATCTTTCTGCTTTACTTCTACCCTTGCGTTGAGGTCACCTTCCTCAAAACTACGCACCATAGTCTGTATTTTGCGCAGCGATCGTGTAAACCACCAGATAACGAGCAGACTAATTATTAAGGCGGTAACCAGTACCAGCAAAAAAGACCATGTGCCTATTCTTAGGATATGGCTTTGCCATAGAGAAGCCATCACATTATCATATTCCTCACTGGCCAGTACCATATATACATAGCCTAAAAGCTTCTGGTCTTCTTTCACCTCAGTAGCCGAGAATATAGTGCTGCGCCCCGGGTTACGTGGATCGTCTCCCAGTATGTAGTTCTTACCTTTGCTTGACAAAAACTCCTGCACCGGAGATAATGATACCCTACTAAGCTTTACCTTTTTATCCAGCACTACGAAAGAAAGTATCTCACCCTCCGGATCCAGTAAATAGACCTCCAGGCTGGGGTTTACGGCCATCATGGAGTGCATAATAGTACCCAGCGCTTCTTTATTTACTTCTCCGTTTACAAAAGGATTTACTTCTGCCAGCATTTGCTCAGCTACATCTGCATTAAGCCTTTGCGCTGTTTCTTCATAATAGCGTTTACTGGCAAAAGAAGTAATAAAAATAAAGGCCAGCCCCAGTAACAAAAAGAGCGTAAAGAGCGCAATAGCAATTTTCCAGAACAGGCTATTTCGTAATGATTGTCCGGATGGTACGGTCATATTATTCATCTTTAAAGCGGTATCCTATGCCCCAGGTGGTCAAAATGTACTTTGGTGTGGCTACATCCCCCTCAATTTTTGCCCTTAGTCTGTTGATGTGCGCATTTACGGTATGCTCATAACCGCTGAACTCGTAGCCCCACAACAGGTTAAGGAGCTCCTGCCGGCTATAGCTACGGCCCGGATGTGCCGCCATAATCCACAGTAGATCAAACTCTTTGGGTGTAAGGGAGAGGCGCTCACCATGCAGGCTAACCTTACGTTTTTCAGAGTCCATCAACAGTCCATCTACTTCTATTACATGTTTATCTTCCTGCTTTTGCCCTTCTCCCTTTATCATTTCCACACGACGGAAAATAGCTTTTACCCTGGAGATAAATTCTCTTATACTAAAAGGTTTGGTGAGGTAATCGTCGGCACCGGTTTCCAGCCCCAGAATCTTATCAATTTCCTCTGACTTGGCAGTAAGCATCAGTATCGGAGTATAGTGCTCCTGCCCTCTTAGTCGGCGGCAAACTTCCAGCCCATCCATAAAGGGCAGCATAATATCCAGTATAATCAGGTCATAACTATCCGTAAGCGCCTCATCCAGACCCGCTTTACCATCATAGGTTTTAGTAATCTGGCAGTCCAGATCATCCAGATGAATTTCCAGCAGGTCTACTATCTCAGGATCATCTTCTACGATAAGTACCTTTTTCATATCGTTACATTTATACAATACTAGCTTTAAAGTATCACAAAAGTATCACGCTTTAGCTCGGCTTTATGCTGCCTTGCGGACACTTAAGGCTTTAGCAACAAAAATTATCAGGCTGAGCAGTTACGTTCACCTGAAAAACCGGGGGATGCCAGTTAGTATCTATGTGCTTTTTAATGGCGATTAATTCATATTTATACTCGTATTCTCACTATTAACACTATAAAATTTTGAATCTACACCTATTGCGTATCATCCAAATGCCTTGATTATACACAGTATTATGTATATCACTTATTTAATTTACGAGAAAGGCTGGCATAATACTAGACAATATTACTTACGTATACTTAAATATATACTGCTTAGCTTTGGTGTTCGTACTGGTGATGTATTTGATTGACACTCAGCGTAATAATTGTTTAATTAAATTTTAATAAGTCATGGGTGTATCATATAATGTCGTCCCCAAGGTAAACCCCCAGAAAAGAGAGGACCCACCTAAATACTATGCTATTTCTCAAAGTAATGGAGAAGTTAACTTTCGTGCACTGGCTAAAGAGATAGCAGAAATTACCACTGTTAGTACGCCGGATGCTATAGCAGTGCTGGAATCTTTAATTATGATTATTCCACGTCATATAGAACGTGGTGAGATTGTACGTTTGGGTGAGTTAGGTTCATTACGCTTAACCATTAAGAGTGAAGGCTGCAATTCTGAGGAAGAAGTAAACTCCAGTAAGATCAAGAAGGCGTATTATCGCTTCTCTCCGGGTTCAGAGCTACAGGAGACACTCAAAACACTGAAATATAACAGGGTGAAGAAAGCAAACACTGAGGAAGAAAGTAACGAGCTTTATTAAGTTTTTTCCATTTCATGTTTGTTTTTGTTTGGTGGCCGGGGGCAATAGCTCCCGGTTTTTTTGTGCTCATACAGTAACTCCTTTCCCTCTCCAAAGAGCTAGAACTGCTTTCGCATTAGTTGTTGTAGCTTAGCCATTTTAGCTATGACTAACTTACTACTATAAGTGATACAATTAATACGTATCATTTGCCGGATTAATACGCATTAAAGCATATGCTTATACGCATTAATAGATACGTTTATACGTATTAATTTCTTTTATCGTATGTATAAGTGCTTTTGCCTATTAAAGCAAGCTGAGATAAAACTCAAACTTTGTACCTTACTTTTTGGCTCGGCTGCTTCCTCCTAACATAAGACTAGCCCCCAACACAAAGCCGAAATTATACCAGCCCCCATTATTAGAGATTGCGTAAATGCCTATATCCTCATTAAATAAGGAGATAATAAAGCTAAAAGGCAGTATGAAACCATGCCATAAGCCGTACCAAAAGCCCTGTGCTTCGGTATCTATACAGGCACTTACATCTACTTCAGGCGCACAGGAAGTGCATAAAATGAGTAAAAGCAAGTAATAAAGTGGGGAGTTTGTCTCTGGCTTAATCATAATTTTTATAGTATTAGCTATTAATTAAGGTCAGTAAAGCGGAACATACAGCATTTTATTCTATCCCCACCCAATATATGAGGTTGATATTACTGCTGTATAGTCAATATTATGAAATAAGATGAGCGAAATCATTGACTTAAGTCAGGAAATCTATGATGGTATGCCGGTATATAAAAGTCTGCCGCCGGTACGTATGCAGGTGTATGCTACTCACGAAGAGTGGGAAGGCCTGAAAGATGCAGACACCCACTCACCCAGTGTGTATAAACTGGAAATGGGAGAGCATACCGGCACTCATGTAGATGCCCTAAACCATATGGGCAGAGCCTATAAAGGTATGTCTATAGATACTATGCCGCTTTCTATGTTCTATACAGAAGGCATTTGTCTGGACTTTTCGGACAAAGGTTTTCAGGAGTTAATTTATCCTGAAGAACTGGAGGCAGCCTGCCGACACAGTAATATGGAGATCAGAGAAGGAGACACTGTACTCTTGTATACCGACCACTATCGTAAGGCTTATGGTACAGAAGATTGGCCCAAAGGCCCAGGTCTTAGCACAAATGCTGCCTACTGGCTGGGACATAAGGGAATAGCTGCTTTTGGCGTAGAGACTATGTCGCCAGGCGTTCCTAAGGTTTCTAATAAGGAAGTGCATCAAATCTGTGGAGAGCTAGGCTTTACTCATTATGAAAATATGGTCAATCTGCACCAGCTATTAGGCAGAGGACGCTTTCGCTTTATCGCTTTACCATTAAAGATCAGAGGAGGCACTGGCTCTCCGGTGCGAGCTGTAGCAATCTTTGAATAAGCGCTATACATACTAAGTATCAGTAGCCTGGGCACTTAAAGTAGTAGCTCAAGCCTATCAATAACATCTATAGATACTTAATTATAAAACTCTGATTTTTAAGATATTATGACTTAATGTTTTGAACTATTATAGAGGTAAACCTTTTTTTATGGATGACATTAACATCGGGCTGATACACAAATGCTGGCTACTGAAAGAGGGTAAAGCACAAACTGATGAAGGCTTCTGGTGGGTGGAGGGTGTTGTCTATGACTTTACAGAGCTGAGTACCATAAAGAGCGGAAAGCAGGGGATGTATTTAAGATATGAACAGGGCAATTTTTTTATTATGTACGAGCAACAGCAATCCTACTTTAAGATTATAGCACTGAGCGAAACTGAACTTAAGCTCGGTATGTATGTGCAGGATGATGATAAAAAAGAGCCCTACCTCAAAGTAATTTTAGAACTGGAGCCAGTGCCTGAGGAAGATTAAGCGCTCATCAGGCTTTTATATGGTAAAGCAAAAGCTTATAAAATCCTTCATCAAGCTTTTTTGATCAGGCCTTACCATAGTATGCCTACCTCTTACTTACAGCATTACTCCGGTGACCATAGGGGATTGCCTGCTGGCACAAAAGTTACGGGCACTTCTTTAATAAACTCCTGAAGCCATTCGGCACAGTACTTCATTCCCGGCTCTTCGGAGTCTGCATGTCCCATAACTATAAGTGCTTTTTGTACGCCAGCTTCCAAACCATCTCTAACATATTCTACAGTTTCCCACTCAGCACTTTCGCCTACAATCAGTACATCCAGTTCATTTTCTCTAATCATTTGTACCTGTGGCTTCATGCCATAAGCGCCTGGCAGTATACCTATCGTGCTTACTTTCATATCTTTAGGACCTACTACGCGCAAAGTATTCGTATTGAAGTGTTCACTTAACTGACTAGCCAGTTCACCGAGGGTAGTTTCCGGCAGGTCAAATATCTGTTCATCAGCCCGGCGGTACTTTTGCCAGTCAAAAGCCTCTACTACTCCTACAAATATGCCATCGGGTCTGGTCATGTGCCAATAATCATGAAAGCGATATACCACCATATTATGCTCTTCAATAAATTTTAGCTTGGCCAGATAGACCGGATCATCTGTTTCAAAGAACGATTTATCATCTTGATGATTGTAAAATGTAGGTTCATGGGTAATTACCATATTAGCCCCCTGCGCATACGCTCTTTTAAGTACATCCAGTGTTGCCATAAAAGTAGTGGCAATTCCACTGACTGTTTGCGCTGCTTTTCCTGCCTTAATGTTATCAACGCCCCCTTCTTTCCACTCCACCGTAAGGTTATTATGAATACGATCTATAACATCCTGCGCAGATAATGTTGAAGGTTGTACTAATTGAGAAGTTCGCTGCTCAGCATGGTAAGCCTGGGCGGTAAGCAGGTCTGGTGTTAAAGCCACAAATAATAAGATAAGTAGGCGAAGCGGCATAGCTAGTATATTTAACTGTTAAAATAAGCAAGTGTGAATAAACACAAATTCGCATAAATACTTAGTAGCTTATAAAATATTTATTCCAGGTCTTGGCTCCAGCATAAAGCACATAAATAGCTATAAATCAGACACTTTAAGTCTAATACTTAGTGAGTAGCTTTATTTGTTTTTAAGCCAGCAAGTCTAGCAAAGCTTTACCGTTTCCATCAGGTGTAGTATAAAAAGGCCTTCCTTCAATTGTATAATGTGTTTCCGGTGGAATGCCCAGCATATGATAGATAGTCTGGTGCAGTTGATCCAGCACTACTGTATTTTCTACCGAAGCACAGGGGCGTTCGTCCGCAGTTTTACCATATACCAGACCTTTCTTTATATTACCTCCCCACATTAATACTGAGCAACCATCTGTAAAATGACGATGCATACCATAATATTTCAGATCATTAATCTGCTCCGGCTGGTCTACCTGATCCTTTACTTTTTCTCCCGGCCTACCTTCCAGTATGGCATCTCTACTGAACTCACTAGCCAGTATGACCAGCGTTCTGTCCAGATGCCCGCTCTCATCCAGGTCATTAATCAGCTGAGCTATCGGCCTGTCTATAAGTTCTTTCATTTTCTTAAGACGAGTATGTCCATTTTCGTGGGTGTCCCATCCCAGAAATGGTTCGTATTCGGTAGATACACTAATAAATCGTGCACCTTCTTTAACCAGACGGCGAGCCAGCAGGCAGCCCAGGCCAAACCTACCTGTATTATAAGTATCGTAAACCTCTTTAGGCTCCTGACTTAAATCAAAAGCTTTGGCTTCTGGTGAGTTTAACAGGCGATAAGCCTGCTCCATTGAGCGCATTAAAGACTCTTTCTGATAGCCTGAGGCCTTATCTTCCAGCGGACTTTTCTGTATTAGCTCTTTATATAGCTGGTTTCTACGCTCAAAACGTTGGGTGCTCATGCCCTGTGGAGGCTTTACGCTGTCCAGCCCACTAGAAGGATCCGGTATAAGAAACGGGCCATAATCTGAACCCATAAAGCCTGCGGAATGGAATGCTTTGAGCTCTTCGCCTTCCCCCACTGTAAAGCGCTGGCCCATACTAATAAATGGAGGGATAACCGGGTTGAGTGGGCCTAACTCTCTGGCAATCCATGCCCCTATATGCGGAGGCTGCACCGACTGCGGCGGTTCATAACAGGTATGCCAATGGTATTGATGGCGGGTATGAAGTATATGCCCCAGGTCAGCAGCCCTATAAGAGCGAATAATTGCGCCTTTATCCATTATACTTCCTATGCCGGCAAGCCCTTCAGAAAAGTAGAGGTCATCTACTACAGTAGGAATTTTAGGGAAGGTGCTCAGTACTTTTTTGCTTTCCAGCCCTTTCTCATAGGGCGCATAAGCCTTTGGGTCAAAGGTTTCGGTATGAGCCATACCTCCGGCCATCCATAATAATATTACAGAATCTATAGAAGAAGGCATGCGTTCAGATGGGCTACAGCTACTTAAAAAACTCGCTGAGGGTAAGGAAGTTGAAAGTGCGGAGAGCGTAGCGGCTCCCATTTTTTTGATAAAATCTCTGCGTATAGGGTCTGTATAATGAGGCATGGGTGTAGTATTAGTAGATAAATTGAAACTCTGGCAACAGTACACTGGCCCACAAAATATCCTGCAAGGGCTCTTGTGGAGCTTTCTCGTTCAACTTCTGGATCAGAAAAGTCTGCTCCTGTTCCGTTGGCTTACGGCCAAAAGCCTGTAAATAGAGCTGCTCTACCAAAAGCTGATGGTCATGACCATACTGAGCGAGCCAGCGCTCCGCGCCTTCTTTCATAATATTATTAAAGAAATCTCCATTGGTAAGCTCCAATGCCTGAAGCAAAGTGGCCTGATCATCACGAGAGGTAGTTACATTCTCTCGGCTGGGCCGCCCCAAAGCTTTTAGAAAAGGATCCAGCTTTACCATAGAAGCTCGGGCAAACGCCTGCGGCTCGTCCTGATCAAAGCTGAAATTGATCAGCTTACCCCAGTAATCAGAGCGATATTCTTTCACATTTTCCCAGGCAATGTCATCGTAGGCTACTTCTGTCCAGCCCATCTGCGGTTCCGTTTTACTAACTTTCCAGTCTTTGTCTGACATAACATAGTCCTCACTACCATCTGTATACGTAATTTTCAGGGCAAACAATAGTCCGGCGGGGTTGGCAACTTTGCCTTCATTTTCTGCTTCCACTGCGATTATGTTAGCTCCTGCCTTAAGCCGGGGCTCAATGCGGTACGACTGAACCTTGCGCCAGTCACTAGCTTCACCTATCAAATGGGTATTCATATAAAAGCTAAATGAATGATCGGCAGTTAACAGCACTTCTGCTGATGCAACTTCTTTGTCTATCGGCAGGTTAAAGGCATAACGAAAGTAACGTTTGCCGGGCTTAGGCAATACATCTCTTTCTACCTCTACTTCTCTTGCCCATATCCATGCAGCATTTATATGCTGTGCTGAAGGCTCGTAAGCAGTAGCATAGTAAACTGGTGCAATAGTCTGGCTGATGGCATCGGCAAACTGCTCAGCGCTTAGTCGTCTGCGAACTGGTCCTTTAAAGAGGTAGTCATCGGAACGCAGAGCTTCTACTCTCTCATAAGCACTTGAAGTAGACTGGTAGGCAGAGGATGTCATTATTCTGTATATCAGATGTTTAAGATCATAGTTATGATGGATAAGATCAGCAGATAACCAGTCTAGTAAGTCCTCATTCCAGGGAGTATTATCCATCTCATCCAGAGGTTCTACTATGCCTCTTCCCATCAACCTATGCCATATACGGTTAGTGATGGTACGGTACAGTCTACCATTTTCTGGTTGGGTGATGATCTCTGATAAGCTTTTCAGCTTGTCTTTTAAGGATGCAGCTTCAACCTCTCCCAGTTCAGGGTAGATAAATTCTACCTGAGACATTTGTCCGGTAGGCTTATCGCAGCGGTAGATTTCCAGGGTAGAGTCTGCAAAGATATTAGCAAAACCGTAAGCCTGCTTTAGCGTAACATTGCTGACGAAACTATTGTGGCAGGAGGCACACTTAAGGTTAATACCCATGAGCGACTGAGAAATATTTTGTGCTGCCTGCATTTCGGTACGCTGGCTCGCATTAACTACTCCTCTCCATTGTATCCCTTTGATAAAACCTTCTGAAGCCTCAGTAGGATTGGTCAGCTCTTTGACCATCAGGTCATAGGCTTTGTTCTGGTAAAGAGAAGAATACAGCCAATCGGTAATTTGCTTACGTCCTCCGGTAATGAAACCCGTTCCGGAATAATCGTTGCGCAGCAGGTCATTCCAAAAGCTAAGCCAGTGTTGGGTATAATTAGTGCTGTCTGTCAAGAGTTCAGCTACCAGTCTCGCTCTTTTGTCGGGCTGAGTGCTCTGAACAAAACCCTGTACTTGCTGAGGTTTAGGTAGCAAACCGAGTACATCTAGGTATGCTCTACGAATAAAGATTCTGTCATTTACCAGTTGCGGCGCACTAATATTATGCTGGCTGTAATACTCATTCATCAATAAATCTACGGGATGTGCCTGAGGATCATTGCCTGGCGGTAGTTCCGGTTGACGAAGTGCCAGTTCTGCTTCGGGAAAAACTTTAAGTGAGGCATCTGCCCAATGCGCACCTTCATCTATCCATAAACTGATTAATTTAATCTGCTCTTTGGTAAGCGCTTTGCCTTTGCCGGGCATTGCTTCTTCATGCCCACGAGGTAATTTAAGGCGGCGGATAATTTCGCTCTGCTCAGAATTACCAGCCACGAACAACTTTCCTGATTCGCCGCCACGCATGACTCCCTCTTTTGTCTCTAATACCAGTTTGCCTTTTTGCTTAAGTTCACTATGGCATTGGTAACAATTATGGGCGAATATTGCTCGTACTTCCAGGTTTAGGCGATCCTTCTGTGTTGTGCTCAGTTCATGAGCTGTATCTGCTGAAGTAAATTCCGCTAACAGATCGGCAGTTTTACCCTTATCATATGCTCCATTGTTCCAGGGAAGCGTCTCGCTCAGATAATTTTCTCCATGTGTAAGATTGGCTCCCAGGTGCCCGGCTATGGTAAGGCACAAAACAGTCAGTACTAAAGATGAACGGTAAGCAATAAGCTTAGGGAATTTATTTTGCTGTTGCCGATATAATAGTGAAGCAGTGAGCAAAGAAAGTATAGCAGTTAGCAGCCCAAAAGCCAGATGAAAGTCCAGAGTCTGCCCCTGGTAATCTTCTGCCTGGTAAAGCAGATAACCTAATAGCGCTGAGGCAAGGGCAGAAAGTGCTCCGATGTAGATGAGCCAGTTGATGCCTTCTCTTAGCCCTGGCCTTTTTCCGTTAAGTGTAAGAGTCTCCAGAAATAAAGCGACCACTAGCAGTCCTATGGGAAAGTGTACCAGTAAAGGATGTAGTCTTCCCAAAAAATGAGTGACCCATCCTAAAATATGAAGTTCCATACAGTAGCGTTAGCTTCTGCTCTCAAAACAGCTTAGAGCAAAAGCGTAGGTTGTAATAAGTGTATTAGTTCAACTAATATAACAAATACAGGCCAGTGATGGAATGTAAGGCAGGAAGAATGCTAAGAGAAAGGGCACAAAAAAAGGAAGCCTATTGCTAAGCTTCCTTTTTATTAATATTAGTAATGGGCTTATTGGCCACTCATTTCAGACTCAAGCGCAGCTGCTTTGTCATCCATACCTAAACGAGTATACACTGTCTGTAGCGTAGACAATACTTTTTCGTCATCAGGTTTAATTTCTTTAGACTTCTCCAGGTAAGGAAGTGCTTTTTCAAAATAAACTTTAGCGCTTTCTTCTATTTCTTTACCACGCTTCTGATACTCTTTCAGATCCATGTTGTTAGCTTCCTGAAGGATTTCAGCAGCTTTGTTAAAGTAATAAGCTGCCAGGTTAAAGGTAGCATCAAAGTAGTTAGGATCAAGTTCAATAGCTTTTTTGTAGTTTTCTACAGCAGCATCTTCTTTTTCTAACTGCTCATACAAATAAGCTCTGTTGTAGTAAAGGATAGGGTTATCAGCTTCATTTTCAATAGCTTTAGAAAGCTTTTGCTCCGCTTCTTCATAGTTTTCTTCCTGTATTAAAACGTTAATTTCTCTGTTAAGGAAATCTGCGTTTTCAGGATAAGCTTCCTGAGCTTTTCTAAGGTATTCTACAGCTTTATCGTTGTCTTTTTTCTCTACAAGGTAGATGTAAATTAAGCTATTGTAGAAATCCTCACTTTTATAATCCAGTTCGTCTACCAGATAAGCATAATTTTCTGCAGCCACATCCATATTTCCTGCCTGCTGTGCAGAGATACCTCCATAAATATAAGCGGTAGTATCTTCAGGAATAGCCATTTTAGCTACATCAAAATTGCGAATGGCATTCTCAAAATCTTGTTGCTGATACTTTTCTGCTCCGGCATTTATATTTTTTGCCCAAACTTCCTGAATTTTCTGTTCAGCAAAAGTATAGTAAACAGAACCTTCTTTTTCCATGCCTTTTGCTTTACGGTAAGCATCTAGTGCAGTCTGATAAGGCTGATCTGCCTGAACAGAGTTGGTAGAATCTTCTGCTATTGCCTGATACACCTGACCGTAGATATACCAGGTTTTTCCATCGTCTTTAGTTTTTTCATCAGAAATAGCTGGGTCTATCAATGCTTTTGCCTCTGCCAGCTCTCCACTTTCAAGCGCAGATTCAGCCTTTCTAACGTTTTTGTTTTGACCGAAAGCAGTCGCAACTACGGCCAAACATAGCATAATACTTAAAGTGTACTTTTTCATAATTGTGCAGTATGGGTGACAACTTTTGTTACAAAGTTTATAAAAAATATAGATTATTGATTGTTTTCTTGTTCATTATTTTCCTGCTCACCGCTTTCATCATTGTCTTCTACAGCTTCTTCCGGCAGCTTGTCTACCTTAGCTACAGAAGTAATGATATCGTCCTGGTTCAGGCGGATTAGTTTTACTCCCTGAGTAGCCCGGCCCATCACACGAAGCTCAGACACAGCAAGGCGAATCATGATACCTGAGCGGTTAATCAGCATCAGGTCGTTTTCGTCTGTTACTTCTGCTATGGATACCAAAGCTCCTGTTTTAGAGGTAATATTCATGGTTTTAACACCTTTACCACCTCTTTTGGTGATACGATACTCCTCTAGCAGTGATCTTTTGCCGTAACCATTTTCAGAAACTACTAACAGATTTTTCTCTAAATCGTTCACACAAACCATTCCTATCACTTCATCCTTACTATCGTCCAGCGTAATTCCTCTTACTCCGGCGGCGGTACGTCCCATAGAACGAACTTCGCTTTCGTTAAATCGGATGGCTCTCCCAGACTTTACTGCCAGAATGACATCAGACTTACCATCTGTAAGGGCAACATTAAGCAGTCTGTCACCTTCATTGATGGTAATAGCATTTATTCCGTTGACTCTTGGTCTGGAGTAGGCTTCCAGGCTGGTTTTTTTGATGATACCATTTTTAGTACACATTACCAGGTAAGAGTTGTTGACATAATCAGCATCTTCTAGGCTCTGTACATTAATTACGGTACGTACTGAATCGTCAGGCGTGATATTGATAAGGTTTTGTATAGCTCTACCCTTAGCGGTTTTGCTACCTTCAGGAATGGCGTAAACCTTAATCCAGAAGACTTTACCCAACTCAGTAAAGATAAGAAGGTAGTTATGGGTATGCGCTATAAATAGATGTTCTGTAAAGTCACCATCTTTAGCAGATGCTCCTCTAGAGCCTACTCCACCTCTACCCTGAGTTCTATACTCGCTAAGGTTTGTTCTTTTGATATAACCATTATGAGAGATAGTAATTAACATCTCTTCATTAGGTATCATATCTTCTGTGCTTAGGTCTTCAGCACTATGAACAATTTCGGTACGACGTTCATCACCATATTTATCTTTAAGCTCATCCAGCTCGTCTTTGATGATTTGCATACGTAAGTCGCGCTCATCCAGCACTTTGCGTAGGTAAGCTACCTGCTCCTGTACTTCTTCGTATTCTTTCTGAATTTTGTCTCTTTCCAGCCCGGTAAGTCTTTGCAGACGCATATCCAGAATGGCACGAGCCTGAATTTCTGTCAACTCAAAAGACTCCATGAGTCGGGTACGGGCAGTCTCAGGATCCTGAGAAGAACGAATGATTTCAATTACCTTATCAATATTATCTAGAGCGATAAGGTAACCTTCCAGTAAGTGAAGCCTTTTTTCCGCTTCATTAAGTTCGTACTGTGTTCTTCTTACAACAACATTGTGTCGGTGGTCTACAAAATGACCAATGATCTGCTTCAGGTTCAGGGTCTGAGGGCGACCTTTTACCAAAGCCACATTGTTTACTCCAAAAGATGACTGAAGCTGGGTGTATTTATAGAGGTTATTAAGTACAACGTTTGGAACCGCGTCTTTTTTAAGATCATACACGATACGCATACCGTTACGGTCAGACTCATCACGAATATCTGAAATACCTTCAATACGCTTTTCGTTAACAAAGGCCGCGGTTTTCTCAATCATGGCAGCCTTATTGACCTGATAAGGTATTTCGGTTACGATAATTTGAGATTTACCGGTTTTAGTTTCTTCAATCTCTGCTTTGGCGCGCATAACGATACGGCCTCTACCTGTTTCAAAAGCATTTTTAACGCCATTGTAACCGTAGATAATACCCCCGGTAGGAAAGTCAGGAGCCTTCACGTGCTGCATCAGCTCCTCAATCGTAATATCCACATTGTCAATATACTCCTTAATCCCATCTACAACTTCGTTGAGGTTATGAGGAGCCATATTGGTAGCCATACCTACCGCAATACCAGAAGTACCATTTACTAAAATGTTCGGTACTTTAGAAGGTAAGCATTCCGGTTCTTTAAGGGAATCGTCAAAGTTGGGCTGGAAGTCAATGGTATCTTTATTGATATCTGCCAGTAGCTCTTCGGCTATTCTTCTAAGACGAGCCTCGGTATAACGCATAGCCGCAGGTGAGTCACCATCTACCGAGCCAAAGTTACCCTGTCCATCAACAAGCATATAGCGCATGGACCAGTGCTGGGCCATACGTACCATAGTGTCGTACACTGAGGAGTCACCATGAGGGTGGTACTTTCCTAACACTTCTCCAACGATTCTTGCGGACTTTTTGTATGATTTGGTGTGTGTAAGTCCTAAATCAAGCATTCCGTAAAGAACTCTACGGTGTACAGGCTTTAGCCCATCTCTTACATCTGGTAATGCTCTGGAGATAATCACTGACATTGAATAGTCAATGTACGCTCCTCTCATTTCATCCTCTATATTAATAGGGATGATGTTCTCATTAGCGCCTTCTGCCATAGTCTATAATCAAACTCTAATTTATTTTTACTGAAAGGTACCTTACTTATAAAAAGCAAAAAATCACCCTTTATGAAGGGCGCAATTTACCAAAAAAAAGTACAATACACATAGGTTTTGCGTCCTAATCAGACCGATTTAGGTGCTTAAAGCAATAAAAATTGCTGATTTATTTTTTCTTATTAAAAAACGGCAAACGAAGCTTTCTTTTTCGTTTGCTTTTCTGCAATTCTGGGTACAATTCTCCAATTTTGGGATCCTGTTTTTTCCAGAAAGGTTGACCTCTCACCAGCATTCTGTTACCCTTGGAATCCGACACATAATGTTTCATTTGTGTCTTGTCATTAGGGATTGGAGAGCGAGGCAAATCAGGATAATTAATACTTACGCCCAGGGTAAGCTGAAATGCATTATCATTTATTTTAAGGTCGGGTTGAGGCCCACCTTCCGGCAAACTTACCGTGTAGCTTTTAAATTCGTAGGAAGGCCGCAGGTATACCCTAAAGTATTCAGAATATACTTTTTCCAGGCTAACGCCTATGTTAAAGAAAGGGCTGCTTTCAATACTGGATTTATCAAAGCCACTACCCATATTTACTTTACCTGCACGTAGGTCAACCCCAAACGCCAGATCGTAGTACTCATAGGCACTATAGCCTAATAATACATAGTAGCGGTTCATGGTACTTCTTACCTTTCCGGGATCTTCGTATTCTGATAGAAAACCTTCAGGTTCAGGATGGTTAGCCTTATGAAAATCCAAAGCCACACCCCCTCCTATTCTTAAACGACTAAGATTAAAATAAAGGGCAAGATTAAGAGGAATAGAATAACCTTTACTCTTTAAGACACCATCTACAGAGTCGTAGCGTACAAGGCGGTCATCTTCCAGAATGGTTAAATTTTGTGCTGGAGTTACAGTAGAGAACCATTCACTATACCCTGAACTCACGCTCCCGGGAGAGGCATTGGCAGCATTGATTAAATAAGAGTTTTGCGCGTTTCTAAGATAAGCAAAAGATGTAAAATCATGCTTATAAAACGTGCGTGCGTAGCCTGAACTTAAATTAAGAGAAAACTTATTCAGAAATGCTCTGAAAGGATAAGGATGCCTTTCTTCAAAGCCAGGATTAAAACCCTGAGCAAATAAAGAGGTGCAGGCGAGGCTAAAAATTGCTACGAGTAAATAAGGCCGCATTTAGATAAGTTTTGTATTTTTCTTCAATTCACTCACAGAATGTGAATTTATAACACTTAATTTAATAACGAGCAAGATTCATTCTAATTATTAGAATTTGTAGAATAAGCACAAAAATACTTATAGATCTGGATTAAAGAAACAACATTAACACATTAACAATCAATTATTTATGAAGAACATTTGTGTAATAGGTGCTGGTACCATGGGAAACGGAATTGCTCATGTATTTGCACAATTTGACTATCAGGTAAAGCTATACGATCTAAACAATGATGTACTGGAACAGGCCCTAAAAACAGTTGAAAATAATTTAGAGCGACAGGTGAAGAAAGAAATCTTAAGTGAAGCTGATAAAGAAAAAGCGCTTTCAAACATCAGTGTATCATCTCAGCTTGAAGATTGCGTTAAAGACATTGATTTGGTAGTAGAAGCTGCTACGGAAAATTTTGAAGTAAAGCGAAAGATTTTTGAACAGTTAGATTCACTTTGTGCTCCGCAAACTATTCTGGCCAGTAATACCTCTTCTATTTCAATAACTAAAATAGCAGCCTGTACTCAAAGGCCGGAGCAGATCATAGGTATGCACTTTATGAACCCGGTTCCGGTTATGAAGCTCGTTGAAGTTATTAAAGGTTATGCTACATCGGAGCAGGTTACAAAAAGTATTATAGAACTTGCAGAAAGCATTCAAAAAGTACCCTTAGCTGTACAGGATTATCCGGGATTTATTTCCAATAGGGTTTTGATGCCCATGATCAATGAAGCCATTTATAGCCTTTATGAAGGTGTAGCCGGAGTTAATGAAATTGATAAAATAATGGAGCTGGGTATGGCCCACCCTATGGGGCCTTTAAAACTGGCAGACTTTATTGGTCTAGATGTTTGCCTTTCCATCCTTAAAGTATTGTATGAAGGGTTTGGTAATCCACGTTATGCACCCTGTCCATTGTTAGTAAATATGGTTGCTTCAGGTAATCTGGGTGTTAAAACTCAACAGGGGTTTTACGACTACCAAAAAAGTAGAAAAAATCCCCAGATAGCGGCACAATTTGCCTAAGCGGGGATTTTATATGTCTATTGGCAGTACTGCTCTATAGCAGCCTGAGCTTCGCTAATATTCAGAGCTTTAGCAGAACGAAAGTCCTGACAACCGGCTGATTTCTTGCCCTGGTAAACTTTTAAAGCACCACGGTAAAGATATGCTTCACCTAGCTGGTTGTTGGTGCTTATCGCATTATCATAAGCCTCCATTGCTTCTTTGGTTTGGCCAGCTTTATGAAAAGCACGAGCAGCTAAATACATGGCTTGGTCATCACTTTTGTTGATGCTGGCAGCTTTGTCAAAATAAAATGCCGCATCTTTATAGTTCTTCTGTCTAAAGTGATACTTACCTATACTCATCATCGCATTTACATTCTTAGGATCAATTTCCAACGTTTCTTCGTAGCTGGACAAAGACTTTTCAAACTGACCTAACTCCTCGTATGCTCTTCCTCTATTGTAAATAGACTCTATATGTGTAGGCTTATATTCTAAATATTGATTGTACTGCTCAATTGCTTTTTTATACTCTCCCTGCTCAAAATACTGGTCTGCCATTTTGTATTCATTGCCATCGCAGCCCATAAAAAATACTAAAATGATACTAAAACCTAGTATCCATTTTCCTTGCATCATAATATTGTCGTTTTTTTTACGAAACCGTAAAGTTAACACTTAGGTTGGTATTTAGGTTTGAAATACAGATTTTTTCAGTATATCGTACTGTTTTAACTGCATATCAGACAAAACCAATGCCAGCACCTAAACGGCAACATTATTTTCGCGAAGAGCGTCGTTTAGAGATGTTTTGAGGTCAGTACTTTCTTTTCTTTTTCCAATTATCAGCGCACAGGGCACCTGATATTCACCGGCTGGAAACTTTTTAGTATATGAACCTGGGATAACTACTGAACGAGAGGGCACTCTACCTTTGTATATTACTGGCTCATCTCCAGTAACATCTATAATTTTTGAGCTGGCAGTAAGGGTAACATTAGCCCCAAGCACTGCTTCCTTTTCAACGTGCACGCCTTCTACCAGTATACAACGAGATCCTATAAAAGCATTATCTTCTACAATAACGGGTTTGGCTTGTAGTGGTTCTAAAACCCCACCAATACCAACACCACCACTCAGATGTACATTTTTACCGATTTGTGCACAGCTTCCTACAGTGGCCCAGGTATCTACCATAGTTCCTTCATCTACGAAAGCACCTATGTTAACATATGAAGGCATCATTACTACACCTTTGCTTAAGTAAGCTCCATATCTGGCTACGGCGTGGGGTACCACTCTCACTCCTATTTTATCATAGCCAGTTTTTAGCTTCATCTTATCATGAAACTCAAATGGACCAAGCTCTAAGAGTTGCATTTTCTGGATAGGGAAATACAAAATTACGGCTTTTTTTATCCACTCATGAACTACCCACTCTCCATCTATATTTTCAGCTACGCGTTTAGTGCCGCTATCCAGCTCATCTATAATTGATTTAATTGCAATTTTTACATCTTTGTCTTTAAGCAACTGACGATTGTCCCATGCTTTTTCAATCAGATTCTTGAGTTCCATGCAGATTTATACTTGTTAATTATATGGGTGATAAAGTTAAAACTGTAATCGCTTCCATTCTTAAACCGATAGACGATACCAGAATGTACGAAAAGTTTGGGCTTACACTGCGCCAAACAAATAGATATGAAGTTAATATCATAGGTTTTACTTCAAAAAATCCCCCTCAAGATAACAAAATACGTTTTTACTCTATTTTTAATTTTAATAGTACCAGTACCAAAAGATGGCTAGCCTCTCTGACTTACTTTGTCTATCTGATGAGGATTAAGCCAAAACTAATCATTGTTACCACCTTTGAGCTTTTGCCCTTCACAATTTTTTATAAAATTATCCATTCCAATGTTCGCATAGTCTATGATATACAGGAGAACTATGCTCTTAACTTTTTATCAAATAGAAACAAAAGCTATCTGACCAAGATGGTTGGGTACATAATAAGAGGTATAGAACATCTATCACAAAGATATATTGACCTAAATATTTTAGCAGAACTTACGTATGCTAAAGAACTTAGTTTTTTAGATAAGCCTGTTGAGTTTATACTGAATAAGTATAAAGTTGTTGATTTACAACACATTACTCTGCCATCTACTCTCATAAACATAGCTGAAAAATCAGAGTTAGTATTTATACTAAACGGCACTATTAGCAAAAATTACGGTATATATGAGACTTTAGCATTTGCTAAAGAATTGAGTATGTGTATTCCCAAGCTTTTGCTAATTGTTGTTGGGCATGTTACAGAGGTAGATCTATATCAATACCTACGACAGTACGAACAGCAAAACTCTCATGTTTACTGCTATATAGACACTTCTCCAATTTCGCACTTAATACTACTAAAAGCAGTTGAATTAGCGGATTTTGGAATAATAGCCCATAGACTTGTGGACAGTATTAAAGATTGCTTCCCTACCAGAATATATGAGTATATGGCTTTTAGGAAACCTTTTATCCTACAGGATAATCCTCTCTGGACTACTTACTGCCAGGACTGGCAATGTTCCATACCAGTTGATTTTAGTAATTTTAATATTCAAGAAGTTTTAAGCGCTATAAAGAATACTAATTTTTACCCAAATGGATTCTCACAGCATATATATTGGAATTCCGAAGCAAAAAAACTAATTGAAGCTATTGATAGTACTAATGGCACAAAACACTGAAATACAGCAATTTAAAAAATATCACTAAACTCAAATACTAAAGTTAAAACGCACAATTAGTATACTATATAATTTAGCAATAGACCTTTTTAACTTCTAGCAAAAAAAAGCGTAGCTCAGCTACGCTCAAATCCATAATACAATAGAATTTATAAGTCCCATTCATTTAATGCACTGATAGCATGATGAGCCGTCAGATCATATTGACAGGGAACTACCGACACATAGTTATTTGCAATAGCCCATTCGTCATTATCCTCCCCTTTGTCAAAATTGACAAAATTGCCGGCCAGCCAGAAATATCTCCGACCATTAGGGTCAAACCGCTGATCAAACTCTTCTTGCCATTTGGCATGTGCCTGACGACAAACTTTAATACCTTTTAAATTGTCGTTTTGCTTCGGAGGAATGTTCACATTTAGGGCAATCCCTTTAGGCATACCCTTTTCTAACACTTGCTTAGCTATTTTTTGTACCGGCTCACACGTATGTGAAAAATCAGCATCAGCGGCGTAGTCACATAGTGAAAAGCCAATAGATGGCAAACCTTCTATAGCGCCTTCTACTGCAGCAGACATAGTGCCGGAATATAGCACGCTGATAGAAGTGTTACTTCCATGGTTGATGCCGCTGACTACCAGGTCGGGTCTACGATCTTTAAGCACATGAAACTTTGCCAGTTTAACACAATCAGCAGGAGTTCCTGAGCATTTGTATGCTTTTACACCTTCAAATATGTCAGTTTCCGTTAATCTTAAAGTGTTTCCAATGGTGATAGCATGCCCCATACCAGACTGGGGACTGTCCGGAGCTACTACGATTACTTCACCAAGTTTCTTCATTTCGTTTACCAGCACTTTAATACCCTGAGAGGTGATGCCATCATCATTAGAAACCAGGATTAGAGGTTTACTCATTTAAATCGCTTATGAATTAAGTAAAGAATTGTAATATGCAGTAATACGTACCAGATCGCGATGACGATCGTATTTAAGACGATTTTCTTTTACGTATTTCTCAAGGCTGTCTTTATCCTGAGAAAGAATATTATAGAGATCGTCTTTTTTTTGTGAGTATGGTATAATTTCTCCTTCCTGATTAAGGAAGTAATAATCAAAAGCCAGGCGATACCTGGTAGCATAACGATTACCATAATAGCTGTAGTAACCGTATTGGGGTACCGTTTCCTGTACCACAGACTCACGTGAGAGTAGTGTCATGGTATTTTCATAAAGTACTTCAAACAGCATAGGCACTCTATAATTAGGCCGTACATTAAAGGGTAATGCATAGAACTGCCTGTAACGCTCCACTTCTTCATCATAAATTTCAAAGAAAAGTATTTTACGAGCACTATAAGTTTGAATAGTATTGTTCAGGTTGATTTGAACCAGATCCGCCTCAAAATTATATTTAATTTTACCCCCTAGTTCTTCCCCTGACATCAACGTCAGTTTACCTTCGTGCCATACTTCAGAAGGAAAGTACTGAGCCTCTGCCTGAAAAACTATACCAAGAAAAAATGCTAATATGGAAATGTAGTGTTTCATATTTCGTCCTAATTCTTTCGATCTAATATATTAACACAAAAGACGAAAGAAAAGTATATCGCTTAGTCTTCTATGGGCACGTTATCCACGATTTTTAAGCCATAGCCCGGTAGCCCAATGCGCTTTTTGGGGTGATTTGTTAGTAGCAACAAGTTTTTCGCGTTCAGATGTCTTAAAATCTGCGCGCCTACACCAAAATCACGCTCATCCATTTTACCATCTTTTCTTTCTTCTGTCTGCGTGTATGATCTAAGTTTATTTAAGAAACTAACACCCATGCTCTCCTGATTCATGTATAGCAGTATCCCCTTACCGGCCTGATTAATTTTATCCAGTACTTTGGGTATGGTACTGTGTTTTGAGTCTGCACCAAAAATGTCTTCAAACACATTCGCAGAATGAACACGTACAAGTACAGCTTCATCTTCATTCCACTCCCCTTTTACTAAAGCTAGATGCATATCATCTGTATTCATCTGCTTAAACACATGTAAGTCAAACTCTCCATGAGAAGTATGAACCGCACTTACCAGTTCTTCATGAATGAGACTTTCGTTATGCAGACGATACTCGATGAGGTCTTTGATGGAAACCAACTTTAAGTTGAAGCGGTCTGCGACCTTTCTGAGATCCGGTAAACGAGCCATGGTACCATCCTCATTCATAATTTCTACCAGTACACCAGCGGCATTAAGACCGGCTAGCCTTGGAAAATCTACTGCTGCTTCCGTATGACCGGTACGTCTGAGTACTCCCCCCTTTTTAGCTTTTAAAGGAAAGATATGTCCGGGCTTACCCAGCTGTTCTGGCTTAGTGTTAGGATTTGATAGCGCTAGTATAGTTTTAGCACGATCTGCTGCAGAAATTCCGGTAGATGTATCTTCACTGATCAGGTCAACCGATACAGTGAAAGGAGTATCAAAATAAGAAGTATTTTTACCAACCATCAATTCAAGCCCTAGCTCTTCGCAGCGATCTTCGGTTAGAGAGGCACAGATAAGTCCCCTACCATGCGTAGCCATAAAATTGATAATTTCAGGAGTGACATGTTCGGCAGCACAAATAAAGTCACCTTCATTTTCGCGACCTTCATCATCTACAACTATAATTATTTCTCCATTTTTGATGCTTTCAATAGCATCTTCAATTCTGTCCAGCATGTTCTCTAAAATTTTGTGCAACATATTATTTTTTCTTAAAAGAAAGAAATTTTTATTTAACATAATATTATTTATATAACATATACTCACGTCCTAAAAAGTGTCCACAGGGGTTGTAAGAAACACTTAAAATCAACCCCTTATGAAAAACTCCAAAAAGAAACATTATCGCTCTTGTTTTAGACGAATCGTCGCTCAAGAGGTCATCATCAACTTATTGACCGAACAGGAGGCTGCCCACAAGTATCACGTTTCCCGTATCTTTGTAAGGCGGTGGATCCGCTGGTATAAGCAAAACTATGTCGAACCCTATATTCTTCCTACCATGAAATCTAAAAAGGATGCTTCTGAACAGGACCGTATCAAACAGCTTGAAAAAAAGCTGAAGGATACTCAAAAAGCCCTGCGTGAAGCTGAACTCAAAAATGAGTTGTTGGATACGATGATTAATATTGCTGAAGATGAATATAGGATTCCAGTGCGAAAAAAGCCCGGTTCTCAGCCATCACCAAAGTAAACCGACGAGCACCTTTTGCTTCTATTAGTTTACTCTGCCGCCTGGCTGGGATTACGCGTTCTGCTTATTATAAAGCAGCTCAACGGCAAAAACACGATTGTGCTAGAGATCATCTGGTTTTAAGGGAAGTAAGCCGGATTCGGAAAGATATGCCCAACATAGGTGTTCGAAAACTCTACTACCTACTTACTCCTTTCTTTAGCCAGCATCACATTAATATGGGCCGTGATAAACTGTTTAGCCTATTGCGTACTCACAGTATGCTTGCAGTAAAGAGAAAGCGGAAAGCTTTTACTACTGAATCTCACCACTATTTATTTAAGTATCCAAATTTAGCTGCGGATATCCAACCTAAACAGCCTCATCAACTCTGGGTTTCGGATATGACTTATCTGAGAACCGGTAGTAGGTTTAATTATCTCAGTTTGATTACAGATGCATACTCCCGCAAAATCATAGGTTGGTCTTTGCAACCTACGATGCACGCCATCGGACCCTTAGACGCTCTGAAAATGGCCTTGAAGCAGCTACCTGATTCTACTACCCATTCGTTAACTCACCACTCGGATCGGGGATTACAATATTGTTGTCATGCCTATACGCGGCTTCTAAAGAGAAACAAAATTACTATCTCCATGACGCATGGCTCCTACGAAAATGGGCTAGCCGAGCGGGTGAATGGTATCCTCAAAGATGAATTGGTAAGGGGAAACTATCTTTCTTTTTCAGCCGCTCTCAAACACGTAGCTAAGAGCATTCAGATATATAATCATCAACGGCCGCACCTCAGTCTGGATTATCTAACTCCACAGCAGGCTCACAAGAGAAGTGGGCCATTGAAGAAGCATTGGCAAAAATACAACCGAACTCACCCCGCTGTGAGCCAAAAACGTTATCTTGAAAAAATCTTATTCCCCGTAGACCTTAAACTTTACCAATCTTACTGCCAACCTGCGGACACCTAGCCGGACAAGACCAAACTGAATTAATAACTTACTGCCTTTAAAGTGTCTTTAAGAATTGATGTATCAAGCATATAGAGTATGAACGACCTAGTGCGAGTCCTGAAATATCATCTAAACTGATTTAGCCATTGGGTGCATGAAACTTTTCCTCAAGCGGCAGTTTTGCCATACTGAGCAATGTTTATAACCTTCTGCCACTGATTACTTTTTTTTGCTACGCGAAGTTGAGCAATCTGCTGGGCCCCTGTTTTAGACCATCTTTGCCCAGATCTTTTCAGCCTATGCTGGATCACTTCACGATGAGCAGACTCAATAGCTCCACTGCCTATAAGTAGTTTTCTCTCTCTGTAAAAGCCATAGTACATCCGATGCTGATTTCGTCCGTAGTAACGGATTAAACGCTGCAGCATCAATAGAGCCTCGTCTTTTATTTTACTTTTGAGCATTTCAAAATGCCTCAACAAATAGTCAATCCGGTTATCAAGTAGAATATTTTTTATTGCTTCTATCCAACTCTTCTGGCCATTCACATCTGTAATAGCTAGTTTGACAAAGTCCCAGGCATACTGCAGTGCATGGTAAAAGTCTAATATTTGTAAGGAATTAGGGTAATTCTTCTCCACCCAGTCCCAGATCCATTGTGCCCCATCCGCAATAAATATAGGACACATGACCTCTGGGATACGACAGTTTAACCGTTTAAGAAAAGTGGCAGCATCTCCAAAATAAGCTACATATTCTGAATGTTGAATTTTGGGGTACTTCTTGATATAAGCTTGTTTAATAGGAATTTGGAATAGGCGTCCTAGCTTTATTTCTTTCCATTTTTCTTCACGTGTTAATAACATAGAACCGTCCATCTGCACATAGGTATAGACTTGCTGAGAAGCTTCTAATTGAGTTGTCTTATCCTTCTCGGTTTGCTCCACAACCGCCTCTTCCTCTAGTTTGGAGCCCATATGCTCACTCACTTTCTGTATTTGTTTAGCTGACAAATCTACGTCTAGTAGCTTCTTTAGTAGCTCACTACCTTCCTCAAAAACATAGTCACTGCCCAAATAAGCAATGATTTCTTGTAAATGACTGGAAATACGAAAACCGTTAGGGCACTCAGCCAAAGGGTGAGATTTGTCTACAATGACTTCGCCCCACTGACTCTTTATTTTTTTTTACTGTTCTTAGCATATTTATTATCTCCTATAGATGCCTGAAACACTTCTTTACCTAGTTTTTGCCATAATTCGGTAAAGCTTTTCTCATATGCGTAACCACTTGGTTGGTTTTCTTGTGACTTTTGCCAGGCTTTTAATTCTTGAGCAATTTTCTGAGTAAGTTCATCTGAAGTTTTCATAGCTGAAAAAGGTTGGCCTCTCTCAACATATGAAGTTTTGTCCTCAGGATAAATCACGCGAAAGGAAAAGTTTCATGCACCCCTGCCAGCTTAAATTCCGCATGGGTAAGTTTAGGATTGCGTTGGCTCAGTTTACGAAAGAATGATGAATGTACTTCTTCAAACACCTGGCGAAACTTCTCCCAGTCCTGCTCATGAGACAAGTTAAAATCTATATTACGGCTAAGGTTTCTGATTTGTCGTTTGGGGTTAGAAGCATCTGTTTTGCTAATAAGATTGAGCTCGGATTTGAGCTGTTGCAGCAACTGGTTCTTTTCCATCAGGTGCAAGGAAAAGCTGGACAAAGAGCGGCTCTTATTTTCTTTTCCAGTTGTTCACGTAACTGTAATTCACTTAGTCTTTTGTTTTCTAACTGCGCTTTCATCAGTTTCTCCTGTGCTTCAAAAAGCTCCTGTCTTTGATCAGTTTTAGCTTTTTGCCTTTTTAGCTGAAGTACAGCGATAATTATAGCACTTATTAGCCCAGCTACTACTAAGCAGATAATCAATTGATTAATACGACGGTCTTTTTATAAAAGCCTAATTTCTTTTTCCTTTTTATCCGCTTCAAAAAATGTTTCCAGCCGTGCTACCTGTTTCAAGCCTTCTTCGCTATATATCTGCTTGTAGTACAGCACCGAACTATCTAAGTACTGGAAAGCTTTTTCATGCTTACCAAGGCTTGCGTAAAGTTGGCTTAAATCTCTCAGTGCGCTCCTAGCCTGATAAAGATCATCTACCCTTCTGGCAAGGCTTAATGCTCGTTTACTAAAATACTCTGCTGTTTGGAAATCATTACTCTTATATGCTACATCACCCAAATTATTCAGGATACTAATTCTTTCTCTAGTTTGTCTTGCCGAATCGTTCAGGGCGAGACTTCGCTCAAAATAATGTTTTGCCTGAGGGTAGTCTTGCAGATCTTCATGAATACTCCCCAAATGTGAAAGAATACTGCTTTCCATAGCAGTTGAGCGTGAGTTTCTTAACAAGGAGAGAGCTTTATGCTGAAACTGTAGTGCAGCCTTGTACCGCTTCTGTTTTTCGTGGTAGTGACCTATATAGCCAAATGTTTCAGCCATGCCCAGAGAATCCTGTGAATGACGGTATAAATTCAGGGCCATATTATGGCTTGACAATACTTTATCTTCTCTTTTTAGGTAGTAGTATAAATTTCCTAAAGCATTATGTGTTTCTGCCATGAGTTGTGTTGAAGGCTCATCTTCTAATAATTGGAGAGCTTTCAAAAAATGTGACAATGCCTGATTGTATGCTGCCTGTGCAAAAAACAACTTTCCTAAAAGCAAAGAAGACTGGGCCTGTACAATTATATTGTTGCCTTCCTGAGCTATATCATAGGCTTTCCGAGCAAGTTCAAAGGCACTTTTAGGGTCATGTAAAAGCTCCTCTTTCGCATTATTCAATAGTTTTTCTGGTACATTAGCTTCAGTAGCCTGAGCCAATTCGGTTTTGACCAAAAAAATTAAAAGCATAGCAGTGATAATTCCTCGGAACAGCATATCCTCAATTTTTGCCTACAAAATAAAAGATCAAGTGCTGCAAAAGGAGAGGTGAGCGAAGGCTTAATAATTTCTTAATAGTATCCTTAAAGACAAATAAGACTTATCTAATAACACTAGAGGTTTAAAGCTGATTGATTTTATGTTGAAAAGACAAAGGCAAAAAATTTAAACCAAGCGTTTAGTAAAAAACACAAATATTAATAGTGAAAAACTGTTTAAACTCAGTATTTATCATGGGAACAGCTCCTTGTTAATACAGCATGGCAAAAAAATTAGTCTACCGAAGTTTTATATTACAATTAAAAAAACTTATAGACTTAATCATGGTTTTGTTAAAGTATGGTCTAATAATTTTATACAAGTTATCAAATTCTTAATTCTACATATAAACTGGTATTAACTTAATGCATTATTTCCATCAAGCTATCGTTAAAAGTGTTTAAAAATTAATGATTATAGAATAAATTACTCGCTGATAAACTACATATCTTTGAGCTTTTGAGGCGGCAAAGGGCGGATTTTTAGAGGATAACTATTAAGTTTATAGCTTATGTAAATTCATATTTGAGAAATTATAGATACGGCTCGCCTTACTTTATAAATCTAGGTTTTGCTAAATAAGTTATTGCTCGCTTTTTCTTATGCTAAGGCTTTACTTTTATATACACATCATATTCCCTGACACTTGCATTAACTGTATATCATGAAAAAATGGCTGTTTACCGGAGGTGGTATTATCATCGTCGGAATTTTAGTATTTCTGTTTTACCCTTCTATTAGCGATGAGCAAAATACTGAGGTAGATAGGGCAGATAATAAAAAAGCACTACCTATAAAAATTGCAGAAGTTACAGAAACTGAATTTGCCGATTTTGTAGAAGCTGTAGGGTCTACTTTTGCATATGAATCTGCTGAGATCACATCAAATGTAACTGAAGTGGTTGAAAAAATTAACTTTAGAGATGGCCAGCATGTAAAAAAAGGTGATGTGATTGTGGTCTTAAGATATGCTGAAGAAAGCGCGCAACTTACTGCTGCCAAAGCAAACCTTAAAGAACAGGAAAGAGAAATAGAAAGGCTAAGCGGGCTTGTCAAGAATGGAGCCGCTGCCGTTTCTGCTCTGGATGCCAGAAACACCCAGAAGCAATTAGCTGAACAACAGATTCTTCAGTTTCAGGCGCAGGTTTCAGACAGAATCATCAGAGCCCCTTTTGATGGTGTATTAGGTCTGCGAAATATTAGTGTAGGCTCATTAGTCTCTCCACAAAATATTATCACTACTATTGATGACCTTAGTACGATGCGAGTAGATTTTACCGTACCTGAGATTTACTTAGGACAGGTAAGGTCTAACCTACCGGTACAGGCTGTGTCTCAGGCTTACCCAGACCAAATTTTTAAAGGAAAAGTAACTCAGGTAGACACCCGTGTAGACCCTAGCTCCCGTGCTATCAGAATTAGAGCAGAAATTCCTAACGAAAGACAATTACTTAAGCCTGGCATGCTATTGTACGTAGAACTGGCACTAGATAAAGGGACTTCCCCATCCATTCCTGAAAGATCTGTCATTCAAACAGGTGAGAAAAAGTTTGCCTTTAAGGTTAGTAAAGACGTAGTACAGCGAACAGAAATCTCTTTAGGCAGAAGAAAGCCAGGATACGTAGAAGTGCTTTCAGGATTATCTCTTGGAGACTCCGTAGCAACCTCTGGGCTTCAGGATCTTAATGATGGAACCAGTGTGGAAATAGATGGTATGTTTGAACCACCAGCCCCATCTATGGAAGATATAGAACTCTCTGAGTAAGTGTATTTATAAGAAGCATGACTTTAATCTATGAAGCTATCTGATATATCTGTAAAAAGACCGGTTTTCGCTGCTGTATTAAGCTTACTCATTTTGGCTTTCGGACTGGTATGCTATACCCGTCTGGTAGTAAGAGAATATCCTGATATTGAACCGCCAATAGTGTCTGTAGAAACTAACTACTTAGGAGCATCTGCTGCTGTGGTAGAAACCCGCATTACTCAGCTGATAGAACAAAGGGTAAGCGAAGTGGAAGCCATTAAGCTAATCAATTCCAGTAGTATAGATGGTCGCTCTGAAGTGACCATAGAGTTTGACCTGAGCCGTGATATAGATGCCGCTGCCAATGACGTAAGAGAAGCAGTATCTAATTTACTGGATAATCTACCCGAAGAGGCTGACCCACCGGAAATTAACAAAGTAGATGCAGGCTCTGATGCTGTATTGTATCTCAACCTTACCAGTACCGAAATGGGTATGCTTGAGCTTACAGACTACGCAGACCGCTATCTGGTAGATCGCTTTTCTGTACTTCCAGGCGTGGCCAGAGTGCGTATCTCTGGAGGTTCTCGCTATGCAATGCGTATCTGGATTAACCGAGAAGCTTTGGCTGCACGACAGCTCACAGTCACAGATATTGAAGACGCTCTTCGGAGTGAAAATGTTGAGCTTCCTGCTGGTTCGCTGGAGTCTTTGGACCGGCAGTTTACTGTTCGCCTGAATCGGGAATTTCAGCAAGTAGAAGATTTCAACAAGCTTATTATCAAAAGAGATGCTAACGGTCACCACATCCTTTTAGAAGAGGTGGCCCGCGTGCAGTTAGGACCTGAAGAGCACAGAATGAGCTATACTGGTAACGGTATAAAAAGAATAGGCCTGGGAATTATTAAACAATCTAAATCTAATACACTGGACATAGCCCGAGCAGTAAAGGAGGAAGCTGAGAAAATTAAGCCTACCCTACCTGGTCATATGTCACTCAGTAATAGCTATGACCGATCATTATTTATCGCAGAAGCCATTTCTGAAGTATATAAAACCCTGGGGATTGCTATCATTTTGGTAGTTTTCGTGATTTACGTATTTCTAGGTGACATCAGAGCCACAATTATTCCGGCAGTTACTGTTCCAGTATCATTAGTGGGTACTTGTATTGTGCTTTTGATGTTTGGTTATTCCCTTAACTTGCTCACTTTACTAGCGCTTGTACTTGCCATTGGGCTCGTGGTAGATGACGCAATCGTAGTTCTGGAAAATATATACTCCAGACTGGAAAATGGAGCTAAGCCTCTGGTAGCAGCTTATCAGGGTGCCAGAGAAGTTGGCTTTGCGGTAATTGCTACTTCCCTGGTATTATTAGCTGTGTTTATACCTATCACCTTTTTAGCTGGAGATATAGGTAAGTTATTTACTGAGTTTGCCATCGCTATGGCTGCTGCTGTCTTTTTCTCCACTTTGGTAGCACTTTCTTTATCTCCTATGCTGTGTTCTAAAATGCTGAAGTACAACAAAAACAGAGGGAATTTTCTGACAAAAGGCGTAGACCGTGCTGTACAGTTTCTGCAAAAAATTTACCGCCGTACTTTAGAACGTTTTATTACCAAACCAATCATAAGCGTAATAATTATTGTGCTTTTTATGGCAGGTTCAGTAGGCCTTTTTCTTATTGTACCGCAGGAATTTACTCCTAAAGAAGATCGCGGGGTATTTTTCCTGGGAGGACTTGCCCCTGAAGGCTCTACCTATGCATATACTAAGTCTTACATGGATGAAATAGAAAAGAGGCTAATGTACCTTCATGATGAGACCGGGGAAGCAGGAACCATTCTGGTGAGAACCCCACAAAGCTTTGGAAGCACTGTACAATCCTTTAATGATGGACGAGCTATCATCGTACTTTCAGACTTTTCGGAAAGAAGATCTGCCTGGGAAATTATGGATGAAGTTCGTGAAAGACTATCTGACCTTACCGGGCTACAAATCTCAGTCATCATGCGCCAGGGTTTGAGTAGCGGTTCAGGTAAACCTGTACAATATGTGCTAAGTGGCGATACATACGAAGAAATTGCTGCATGGAGAGACCAGTTGCTTAACGAGATTAGCAGTTATCCCGGTCTTACAGATATTGATTATGATTATAAGGAAACCAAACCTCAACTAAAAGTAAACATAGACAAACCCAGGGCGGCTGAGTTAGGAGTATCCATTATCAATATTGGGCGTACGCTTGAAACCCTTTTAGGTTCAAGATTAGTTACAACTTTCATTAAAGATGGAGAAGAGTATGACGTAATTGTAGAGTCTGATTTTGATCAGAAAAGAATGTTGTACGACCTAAAGAACATATTTGTTCGTTCTGAACGTTTGGGTGAATTGATACCATTATCTAATCTGGTAACGCTAGAGGAATTCGCAGACTCTGGAAGCTTGAATCGCTATAATCGTATGCGGGCAATAACCATAGAAGCTAATCTGGCTAACGGTTATACTTTAGGTCAGGCATTGGACTATCTGGATGCAGTTGTTGCAGAAAAACTACCAGAGGAAGTTAATATTGGCTACAAGGGAGAATCTTTAGATTATAAAGATTCCGGGGAGTCTGTCATCTTTATTTTCCTGCTATCTTTAATTGTGGTGTACTTGGTTTTGGCAGCTCAGTTTGAGAGTTTTATTCACCCCTTTGTGCTGATTCTGACTGTTCCTTTTGCATTGTTAGGCGCGCTGCTAGGTCTATGGCTGTTTGGACAGTCTGTGAACATATACAGCCAGATTGGGATGATTATGCTGGTAGGCTTGGCAACCAAAAACGGAATTCTGATTGTTGAATTTATAAATCAACTAAGAGATAGAGGACAGGATTTTGAAAGCGCCATTATTGATGCATCGGTTATGCGACTGCGCCCAATTCTGATGACAGGACTAACCACAATTATGGGCTCACTCCCCCTGATCATTTCTTTTGGTGCAGGGAGTGAAACTAGATTGGTAATTGGTATTGCTGTCTCTTTTGGAGTATTGGTATCTTCCATCTTTACAATTTATACCGTACCAGCGATGTACAAGCTTATTGCAAAAGGAACCAGTAGTCCTAATGCAGTGGCAAACGAATTGGAAAAATCTTTAAACCAAGAAAAATTAAATCCTGCTCTAAGTTGAATTTCTCAAATAGAATTTTGCAGTTCTTATTACTGATCTTATTGGTCGGTGGAATCTATTCATGTAACCTTGCCCCGGTTTTTCAAGAACCAGATCTTAGCGAGTATGATAACTTTAAATATAAAGCCTTTGCTGACTCGTTGTCAGCAGTCCCGCTGGATACTGCTTGGTGGAAGTATTTTCAGGACTCTACATTAGATAATATTATTAATGAGGTATCATTAAATAATAACAATCTTAAAGCTGCAATTAATAGCTTTGAGCAAGCTAGCGCCATTACAAGAGTAGACCGTTCTGCATTACTTCCAGAAGTCCAGACAGAAATTAACACATCAAGAACGGTAGTATCAGAAAATGCTGTACAAAGATTCCAATCCAATAAATTTAGTAACTACTCCCTGTTAGGCCTGGCAAGCTATCAGATAGACTTATGGGGACAGCTGAGAAATAATTATAAAGCTTCAGTTATTGAATCTGAAATTACCTTATTGGAATATTATAATTTGCTTTCGGTATTACGAGCCAGAGCAGCCTCTGAATACATTAATATTCGGCAACTTGATGCTCAAATTGCTTTGTACGACTCTACAATCAGGCTTAGAGAACGATCTTTGCAAATAGCCAGGCTAAATTATGAGGCTGGTGCATCAGATGCATTAGACCCAGCAAGAGCTGAGACTCAGCTGCGTACTGCTCAATCGCAGAGGTGGAATTTCATAAATCAGCGTGCTCGTCTGGAAAACTCTCTGGCCGTTTTAATAGGCAAAGAACCTTCTACCTATTCTATTCCCGAAAACCCTCTTGACTCTTTACCTCCTGTAATTCCTGCAAAAATACCTTCGGAAGTATTGACAAAACGTCCGGATGTCTGGATAGCTCTTAAAACAATGGAAGCAGAAAATGCTCGCATTGGAGCTGCAAGAGCGAATCTTTACCCCAGCATCAGCTTGACAGCACAAGCAGGTTATCAGGGAAGATCTTTTGAAAATATTCTGACTCCTCAGAGTTTTGCATGGACTGTTGGGGGTAGTCTCATGCAACCGATTTTTAACTATGGAAGAAATCAGGCTTTGGTAGATGCTGCCTACGCAAGATATGAGCAGGTCGCTCATCTATATAAACAGTCTGTTTTGTCAGCATTTGAAGAAGTAGAAAATGAACTTGCCAATATCTATTATCTCAATAACCAGTACCAGAGACAAGCACAAACAGTAGCAGCAGCTACTAGAACTCTGGACCTGGCAAGACAACGCTATGAGGCTGGTTTAGTATCCTATCTGGAAGTAGTAGATGCAGAACGTACAGCCTTACTAAACCAGTTGGATGCCGTTGGTGTAATTGGGCAGTTATATCAAAGTATGATTGGGTTAAGTCTAGCCTCTGGAGGAAGTTGGGAGGAAGGCTCACAGCTTTATTTTTCCGAAGAACTAATGGAATAGTAAGGCTAGTAATTATATTTATTGATGGTTACAGTATTATTGGGGTGTTTTTCCTCAATAATCAATAGTATTAAAGTCCAATTATATTAATAGCTAATTTCTTCTCGCTTTTCAAGTTCAATAGCAATATCATTCATTGTATGAATAGTATTTTCAACATCTGAAATTGTGGTTCGCGGATTGATTATACACATTCTTAATACAAAAAGCCCTTGTAGACGAGTTGATGACAGCATGGCGTAGGTACTTTTCATCAGCTCAGATACGATTGCCATATTTAATTTATCGGCTTCTTCAACACTACACTCCTGCGGCTGAAATCTGAACGTTAAAATGCCTAAACTAGGTCTGGTTACAATCAACCAGTTTGGTAATTCAGACAATAATTTCTCTGCTAAAGACACCAAAGAAAAACTATGTGCAATTGCTTCTGAGAAAGCCCCCAGGCCAAACACTTTGAGTGACATCCATAACTTTAAAGCTCTAAAATTTCTAGTCAATTGGATACCTTTATTGGAAAAATTCAACTCAGTTTTCTCATCGTTCTGAGCATCCTGCAGGTAAGAGGCTTCTTTAGTGAAGGTAATACTTAAATACCTTTTATCTTTAACTAATAAACATCCCATTTCATAAGGTTGAAAAAGCCATTTGTGTGGGTCAAGCGTAATAGAATCTGCCAGAGATATTCCATTAAGTGCCAGCTTTCCTTCCTGAGATAATACTGCCGCAGCACCATAAGCTCCATCTACATGCATCCAAAGATTATACTGATTACACACCTCTCGTATCTCAACCATAGGGTCTATAGCACCCGTATTGGTAGTACCTGCATTAGCAATAACGCAAAATGGTATTAAACCATTACGCTGATCTATTTCAATCTGCGTTATCAGGTCAGTTACATCCATCTCAAATACTGCATTACAAGCCACTTTTCTAATTTGAGTGCTTTCTATATTTAATACATGTAAAGCTTTCTCATTAGAAGAATGTGTTTGCTCCGTAAAATAAATTACTGCTTTTTTTAAATTTTTAGAAGAAACCTGGTCTCTGGCAATTGTCAGACCTGTTAAGTTGGCTGCGGATCCCCCACTAACAAACAGCCCCCCGGCTTGGGAAGTCATTCCCAGAATTTCTATTAACCAGTTTATGGTAGTGATTTCAATTTGTGCTGCTCCTGAACCTGCTACCCAAAGACCAGAAAAAACATTATAGCCTGAAGCTATAAAGTCAGCCAGAACACTCACATAATTGTTTGGCCCTGGCACCCAGGCAAACTGCCTAGGATGATCAAGATGAACAATATTGGATAATACCTGCTCCACAACCTGAGATAACACCTTTTTGGGATCCTCACCATCTATGGGCAAACTGGAATCAATACTTTGACCTAGTTTAGCTGCACTTTCTTCTTTTCCAACAGAGCTATTGGGTAAATTATGAATATGCTTTACAATTAAATCTACTACCTGATAACCCAATGCTTTCATCTCTTTTTCAGAGAGTTGAAGCTTATTGTTTATGCTTTTATCCACGTATAGCTATTATTCAGTAACTTAAATGAAGACTTGTAAGGGGGCTATAGATCTTTCACAATAAGAATACAGCTCTCGCAACTGTTAATAGCTTCAAAAACTGTATTACCTTCAAAAGTGAAATCCTTATAAGAAATATCATACATTGGGCTGTATCCCAATTTATCTATGTACACATGTTGAGATATAGGACCAGTAACCTCTCCAATAGCTTTTGAGTAGCCTTTATTACGTGCCATATTCTCTAGGTGCTCTGTTAGTGTTTTGGCAATGTTGAGCCCTGCATATTGAGGGTATACACCGCCCATGAAAAGATGATAAATCTCACCTTTAGCTACATTATTGTCAGCTTTGTAATTTGCTCCCAGTGTATCTAATAACTCTACAATAGGTCCAAAATTAGGAGATATCATTCCTATACCTTCCGGCAAATCTGTGACATAATCTTCACAGATGATACAACCCAGGAATTGGCCGGTTTCAGCATTTCTGGCTACTACAGACAAACCCTCTTGAGCTGTTTTTTCTATAAATATGCGTGCGAAATATCTGAACTCAGTTTCTGTAATTTGTAGTAAAGAAGTCATAGGTTCACCTAAACTGAATGTCTTGGCAATGCACTCTACGGCTTCTTCAATATCACGATAGCTAAGTGTGCTGCATTGCACATCTATTTTGCTAAGTATATTCATAAATTAAGATTAAAGACAAGAAAAAGCCCCATCGGAAACCTAGGGGCTAAAAAGAGGAATTAATTATTTATTCGTTTCTGTTCAATCCACGCGTATACGTCTTCGTTAGAAACAAATTTTTCTACATTGATAAGAGATACGAATTTAGGTCCCAGAGCAACAGTATTAGAGAAACCTCCAAAAGCACTTTCAGGAAGTTTAACAGCCACATTTTTAAGCCCTGCCGCCACAAGCATATCGCTCCAGTGCTCATTCACCCACTTTGCGATTTCTACTGAGCCTCCAGTAAAAGCAGTAAGGTCAGCTACCAAATCTACAGATTGAGTTGACTTGATGACATCAAGAATTTGATCCATACCTTTACGAGCATCCTCATCACTGATTCTACCAATCCATTTGTAGAAAACAACGTTTTTTTGCTCATCATGCGTAATTTCTAAATAAGCAGCCTTATACTTTAAGGTCATTTGTTCTTTCACCATAGTTATAACGTTTTAAATTATACAACTATGGACAAATTTATATTATACTTTAACTTAATTTTATTATATAAAAATCAAATACTCACTTATAAGTAGAACAAAGAAAGATGAAGATTTTATAGGCAGGTTTGCTCAAGTTTACGCCAAAGGACTTATTTTAAAAAATTTCTTAAAATACTTGAGTTTGTAAATCAAAATAACTAAGTAATAAATACAATAATGTATTATTAAAGTACATATTACTAAGTAGACGTATGGCCTTTAAAAATTTTAAATCTAAATATTATCAAAACAATCTCTAAGTATAATTATTCAGCATTGTAATTTAATAACCAATAACTTAAATGCTCTATGAATAAAAACAATGGGTATATTGGTGAATATATTTATATACTTATAATCCCCCTTTATTGCGATGTTTTAGATAAAGCAAATTGATTTTCTCTTTTGCTCTTTTCAATCTCATTTTAACCGCACTCTCAGAAAGGTGCATAGACAACTCAATATCTTTTATAGAATGTTTTTCCTTATACTTAAGCATAAGTATTAACTTTTCTTCCGGAGTCATCTGGTTAAGCAATTCTTCTAATATTTTTTCACTTAGTTCCTCGGTTATATCTTCTTCCGTATCTACCATCTCTCCTACTTCTTCGCTTAGCTTTTCAGTAAGTATATCGTGTGTATTCCTCTTATTCTTTCTGATATAATCTATACAGGTGCTATGAATAATTGTAAACAACCATGTTGAGAACTTAGCTTCATTCCTAAAAGAACTGATTCTCATGAACACCTTAATTAGTACCTCTTGCATCAGGTCTTCACTTGCATCATCCTTTTTAACATAAGATCGGCACTTTTTTAATATGTATTTCTCATGCCGTCTGGCTAACTCTGCAAAGTAGAACTGCTCACCTACATTTTTAAGACCTAAAGCCAATTCTTCATCACTTAGCTTAACTAGCTCTTCTTTACGCATAGGCTTATATTAAATATGCTTATAATTTTTTTCTGTTTTAATAGTGACTTTTTCCAATGCTGACGTCATAGAGTAAAATTGTTTACGCTATAAAGCTATGGACAAAGTAAATGCTATCCTGACAGTAAATATAAAACCACAACCCGATGATGTAACATGCGGGCCTACATGTTTGCACGCTTTATATAACTATTATCAGGATCATATAGAAATTGACGAAGTAATACGGCAAACTGAACAACTTAAAACAGGCGGAACGTTAGCTGTATATTTGGGAATTCATGCCTTGCGAAGAGGTTATAACGCGAGTATCTATACTTACAATCTACACATTTTTGACCCTACCTGGTTTGTTGAAGGCGTTAATCTAGGTCAAAAATTAAAACAACAGGCAGCTCACAAAAGGCAGATCAAAATTAAAGAGGCGACTCAGGCATACCTTAGTTTTCTGGAGTTAGGAGGACATATTCAGTATGAAGAGCTTACTCCAAAACTCATTAAAAAATTTCTGATAAAGCAGATTCCTATTCTTTGTGGATTAAGTGCGACTTACCTGTACCAGTGTGCGAGAGAAATCGCCGATACTAATGAGTACCACGATGTAAAAGGAGAGCCCAGCGGCCACTTTGTACTCATTAAAGGCTATGACAAAGAACAACGCATGGTACATATCTCTGACCCATTAAACCCTAATCCTGTAGCCGAGACAGAACAGCATTATCAGGTGCCCATAGACAGGCTGATTAATGCAATTCTGCTAGGCATAGTGACATATGATGCTAACCTATTAATCATTAAGCCGAAAAACATCTAGCATGTCTAAACTTATTATTACAGAAAACCCTAACAACTGGAAATTTCAGATCAACGATGTACGGGTAATTACCCCTGGAGAGTACTTCTCTGATACCCAGCTTATCAAAACCAAAAACATAAAGATTCTCAATTTTTGCCGTTCATACCAGTACCAGAGCCTGGGGTATTATGTGTCCTTATTGGCAGAAGCCAGAGGGCATAAAGTGATGCCACGCATTGCAAACATTCAGGATTTCCGCTATCCTTCTTTAATTAGAGAAGATAGCCTGGATTTTGACGAACTGATTCAGGACACTCTTAAAGCGATTGACGTTAAAACGGTAGAGATGCGTATTTATATGGGAAGAACTCAACAGGATAGCTTCCTAAAATTATCAAATCTCTTATTTAACCTTCTTCAGACACCATTGCTGAAAGCCAGATTTATAAAAAAGGATAAAAAATGGTTGCTACAGTCTATTAACCCTATAAGTAATACCGATATTCCTGAAAATGAGAAGGAGCTGTTGAGAAGTTCGCTGGAAAACTACTTCCTGGGTAAAAAGACATTTGGTAAAAATATTTCACGAAAAAAATACGACCTGGCTATCCTTGTAAACCCTGATGAGGTTAGTGCACCATCTAATGCTCGTGCTATTCAAAAATTTGTAAAAGCAGCTGATAAAACAGGTTTTAGCATAGATCTTCTTACCAGGAATGATTACAGCAAGCTTATCCAATATGATGCGTTATTTATTAGAGAAACAACCAATGTTAATCACCATACCTTCCGTTTTGCCAAAAAAGCTGAATCTGAAGGTTTGGTTGTAATTGATGACTCTGAATCTATTTTAAAATGCACAAACAAGGTGTACTTAAATGAGCTTCTGCAGGCTAATAATATTCCTACGCCTAAGTCAATGATAGTGCGTAAAGAAACACCTGTTGAGCAATTATACACTTTTGGCTTTCCTTTCGTACTGAAACAACCTGATAGCTGCTTTTCTAAGGGAGTAATGAAAATTAATAATGAGTCAGAATTGGTGCCAGCGTTGCAAAGCCTGTTTCAAAATTCTGAATTACTTATTGCTCAAGAGTTTATGCCTACTTCTTTTGACTGGCGAATAGGTATTATCAATAACCAGCCTTTATACGTCTGTAAATATTTTATGGCTAGAAACCACTGGCAGATTGTAAACTGGTCTAAGCTAAAAGATAAAGATGGCAAGGCAGAAACATTGGCTATGAAGGATGCTCCAGAGCAATTACTTAAAACAGCCCTGCAAGCCACAAAGCTGATAGGTGATAGCCTGTACGGTGTAGATATTAAAGAAGCCAATGGTCAGTACTATGTTATTGAGGTAAATGACAACCCTAGCATTGATAGTGGTATAGAAGATAAAATTATGAAAGATCAGCTGTACCTCAACATTATGGATACCTTCTTACAACGTGTTAAATCATACTGATTTGAAAGACAAAAGTCCTTTACATTTATTTCAGGCTTATGGTGTAGAGCTGGAGTATATGATTGTTGATAGCAATACACTGGATGTAAAACCTATTGCCGATGAGCTATTAAAAGTAGCTGCCGGCGAATATGTAAATGAGTTTGTTAACGGTAGTGTCACCTGGTCTAATGAGCTGGTTAGCCATGTAATTGAGCTTAAATGTACCGAACCTGTAGCTGATCTGCAGGAATTAGCTCAGCATTTTGCATCTAACGTTGTACAGATCAATATTTTGCTTTCTCAGTTTGATGCTAAACTTATGCCTACTGCCGCTCACCCCTGGATGAACCCTGTGGAAGAAACTCAGCTTTGGCCCTATGGCAATAAAGATATTTATGAGGCTTACGATAGAATTTTTGGGTGTAGTGGTCATGGATGGTCTAATTTACAAAGCACGCACCTCAATCTGCCATTTCATGGAGATGAAGAGTTTGCCAGATTGCATGCTGCTATTCGTATACTAATGCCAATTATGCCAGCCCTAACAGCTAGCTCACCAATTCTGGAAAAAAAGTATGAAGGTTGGCTGGATAAACGTTTAGATTATTATCAGCAGAACCAGATCAAGATACCCCAGATTACCGGAAAGGTGATACCTGAGCAGTCTTTTAGCGAAGCCAGCTACTCTGAAATGATATACCAGCCGATTGAAAAAGCCATCAGGCCTTATGATGAAGAAGGTATACTAGAAGCCATGTGGTTAAACTCCCGTGGTGCTATTGCACGCTTTGATCGGGGTTCAATAGAAATCAGAATTCTTGATATACAGGAAAGCCCGATAGCTGATCTGGCAGTACTTTCGCTCATTATTGAAGTGCTCAAGCTGTTGAGCTCAGGCAAGTTGGCAAGCCTGGAAGCTCAGCAATCGTGGACTGTGGAAGATTTACATAAGATTTATGCTAAGGTTATCGTGGAAGCACAGGATGCCCAGATAGAAGATAGCAGCTACCTTAGCTTGTATCAGTTTGAGGGTGACAGTGCATCTGCTCAGCAGCTATGGATACATTTGTACAAAATTGCAGCAGCTGATAATCCGGAGAGCTTACGCCCCTGGATGGAGACACTGGATCCTTTGTTACAAAGAGGTTCTCTTGCTTCAAAGATCTTAGAAGTTAGCGAAGATATTTTTTCCCGAGAAAATCTGAGTCTTATTTATAGCGAATTATGTGATTGTCTTGATGATAATAAAACTTTTCAAACATGCCATATAGTGGGATTGTCCTAAGTTGTGAGCACGGAGGAAATATTGTGCCTCCTATGTATCTCCATCTGTTCAGAGATCAGAAAAGTGTATTGCAAACTCATAGAGGCTGGGATCCTGGTGCATTATTAAGCGCTCAGCTGCTGAGTACTAAGTTAGATGTTCCTTTAGTTTATAGTAGAATTAGCCGGTTACTCATAGAAATGAACCGCTCATTAGATACTAAGGATATCTTCTCAAGCTTCAGCCTTCCGTTGGAAGATGGCGAAAAAATTAAACTTATAGATCAGTATTATACACCCTACCGGCAAAAGATAAAAGCTACAATAGATAGTACGCTAAGTAGTGAGGATAAATGTATTCACTATTCTATCCACACCTTTACACCCGACTGGCAAGGACAAAGCAGACCTACAGATATCGGGATTTTATTTGATCCTACCAGATCATTTGAGACCGAAATAAGTCTTGAACTTAAGAGTAAGTTAGCAATACTACTACCAGGTATGCAGATTGATCTTAATGAACCCTATAAAGGCACAGATGACGGACTAACCACTTCTTTAAGAAACATTTATGACGATCAGCTCTATGCTGGAATAGAAATAGAAATTAACCAGAAATGGGTCAATAAAGCAGAACACTCAATTATTAACAATGCTTTAATAGTGGCTCTGCCTCATTTACAAAAAAGAAAGCCAGTAGTAATTTAACTACTGGCCTTACTTATCACAAGCACTGAAAACACTGTTACATCTAAATCAAATAAATCAACTCTTAATCTTTATCGCTTTCCTTTTCATCTTCATGCGTTAGGTTGTCAGCCAAAAGCATGTTAACCAAATGGTTTAATTTTTCTTTTGTATTGTTGAATTTCTCCATTAGTTCATAATACTCCTTCTCCAATAACATCTGATTCGTAATCTCCAAATGCTCTCTGATAAATATGGCAAAAAGCATCATACTTTGTTTGTTATCAGTATTGTTGGAAAAAAATTTACGTATCACATTATTCATACTGTACATACTATTTTTTTCCGAAATCAGATATTTGTTAAAGTGCTTCTGAAAGTCATCGCAGGCCTGTGCGAAGGAGAAGCCCTTAAGTAGCTTATCTTCGGGCAGTTTGTCTTTGTACTCATTGTAGAAAGATTCTGCACCATTGGGATGTAATTCTAGTTCAGGAAAGCGCATCATATATTTAATTATATTTTATTCATATGTAATATATACGCAATATATATACGAATATTTAATAATCAAATTAAAATAGTTATATTTTATCTTTTTAATACAATTTCTTACACTCTAAATTACAAGCAAGGGACATCACTTGTAGCTTATACTATTCATAGGCACCATTTCGTAGATTTAATTCTTTAAAATCTTACCAGGATTAGAAAACTTCAGCCTCAGCCTTTGAAGCTATTGAATGCAGAAAATGTATAAAGAATTGTACAGGAAGGATTTTATCATACGTTACAAAAAACTAAAGCGACACTAAAAGTGTCGCTTAGTCCATTTCCATCAAGTAAACAGCCCAATTGTGTTTTCAGTAGTTATAGTTTAAAAAATAAATATTGGTCTAAATAAAAAATCTGAAAACCTCAATTATGTTTTATATAAGACGAATACCGTGCCTATACCAGAAATGCCGTTAAATGGACATTTAGTGCTTAAAATTACAGCGATTATTCCCCACTACCGTAGAAATTCTACACCAATTCCACACTTCCACCCCATAAACAGACCTATAGATACAAGTGCTGCAAGTCTATATCTTCCACATACTCGTAAAGACGAGCATTATGATTAAAGCCTTCAATTTTATCTACCTGGCCTAACTCAAGATTATACACGATTTCTACAAAAAAATTGTGTAAACGATAAAGGTCATGGTAAAAACGAAACCCATCTTTACGTGCTAAATGATTTCCGTGCTTCCAGGTATATTGAGCCTGTCGGGAGATTGTCCAGCGTGAAAAATTATTTATATCCACATTAAAAAGTTTAGGCTTTTCACGATTGTTTCTTTATTAACGCTTGTACTTATCTGTTATTCAAGCAGGTGAGATTAATTTTGTTCAGGCTGTTTATAAATTAGTGTACCTGATCAAAATAATGATATCATCTGACTAAACAAAAAAAGCAGGCTGAGTACCTGCTTTCATTTATACATACAGTGTATGTTACTGTCCCATCAAAAAAGCTTTAATAAAGTCGTCCAGATCACCATCTAATACCTGATTGACATCAGTACGCTCAATGCCGGTTCTGGTATCTTTCACTAATTTATAGGGGTGTAAAACGTAATTTCTTATCTGGGAGCCGAAATCAATTTTATCTTTGTTACTTTCTATCTCAGCTCGTTCTGCATTTTTACGCTCAATCTCTTGCTGATAAAGCCTGGATTTAAGCATTTTCATGGCTTTGTCTTTATTCTGTAGCTGTGAGCGCTCCTGCTGACATTCTACTACTATTCCTGAAGGTGCATGACGCAAACGTACTGCGGTTTCTACTTTATTTACATTCTGACCTCCCGCACCACCAGAACGAAAGGTTTCCCAGGTGATATCTGCTGGATTAATTTCAATTTCTATGGTATCATCCACTACCGGGTACACAAAAACAGAAGCAAAAGATGTCTGCCTTTTACCATTGGCATTAAATGGAGATATTCTTACCAAACGATGCACCCCGTTTTCAGATTTGAGATTTCCATAGGCAAACTCACCAGCAAATTCTAAAGTAACTCCTTTGATACCTGCAGTATCTCCTGGCTGATAGCTCACCTGCTTTACGCCATAGTTATGGCTTTCTCCCCACATAATGTACATTCTCATCAGCATTTCAGACCAGTCCTGACTTTCAGTACCTCCTGCTCCGGGGTTAATCTCCAGTATAGCGCTAAGCTGATCTTCTTCACCGGAGAGCATTTTTTTGAACTCTAGATCTTCTACAATTTTAAGCGCTTTGTTATACTCTTTATTGATATCACCCTCACTTACTTCGTCCATTTCGTAAAACTCATAGAGCGTTTCAAGATCTTCAAAGGCAGTCTGGGCTTTTTCAAAACTATTAGTCCAAGTCTTTTTGCCCTGAATAGATTTCATAGTAAGTTCTGCCTGTTTGGGATCATTCCAGAAGTCAGGCTGGGCACTAATGGCTTCTTCGTCTTGTATTTCAGCTTTCTTCTTATCGTAGTCAAAGATACCTCCTCAAGGCATCTACTCTTGCCTTTAAATCCTTCAATTGATCTTTAGTCATTGTGATCTATAGTTATAAATAGGTTAAACAAAAAAATCCACTCAAAATAAGTGGATTTCATGATGATTAAATATGATTAGATTTTATGAATCCACCCAAAGCGGTCATCTTTTTCTCCCCTTTTGATGGCTTCCATTTCTTTAAGCACTTTGTTAGAGAACTCACGACTTTCTATAGCTGGCAGTTCATAATCTACCCCTTCGTGTCCTATAGCAGAAATATGAGCTACGGTAGCGGCGGTTCCGGCTCCGAAGGCTTCCTGAAGGCGGTTCTCTTTAATGGCAGTAATAATCTCATCTACAGTAAGCTTACGCTCTACTACATCCATACCCCAATCACGAGCCAACTCCAGAATACTTTCCCGGGTTACGCCTTCCAATATGGTACCGCTGGTAGGTGGCGTTAGCAATTTGTTATCTATCACCAACATAATGTTCATAGTACCAGCCTCCTCAATTAGCGTATGAGTTTTGCTATCGGTCCAGATAAGCTGATCGTAGCCTTGCTGGGCTGCAAGCTGAGCAGGGTAAAGGGATGCCGCATAATTACCCGCTGTTTTGGCCGCCCCGGTTCCTCCTTCTGCAGCACGAACAAATTTAGTTTCAACCTTTACTCTAACCGGTTTACTATAATAACCGCCTACAGGGCAGGTAAATATCATAAATTTGTAAGTTAGAGAAGGTCTAACTCCAATGTACTCATCAGCAGCGAACATGAAAGGTCGCAGGTAAAGTGAGTTACCTTCGTTTTCTGGTATCCAGTCTTTATCCAGATTTACGAGGGCGTCTATACCTCCTACAAAAATTTCTTCAGGAATTTCAGGCATGCACATCCTCACGGCAGAACGATTAAAGCGCTGGGCGTTTTTCTCCGGACGAAAGACCAAAGCACGACCATCAGGACCCTTATGAGCCTTCATGCCCTCAAAAATTGACTGCCCGTAATGTAGCGCTGCGTTTGCGGGACTCAGGCTGAGGTTTTCATAAGGTACAATTCGCAAATCACCCCATTGACCGTCTTTGTAATCTGCGACAAACATATGATCAGAATAAACCTTACCGAAAGGTATATTATTAAAATCTACCTCATTAATACGGGATTTAAGCGTCTTCTGAATAGCAATATCAAGTGTTCCTGTCATAACCGTTCACTTTGCTGAATACAATATTTTCAAAAAAAAGCGATGAAATACATCAAAAACAAAGCTATTGAATTTAGCTGACTTATATAGCTACTAGTAGTAATAAAATAGCTTAGTGATACAAATTAATATATCTTTTACCTACAAAAAGTGGCATTTGTCTATGACTTCATTTACCCAAAGTTCATACATTTTTCCAGAGGGGTGAAGCTCATCAGCCACCAGATAACTTGCATCATTTTTAGCTAACAAAGAGCTTGGCGTAATGTCACAGTATTGAAAACCATTTTCTTTGGCAAAGGCATAATTTATACGGTTGTACAGATTCAATTCGCGGCTAATCTTTTCTGGATATTTATTCTGGGCAAAAGGAGTAATGCCGTAGTCAGGTATAGATAATAAAAAAACTCTATTAGGCATATGGTCTACCAGGGGCAATATTAACTCTTTAAGTATTTCTAAGTCATTCTGATAAATGTCGGTAGACTGCCCACGATACTGGTTGTTGACTCCTATAAGTAAGGATACCCAATCGTAGGTCTTTTCCAGTTTTGATTTTTCAATTCCCTCTAAAAGTTCGGTAGTTGTCCATCCGGTGGTAGCTATGATCTGAGGCGGTGCCCAAAACAAACGTTCTGATAACAGTACCGGCCACCTTTCGCTGGGTAATACACCTTCACCAATGGTATAAGAATCTCCTAAGGCCAGATAGGTAGATTTTGAATCAGGAATCATTCTGGTGTGTATGAGTTTAGTTCTTTCTGTTGTTTTCTGGGAAGCTTCTTTACCACCTCATCGTATGAATGGTCAATCCATTCCATTAGTTTTTTATCACCCACACTTCCATCGATAAGTACTGTATTCCAGTGCTTCTTGTTCATATGATAACCAGGCTGTACCTCGTTATACTGCTCTCTAAGTAAAAGTGCATTTTCAGGATCGCACTTTAAGTTAATACTCACAAATTCGTCAATTTGGGTGAGGGCAAACATTTTGCCCATTACCTTAAAAACCAGCGTCTGTTCTCCGAATGGAAACTCTTCTGTCACTCCCCTCTTGGCTAAGCAGTAAAGGCGAAATGATTCTATATCCAATTAGAAAATATTTTTGATGACTAAATAAAATACACCAAGCAAGAACATGACAATTGAGATTTTATTAATGCCATGCATCATTTTAAGATTGATATTATTGGTACGATTTTTCTCTTTGCTTCTAAAAAAGTATCCACCTACTTCACCTAATGAGAAAAACTCTTTCCAATTCTTTTTTTTGTTATCGCTCATAGTATATATTTTCTTATAAAAGCCTGAGTACCAACAAATCGTTCCAGTATTTTAGATGACTTACTCACTTTCAGCAAGTTGCTGGCTAGGCTCATTCCAACGATTATCTTCTTTAATAATCTGGATAAGTTCGTCTACAGCATGCTCAGAAGGAACACCTCTTTTTACAACTGTCTGCCCTCTATAAAGTGTAATTTTGCCCTTCCCAGAACCTACATAGCCATAGTCTGCATCAGCCATTTCGCCCGGGCCATTTACAATACAACCCATAATACCAATTTTTACACCTTTGAGGTGATCTGTTCTTTTGCGTATCATGGTAGTAGTTTCCTGCAAATCAAATAATGTACGTCCACAAGAGGGACAAGAGATATACTCTGTTTTTGACATACGTGTGCGGCAGGCTTGCAGTATACCAAAGGATATACTGTTGTTACGAGCAATCATTTTTAGTTGCTGCTCTTTAGGTTTAGCCTCAACCAACTCGGTACTAAGCCAGACACCATCACCATAGCCATCTATTAGTAAGCCACCCATATCGGTAGCACTATACAGCTGAACCTTCTCATCTTCTAGGTCAGTATACTTTCTTTTAATAATGACTGGTGTATGAACACCACGATTCATGAGCTCATGGAAAAACCTGCGCTGCTCTGGCATGGCATGCTCATTTTCGGTATCCAAAATGAGAATCAGACCTGCATCTGCCTTTAGTTTTTGCCAAAACTCTTCTGTAGTTTCAGGTAAAGAGATTTGCAAGAGGTTGGTAGCATTATGCGATTCCTGTTTCTTCTGATACTCCCCCCATGTAAATAATGGAATTTTATTTACCTTATCTTCTACTTTCAGCCAACTAGGGTAGTCTAAAATTTCTTTTAAGCCGTTTGGCAACATAAAATTAACAGGCTCTGAACCCGAATAGATATAATCGCAACCTATTTCGTTCATTGTCCACTTATCTGGTTCAGGTAAGTAGTAATGACCTATGCTTTTGAAATCTTTGTAGCCCCACTCCTGCACATTGCGAACATCCGTAATTACCCTAGGCACGTTTTCTCCACCAATATTGCCCACCTCAGCACTCGTTCTTCGGCTATAGCTGTAGGGATCTTTAGGTACGGATTCTATTGGAGTTATAGCTTGATGCCCACTGCGGCTGTCATACCTTTCAACTAAATTATTGGCTACCGGTATTTCGTGCTCTGGTTCTTCGGTCAAAGATACACGTACGGTGTCTCCCAGCCCATCTTCTAACAGTGTACCTATGCCTACCGCTGACTTTATTCTTCCGTCTTCACCATCTCCTGCTTCAGTAACTCCCAAATGTAAGGGGTATGGCTGAAGACCTTCTTCGTCTAGTTTTTGTACCAGCAGACGATAAGCCTGTACCATAACCTGCGTATTACTGGCCTTCATGGAAACCACGATATCATAATAGTTGAGCTCTTCGCAGATTCTTATAAACTCTAGCGCTGACTCTACCATTCCTAATGGTGTATCGCCATAACGACTCATAATACGGTCTGAAAGAGAGCCATGATTTGTACCGATACGCATGGCAGTACCATGCTCTTTACATATTTTAACTAGAGGTTCAAAGCGCTCGCGAATTCTTTCTATTTCCAGCTGGTAAGTATCGTCCGTATATTCGAGTACTTCAAATTTTTTCTTATCAGCATAGTTACCAGGGTTTATCCTTACTTTTTCTACGATACGCGCGGCAAGCTCAGCAGCATTAGGGGTAAAATGTATGTCGGCAACCAGAGGTACATTATAGCCACGCTTGCGCAGCTCTTTCTTTATTTCTTCCAGGTTTTGCGCTTCTTTCATGCTAGGTGCAGTTATACGCACATACTCGCAACCTGCATCTACCATACGAATAGTTTGCTCTACCGAACCCAGAGTATCCATAGTATCTACAGTAGTCATTGATTGCACACGTATGGGATTGTTACCGCCCATAGGTACATCGCCAATGTAGACTTCACGGGTTTTGCGACGGTGATAAGCAGTTAGGCTCTGGCAATACTTCTTATAAGACTGTACTTCTGAAGCTAAAAGGGACATATATATTTAATAATGCTGTGTCTTGATGAATCACAAAATAAAGAAGATTGTGTTAATTTTTAATGTAAACTTTACACTTAAAGAAATGTTAGCAGCTCTTCTTATTATAAATCACCAAGGTGAGGGCGGAGAAGGACTTCTTCCATTACTGCACGGTCAGATAATTTGAAAGCAGCTAACACAGTCTCTGCTACATCTTCTGACTTCATAAATCGTTCTTGGGGCAAATCAGTTCCTTCCCAGCTGGCTGTGTAAGTTGCCCCGGGCAGTACTGATGTTACACGTATATCGTATGGCTTCATTTCTTCTCTAAGCACCTTGCTCATTCCTAACATAGCAAATTTGGCAATACAGTAAGAACCACCATTGGTATAAGCGGTAATGCTCGCAGTAGAGCAAATATTGAAAATGTGTCCTTTTTTTCGCTCCATCATGGGTTTGATAAGCGCTCGTGTCAGGTGGTAAGCGCTGTAAAGGTTTGTCTCAATCATCATTTCAAGGGCCCCCTCATCTTCATCATGTACCTGCCCTGGTAAAAATAACCCACTATTGTTAACCAGTACTTCTACTTCCATTCCCGAATTATTAACCATCTCAGCAAATGCTTTCACTTCTGCTTTTTTAGAAAGGTCTGCCTGCTGGTAGATAAAAGCGATGTCAGGATATATGGTAAGTAGTTGATCTTTCAGCGCTTTCAGATCATCCTCATGACGAGAACATGTAGCAATAGAATAGCCCTCCGCAGCAAAGCCTTCTATTATTGCTTTTCCTATTCCTTTAGTTCCCCCGGTGATTACAGCTAGTTTTTTCATAAATGTGTTATTTTTCCTAACAAAAATATCTTTTTACGTTATTCCTTTATGTGTGAATGCATATAAATTAATAACTATGCAATATCTATTTAAAAACTTTTTATGAGAAGCATTGGTAAGTACGTCATTTTTGTAGGTTCACTTTTCAAAAAGATGGAAACCTTTGGTACGTATGTTAAAAGAACACTGGACGAAGCCATCGTTATAGGTATTAACTCTCTTGTTTTAGTAACAATTGTATCAACTTTTATTGGAGCAGTAACCACAGTACAAACTGCCGCAAATTTAGTAAGCCCTTTTATTCAGGACTTTATAATCAGTACTGTTGTTCGCGATATGACTGTATTTGAGCTTGCTCCCACAATTACCTCTATTGTACTGGCTGGTAAGGTAGGCTCTAATATCGCAGGTGAACTGGGTACCATGCGCATAACTGAGCAGGTAGATGCATTAGAAGTGATGGGAATTAATGCTGGTTCCTATCTGGTTTTACCCAAAATAATAGCTGCCGTACTTATGTTCCCGATGTTATGCGTACTTGCGGGCTTTCTGTCTATTTACGGAGGTTATCTGGTAGGCACTTTAACTAATATTGTTTCTGGAGAAGATTATGTTTATGGTTTAAGGTTTGACTTCAGGCAATACTTCATTTTTATTGCACTGGTTAAATCTGTAGTATTTGCGTTTCTGGTATCTTCTATCGCTGCTTACAAAGGATTTTTTACCAAAGGGGGAGCCCTGGAAGTAGGTCAGGCCAGTACCAGCGCGGTAACCAATAGCTGTATTGCTATTCTGTTAGCAGATTATTTGGTGGTAGAAGTCTTGCTTTAATCCTCTAGTTATGATAGAAATAAAGAATATAAAGAAGTCTTTTAACGGTGTTACCATACTGGACGGTATTAACGGCGTATTTTCTAAAGGAAAAAACAATCTTATTATCGGAGCTAGTGGTACCGGAAAAAGCGTTTTGCTTAAATGTATTGTTGGCCTTATTCCTCCAACAGAAGGAACTGTCTATTTTAACAATCGGGATTTTACCCATGCAGATAAAGATGTAAGAACAGAAATACGCAGAGAAATTGGTATGTTATTTCAGGGTGTAGCCTTGTTTGACTCGCTAAATGTAGAAAACAATGTAAAGTTTCCGATGAACATTCTTACTGACCTTCCAGAAGACGAAAAGCAGGATAGAGTTAATTTTTGCTTAAAGCGAGTAGGATTGGAAAATGTGAACAAAAAAATGCCTTCAGAAATTAGCGGGGGTATGAAAAAAAGAGTGGGTATAGCACGAGCTATTGTTAACAACCCCAAATACCTTTTCTGCGATGAACCCAATTCGGGACTAGACCCCCAAACGTCTATTTTAATAGATGAACTGATTCAGGAAATCACTTACGAATTTAACACCACTACTGTAGTTGTTACTCACGATATGAATTCGGTGATTGGAATAGGAGACCATGTGATGTTTCTGTATAAAGGCAAAAAGTTATGGGAGGGCAGCAATAAGGTTATACTGGACACTGAGGTAAAAGAGCTGAGAGACTTCGTTTTTGCAAACAAATTAATTGGTTCCTAATTAAGGAATTAAGATATTTTTTAATCATGCAAATCAATTTATGGAGCCATTACATATAAACGCTACCGATAAAACTCCTGAAGTCTATTTAAATGCTCAGGAAGGTCGTATAGAGCTTAAAGGTGTTTCTGATGAGGAAGATGCTTTAGGCTTCTTTTTCCCGCTAATACAATGGTTGGATGCTTACATCAAACACCCGGCAACGCATACAGAAGCAGTTTTTGATTTTAAATATTATAATACTGCATCTGCTAAATCTATCTACGAAATATTAAAGCGAATTAGCGAAATACATAAAGCGGGCAGTACAGTTAATGTACAGTGGTACTATCCTAGTGGAGACGATCATTTGCTCGGAGAGATAGAGAATTTTAGTGATATAGCTCACTTACCTATTCAAGCTATTGAAAAATAAAAAGCTTAATAGATTTAGGTTAATAATTGGCACAATGACGCTGGCAGGGCTTGTTGTGCCCTTTATTTTACAGCAAAGTATTTATCCTTTTTTCCGTTTTGGGATGTTTGCAGAACCCGTTAAACGAGCCATACAAATGGAAAGATTTAATCTGTATGGTATACAGAATGGTAAGCTTAAGCATGATGTCCATTTACAGGCAGGAATAAATAAAAGCAATATTGATTACCTGCTCCGCAATTATTACTACCGCAATGAAGCTCAGCTGTTTTTACAAAAGATTCAACTCACACTATCCCCTACTCAACCATTTGATTCCTTAATTATCACTCGTTATTTTGCCGATGATAGTACGGTAGTTGCTCGTTTTCCTCAAAGTGAATAAGAACAAAGCCTATATATTCGCTTCTTTTCTCCTTAGCATCATTTTACTGCTACTACTGTATCTATTTTATTTCAGAACTTTAGTTGTGGATGCATACAAAGGCAGTGCTCCGTACTGGTTTCAGGAAATTGTCCATTCTCTTTATCCTCGCTTTATTGTAGAAAAACAACGCTTTGAGCTAGAGTTTTTTCTGTACAAGGCCGATCAGATTGTTATACGCACCTTCTTAGTATTGACTTTTTCAGGCGTAGTACTATGGTTTAAAAAGCCTTTGTCTTGGCTACAGCGTCTGGCCAGAAAAAACACTTTACTTCATTTTAACCTGCTAACTTCCATCTTCTACCTGGGGGTGTTTTACTATAGTTGGCACTGGGTTTATGATTTTGACCAGTTAGAAAGACTGAGGCCTTTTTACAAAGCTGTTCATTTGTATAATATATTTCACCTTAAAATCCCTGAGCCCTGGCTACTCTACACTCTATATGCCATCTATCTGATCAGTCTGCTAAGCGCCATTTGCAGGTATAAGTCTGTGTTATCCAGCTTTATAGCCTCCTTTTTACTGATCCTCTTTCACGGTTACTTTTTATCATTTGAAAAAATAGACCATGGGCAATCAACTTTAATATACGCAGCCATACTACTTCCATTTATGAGGTATGAGTTGAAACTTCAATCAACAGACTATTGTCAATCTACATACACTTCCTTTACACTGTTTCTGATTCAGCTTTCAATTGCCGCCTCATATTTATTATCAGGTCTGGAAAAAATATTTACCAGTGGTTTTGAATGGGTGAGTGCACAAACTTTCAGAAGTTACTTGATGCTTCACGACTCTCAGATTGGTATTGCGGTAGCTAATAGTGAAGTGCTATCTTCTCTTTTACCTCTATTGGCATTACTATTTCAATTAGGCTTTATAGGTATCTTACTTTTAACTGATAAGAAAGAAAAAGGTGCTAAAATTTTAAAATACATGATTTTGCTAGGAGGTATTGCTTTTCATTTAGGCACTAAGCTTTTAATGGATATAGGCCCATACTTTTCTTCCTGGATGTTTGTTTATATTTTCTTTTTAGATTGGAATCTAGAAAAAAACACCTGGCTTTCTGAGATAATAAGTAAACAGAGAAATAAGCAAAAAGGTGTGTAGGCTACTTTATACCTACTTAAACTACCATAGTTTGGAGAGGCCAATGCGATAAGCAAGGAAAGGAAAATTATATAAACTATGGCAGCAAATATTAATTCTGTATGCTGCCATGCCCTCTTCTTTCTAAACAGAGCTGCTAGGGCATAGCTAAAAATGATTAAAAAAATTAAGTTCTCCAATGAAGCTAAAAAGGCTGCACCTTCAAATTTAAATAATGGTAAAAATAGACCTCCAAAAATTGCTTTAGGGCTATTAATGATAAAACTATAAAGATTGGGCTCTAACTGACTAAAGCCAATATAACCTTCAGCTTCGGAGGCTGCTATACTGAGTTTGTGGTTACGAACTATTGCTTCCAATACAAAGTCAGGCTTCAAATTTGGATGTAATTGTGTTATTAACGTCAGCAAAACCAGCACTACCATAGCTCCCAACGCAAAGAAACGCCATTTTTGAAATCTGGTAAAAGGCTTTTTGCCTACACTACCAATCGTCAAAAGCGTGATTAATAAAGGAAGTAGAGCTGCAGCATAGTAATATTTTAAAAACCACAAAGAAGCAGCACAGACAATAAATAGTATACTTTTACCAATACTGCTTTTTCTTCCTATATAAAAATCTAAAAACAAAGCTATTAACACATAAATGAGTCCCATTGCAACAGACTCTTTCAATAGGCCTGAACTCCAAAATACTACCGAGGGAAAGTAAAGAAATGAGGCATACGCTACCCAGGGTTTACACTTAAAATACTTTAGAAGTCTGGCTATAAGCATCCAGCAGACTATGAAATTAGCTACACTTAAAGCTAAATTCATCAACCAAAAATTCTGTAAGGTAAACAGTGCTAAAACAGCCGATACTTTGGAAAAGAATAAAGCTCTGCTCTGGTTTTGATAAATTAAACCCTCCACTTGCTCTTGAGCTGATATTACTTTAAAAAAGAAGCTGGGTTCCTTCAGGAATAAGTCAGAGAGCAATCTGGCATCTTGTGCGTAATTCAACATATCTCCTGCACTATAATAGTAGACATATATAGCAGCTATTGACAGACCAGCAGCAAGTTTAAACACCAGCGCAGACAGAAAAACATAGCTATTTCCATTGGCTATTGCCTGTTGGAAAAGTCTATACAAAATTGCAGAAAAAGTAATTAGAAGGAGTAGAAAGAAAAGGAATAGCAATTTCTATTTTTTAAAACTAAATAAGTACTAAATCATGATTTTTCATAATGCTGGTACCTATACTACATTGCAGACATTTATTTTGAGTGCACTTAAACTGGTACTGCTCGAGTACTCCCTGACTTTCCAGAGCAGACTTTAGTTTGAACCCATACTTGGTGAATGTTTTAGTGTAACGATTCTCCTCGGTGGGTAGAGATTCCAGTATTTCTAAAGCTTGACTGCATAAAACTTCATTTAGTTGGTGTATACCATAGGCATATCTAAACGGTGCCACAGCATTAATGATAATACTCATAATACTACTCTTTCCAATCTTAAATTGAGCCTTACTATTGGATTTGTAGTCATTTAGCAGCTGGTTAGTATTTTCAAATGCACGACTTATGTCAGATAAACTTTTTGTATGAAGTAATAGTGTTAACAAGTCTGGTTGTAGATGTAACAAAGCCGCAAGTTGTACCAGTCTGACTTCCGGAAAGTTGGCAGGTCTAAGTCTGGATTTTTTGAACTGATGAGGTTGCATTGTAACAAGGCTATATTTTTTGCGAAAATGTTCCGCCTGGCTTAAAATCTCTTCACTAAAATACCGAAGGTTATCCAATCCACTTACTGCCACTAATAATGCTATTGTATCTTCAAGTGACGCTCTTTCTTTTGCAATAGAAGTGTATTGTAGAATATCAGCAATTGTAGCAAATGCCTCAGCGTTGACTTTAAAACCATATCCCCTACTAATCCATTTTAAAGCCGTCTGCTGCCATACTTTGGTATGATGCTGCCAAATAGTATATACTTCTTTAGCTTTCCGCTCCAGGCGCTCTATAGCAGCTTTCTCCAACACAGCATATTTTTCAAGAGTAGTAATACTCTCAAGATAAGGTGTACATGCTAAGTTCTTTGATTTATTAGAAAGTAGGTTTTCATATTTATTTAGAAATGAAGTTTGTACTCTCAATTTAAGTTCTAAGGTAGGTATCTTAGTACCATCATTTCTATTTGCTTCCCCTCCTGAGTCCCATACTACATGCAAAACAACATTATCGTAAGCAGGATCTTTATCATGTTTATGGTTCTTCCACTCCCCTGCCCTGATATGTATTTCAACAGAACCGAACCACATTAACTCGCCAATCTGTACCTGAGCATTTACAAAATCTGGCCCTGAATCATTATTCAGAATACCCGGCCTAACTACGTTTACAGCTAATCCTTCAACTGTTTGCAGATCGTTTTTATTAAATAGCTGCATCTGCCAGATGTATTGCAGTAAGTTCTCTTTCATTTTTTTTCAAAAAATAAGCGTATCAAAGAGAAAAAGCTGATGATTTTAGTATAAAAAGTATCAGGCGTAATAATAAAAAAGGCTACAACTTAAGTTGTAGCCCCAAAATATATATGTAGAAATGTAAGATGTATTACCACTTATTTACATTATCTAAATAAAGTTTAACCAGTTCCACAGTATTATTCACCTTGCACTTCTGCAACATATTCGCACGATGGTTAGATACTGTTCTTTCACTTAGATATAGCTTTTCAGCGATCTGCTTAGAGTTGTAACCTTCAATCAAAAGCATCAGCACTTCCTTCTCTCTTTTAGAGAGTACATTCAATGGATTCTGATTATCAGAGTCTTTTTGCTTACGATTTTTAAAGCCTTTTACAATAATTTGCGTAATAGGCTGGCTATAATATTCATCACCTTCCGCTAGAGTTTGAATTGCTTTAACCAATTCGTCTTTTTCAGCATTTTTTGTCAGATAACCAGAGATATTGCTATTAAGCGCCTTGTACACATAGTCGGGTGACTCATGCATGGTAAATACAAGTATTTTGGTCTTTAGTTTTTTCTTTTTGATTTCGTCGGAAATATCAAAAATGGACTTACCTGGCATGGTAATATCAGATACCAATACATCAGGTTGCTCTGCCTCCACTAACTGATTTGCTTCTTCCCCGTCAGAGGCTACACCCACTAGCTCTATAAAATCATACTCAGATAAGATTGAGGATGTACCTTCAGTAAGAATAGCATGGTCGTCAGCCAGGACTACTTTATATTTATTCATTCGGTAGTAATAATTGAAATTGCAATAAAGCTAATATGTATGATCAAAAAAAAATTGTTTACACAGTTTATAAATTAATTTGAGCAAATCATACTAAGCTTAACAAAAAAACATGTAATGAATTTAAATAAAAATACTTATAACTATTAAAAGTATCCGGCAAAAAAACACTTAAAAAGTATGTATTAATTGACGGAAATTATTTAGATTTTATTAAAAAAGTAATTTTACCGGTAGACATTGGAGCAGGACGTACATTATCAGCAGTTCTACTGAAGGTAACACGTTCAATCGCTTCCTGATATAATCTTTCAACCTCAGGACTTACAGTTTTCTCCAATGTTCTTACCCCTATTACTTCACCTTGATCATCTATCGTGATCTGAAAAACAATTTTGCCATTCTCATTAGAAGAATCTTCTGGCTTAGGAATATAGTCCCAGTTCCATCCTTCCATTTGTAAAGAGGCTCCCTGGCTAGACCCTTTTGCTCCGTAGATTGCTCTGGCATCAATTTTACCTTCCTCTTTTCCTTTGTCACCTTTCTGCTCTGCATCATCGCCTTCATTAGATGCGGCCTTCTGCTTTGCTTTTTCAGGATTTTCTACTTTTGGAGCTTCTTTAACCTCTTCTGTTTTCTCTACGACCTCTGTCTTCTCTTCCGCTACTTTTTCAATAACATCCGGGCTTGGCTCTGGTTGAGTAACTGTCTCTTCAGGTCTAACCTCTTCTACTATCTCTGTAGGTTCGGGCTCTACCGCCTCTTCAGTTTCTGTCTCTTCAATTTCTTCCTCCTGGATTTCTTCTACTATTGCAGCAGGTTTAGGTTGAGGATTTTGCCCTGCTCCAGTATTATCTATACCAAAATTAAGTTCTATTCCATACTCTGGCAAAGGAGGATCAGGCTCCCTCCAGGCAAGCATAAAAAAGAACAATAGAAATACCAGCAGATGCACACCAAGAGTAACTGCCAAACCTATCTTCTTAAATTTTTTTTCTTTTTCTGCTGCCATAAACTTAAGTCTTCCTTTAGCTACACTGTAGGCTTACTATTCAGGAATTGTAGCTACTGAAACTTTTGCATTTAAAGCACTGGCAATTCCAGCTACTTTTACTAGGTGCTCAACAGGAACTTTTTTATCTACATTGAGTACAACTACACCTTGTTCTGCATTTGCCAGGCTACTTGCCAAAGCGCTTTCTAGCTGTGCCACAGGCACAAGCTTGTCATTAATATAAAACCGAATATCCGGCGTTATTGTTACACTTACTTTTTGCATAACAATATTGGCAGATTTACTGGAAGGAAGATTTACAGGCAAGCCAGAAGGTGTAACAAATGAAGATGTCAGCATAAAAAATATGAGGAGAAGGAAAATAACATCGGCTATAGACGAAAAGTTAAAAGATGTCTCAACCTTATTTTTGGAGTCTAGATTCATAATACGTATTATCTAGGTTCTTGCAAGAGATCTATGAAGTCTACAGACGTATACTCCATTTTATGCACAACTTTGCTTACCTGTGAAACCAGATAATTATAGCCCAAGTAAGCGATAATTCCCACCGCCAAACCGGCAGCCGTTGTAATCATGGCTTCGTATATACCTGTAGAAAGTAAGCGTGGGCTCACATTTCCTTCTTCCTGAGCAATAGCAATAAATGCCTGTATCATACCGGTAACAGTTCCCAGAAAGCCAATCATGGGTGCTGCTCCACTGATAGTAGCTAGTAGGTTAAGGTTTTTCTCTAAACGGTAAAGCTCTATTTTACCTACATTTTCTATTGAAGCTTCAATAGTTTTTAATGGACTTCCTATTCGGCTGATACCTTTTTCTATCATGCGTGCAATAGGGGTATCCGTTTGAGAACATACCAAACGTGCAGAATTAATATCTCCGCTGGCAACAAGGTTTTTTATTTTGTCGGTAAACTGCTCAGGAACTCTGGAAGCTTTCTTAATGGTGAGCACTCTTTCTACAAAGATGTAGACTGCCAAAACAGATAATAGCAAAAGAGGGATCATTACAAACCCTCCTTTTAATAGTAAATCCCATACTGTAACAGCATCAGCCGCACTTGTATCCAGGGAGGTAGTATCTAACTCAGTTTGAATTTGAAGTAATAACATATTAGTATTTAAGTACCCAGGCGTTTTCACCATACTTTTCGCGGAACATTTGAACTTCACTCATGGCTTGTTCAAAATCAGAATAGTCAGCAACTGCTACTCTGTGCATTAATGGTGCTCTGTCTGTAGGCGATAAGATTTTAACTCCAACGCCCTGTTCAAGCATTTTATTGCCATAGTCTTGTGCTAAGTCTGCATCTACAAAACTATTTACTACGATGAATGAACGGCCTGTGGGTTCAGAAATTGTGCTAATTTCAGAATAAGGAGCAAGAGGGTCTACATCGGGTACAGGATCTTCCTCTACCACTTCGGGCTCAGGCTCAGGTATAGGTTCCGGCTCGGGCTCTACAAAAGTAGTAGTCGGTTCAGGCTCACTTCCAAACCAGCTGCTTACCTGCTCTAATCCGTTGAACATAAAGAGATACACACTGACACCAATGATTAGAAGGAGCGTGATGATACCAAAGACAATCAGACCGGTAGGTTTGCTTTCTTCTTCATCTTCTTCTTCTTCCTGATAGTAATCCTGTTCTTCAAAGGCGGGTGGTGTTTCTTCATCACGCTCCAAAGGATTGTACTCTACTTCCGGTAAACCAAAATCATCTTGATCTTCCTGATTGTAAGACTGTCTTTCGTTGTCTTCCATCATGCGATATTACTTTGTGATTACAAATTTTAACTGCGAGTTAATGCAGTATTATTAAAATCACACGTAAATAATTGAAAATTAATTACGTAGGTATTTTTAAAAAAGAATTCATTTCAAGGTATCTACTGATTAGAAGCTGTAGGTAACCCCTGCCATAATCATTATACCACGTGAAGGATAGTTTAAGTATCGTTCATAATTCTGGGCAAAGATATTTTTTAATTGCAAAAAAGTAGAGAATCTGGAAGAAAATAAATAATCTGCCTGAAAGCTCATATCTGCAATTGGATCTAGTTCCATCTCTGTTCCCGTAGCTAAATTTATGCCTTTAATGCCTCCCATAAGCCATAATTCGGCATTTAGCAGTAATTTATCGTATACATTATAAGAGCTAAGTACACTCATTTTAAAATTAGGACGATGCCATGGCTCATCAAGTTTACCCATACTGTATGAGTAGTAATCTCCTCTAATGCTTGTCCGAAAACGGTCCTGGCTATTGAGTGTAAGTTCTCCAAATAGGTTCAGTACAAAAACATCGCCGCTATCGTAAAGAATGTCAAATTTGGTGGAATCAGATACACTATTAGCAAAAAAATACAAGTTTTTGTAGTTATTTGCAGAAAAACCCGCATTGTAACCTAGCAAACTATTAAGTCTTCCTGCCAGTCCACCAGCTAAACCGAAGTTATTATTGGTATGCAAAAGAGCAACATCAGGCTTCAGCCAAGGGTTTTCGTTGGTAAAATCTAAAAGTGTTTTTCTTTGTATATCTCCCTTAAGCTCAGCATATATTTTAAGACCTTCGCTTAAGTAGTATTTAGCATGGGCATAAGGATAGACATGTAGTTTATTTGCATTGCTGGCGGTGTCGTCTTCGTACACAAAACTTATTCCTCCCTCAATCTCCAGTCCCTGTTGAGGTTCGGTACTGGTTTTAAATGTAAATGTTGGCTTTAGCCTAAACAGATTACGGCTAAGTTGGGTATCTTCATTTGGGAAAAAATCAGCCACGTCTTTTCGGCTCATAGTCCAAAAATCAGTTTGAAGATTTACAGAAAAAGTTTCTGCTAAAGCCAAAGAAGAATTGAAGTTTATTCCAAACTGGTTTTCTGAGGCATTATAGGCATCACTCAGGTTACGAAAATCAAGCTTAAGCCTATAGTCAAGTGCAGCATCTACCGCGCTTCTTTCAATACCCCCTGCAAGAGATATTGTATTGAAAATCTGTTTGATAGAATCTCTTTCTGGTTCAATTTCCGGAGCATAACCATAAAAATGATAGCGTTCTCGCTGATACGAAGCTTCCCCAAAAAGTGTATGCCCATTGGTGAAGTACTTTCCATTTAAAGCCAGTCGTGTATCACTATTGCCGGAGTTACCTCCATCTACCGGTCCCTGACGAGAAGATAAATGCTTAAAGTGAACACCATACTGATAATCTTCACTACGTGCACTATTGGCGTAGACTTCCAGATAGGGGGTTAGATAATTACCGAAACCGGCCTTTACATAATTGGGATATAATTTCGGAAGCGGTGGCTCCTTTACTTTTAGTACTCTAATTGGAGGTTTTAAGGACTGTAACTTTGGGAGTACTTCTACAAACTGGTAACTGATATCTATGGTAGACTCCTGCACAGGTAGTGGAGGTACCCGCTCAAATTTACGGTTAGCATTGGGCAACTCTATTTCGCGGCTCTTTTCAATGACTACTTCTGCTTCTTCTATCTCACCTTCTTCGTCCCAATTAGGATTTTGCTGAGCATAAGCTATAGTATGAACAAAAAAAATACTTATTAAGGAAAAAAATCTCAGACTATGTTTTGGCATTGAATTCATAATGTAATGTGAAGCGCTAATCTAACGGTCATAGTTACTAAAACGTATGCAGAGTGGCAAGAAAGGAAGAAAACAAAAAAAGGTATTTCATCTTATCACTCATGAAATACCTTTAGTATGCTGGTTATTGGTTTAGTATAAATCTTCCTCGCGCTCAAGCATAAGAATGGATGCCTGGGATACGATATAGTATTTTTCGTTTTCGTACATCACTTCAAAAGCACCTTTCTGTAAAAAAATAGCCAGATCACCTTCTTTAGCCTGTAGCGGTATATATTTAATCTGTTCCTCTCTTTCTTTCCAGGGCTCATCTTCTTCAGCAGGCATGGGAATAGGGTAGCCGGGACCAGTTTTCATAACATAACCATACTGAATTTTCTCCTGCTCCTGTACACCAGGTGGTAAAAACAAACCACTCTTAGTCTTCTCTGAAGCTTTCTTAGGTTTGATCAGTATTCTATCCCCTACTATAATTAATTTCTTAAGCTTGTTCTCTGTAGTCAATTCCATCTTGATTTTCTTTGTACTCAGTAGAGCTCTGAAAGATCAATTTTTATGCCTCACGAATACGACTGACAATATGACATAAAAAAAGCGAGGAACTTGTAGCTCCTCGCTCTTTCAACTCATTTTCTACCAACGGAAGACTGCTGCCATCTCTGCACTATCTACCTGCTCGGGTAAATGTTCGCGGTCTACAAAATAGGTGTGTCCTCCGTTAAGCACCGTTTCTACGGCTGCTTTACTAACCAAATCATGTACATTAGGATCATTTTCGTCGCGTAGGTTTACGCTATTATCTTCATTGTTAATGATGCCCCATCGGTGTGCCCCTTTCAGAATAAAAAGGGTATCTATTCTACCATCCACTGCAGCTGGGGCAATATCGTCTATCTGGTAAGAAGTTTTTCCAGTGCCTGCCAGTGCCTGATATTTTTCCATATACTCTTTCTGCACAGCTTCATGCTCGGGGTTAAAAATCTCTTTACTCTTATTGTGTATATCTTCAAGCTTTGCGTTGTCAAAGTTACCAGTCAGGCCTTTTTCTGTCAGATTTAAAGTTTTGTTTGCTTCTTTGAATATGGGGTGCAGGTAGTCTACACTAGCAAGAATAACTGGTATAGATTTATCTTCAATCACATTATCCAATGCGTCGTTGAGGTGTCTAAAATATTCTTTAATATAGGCCTGATCTTTCTGACTATCATTACCGCCCTGTCCATGATAGATAGGATCCTGCCCCCCCCCTAGTACTGAGCCTGAATGTTGCTGTAAACTTTGCTCAAAGTCATAGTAGCTCAGGGCTTCTTCTGTACCTTGAGGTAAGCTTTCTGGCAAATTAACTTCTTCAATATCAGTAGTAGTAGCCTTAAAGAAGCGTACCTGACCCAGACTCACAGCTAAAACATGGTACTTACCTTCCTGTTGGTATGCTGGTACCAATTGCTCTAGATGAAAGCCATTACCTAAAAGTTCAAACTCATCTACTGAATACGGTAGTTTGAAATATTCAAAATATTCCTGGCCTAAAAATATGGCTAGTCCTTGTTTTTGATGATGCCAAAATCCTGTATCATCAATTAGCTTCTGTATCGGTTGAAGGTACTGACTCACAGTACTTTCATCTATATTTTTAGTTTGCTTTATCTTGTTTTTGATGCTCTGAAAGTGATTTTTTAAGAGTTTTGCATCGTACATTTCATTCACTTCCTTTCCTTTCTTATGAGTAGGAATGAATATACTCACGCAATTAGTACCTTGAAAATTAGATAACTCTTCAAGTTTTTCTTTTGTCAGTCTCTCCATATCAAAAAGTAATTTATTTATTCAAAAAAATATCTACCAATACAACCCCATTGACCACATACTTGTTTGTATACCCTCCTTTTTTTTCCATAATAGGATAATTCTAAGGCGTATTTACATGTATTCTACTATGTTATATTCTGTCAGCGTTATTTTAAAATTTACCCATAGCATATGGGTGGCTTTAATTTTTTGTAATCAACCCTAAGCTTTCCTTCACTATCTTTTGAATTAGCCTGGAAAGCTTTCTATTTTGCAACAGATTTTACACAGCCAATGGAAACATTTTTTATTTTCTTACCTCTTTTGCTCACCTATACCGTTTTTGCTGTTTACGCCGAACGTAAAATATCTGCATTTATACAAGATAGGTACGGACCTATGGAAGTAGGCTACCATGGTTTGTTACAAACTGTGGCAGACTTACTCAAACTACTGCAGAAAGAGGATATCAAACCCGCATCGGCTGATAAAAAGCTATTTAAACTAGCGCCTGCTGTTATTTTTGTAGCCATTTTTTCAGGCTTTGCTGTTATTCCTATCAACCCAGCATTGTCTGGCTCTATTGTAGACGTTGGTGTTTTTTACCTTTTGGCTATAGTGTCCTTAGACGTGATTGGTATACTGATGGCTGGCTGGGGCTCAAACAGTAAATTTTCTCTTTTTGGAGCAATACGTTCTGTTGCACAAATTATTTCTTATGAAATTCCTTTGGGGCTCAGCGTTCTATGCGTAGTAATGATTTCACAATCCTTAAGCCTACAAGAGATCTCTTTTCAGCAAGGCATCTGGTGGCACACACTAAGTGACGAACCTATCTACCTTTTTGGTATTAAAGCCTGGGATATACAGATTACCGAAATTGGCGGCATATTAAGCTGGAATATCTTTAAAGTGCCGATACTTTTCTTTGCTTTTGTCATCTTTTTTATTGCTTCACTGGCAGAAGCTAATCGTGCCCCATTTGACCTTCCTGAGTCTGAATCGGAGCTGGTAGGCGGCTATCATACAGAGTACTCAGGTTTTCGTTGGGCTCTTATCATGCTCTCAGAATATGGGATGATGTTGTTAGTCAGTTTTCTGGCTGTAATCTTATTTTTAGGAAGCTGGAATACCCCTCTACCCAATATTGGAAGCATTAAACTGGCTGAATGGACCAGCGGCACACCTGGCAGCTGGGCTGCACATCTCTGGGGCGCCTTCTGGATACTTAGTAAAGCTATCACATTAGTACTGGTACAAATGTGGGTAAGATGGACTTACCCCAGACTTAGAGTAGACCAGCTCATGATATTGTGCTGGAAATATCTTGTACCTGCTTCCTTACTTCTTGTAGTACTAAGCGGTGTGTGGCGATTGCTGATGATATGAAAGTTAACCCTTACCTGCAAGTACTGCTGGCAGTGCTTATTATGGGCTCCTCAGGAGTGTTTATCAAGTTTTTAAGTTTACCGCCTCTGGTGCTGTCATTTTTTAGAATGGCTATACCTACTGCCCTACTCTTTATCTACTTTAGTATTAGAGGAGTTAATTTATTTCGCTATCCGGTAAAGCTAATGCTGCTGGGCTCAGTACTGAATGCCGCACGTATATTCCTTTTCATTACCAGCTATACCTATACCAGTATATCTAATGCTGTAATTATTCTGTACACCTGGCCGGTATATGCCACTATTTTAAGTATGCTTTTTTTAAAGGAGCAGGTACCTAACAGAAACAAAGTCTTGCTTGCACTACCAATAATCGGGATTGTTCTGATGTTTATCAACCAGCCCTTTAATACCGAAAATAGAGATTTTTTAGGGATGAGTGCGATGCTGTTGTCCGCCCTAATTTATGCTATGACTATCATTGTTTTTAAACGTGAGTCTCATAAGTATAGCGGCTTTGAGACTGTCTTTTTCCAGAATCTGGCAGGTGGCTTTATCTTTCTCCCTTTTTTACTCCAAGAAAACATAACGTTTACTATTGAGCAATTATCCACCCTATTACTTTTTGGTGTATTAATCGGAATTATTGCCTTTGGCTTGTTTTTCTCTGCGCTCAAAAAGATTAAGGCCTCTACCATTTCTTTTTTAACATATCTAGAAGTGCTGGTAGCAACGATGTATGGTGTAATAATCTTTGACGAGAACCTGAGCTGGAATACTATGTTTGGCGGTGGACTTATTATTGTATCCACACTTCTATTGAAAAAAAAATAGGCCTCCCAAATGGTAAGGCCTTAGCTATAAACATTAATAATGGCTAATTCAAACTTAATGTGTTTCATAAACCATTTCTGGTTCTTCTACCTCCATTAAGCCTTGATCATTAATTTGAGTTAGTTTAACTGGCTTAAGCTCATTTATAAGCAATGGGTCATACTTGGCCGTTACGCGAACATAATTTTCTGTAAAGCCGTGCATCTGACCATTTTCAATATCTTCCTCAAATAAAACTATACCTTCAGCTCCTACATTTTCTTCATAGAACTGTCGTTTTTTCTTTTCTGAAAGGATACGCAACATCTTAGAGCGGCGGCTTCTTTCTTTTTTAGGAACTACAGCTCCCATTTCAGCAGCCGGTGTATTGGCTCTTTCCGAATAAGTAAACACATGCAGGTATGAAATTGGTAGCTCATTTAAAAACTGATAAGTATCCAGAAAGTCTTCTTCAGTTTCACCCGGAAAGCCAACAATTACATCTACGCCTATACAACAGTGAGGCATCAGCTCTTTAATTTTCTGCACACGGTCTACGTATAGTTCTCGCAAATATCTTCTTCTCATCAGGCGCAGAATTTTATTGGAGCCTGACTGTAAAGGGATATGAAAATGCGGCACAAACCTTTTAGATTGAGCAACAAATGCTATTATATCATTGCTAAGCAAATTAGGTTCTATAGATGAAATTCTGATTCTGTCTAGTCCTTCTACCTCATCCAAAGCCGCAACCAGGTCTGCAAAGCGCTCTACTCTTTTGCCATCAACAATGCCAAAATCGCCGATATTAACGCCAGTGAGCACTACCTCTTTTACATCAGTTTGCGCAATCTCCTGCGCAGAAGCTATAATGTTTGCTATTCTATCGCTTCGGCTTTTGCCTCTTGCCAGTGGAATTGTACAGAAGGTACAGTGGTAATTACAGCCATCCTGTACTTTAAGAAATGTACGTGTACGATCGTTGATAGAGAAAGCATGCTGGAAGGTATTGGCTTCTTTTACTTCTGAAGCTAGCACCTGCACCTCTTCTGTACGTCTAAATCCGTCTAATAGCTCTAGTAAGCGAAATTTTTCTGCAGCCCCCAATACAGCATCTACCCCCGGAATTTCAGAAATCTCCTTGGGTTTAAGCTGCGCATAGCAACCTATTATACAGATATAAGCATTGGGCGAAAGCGCACGAGCTTCGCGCACTACTTTTCTACATTTTTTGTCTGCGTTATCTGTAACTGAGCAGGTATTGATGATATAGATATCTGCCTTCTCATGAAATTCTACTTTACGATAACCCTTTTTTTCAAACATACGACCTATGGTTGAGGTCTCAGAAAAATTGAGTTTGCACCCTAAAGTGTAAAAGGCAACCGAACGCGCTTGATTTTCCATGCCGCAAATTTAGACAAAATGAAGATAGGTTAAAAAACTTCATCTGATAAAGGAAAGTTTCAAGCCACTACTGGAGATTTAATTTAAAACAGAGTAAGTGTCATCATTAGCAAATTAACAATAAGCGCGAATAATAAGGTAGCACTGGCTTTTATTTGAGTATTAAGTGTATCTCTCATAGCTGTATTTGTTTTTGCTTTTTAGATACTAAAGGCTAGAAAAGGTTTAATGAAATGATTTTTTTATTAGAAACTGATACAAAGCAAAACTTTTAAAAAATTTCAACTTTTCATCAACAAACAGAACAAAATTCTAAACTGCATATAATATCTCACCCCAATACAAAATATTCTTCTGAATAAAAAACAAATAAAAAATCTGCATTTTCAATCTATCGTAAAACTTTTTACTTGTTTTTATTAAATAATCCGAAAAATAGTATATTTGCTATTGATATTATCAATCTACTGAAAATTTATTAAAAATGACGAAATCAAAGCTTGAGTACATCTGGTTAGATGGCTATCAGCCGACACAAGAACTTAGAAGTAAAACAAAAATTGTAAACGACTTTGATGGCAAGCTGGAGAGCTGCCCTATGTGGTCTTTTGATGGTAGTTCTACCCTACAAGCTGAAGGTGGATCTTCAGATTGTCTACTTAAGCCGGTAGCTATATACCCTGATCCTGATAGAGAAAACGGGTGGTTGGTAATGACAGAGGTGCTTACCGCTGAAGGAGAGCCTCATCCTTCTAACGGTAGAGCTCAAATTGATGATGATGATAACGACTTTTGGTTCGGATTTGAGCAAGAGTACTTTATCATGGACGCTAAAACTGACCTTCCTCTTGGTTTCCCTCGTGGTGGTTTTCCTGGTCCGCAGGGACAGTACTACTGCTCGGTAGGTGGCCGCTATACCTGGGGTAGATCTTTAGTAGAAGAGCACCTTAACCTTTGCTTAAAAGCTGGTATCAATGTAGAAGGTATCAACCAGGAAGTTGCCCCTGGTCAGTGGGAGTTTCAGAACTTTGCTAAAGGTGCAAAAAAAGCTGGAGATGAGATATGGATAGCTCGCTATCTTCTAAACAGACTTACTGAAAAATATGGCTATTATATAGAGCTACACCCTAAACCTGTACAAGGTGACTGGAACGGTTCTGGTATGCACGCTAACTTCTCTAATAGCATCATGAGAACTGCTGGTAGCAAAGAAACTTACGACAAAATATGTGAGGCTTTCAGACCTGTAACTGAACACCACATTGAAGTATATGGTGCTCATAATGATCAGCGTTTGACCGGACAGCACGAAACTCAGTCTATTGACCAGTTCTCTTACGGTATTTCTGACCGTGGTGCTTCTATCCGTATTCCTATTGCTACAGTGGAGAGCGGATGGAAAGGATATCTGGAAGACAGAAGACCTGCTTCTAACGCTGATCCTTACAAAGTAGCAGCACGTATTATTAAAACTGTAAAGACTGCAGTTGTATAATTACATTTAATTGATAGTACTTTCTAATATGTATAAGGCTGCTCGTAATTCGGGCAGCCTTTTCTATTAGCTAATAACAAAAAAACCCGCTTCTCAGCGGGTTTTTTTGTTATTTATCTTCATACTTCAAAAATACAGCTCCCAAAGGAGGCAAACGCAGATTAATAGAGCGTTCTCTTCCGTGCATAGGTATGGGTAAGGTTTCTAATGAGCCAGAATTTAATACGCCGCTACCATTAAACTCTACATCATCTGTATTAAAAACCTCTTTGAGATGTCCTTTTTTTGGAACTCCAATGCGATAGTTTTCCCTCACAACCGGTGTAAAGTTAATTACTACATAAATGTTGTTCTGTTCCTGATGACCTTTTCTCACAAAACTAATCACCGAATTTTGCCAGTCATTGATATCTATCCACTCAAACCCTTCTGCTTGAAATTGAAATTCGTAAAATGCTGGTTCAGAATGGTAAAATTCGTTCAGCCTTTTTACAAGCTTTTGCAAGCTGGAATGCGGTGTATATTGGGTTAGATGCCAGTCAAGACTATGATCATGCTTCCACTCCTGGGTTTGTCCGAACTCTCCACCCATAAACAGTAATTTAGTACCAGGGTGGGCATACATATAGGCATAAAGTGTTCTTAAATTAGCAAACCTTTGCCATTCGTCGCCCGGCATTTTATCAATAAGAGGTCCTTTTCCGTGAACTACCTCATCGTGAGACAAAGGCAGCATAAAGTTTTCGGTAAAGGCATACATCAGACTAAAGGTAATCTCTCCCTGATGGTGACCTCGGTGAATAGGGTCCTTAGCCATATAATCCAATGTATCATGCATCCAACCCATCATCCACTTCATTTCAAAGCCTAACCCACCAATCTGTGTAGGTCGCGAAACCATAGGCCAGGCGGTAGACTCCTCAGCGATGGTGTGCACATCTGGAAATTCAGCGTCTATCGCATCATTGAAGTCGCGCAGAAAGCTAATAGCTTCCAGGTTCTCTCTTCCCCCATACTGGTTGGGTATCCATTCACCTTCTTTTCTTGAGTAATCCAGATACAACATAGAGGCTACAGCATCTACTCTTAACCCATCGGCATGAAACTCCTTAAGCCAGTACAGCGCACTACTTAACAAAAAGGAGCGAACCTCATTTCTGCCGTAATTAAAGATGTAGCTGTTCCAGTCAGGATGATACCCCTGACGAGGATCTTCGTGCTCAAACAGATGAGTACCATCAAAGTAGTGCAGCCCATGTAAGTCGTTAGGAAAGTGAGACGGCACCCAGTCTAGTATAACTCCTATACCTTCTTCGTGCAGCTTATCAATTAAGTATTTAAAGTCTTGTGGTGAACCATAGCGGCTACTTGGAGCAAAATATCCGGTACACTGGTACCCCCAGGAACCGTAAAACGGATGCTCCATTACTGGAAGAAACTCTACATGGGTATAGCCCATCCACTTTAGATAGCCAGGAAGATCATCTGCCAACTCACGATAGCTCATAAAATCCTGACCATCCTCGCCTTTTCTTTTCCAAGAACCTATATGCACCTCATAAACGGCCATAGGCTGGTCCTCTCCTACTTTTTTCTTTCTTTCTTCCAGCCATTGACTGTCTGTCCAGGTATAGTCGTGGTCCCAGACAATAGAAGCTGTTTGTGGAGGTACTTCCCAATGCACAGCGAAAGGATCTCCTTTTTCAGCTTCATAGCCGTTGTTATGAGACCTGATAAAATATTTGTAACGAGTACCTTTACCTACATTAGGAATAAATACTTCCCAAACCCCAGAAGTATCCCAACGAGCAGTCATAGGATTTGCTTCTCTGTTCCACTCGTTAAAGTCACCAACTACTGACACTTTTTCAGCATTTGGCGCCCATACTGCAAAGTATGTACCGTCCACACCATTATGATTCATAAGGTGTGACCCTAGCTTATCGTAAAGGTTATAATGCTTACCTTCGTTGAAAAGGTAAACATCAAACTCAGTTAGGCGTGTAAGATGAGAAGATTCCATAAAAATGATTTATTCAGAATTTGTTGATTTAAAAAAATTGAAGACCAGGCTATTTTGAATTCTTCTTCGCCTCTTCCTCATAATACTTCTTCATAATATATTTAATTCCTTTCATAGGAATTATAGCCCAGCCGGGACGATTGTTTAGCTCGTACCCCAACTCATATACTGCCTTCTCTAATAAGAATGTCTGAAGGATAGTATTCAGATCTTCTATATTTTCTGGCAGAAAGTTGCTGCCATCGCAACGTTCAATGTAGGCTTTCATGAATATGCCACTCATGTAATGGTACCACTGTTCTGCCCACTCGTCCAGATACTCAGCTTCACCCTTGGTAAAAGCTTCGGTGCGGAACAACCCATTATAGGCTGCGTAGTGGAAAGACCTGATCATGCCCGCCACATCGCGTAATGGAGATCGTTTAAGCCTTCTTTCGCTAAAAGTTCTTGCCGGTTCACCCTCAAAATCCAGAATAATAAAATCTCTACCAGTAAATAATACCTGACCCAGATGGTAATCTCCATGGTTTCTGATCTTCATGGTATTGATTTTATGAGAGTAGATCTGCTGCATGCATTTTAAGATGTCTTTACGCATAGCTTTGATCTCTTCAGCCTCTTTCCTTACCGGCTCATCCAGCTTTTTCAGTGTTTTGTCCAGCACCTGGAAAGTACCTCTTACCGAAGATTGTAATGAGGAATAGACAGAACGCTGGTAGTGCAATGAAAATGCTTCAGGTTTAAAGTCTTTATCGTTATCGGCAGAAGCCAGTGCAAGGTGCATTTCAGCAGTTCTGAGGCCGAGCAAAGCAGCTCTTTCTGTAGCAGCGCCACCAATAATTTCTTTAATTTTATCAGGTATTTTTTCGTAACCAACCGGGTTGACCAGGCTTCCCTTCATGGCAGGAGCACTTTTGTTTTCGCTCTGCTCAATTAACACGCGTTCAAAATAACGGCGTACAACATCTCCCATGTAAGTCCAGGCATCTCCCTGATTATCCACCAGTTCCTGCATCATACCCAGTACCATATTCTCCTGTCGCTTAATATCCAACTCCAATGCGCCTACATATCTGGGTACATTATGGAAGTGGGCTGTTTCTGTAAGATAGCGGGTTAGTTCCAGATCAGGATTCATTGCGGCATCCAGCTTACGATAAAATTTAAAGAAGAAATCTTTTTCGTAAATAATGGATGTATTGCTTTGTTCTGCGCTTAATACTCTGGAAGAAACATTTTGCTTTTTGGTTTTCCAAAGCTTCGCGGCCGTTTTATCAGCACTACCCAATAAGTTAGTGCCTACATCTTTTGCCTTTCTTTTCTTAACCATAATCTGGAAAAGAGCAGTGCGGAAGGCCTCGTTATAAACTGCATCGTAGAGGTATCCTTTGCGGCCATCAATAATAATAGGAGCAATCAGGCTATGAGAAAATTTATTTTGCAGGAAGCCACTAAATTCTTCAGCTATGAAAGATACAGGCAACTGATAATGTTCATCCAACCCTTCATTGTAACTTACTTCCAGAATTAAAAACGCACCTACTGAAGTCTCCAAAGGTACATTAGCATGATGCTTTACCTTTATGTTCTGGATTACTCTTGCCTTTCCACCAAACCAACGGCAGTTCACCATATAGTCAGCTAAAACAGACTCTATTGCATTTAAAGCTTTAGGTTTAAGTAATTCGCCCCAATTGGCAATACTGACAATAGGCTTATCGGGCATACCTTCGCCTGAACTTTCCAGTGATTGAGGTTTTTTGAGCAGAAACCATTCGTATCCGTAAGGAGCCAGCGTAAACAGATAGCTGGAGTCACCTACTCTTGGAAAATGGTTGCGGCTAAATATTTCAATGGGGATATGCTCTTTGAAATCTGTCAGGTCTAGCTCTACCGGTTGAGAAAAACGTGATAAGTTAGCAAGCACTAAAATTGTCTCACCCTCATAAGCACGTGTGAAGGCTAGTACTTTAGCATTTTCGGCAGACAGAAAGTTGATGTCCCCCCTACTAAAAGCCTTATGTTTTTTTCTCATGCTAATATGGCGCTTCATCCACCATAGCAATGAGTTAGAATTTTTCTGTTGAGTTTCTACATTGACAGCCTCATACTGATACTCAGGATCAAGAATGACAGGAAGGTATAATTTCTGTGGGTTAGTTTCAGAAAAACCTGCATTTCTATCGGGAGTCCACTGCATGGGTGTACGCACACCATCCCTATCACCCAGATAGTAATTATCCCCCATACCTATCTCGTCTCCATAGTAAATTACCGGAGTACCTGGTAAAGATAGCAGCAGATGGTTCATCAATTCTATTTTCTTTCTGTCATTGTCCAGTAGAGGAGCCAGACGATGGCGTATACCCAGGTTAATCTTGGCCAGAGGATCTTTTGTGTATACTTTGTACATATAGTCACGCTCCTCATCTGTTACCATTTCCAGGGTAAGCTCATCATGGTTACGTAGAAACATCGCCCACTGGCAGGTTTCTGGAATTTCAGGAGTCTGATCCAGAATATCAGTAATAGGATAACGATCTTCCATGCGCAGGGACATGAACATACGCGGCATAATAGGAAAATGGTAGTTCATATGACACTCATCTCCATCGCCAAAGTAAGATGCAGAATCTTCAGGCCACATATTTGCTTCTGCTAATAGCAAGGTCCCTGGCTTCTTTTTGTCTACGTGCGCACGTAATTTCTTTAAGAAAACATGGGTTTCTGGCAGGTTTTCGCAATTTGTACCGTCTCTCTCAAAAAGATAAGGTACCGCATCCAGACGAAAGCCATCAACACCCATATCTATCCAGAAATCCATAACCTTAAAGATCTCTTCAACTACGGCAGGATTATCATAATTAAGGTCTGGCTGATGGTAAAAAAACCTATGCCAGTAATAAGCATTGGCTACAGGATCCCAGGTCCAGTTAGAAGCTTCAAAATCCTGAAAAATGATGCGCACATCTTTATATTTCTCGGGCGTCTCGCTCCAGACGTAAAAATCTCTTTCTACAGAACCAGGCTTGGCCTTGCGGGCACGCTGAAACCAGGGGTGTTGATCAGAAGTATGGTTGATTACCAGCTCAGTAATCACCTTCAGGTCACGCTTTTTGGCCTGCTTCATAAATTTTTTAAAGTCGCTCAGATTACCATAATTAGGGTTGATATTATAGTAATCCATAATATCGTAACCGTCATCACGGAGAGGTGAAGGGTAAAAAGGTAACAACCAGATCGTATTGACGCCAAGGTCTTGCAGGTAGTCTAGCTTTTCCAGCAGCCCTTTAAAATCGCCTATACCATCCCCATTGCTATCTTTAAATGCTTTAATGTGTAGTTCATAGATGACGGCATCTTTATACCAATGTAGATTATCATCCAATTGAATCGCTTTGGCCATATTATTCTGTGTAGTACTGATGATTATTGTTGTTCAACTCTAAATACATGTGCTGGCATCTGATAGGGGTCTAGTTCCACGTAGTTCCAGTCACCATGCCAGGTGTAGCGACTATAACTAATCATGTCATATACTTCATAAGGAGCATGGGGATTTATGCCTAATTCCTCTAAAGGTATGCGTACCGAAGAACCATGTCGGTTGTAAGGATCCATATTCACTGCTACAATAATGGTGTTCTTGGTTTTTTTATCATGCTTACCATAGCAAAGAATATTAGGGTTTCCTACATCTGCAAAATGGATATTGTAGGTATCCTGCAAAGCGGGGTTTTCTTTTCTGATTTTATTTATGCGGGTAATAATCTCTTTTATGCGAGTCTCCTGATGCCAGTTCCAGTGTTTAATCTCGTATTTTTCCGAGTCCAGATACTCTTCTTTTCCGGGATAAGGTGTATTAATTCCAAATTCATACACTGGCCCGTACATTCCATAATTAGAAGAAAGTGTAGCAGCCAGTATCAGGCGCATAACAAATGCTGGTTCGCCACCATGTACCAGTACCGGAGGCAATATGTCTGGAGTATTTGGCCAGAAATTAGGGCGGAAGTAGTCACGCATTGCTGTTTTAGTAAGCTCATGCATGTATTCCTTCATCTCATAAGGATTGTTTCTCCAGGTAAAATAAGTGTAGGACTGGTTAAATCCTGCTTTAGCCAGTCTTTCCATCACCCTCGGGCGCGTAAAAGCTTCTGCCAGAAAGATCACCTCAGGATGGCGAGAACGAATATCGGCAATAGTCCATTCCCAAAAAGCAAAAGATTTGGTATGAGGGTTATCTACTCTAAAAATTTTGACGCCCTGGTCTACCCAGTACTGGATTACGCTTTTAAGTTCTTCCCAAAGGTTTTGCCAGTCATCATTTTCAAAATTGATAGGTAGAATGTCCTGATATTTTTTGGGAGGATTTTCTGCATATTGCACCGTACCATCAGGTCTCCATTTAAACCACTGCGGATGATCTTTAACATAGGGGTGGTCAGGAGAACACTGGAAAGCAATATCCAGAGCAATCTCTATACCTTGCTGCTCGGCTTCATACACCATATGCTTGAAATCATCCAGGCTACCTAATTCGGGGTGTATGGCTTTATGCCCTCCTTCTTCGGCCCCAATAGCCCAGCAAGAACCGGGGTCACCGGGATTCGCCTGTAAGGCATTGTTGAGTCCTTTTCTAAAAGTTCTACCAATAGGATGTATGGGCGGCAAATAAATGACATCAAAGCCCATTCTGGCAATTTCCGGAAGTAGGCGTACCACATCATGAAAATTACCATGTCGGCCAGGTTCCTGCGAGGCTGAACGAGGAAAAAGCTCATACCAGGTGCTGAAAAGCGCTTTTTTTCTTTCTACTTCTATCTTATAAAGTTTGGGATAAGTAGTAGCGTCTGAACGATCATAGTGGTAGTTCATCATACCGGTTGCTTCATCGCCTAGGGCAATATTTACAGCCTCACGAATAAAATCATCATGGTCGTGGCGACGAAGCGCCTGGCTTAATCCTCGTAAACGATCAGCGTCTCCACCTTCTATACGCTCTGCGGTTTTCTCCATCATTTCCGCACCAATCAGCAATTCCACCTTAATATCCTGGCCAGCCTCATACTTTTTTTTGATACCATACTGCCAGGAGGCGAAATGGTCTACATAACTCATTACCGTATATTCATAGAAGCCGGTTCGCTCCGGAGTAAAAGATGCTTTCCAACGGTCGTTAATGATAAACTCCATAGGTACTTCACGCATCGTCTCCTCTTCCTCATGCTTATAAAGAAGGATGGCCTTTATTTTATCATGCCCATCAGCAAATACATCTGCTTGTACCTCTACTTCTTCGCTTATCGTTCTTTTTGCCGGAAACTGACCATTTTCTACCTGTGGGGAAAGGTGTTCTATGACAACTCTTTGTCTTCCTTGTATTTTTTGCAAAGCGCTCTGGTTTGATTAGTTAAAAAATTAAAAAAATTCTCTGCAATACTGCCTAAACAGCTATGCATATATAATTGTTATGCTTAATTATTTATATGTATGGCGCAGGATGCAGCCAGGCCAAAAATTTCACGAATTGCTCACAAAGCGCTTTGACTGCAAATCCTGACTAAAATTTTAAAGAATTTTATTATAAACAAAACGAATAGAGTAGATAATTTAAAAAAAGTAATTTAGCTTAAGCTTGGCTTACAGAGGTGTAGTAACTTTATACATTTTTATGCCTGAAAAAGCCTTAATTTTTTATCAGCTCGCCAAAATAATTTTTTTATATGGAAAAACCTGTGGGCGCATTTTACCAGAACAACAAGACAAAGTTTAATGTCTGGGCCCCTCATTGCAAGCAAGTCAATGTTATTATTAACGACCAGCATAAAGTTAAGCTGACGCCCGATCAATTTGGCTACTGGGAAGCAGAAGTGCCCGAAGCCAAAGCGGGTGATCTTTATTTTTTTGAGCTGGACGGAAAAACCAAACGCCCCGACCCTGCCAGTCTCAGCCAACCCGAAGGTGTACATGGCCCTAGCCAGATCGTAAATCAGGAAAGTTACAAATGGAGCGATTCTACCTGGAAGGGCATTCCTATGTCAGAAATGATCATGTACGAGCTGCATGTGGGCACTTTTACATCTGAACATAATTTTGAAGGGGTTATCAGCAAGCTAGATCACCTGAAAGAGTTGGGAGTTAATACCATAGAAATAATGCCAGTAGCTCAGTTTCCGGGTAGCAGAAACTGGGGTTACGATGGCGTGTATCCTTTTGCTGTACAAAACAGCTATGGTGGAGTGGATGGGCTTAAAAAGCTGGTAGACCACTGTCATCAGATGGGTATAGCCGTAGTACTGGATGTTGTATACAACCATATGGGCCCTGAAGGTAATTACCTTAACGACTTTGGTCCTTACTTTACTGATAAATACAGTACTCCCTGGGGCAAAGCTCTAAATTTTGATGATGCGTATTCGGACCAGGTAAGAGCCTACTTTCTTCAAAATGCACTCATGTGGCTGGATGATTTTCACATAGATGGTTTACGCCTGGATGCCGTGCACGCCATCAAAGATTTTGGAGCCAGGCACTTTCTGCTTGAACTTTCTGAAATGGCAACTGAGCTTTCTGAACGTAGAAAGGTTCCCCTTACCCTGATTGGTGAAAGTGACCTTAACGATAATCGTTATATCAGTAGTGCAGAGGTGGGGGGGTACGGCTTAAGCGGGCAGTGGATAGATGAATTTCATCATGCTTTACACGCTCAACTTACCGGAGAAAAAGATGGATATTATTCTGACTTTGGCGAGATGCACCATTTAGCTAAAGCTTATGATAAAACTTATGTATACGATGGCATCTATTCTCCTCACAGAAAAAAAACCTTCGGAAATAGTGCAGAAAACAACCCTTTCAGCCAGTTTGTAGTATTCAGCCAAAACCATGACCAGGTTGGAAACCGTATGATGGGCGACCGGCTAAGCCAGCTTGTCTCTTACGAAGCGCTCAAGCTTGCGGCGGCATCTTATTTACTATCTCCTTATGTACCCATGCTATATATGGGAGAAGAATATGCTGAAGAAAAGCCATTCCAATACTTTGTAAGCCATACTGATCCCGATTTAGTAGAAGCTGTTCGTAAAGGCAGAAGCCAGGAGTTTGCCTATTTTCAAAAAGAAGGTCTGGAAACTCCTGACCCACAATCTGAGCAGACTTTTGATGACTCTACACTAAGTTGGAATGTAAAGGCTGAGAAGAGTGAGGCTATGCTCAACTTCTACAAAAAGCTGATTAACATACGCACCCAACACTCAGCTATGCAAAGTAAAGACAGAGGGCATTGTGCTTTTCAAAGTACAGAGGACGGACTTATAGCCATGCGCAGAACTAATCACGATCATCTGCTTATAGCTATCATGAACTTCTCGTCCAGCTCTTTAGACTATAGTTTATCCGAAAATCCGGCCTACAGTTTTGAAGTACTTCTGGACTCGTCATCTTCAGAGTATCTGGGCCCCAATAGCAACCTTCAGACTAAATACGCTGGCGAAGATAAGCTCAGCATCAATTCTGAATCTGTAGTAGTATTATCCATGAATACTCCTTAACTTATTTATTAAGAGATATTTACACCTATGAGTAAAAACAAATTTGTTTGCATACACGGGCACTTTTACCAGCCTCCTCGTGAAAACCCCTGGCTCAATACGGTTGAGGTACAGGACTCCGCCTACCCTTTCCACGACTGGAACGAGCGCATCTCCGCTGAATGCTACTCAAGAAATTCGGCCTCCCGTATTCTGGACAATGAGGGTAGAATTATTGATATAGTAAACAACTACAGCCGTATCAGCTTTAACTTTGGCCCTACCCTTTTGCTCTGGATGAAGAACAACGATCCGGATACATACAAGGCCATTTTGGAAGCAGATAAGCAAAGTCTGAAAAGGTTTTCAGGACATGGCTCTGCCATTGCCCAATCTTACAATCATATTATTATGCCACTGGCCAACGAACGTGATAAAGAAACACAGGTCATCTGGGGTATTAAAGACTTTGAGCATCGTTTTCATCGTAAGCCGGAAGGTATGTGGCTAAGTGAAACCGCAGTTAATACCGATACGCTGGAGATGCTTGCTAAGCATAATATTAAGTTTACCATACTTTCGCCCTATCAGGCTAAAAGTGTAAGAAAAAAAGGCGACACACAGTGGAAAGATGTTATGGGAGGCAAGGTAGATCCACGCCGTCCGTACTTATGCAAACTTCCCTCAGGCAAAAGTATCAGCCTCTTTTTTTATGATGGGCCTGTATCTCAGGGAATTGCTTTTGAAGGTCTGCTCAACAACGGTAAAGTATTTTCTGACCGACTCATTGGCCAGTTAGATATGAATGATGAGCAGGACAGCCCTCAACTTATGCACATTGCTACAGATGGTGAGACTTACGGACACCACCATCGCCTGGGCGAAATGGGGCTCTCTTACTGTCTGCACCAGATAGAAAATTACGAAGAGGCTAACCTGACAGTATACGGAGAATATCTTGAGAAATTTCCTCCGGAATACGAAGCCCAGATCATTGAAAACACTGCATGGAGTAGCACACCCCATCTGGAAAGATGGTCGGATAATGGGGGTGGAAATACCGGAGGGCACCCAGACTGGCACCAGAGATGGAGGAAGCCTCTCCGAGCGGCTTTTGATTGGCTTAGAGATGAGATGATCACCTTTTATGAAACAGAAATGGGTAAGCTGGCTACTGACCCCTGGAAGGTACGCAATGCTTATGTAGAAGTGATTCTGGATAGATCAAGAGAAAATACAGCTAGTTTCTTGAAAACCTATGCAAAAAAAGAACTGAGCAAAGAGGAAGAAGTTAAGTTTCTTAAACTGCTGGAGATTCAACACCATGCCATGTTGATGTACACCAGTTGTGGTTGGTTTTTTGACGAAGTAACGGGTATAGAAACTATACAGGACATTATGTATGCGGCTCGTGCTATACAGTTGACTCATGATATTAGTGGAAAAGACTTTGAAACTCATTTTGTAAAACTACTGGAAAAATGCCCTAGCAATATTCCTGAACATGGGCATGCCGGCTCCGCCTACACCAAGTTTGTAAAGCCTTCGGTCGTAGATATGCACCGGGTAGGCGCTCACTATGCCATCTCTTCACTCTTTTTTGACTATCCTGAAAAAACAAAGGTGTATAGCTTTGATGTGGATTCTCAGCACTATGAGTTTCATGAGGCCGGCAAGTACTCTCTGGCTATTGGTAAAGCTAAGCTTACATCTGAGGTAACCTGGGAAGAAAACCTGATCAGCTACTCTATACTTCACCTTGGAGACCATCACTTATTTGGTGGAGTTAGAGAGTTTAACAATGATGAGTCTTACCTAGAGATGAAAGAAGAAATTACCGAAGCGTTTACCAAGAGTCGTGTGCATGAGGTAATTGTGTTAATGGACAAACACTTTGGCAGTCATAATTATTCATTCTGGCACTTGTTCAAGGAAGACCAGCAGAAGATACTGGACCAGGTGATGCTGGGCACTATGGAGAGTATAGCTTTCAGCTTCAACAACATTTATGAAAACAACTATTCGTTACTACAAGCTACTAAAGAGCTTGGGCTAGCTCCGCCTAAACCACTTAAATATTGTAGTGATTTTACCATTAACGCCAAGCTGGAGAAAATATTTAAAGAAGATGATATTGACTTTAAGGAGTTAAATGCTGTGGTAGAGAGCTTTAAGAGATTGGAGGTTAAGGTAAATAAGGTGGGGCTGGACTTTCTGGCAGAGCAAAAGATCAATAGCCTGATGCAACGTCTTAAGCTGGCTCCCGATGATATCAGTATTATGAACAAGATTGACAAGTTTATGGATGCCACACACAAAGTTCCATTAAGCCCCGACCTGTGGCAGGCACAAAACATTGCTTTCCAGATTCAGAGCAAAAACTATCAGGAATATGCAGAAAAAAGTGCTGCAGGAGACGAGCAGGCTAAGATCTGGTGCGAATACTTTAAAACAATTTTTGATCAGCTAAACATTAAACTCACTGAGAATTCAGTAATGGTACATTCGTAATTTTTTTTAAACCCACTTTTTAATCTAAATCACATACTTATGCACTTAGCACGGGCCACCTATAGGGTCCAACTTCATAAAGGCTTTAATTTTGCTCAATTGAAGCAAATTATCCCTTACCTGGATCAACTGGGCATTTCTACTATTTATGCCGCTCCTTTTTTTAAAGCCACTCCCGGCAGTATGCACGGTTATGATGTGCTAGATCCACTACAGATCAACCCTGAAATTGGTACACTGGAAGAATTCAGAGCTATCAGTAAGGAGTTGAAACAAAGAGGCATGCAATGGCTACAGGATATTGTTCCTAATCATATGGCCTTTTCTCCGCAAAACCCCTGGTTGGCTGATGTAATGGAAAAAGGACCTCACTCCTACTATTACCGCTTTTTTGACATCAACTGGTTGTATCCAGAAGATGAGTATTTCGGAAAAGTAATGGTACCAACACTTGGGAGTAGCCTTGGTGAAGTCATAAAAAATCAGGAACTCAAACTGGTGTTGGAAGACAATGGCTTGTATCTCACTTATTATGAGCACCAATTTCCGGCGAGTATGGAAAGTTACCAACTACTCTTTAACTCTGCCGCCCAGGTGTTTGATAAGCAATCACCAGATGATGAAGCCAGGAAAAACTTTATCATACTACAAAAAAAGCTGGATAGTTTTATCTCCGCACTTCCGGATGCGGAAAAAGTAGTAGAAGGTTGGGATACACTTAAAGCAGAGATTCTTGATGCTACACAGAGGCATACAGCAATTCTTAATGCTGTGAAGCAAACTGCCGATGAGCTTAGTGGAGATGCACACAAATTATTCAGACTGTTAGACCAGCAGTATTACCGCTTATGCCACTGGAAAACAACCGAGAAAAAAATCAATTTTCGCCGATTCTTTACCGTCAATGACCTTATCTGCCTGAATATGCAGGACGAAAAGGTTTTTGACACCTACCATCAGTTTATAAAACAACTGCTAGACGAAGAATTAATACATGGCTTAAGAGTAGACCATGTTGATGGCCTGTTAGACCCGACAACCTACCTGAACCGTCTGAGAAATTTAGCGGGAAAAGATACACTTATTCTGGTAGAGAAAATACTGGAAGGTGATGAGCATATGCCAGAATACTGGCCGATTCAAGGCAGCAGTGGTTATGATTATCTTGCCCTTTCCAACCAGTTGCTTACGCACAAAGAAGGTGGTGAGCAGTTGAGAAAGCAATACCAGAGGCTTACTCATCAAAAAGAGTACCATCAGTTGGTATATGACAACAAGCATTTTATACTGGCCAAGCGCATGGCTGGTGAGTTGGACAACCTGATAAGGTTAATGCAGGATCTGGATATTATTCCTTCAGAAGACACGGTAGATGATATAGATAAGCTTAAAGAAGCTCTAGGGCATTTTCTGGTAGCATTTCCTGTGTACAGAGTCTATGGTAATACTCTTCCTTTACAAGATGTTGAATTGCAGATTATCAAAGAGACCTTTGAAGAAGCAGAGCAGAAAGTACCTCAGTTAGCTCCATATTTTCAACGCCTGCGCGAAATATTTAATGGTGTAGATGATAAAGATCCTGCTACCAATAAAAACAAGCTTTATTTTCTGATGCGTGCCCAGCAATTTACAGGGCCACTGGCAGCCAAAGGTGTAGAAGATACCAGTTTTTATCAGTACTACCCTCTGATCTCGCACAACGAAGTCGGCGACTCTCCCGAACATTTAGGCTATGACGCTCAGGATTTTCATGAAAGAATTAAAAGACGTAGTCTGCATACTATGAATACCACCTCTACGCATGATACCAAACGCGGAGAAGATGCCCGTATGCGTATTAATGTCCTGAGTGAAATTCCACAGATCTGGGAACAAAAAGTGAAAGAATGGCAGACACTAAATGCAGGTTTTATTGATAAATCTAATGCCAAGCAATCCCCCGATCTTAACGATGAGTACTTTTTTTACCAAACCTTATTGGGTACTTATCCTTTTCATACCAGTCCAAAAGATGAGGATTATGAGCAAAGGGTAAAAGACTATTTGCTTAAAGCCATACGCGAGGCAAAAGTAAACACAAATTGGGCAGACCCGAATACCGAATACGAAGAAGCTTTTAGCAACTTCGCTTCTCAGGTGTTAAATAGTGAAGCTTTTCTTCATAGTTTTAAGCCTTTTGCTGAGGAAATAGCCCAATCTGCGGCTATCTATAGTTTAAGCCAGATTATTCTCAAACTAAGCGTACCCGGTATTCCTGATATTTATCAGGGCACTGAATTTTGGGATCTGAGCATGGTAGACCCAGACAACCGCCGTCCGGTAGATTATCCACTGAGGGAAAAGATGATAAGAAGGCTACAAGAAGCCTGGCAGAAAGATGCAACTCAAACTGCAACTCAATTGCTAGATAACCTCCTACAGCCAGATATCAAGCTTTTTGGCATGCATCAGACTTTGCAGCTACGTAAGGCCTATGAACAGCTTTTTGCCGATGGAGATTACCAGGCAGTAAAAGTTGATAAAGAATCGGACAAACATCTGCTTGCCTTTCTGAGAACATCTGGAGATCAGCAACTTATGGTAATTGTCCCTCTGAATGTTCATCAACTGAGAACGAAGCATGAGACACTATGTGGAGAACGTTGCTGGCAGGAGGCTAAGCTACACCTTACTGAACATGCTAAAGGTGAGTGGCAACATATCTTAATCAATCAAACTATACACATTAATCAACAGACTAAAGTGGCTGATGTACTAGCTCAGTTTCCAGTTGCTCTGTTAATCAAAAAATAATATATGCTTACAGATAGAAGTTGTGGAATATTACTTCACATCACCTCTCTACCATCTAAATACGGAATTGGCGACCTGGGTCCACAGGCTTATAAGTTTGCAGACTTTATGCTGGAAGCCGGGCTTACCTATTGGCAGATACTTCCGCTCAACCCGGTTGAAGGGGAAAGTGGATACTCTCCTTATAGCGGTCTCTCGGCTTTTGCTGGTAACCCTATGCTTATTAGCCCTGAACTTTTGTTTGACGAAGGTTATCTTAGCGAGGAAGACCTGATAGCTGATGAAACATTTAGTGAAGATAAGGTGGATTTTGAAGCAGTTATCAGATACAAAAAAACTGTCTTAGAAAAAGCTTTTGCAGCATTTGAAACTAAGGCTTCGGCCAAACAGAACGGTCTTTTTAAGAAGTTCTGCCATGAACATAAGAAGTGGCTTAACGATTATGCCGATTATATGGCCATCAAAAATTACTTTGGTGCTCAGCCCTGGTACGACTGGCCGGCCGACCTGAGGGACCGGCAAAAAGACAGTCTCAAAGAGTTTCGCAAAAAGCTTAAAAAAGAAGTGAAGAAAGAAAAGTACCTTCAGTTTGTTTTCTTTCAGCAGTGGCAAACCCTAAAATTATATTGTAAAGATAGAGGAGTAAAGTTTTTTGGTGATATACCCTTTTATGTAGGCTACGACAGTGCTGATGTATGGGCACATCCAGATATTTTTAAGCTAGATGATGAAAAGACTCCTAAAGCCGTAGCTGGTGTACCACCCGATTACTTCAGTGAAACCGGGCAGCTATGGGGCATGCCTGTTTTTGACTGGAAAGAACTGAGAAGTCAGCGATACGAATGGTGGATAGATCGCCTGAGCCATAACCTTGACATGTTTGACCTGATACGTCTAGATCATTTTCGAGCTTTTTCAGACTATTGGGAGGTACCTGCCGATGAAGAGACGGCAATTAATGGCAGTTGGAAGAAGGGGCCCGGACGCCGCTTTTTTAAACACCTGAGTAAACTTTACCCGGACATGCCTATTATTGCTGAGGATTTGGGTGATATAGATCAGCCTGTATATGACCTTATGGATAGGTTTAAGCTTCCGGGAATGAAGGTGCTGCTCTTTGCTTTTGGAGAAGGTATGCCGCAGAATTCGTATGTGCCGCATCATCATACAGAAAATGCGGTTATTTACACGGGTACGCATGACAATAATACTTGCCTGGGTTGGTTTACTGAAGCCTCAGAAGTAGAGCGTAAGAATCTGGGAAAATACGCCAGTCGTACGATTTCTGAAAGAAATGTAGCCAACCAGATGGTAAGGCTGGCCTTGTCTTCGGTGGGTAAGCTATGCGTTATACCCATGCAGGATTTTCTTGGCTTAGGTAAAGAGGCTATCATGAATGTACCCTCAACCGCTACTGGCAACTGGTTGTGGAGAATGGAAGCAGGAAAGGCCGATCAGAAGCTGGCACGAAAAATTAATGACATGCTCAGCCTCTACGACCGCCTGCGAAGTACTAATGGTTTTCCAAAAAAGATTTAATATTCTGATAGACTTTATTCAGTAATAAGGTGCGGCTCTCTAGGCTAGCCCAGGCAATATGAGGAGAAAGTAAGAGTCTCTGGCTTTCTTTAACTTTAAGCAGCGGATTACTCTCATCCATAGGCTCCTGGCTAAAAACGTCAAGGGCCGCACCTTTTATTAGCTTTTCATCAATAGCCTTTGCCAGATCACTTTCGTTTACTATTCCTCCTCTGCCAGTATTTATCAGTAAGGCTGCTGGCTTCATAAGCTTAATACGCTCATAATTTATAAGGTTTTTTGTAGCATCATTTAGTGGTGCATGCACGGAAACGATATCTGAAGTTATCATTAAATCTTCAATTTCCAGCCTTAAATAGCGGTCATGGCGACTTTTACCAGAACTTGAGTAGTATACAACCTCGCAATCAAAAGCTTCGGCTATAGTAGCTACTTTTTTACCAATATTGCCCAGCCCAATGATTCCAAAACGCTTGCCTTTCAGCTCCCAGAAAGGGGCTCCCAAATAAGTAAATATATCGCTTTTGCAATACTCACCTGTTTTTACATACTCATCGTGGTGAGCAGTTTGGTTCAAGAGGCTGAGAATAAGGCTAAACGTTTGTTGAGCAACGCTGGATGTAGAGTAGTCTTCCACATTCATGACTGTAATACCTCTTTGTTCGGCTGCTTTAAGATCTACATTATTTTTTCCGGTAGCGGCAATACAAATAAGCTTAAGATTTTTGGCAGCTTCCATTTCCTCTTTACCAATATATACCTTATTGGTAATAACAATATGCTGATCGTTAATACGCTCTTTAACTTGTGCAGGGCTGCTTATCTCATAAGATGTATAAGTGCCAAATTCCTCAAAAATGTGCAGATTGGGGAGATTTCCCACAGTTTTTGTATCTAAAAAAGTAATATTCATTCGCCTAAAAATTTGTGATAGCTAATTATAAAATTGATTCTTTTTCGTAATATTTTTTGACTATACATTAATTAATTATCGCAATTGTTACATAATATGCACCTAATATTAAAATAACTGCGATTTTAACTTTTTACAATCTTATGGGTTGTATAATTTCTGGCAATGAACTGCCAGATTATTGTAAGATTATAGGTTCAACTTCATGAATCCTGAAAACAATAGCCCAGGATATTTTTTAATATAATACTATGGACATGAATTTCCCTAAAAGCGTATTGCTTATTGATGATGATGAGGTAAATAATTTTATCATCTCGGAATGGATTAGTGAAAATAAACCTGAAGTTACATTTACAATAATAGACAATGTCAGCGATGCAATAGAGTACCTTAAAGCACAGAACGATGAGAGTTTTCCTCAACTCATTCTTTGCGACTTAAGGATGCCCAACTATAATGGATATGACTTTTTACAGCATTATGAAACACTCTTTTATCCTTCTAACCTGATGACTCAAATTATAGTGATGAGTGCACATCTGGCGAAGCAGGATATTGAAAAACTAAAAGCTTTTCAGTTTATTACTGATACATTAATTAAGGAGACCGTTCAGGAAAACTTTAAAAAGATCAGTGAAAGCTATAAAAATAAGCCAGCTAGCGAAGGCTAATGTAGTCCTGGTACTTAGCTTCCAGTTCTTCCAGACTTAATTGTTCTCCCTGATAGACTAAAATACGGTACTTAAATGATATTGACTCTGAAGGTGCCAGTGTAAGATTTAATTCTTCTGTACCTTCGGAGTATACTTTGCTACCCAAAGGATTTGCGGCAAAAAGCCCATACCCTCTGGCCATCCAATGTGTAGGGTGGTTTATATTATCCGGATGATCCATGATAGTAATTGAATAGTGTAGGCTATCCTGATCAGAACTCAGGTTTACCCACTTACTCCTAGTGCCCCAGACAGCATCTCCTTCTAAGCCCTGATCGCTCCTGTACAAACCTTTTACATGAGTGTTATCAATAATTTCTTCTTCTGATATTTCACCTTTTTCGTTTATAATTTCCTGAGGGTTATCATAGGCTTGTTCCATAAAACGTGCCACTCTAATAGCCATCATGCCTTCTTTAGAATCTTCAAAGACCACCGAATCTTTAGTAGCCTTAAGGGTGCTCTCTCTGTCAATCAAGCGAAAGGGGCCCTCACCCATAAAGGTAAAAGTGGTTTCTTCCAGTAGTAAGGTATCTCCATAGTCGCTAATCCAGTCTGCTACATATGTAAGCTTAGCCTGCTCTCCCATTTCTTCCATTTGCACCTCTCGCTGTACTATAGCACCATACACTTTATTTTCAGTAGTTTCAGTTTTTGAGGTGCTTGCCCAGAAATCCACCTGATTAACGACTCCATGATTAAGCCAATGACCTACATGATGTAAATGATCGGCCTGTTCGCCGACACGAGGTTCAAGAGGATAGCCTCTGGTAATCACTGTTCCATTTGACGAACGAATAGGAAAGAGTACTGGCTTTTTTAGTGCAGAGTCATATCGGTATGTGGTAAAAGGCTGGCCATCTACAAATACATCTACCATCTGCCTGGCTTCGTCATGTCGGAGGCTAATGTGCTTATCCGCAACTGCCGTAGTATCTTGTAAACTACTGCTCTGCTTCTGCTCATTGGTCTGGCATGCTCCTAAAACTATAAAGATGAAGAGATAAGTGTATATGTATCGCATATGTGTAGATTAAAAAGTAACAGCTAAGACAAATTTTGCCTTAGCTGCCTGATAATTAAATAAAAGTTAAGACGCTGGTAGCTCTCTTACTTTAATATTTTTGTAGAAAACCTGATTTCCATGGTCTTGCAGTAGTATGTGACCAGACTCCCACACGCCAAAACCTTCCCAATCTTTGTACTTACTGTTTTGTATTCTTTGGGCAAACTCTTCGCTGAAACGATCGTACTCAACTACTTTTTTACCATTCAAAAAGTGCTGAACTTTACCCCCCTGAGAGACGATACGTGCATGGTTCCATTCTCCTACTGGATTTACTTCTTTACCTTCAGCAGCAATGAGGTCATACAAAGAAGATACTGTACGTGTACCTTTGCCATTATTACCTTTTTTAGCATCAGGATGCTTATCATCATCCAGTACCTGATATTCTAAACCAATCGCGGACTTACCAGAATTATACTGCTCAGTTACATAATATTTAATACCACTATTTGCTCCTTCAGTGATTTTAAAATCCAGACTTAACTCAAAGTCTGTATATTCTTCTTTGGTAACAATATCACCACCATTACCGGATTCTTCTCCTTCAGCAGCCTCTACCACTAGCACACCATCTTCAACATACCAGCCTCTCTCAGGAAAAGTCTCACTATGGGCGCCCCTCCATTTGTCAGTAGATTGACCATCAAAAAGAAGTTCCCATCCATTCTGGGTTTCTTCAGGACTAAGCGTATTATCTTTATTCTCTTCTGTAGTAGTTGCTGTCATAGCTTCTGCCTCAGCGGTAGTGCTCTCTTCAGTTTGCTCTTTGCCCTGCTTGCCACATGCGGCTAACATTCCGAAAGCAAGGGTCATGGCCATGATTTTCTGTAGTTTCATCGTATTTTGTTTGTAAGATTAAAAATTAGAGTTAGTAGATATATCGTTGTGTTAAGGATTGTTTTTACTGTCTTCAAACATATGCTGGTAATGTGATGACTGCTGAAAGATACCACCACTATGCTTGTAGAATTCTGCCCCTGTATCAAAAAGACCGTTTTTGGCATGTACCCAGGGTGCCTCTGGTTTTGGCAGGTAGCTCATCATCTGCTTCCAGTTTTTGTAGTTCTGATGTCCGTTGTTCTCCATAGCTCCCATGCCTTTAAAGCCTGGCCAGGCAGCCAACCTGGCAGCCACATTTTTATTCCAGTCTACCAGTACAGGATTTACTGTCAGGTCTGCACACAGACAGGGAGTATTTTTTTCATGAGCTAGCTGTGCAATTTTAAATGTCATGCTCAGTGTTTTCGCAATGGGCTTCAAAGCTATCCCCCTATAACCCATTTGTATTCTTTCTTCGGCATCTTTATCAGTATGTGCGCTTTCATCTGATACCAGCGGTGCTTCAAATTCGCTCACATCTTGGCGGTACTCTTCAGGAAAAGGTTCTTCTACCACCATAATCTGCTCATATGCACCAATTTTTTTTGCGTGCTCCAATAGTTTATGCAGGGTATCTTTATGGGCGTAGCGTCCATTCATATCAAAGTAATAGGGAATCTTTCCGTTTTCCGTATGTTCGGTTTCGCCCTGCCCTATCACTTTATGAATTTCGCTAAGTTTAGCCATATCTTTCTCTAGCATTTCCTGCTGCCCACCCGGATGACCAAGTTTGATTTTCATAAAAAAGTACCCTTCTTCCGCCAGCTTCTTCATTTGGGCCACCGGTGTGGCATAAGAGAAGGAAGGCACACTAATTACCTTCTCATGTCGGGCAGGCATACCTTCGCGATATGCCTCAGGTATCAGATCATCAAAGTTGTCTATACCGTTTTTATCAGCATACAGTAACCATGCAGCATTATCAAAACCTACCAATGCGTTGAGCACAAATGTTTTACGAAGTTCCGGATTACCAGTAATCTTTTTGGCATAACTATAGGTATCATCCAGAATACGATCCAATAACTCTATTGGCGTATCAAAGCTCATTCCCCTGGCCATTTGTAAAGCAAACTCACTAATGGCGTACATAAGAGCATTCCCCCCGTTTTCTGAATGCTGCAAAAATACACGAGCGTCGCTCCAAAGGGTATTTTGCGTACCTAATCCAATTTTGCTGACACCCCGATCGTCTGTCATTTGCGCTACCGTTTGCCAGACATTGGTTACATAGCCCCCCTTAAAGCCATAAGGCGTAGCAAGAGGCTCACGTTCAAAATTTGAGCTAACATCGGCAATATTTACTTTTTGCGCAAACGATTGTATTGAATTGGAAAAAGAAAGGGGCATAATAGGTAAAGCAGTAAGGGCTGCACTTTTTTGTAAAAATGATCTTCGGTTAAGTTGTTGCATTTTAGCTATGTTAGAGTAGTATCCTAAGCTAGCAAAGCTTTGTATTTGAAGCAATTATTTTGATATATAAGCTCGTTAGCTTCCATATATAAAGATCACTCATACTAAATTACTGAATTGAACCCCTGAAAATACTTGTACCCTACATTTTCATTATTCATATTAGCCAGACAATTTTACGCAGAAGACTATTTTTTTTATACTAAGCAAAATCTAAACCTACTATGATTCGCGCCGCTCTTGCCTCTTATGGTATGTCAGGAGAAGTTTTTCATGCTCCTCTCCTCTCAGTACACCCTCAGTTTGAGCTTTACAAAATATTAGAGAGAAACCGCAACAAGTCCAAAGAACGTTATGCTGATGTGCAGGTGGTCAAATCTTATGAAGAGATATTACATGATGAAAATGTAGACCTGGTAATAGTAAATACGCCAAATGCATACCATTTTGACATGGCCAAGCAGGCCCTGGAGGCTGGCAAACATGTAGTGATGGAGAAGCCGTTTACTAATACTTCTGATGAAGCGGCTGAATTGATTAACATAGCTAAGCGCAATAATAAACTGCTCACAGTATTCCAGAACAGAAGACTGGATAGCGACTTTAGAACTGTACAAAAAGTACTGGAAAGCAAAATGCTGGGCTACCTGGTAGAGTACGAAGCCCATTACGATCGTTATCGTAACTTTATACAACAGAATACCTGGAAAGAAGAGAGTGGACCGGGATCCGGCATACTTTACAACCTGGGTTCACACATGATTGATCAGGCACTGACATTATTTGGTCTTCCTAAAAGCTTGCTTGCCAAACTAGGCATTCAAAGAGAAGGAGGCAAAGCCCATGATAGCTACCACCTGATTTTAAGTTATGAAAGCTTTCAGGTAGTACTCAAATCCAGCTATCTGGTTAGAGACGAAGGCCCTCGCTACAAGGTACTGGGAAATCTGGGCACATTTACTAAATATGGACTAGATGTTCAGGAAAATGACCTCAAAGCAGGCAAGGTGCCTACAGATACAAACTGGGGGACTGAACCACCTGACATCTGGGGCACGCTAGATACCGAAATTGAAGGTTTACATTTTAAAGGTAAAGTTGAGTCCGAGAAAGGTAATTACCTTGCTTTTTATGATAATCTGGCTGATGCTATTAACAAGCAGGCTGAGCTTTTGGTGAAGGCAGAAGAAGCTATGCACGTTATTCAACTGATAGAACTTGCCGAAAAGAGTCATGCAGAAGGTAAAGAGCTAACTATCAATTTTTAAAAATAAAAAGAGCTGTTTTTAATAGACAGCTCTTACCATTTATTAGCAAGCCTAAATTTTGTAGCCTCTTCTTAAGAAGCAAATTGGATTAGGCGGTCAGCATAGCGGCTCCGAATACTCCTGCACTATCTCCCAAAGCAGGTTTGAAAAAGCGAGTATCCAATCGGTTATTAAAGACAAATTTTTGCGCTGAAGCTACTCCCTCCGTATACAAAAGGTCAATATTGCCCACGCCTCCTCCTAAAACTATTGCGTCAGGATCTAATATATTGATGACAACAGATATGCCTAGGCCAAAAAAATGCGTAAGCCTGTTGATAGTTTCGGTAGCAAACTTATCCGTGCCCTTTTGATGTAGTTGAGCTATCTCCTTTAAAGTTTTTTGCTCTCCACTAACCGAGTGATAATACTTTTCCAGTGCCGGGCCAGAAAGTATAGTTTCCACCACTCCTTTTCTGCCGGTATAGGCTATCCCCCCCGACTCATCAAGAAAATTGTGTCCCCATTCGCCACCTATTCCCTGCCTGCCCGGCAAGACTCTACCGTTGATCACCACTCCACCACCAACTCCAGTACCCATAATAACTCCGAATACTACATTAGCTTCGGGCATCTGCTGCTTCACTACGCCCATGCGAGCCTCAGCTAAAGCAAAGCAATTTGCATCATTAGCCATACTTAACTGTACGCCTAATGCTTTTTGTAAGTCGGCATGAAAGTATTTATCATTCAGGCAGGTAGTGTTACTATTTTTGTGAAGACCAGTTAGAGGATCTACAGTACCAGGGGTACCTATACCAATATGTTCAACTGTCATACCTGACTCTTCTTTCATCTGATCAATAAGCGACTTAATCCGCGAAATGATATGCTCATAACCACCGGCTTGTTCAGTCGGTATTCTGGTACGCAAAAGTACTTCCGGATCCTCCGCGTTTTTTAGAATCACTCCTTCTATTTTAGTTCCGCCAAGGTCAATTCCCCATAGAGGTTTCATAACTTATTCGGTTAGTTTGCAAAAAAAAGACAGAAAGCTAATGGTTAGCTTCCTGCCTACAAATAAATAGCTTATCGTTATATTTAATGAATTTATACCAGTTCTTTTTCTATCTGCTCCAGTGATTTTCCTTTTGTTTCGGGAACAAAGAACCAAACAAAGAAGAAACTTAACGCACTGATGATGGCAAATATACCGAAAGAGAATGCGCCACCTTTATTTTCCAGTAACCAGGGAAAAGTCTGGGTAACCAGATAGGTTGAACTCCAGTGCATAAACAATGAAACAGACATGGCAGAACCTCTGAATTTGTTAGGAAATATTTCCGATACTACCACCCACATAACTGCGGCATGGGTAGCGGCAAAAGAAGCGATATAGCCTAGTATTGAAAATAAAATACCATAACCGCCAGGAGTATTAGACATGAAAGAAAACACCAGGAAACTTAATGATACCGTCATTCCTACTGAACCTGCTAGCAGCAAAGGTTTTCTACCAATACGGTCTACCAGGTAAATGGCTACAAATGTAAAGGTTAGGTTTACAGCTCCTATGGCAACAGTCTGAGCAAGTGCTGACTCCAACCCGGCGCCTGCGCTGGCAAAAATATTAGGGGCATAGTAGATAATCGCATTAATACCGACTAACTGTTGAAGCATAGCCAGGATGATGCCTACCATCATAACTTTGCTCATCTTTCCTTTAAAAAGGTCACCAAAGGCGACTTTTTCATGTGGCTCATGTAGCGTCTCTTCTATCTCTTTGAGTTCGTGCTGAACCTGGTTCTCTCCTTCCAGTTTTCTTAAGACCTCACGTGCTTTGTCTGGCTGATTGTTTTTGTAGAGCCAGCGTGGGCTTTCAGGTATAAAAAAGAGCAATACAAAGAAAAGTAATGCGGGTAATGCTTCACTTCCCAACATCCAGCGCCAGCTTTCATCTCCAAAGGTATTGGCAAACAAAAGGTTAGTAAAATACACCACTAAGATACCAATTACGATTGTAAGCTGGTTGACCGATACCAGACGGCCTCTTTTATCGGCGGGAGCTATTTCTGCTATGTAGGTAGGGGAAAGTGCCGAAGCTGCTCCTACTCCTATTCCTCCTATAATTCTGGCAATCACAAAGAAATTAAAACTGGTAGCCAGGGCTGTACCTATTGCTGAAAATGAGAATAAGATGGCAGTAGCAATCAGTACTTTTTTTCTACCGAAAAGGTCACTGGTAAAACCCGCTGAAAATGCCCCAATGATACATCCTACAATTACACTGGAAACTGCCCAGCCTAGCGAAACAGCATCTAACTGAAAGTACTTCTGGATAAAAGGATTGGCTCCTGATATAACTGCCGTATCAAATCCGAAAAGAAACCCGCCCAGAGCAGCAATGACAGTTATTGCCAGGACATAAGTATTTTTTTTCATAAATAAAGGTGTGAGTTTGCTTGAGTTAGTTTGTGTTAAAACGACTCCCCAAATTGCAAAAAATTGATATTAGTACAAAGTTTCATAGCCTTCGCTTAAAATTAGCTTAACAAATATCATATTATTTTAACTTTAAGAAAAAAGAGTATATTTGCGAAGCACTTTGCTACTGCAACTAACCAAGAATGATCTACAGGAGTATCTGTACCATAATACGCTGGTTTCTGTGCCTCTCTTCCAAGCAAGTGAAGATGAATTACAGAGCAGGCATGCCAGACAATAGCCCTAACGTTATTGTAAGCAACACCGCTCACCCTCTTAAAAGCGCCTTAATATTATTAGGCTGCACCCAGCTTCCTCTCAAATTTGTCAAGATTTACAAAGATAATGTCAGTCCCTTAAAGCGATTTGTTTTAAGGTTTCTAAACATTGAGCCACTTGTAATTTCTGAAGATGTCAGGCAACGTAAGCGTTCCCTTCACAAAATCTGGAAATCGCATCGTGAGCTTTTAACCCATAATTATAGTCTGGTCTTTTTAACAAAGGCCGATAATGGTAAAAGAAAGCTCAGTAAAAGCCCTGCACGCCTGAGTTTTCATACCGAGTCTGTATTTGATTTTAATCTGAATGTGAAAATTTTTCCTGTCAGATTTGAGGAAAAAGATGAGTATACAACTATTGTAAATTTTCTGAACCCGGTATGTATTGCAAAATACGCTCAGGAGTATAAAAATTACCCTGCACATACCATCAGGCACATTACACAGCAGATAGAAGAAGTGCTTTACGATTATCACCCCATCTTAAACGAATCAGTTCTAAACCCTTCTGATTGTGAGAAAATTCTAGTCTAATATTTTTATATCCCTTGCTCCTTATCTGTCTAAATCCATACTTTTAGAAAAGAAGCTAGCATCTTTTCAAGAAATAGTAGATTAAATTTTTAGATTTGTAATGCAACCAATTGCATAGAATAGTAAACTTTAGAATTTGATATATGAAGGCGTTTTTAGACCAAAATTTCCTATTACAAACCGAGACTGCTCAAAAGCTCTATCATGAGCATGCCAAGAAGATGCCCATCATTGATTATCATTGCCATCTTCCGCCTGACCAGATAGCAGCAGACAAAAAATTTAGAAACCTGACGGAAATTTGGCTGTATGGTGATCATTACAAATGGAGAGCTATGCGATCAAATGGTGTTGCAGAAAAGTATTGCACTGGCGACGCAGACGATCTGCAAAAGTTTAAACAATATGCTGCAACAGTACCCTATACCCTCCGTAATCCTCTTTACCACTGGACACACCTGGAGCTTCAACGTTATTTTGGCATTGATACTCTGCTAAACGAAGATAGCGCGGAAGAAATTTATTATAACTGCACCGAACAACTTCAGCAAGATGAGATGAGCTGTCGTAATCTTCTTAGAAAGATGAACGTAAAAGTAGTTTGCACTACTGATGATCCTGTTCATTCTTTAGAGCATCATGCACAGTTGAGAGAAGAAGGCTTTGAGATTAAAGTGCTACCCACATTTAGAGCAGATAAAGCAATGGCCGTAGACCATCAGGAGTCTTACAACACTTACCTGAATGAGTTGGAGAACGTGTCGGGAGTTAAAATTTCTCATTACGATGACTTACTGGAAGCCATCAGGATCAGACATGATTTTTTTGCTGAAGCTGGTTGCAAACTATCTGACCATGGTATAGAAAACTTTATCGCAGAGGATTATACTCAGGAAGAGGTTAAAAAGTCATTTCAAAAAATACGTTCTGAAAAAAATTTAGACAAGTGCGCAATCGATAAACTTAAGTCTGCCATACTTTATGAGTTAGCTAAACTAGATCATGAAAAAGGCTGGACACAGCAGTTTCATGTGGGTGCCATGCGAAACAACAGTAGCCGAATGATGAAGAACCTGGGACCAGATACAGGTTTTGATTCTATAGGTGACTATCGTATTGGTACGCCTATGTCTCGCTTTTTTGACCGCTTAGACTCCAGCAATCAGTTAGCCAAAACCATTATTTATAACTTAAACCCACGTGACAATTATCTGGTAGGAACCATGATCGGTAATTTTAACGATGGGTCTACACCTGGCAAAATGCAGTTCGGCTCAGGATGGTGGTTCCTAGATCAGAAAGAAGGAATGGAAATGCAAATGAATGCTCTTTCTAACCTAGGATTGCTAGGCAGGTTTGTGGGAATGCTTACCGATTCTCGCAGCTTTCTTTCTTACCCAAGACATGAATATTTTCGCCGAATTCTCTGTAACTTGCTAGGGAATGACGTAGAAAACGGAGAATTACCTCATGACATGAACCTACTGGGACAGACCGTAGAAAATATCAGCTACAACAACGCCAAATCTTTTTTTAATTTTTGATTTAACAAATTTTAATACTGACAATCTAACTATTACAAAGAATGAGCAACAAGAAAGTAGTCACTTTTGGAGAAATTATGTTAAGACTGGCGACACCTGGTTACCTGCGTTTTACGCAAGCAACAGAATTTGAAGCCACCTACGGTGGTGGTGAGGCAAATGTAGCTGTATCGCTGGCAAACTATGGACTTTCACCTCAGTTTGTAACAAGACTCCCTAAAAATGACATTGGCGCAGCTGCACTTTCTACGCTAAGAAAGTATAATGTAGGTACCGACCATATTGCTTACGGTGGAGATCGTCTGGGTATCTATTTTCTGGAATCAGGAGCGGTAAGCCGTGGTAGCAAAGTAGTGTATGACCGCGCTAACTCCGCACTGTCAGAGATTCAACCCGGTATGATTGATTGGAACAAGGCCCTGGAAGGTGCTGAGTGGTTTCACTGGACTGGTATTACCCCAGCGGTATCTCAGGGTGCTGCTGATGTGTGCCTGGAAGGGATCAAAGCTGCTAATGCAAAAGGAATTACCGTATCTACTGACCTAAACTACCGTAAAAACCTTTGGAAATATGGTAAAAGTGCATCTGATGTGATGCCCGAACTTGTAGAAGGTTGCGATGTTATCCTGGGAAATGAAGAAGATGCTGAAAAAGTTTTTGGAATTCACCCGGAAGGTGTTGACGTAACGAAGGGCCATGTAGAAGCTGCGGCTTACGAGTCGGTATGCAAACAACTGATGGAGCGCTTCCCCAGGGCGAAAAAAGCAATTATCACATTAAGAGGTTCTATCAGCGCAAGTCATAACAGCTGGTCAGGAGTACTTTATAATGGCAGCAAACTATTTGAAGCTCCTACTTATCAAATCACTCACATTGTAGACCGTGTAGGTGGTGGCGACTCTTTTATGGGAGGCCTGATTTACGGACTACTTACCTACCCTGAAGATGATCAGAAAGCACTTAATTTTGCAGTTGCAGCTTCTTGCCTGAAACATACCGTTAAAGGTGACTTTAACCTGGTAACTGTAGACGAGGTAGAGAAACTGATGAGCGGAGACGCATCGGGTAGAGTATCTCGCTAAGCTATACGAACGACGAACATGGGTAGCACATACGCGCTCATGTTCTCTTTTCTGTTTTATTTATTAATACACATACAATTACCTTTTATTACTAACAATGGCAAGATTTACCAGAATAGAAGTAGCCCTTAAAATGAAGGAAACCGGTATAGTACCTGTTTTTTTTCATAAAGATCTGGAAGTTTGTAAAGCAGTAGTTAAAGCCTGTTACGAAGGTGGGCTAAGAGTTTTTGAATACACTAATCGTGGCGACTATGCTCATGAAGTATTTTCTGAGCTGAACAAATTTGCTGAAAAAGAAACACCTGACATGATTATGGGTGTAGGTTCAATTGTAGAGCCAGGCACTGCCTCTTTGTATATGCAGTTGGGTGCTAACTTTATCGTTTCGCCGGTGCTTAACCCTGAGATGGCAAAAGTATGCAACCGTAGAAAAGTATCCTGGTCACCGGGTTGTGGGTCACTTTCAGAAATCAATTATGCTGAAGAGCTAGGTGCTGAGGTTGTTAAGATTTTTCCAGGAACAGAAGTAGGTGGTCCTTCATTTGTAAAAAGTGTAAAAGCTCCTCACCCCTGGAGTAGTATTATGCCCACCGGAGGCGTATCCCCTACAGAGGAAAACCTTTCGGCATGGTTTAATGCTGGCGTACATTGTGTTGGCATGGGCTCTAAACTAATTACCAAAGAAATTATAGCTCAGAAAGATTACGATACCTTAAAAAATAAGGTGAAAGAAGCTATGGACATTGTTCGTAAACTAAGATAAGGCATAGCGCCTCACAGACATTTACTAATACTACAACCTAATTTCTATGCTAATACTACGTTGGACATCAACGCTACTATTGCTTTCCACAATTTTACTGGTAATCCTCCCCTCCTGTAATCGGATTTCAGGGGTGCGCACACTCAAGATCGCTCACTCTAACGATGCATCTCACCCTGTACATCAGGGAATGCTTTATCTGGCAGAAAGAGCAGAAGAGAAATCGGGAGGTAAGCTAAAAATTAATGTCTACCCCAGCGCTCAACTTGGTCAGGAAAGGGAATGCATTGAGCTGCTTCAAATTGGTAGCCTTGCCATGACAAAAAGCTCTGCCGCGGTAATGGAAGGCTTTGCACCTAACTATAAAGTACTCTCACTTCCCTATATTTTTCGTAATAAGGAACATCAGTTTGAAGTACTGGATGGTGAAGTAGGTAAAGAACTGATGCTGGAAGGCGAAAAATACTGGCTGAGAGGGGTAACCTTTTATGATGCTGGAAGCAGAAGTTTCTATACTAAAGATGCTCCCGTAGAAGAGCCTGATGATCTGGTAGGAAAAAAAATAAGGGTAATGCCGAGCAATACTGCCATTAATATGGTAAAGGAGTTGGGCGGCTCTCCTACTCCTATCTCTTATGGCGAGCTTTACACAGCACTGCAACAGGGTGTAGTAGATGCAGCCGAAAATAACCCGCCTAGCTTTTACTTCTCACGCCATTACGAAGTCTGCAAATTTTACTCTCTCAATGAGCATACGGCCATTCCTGATATTTTGCTGATCAGCACTATTGTCTGGAATACCCTGAGCGAACAGGAGCAGCAATGGCTACAGGAAGCAGCAGAAGAATCTGCGGTCTATCAGAGAGAACTGTGGGCAAAATCTGAAAAAGAGTCTTTGGAAGCTGTAAAGGCGGCAGGAGTTACTATCACCTACCCAGATAAAAGTAAGTTTGCAGAAAAGGTAAAACCTCTTTACGAAACCTACAAAGACCAAGAGGAAGTCTACGACCTTATCCAGAGAATACAGGCAGTAAAGCCTTAAGTCAGATTAGCTTCATTTTACGAATATTAGCCTCATGAAATTTAAATCCACTTTAGACAAAATACTTGAAACTGTTTTGGTCATTATTATGGCCGTTATGGTCATCAACGTACTCTGGCAGGTAGGTAGCAGGTTTATCCTACAGTCTCCCAGTTCTTTTACAGATGAGCTGGCTCGTTACCTACTTATCTGGCTAAGTATTTTGGGTGCCAGCTATGTTACAGGTAAGCGTATGCATTTATCCATTGACCTGTTATCGCAAAAACTAAATCCTGAAAACAGAAAAAAGCACAATACAATTATCTACTCCATTGTTGCAATATTTGCTTTTCTGGCGATGGTAGTAGGTGGAAGCAATCTGGTATATATTGTTTCTTCTCTTGGGCAGACCTCTCCTGCTTTAGAAATTCCGCTTTCTGCGGTATATATCGTATTACCAATTGGCGGTATTATCATTATCTATTACAGTATTATTAACATTTTGCATCCGGTAAAAGAAGAAGATAGCTCTATCTCCGAAAGTTTGCAGTAAACCCGACCTCCACAACTAACCTATCTCTATGTATCTCTTAGAAATTCTTATACTCGTACTCAGCTTTGTCATTCTTCTGGGCTTAGGCGTGCCCATTGCGTTTAGTATTGGTATCTCGGCCATGCTTACTATGTTGGTTAGTATTTCTGCCATGCCCTCTTTTACTACTATTGCACAAAGAATGGCAACCGGACTTGATAGCTTTGCCTTGCTCGCTATTCCCTTTTTTATATTAGCCGGACAGCTCATGAACCGGGGGGGTATAGCAGCCAAGTTGATAGATTTTGCAAAAGTACTGGTTGGCAGATTACCCGGTGGACTGGCTTATGTCAACATTATTGCCGCCATGCTTTTTGGAGCAATTTCCGGCTCAGCTGTAGCTGCCGCCTCAGCCATTGGTGGAATCATGAACCCCAGAATGGTTAAGGAAGGATACTCCAAACCCTTTAGTGCCGCGGTTAATATTACTTCGGCTACTACCGGGATGATCATCCCTCCCTCTAATATTCTGATTGTATACTCACTGGCTAGTGGAGGTGTATCCATAGCAGCCCTCTTTGTTGCTGGTTATATTCCGGGCATGATCGTAGGACTTGCACTAATGATAGTAGCAGGTGTATTTGCCTATCGTAAAGGTTATAGTGTAGGTGAGTCTGTTTCTTTAAAAGAAGGTATTTTAAAGTTTTTAGACGCTATTCCAAGTCTGGTATTACTGGTATTAGTAATTGGCGGAATTATAGCCGGTTTCTTTACAGCTACTGAGGCCTCTGCCGTAGCGGTACTCTACACCCTGGTATTGTCAATGCTTGTCTACCGTAAAGTAAAATGGAAAGATCTGCCTGAAATATTTCTACAAACTGTCAATACAACATCTATTGTAATGATACTCATAGGCACCTCAGTTGGAATGTCGTGGGTAATGTCTTACGAAAACCTGCCTCAGGGCGTTAGTAATGCGCTTCTTTCTATCAGCGATAATCCAATTGTGGTTTTACTTCTAATCAACCTGATACTGCTGTTTGTGGGTATATTTATGGATATGACTCCAGCAGTACTTATTTTTACGCCTATTTTTTTACCGGTGGTCACTGAACTGGGTATGGACCCCACGCATTTTGGAATTGTTATGGTGCTTAACTTATGTATAGGCCTTTGTACGCCTCCAGTAGGTTCGGTATTATTTGTGGGTTGTAGCGTAGCAAAGATTGGTATAGATAAAGTAATACGACCGTTACTCCCTCTTTTTATCGCTATGGTAGTTGCACTAATTATTGTTACTTATATTCCTGCGCTTAGTCTGTGGTTACCTTCTCTATTCGGATTGTAGTAAATACTCCGCAGTAAGTAGCTACTTATTCCAGCATTATTTCCTTATTAGCCTATTTTTGACAACGAATGCCTCTTGTTAATCAAGCAGGCATTTGTTATTTTGAGTAAACTTACTTAAACTAATAAGTATAAAGTAAGTCGATTTTTGGTAATATGTAACTTTGTACGCTTAACCTACTCTAAACCAGTAGTTTTGCGTGCGTTTATCGGGCTTAGGCCTTGATAAAACATCATTTTCCTTAGTTTTTACGATAATTTGCATGTAATATTTACAAGCTAAAATTACTGCAATATTAAAAGATTACGTTTTAGCTCATGCCAAAACTCAGCTTTGTTATGTTTAATCTATATATATTTAAAAAATATATATGTAATATTATTTTAGAATAATAATAATTTTCATAGATTTAATCCCAATTTGATCTATATAAGCCCCAATTCCGTATGAAAGAGATTCGTCAACTCATTAAGATCGTTAGAAAAAAAGGCCAGAGAAGTATACAACTCGTTAATCAAAATTTCAGAAAGAACGAAACTTCTAAAGATAATTTGTTATATGAAGGTATTACCAATAACAAATTTACCAGTGACGAATCTGCTGCCAAAGATGTCTTTGGTACCGACCCAGGCAACAGAAATTATCGTAATGCCAAGGGCAAACTGAAAAGTAAACTTTTAAATCACCTCTACTTTCTGGATTATGATAAGGAAAGTTATACAGACTACCAGAAAGCGGAGTATGAGGCTTTGCATTGCCTGCATCAGTGTAAAATCCTGATCAAAGAAGGGGCTAATGAAATTGCCTCTAAGATGCTGCCCCACCTTATCAAGACTACAAAATATTATGAGCTTTCTGAGATTACTATTGAGGCGCTTAGTCTGCTCAGAAACGAATATGCCCATGATGGCAAGCTAACTCCATTTAAAGAAGTAGAGGATGAGCTAAAGCAGTATCGTGTGTTCCATGCTGCCAAGCAAAAATGTGAAGACCTCTACTACGAACAGATGGTACAAATTAATAAATCGGTAAGTGCTCAAAACCGAATTATTGATAAAGTGCCTAAGACTATTGAGGCCATTAGAGCTGAAGCTAAAAAGTATAAAAGTCAGAGCCTTTATATTCTGGCAGCTAAGCTGGAAATTACGTATAACAACATTTGCTGGAATTTTAAAGACAACATCAAATTAGGTACAGAACTGGAAGCTAAGTACCTCAATCGTTCTAACAACGAAATTACTGTTGACCTTAACCAAAATGCGATTACTTTCTCTAAACTACAGGCTTATCTTAACCTGAAGGAAGTAAAAGAAGGACGCAAATACGCTTCTGATAAGATAGCGACTGTTAAAAGTGGTAGCCGGGTGTGGTTTAGATTTAGCGAATACTTCTTTTTGCTACTCATGAAAGGAGAACAATTTAAAGAAGCCAGTAACCTCTTCCGTAACGTACGAACAAATAAGAACTATAATACGCTACCCGAAGAGATTAAAACACGCTGGCACATTTATCGTGCATATTTAATTTTCTTCAACGACTCAAAAATATTGCGTTGGGGCTTCAATATTGAAGATTTTCAGGCAGAAACGCCAAACTATCCCAAAGAGTATAATGGGTATAATGTGGCAACATTAGCAGTACAGTTTCTATTCCTGCTCAGAGAGGGCAATATTACTGCAATTAACAGCTGCGTAGAAGAAATTACTAAATACAAATCTGCACACCTGGATAAGCGCCATAACTATAGAAGTAGCATTTTTATCCGTCTGCTGGAAATAGTTATAGACAAAGAGTTTGACTATGACCAGATCAAAGAAAAAGGAGAAAACTATTACAAAAAGCTGGTAAAAGCGCCAATACCGAGCGATCTGACTCAGGATACCGAAATAGTACCTTATGAAGTATTATGGAAGCATATTTTAAATGTGATAAAGACTAATAAAGCTTATGTACATTTTCGCTTTTATAATATGAGCCCTATGTAAAAATCTCATACATTTTTTGCCAAATCTTTATCCATTCGCTGCAGATTATAGTAGATTTGCAGCAATGGGCAATGATCGCTTTTTTCTGCAGCTATTAATCTGGCGCATCAAGCACATCAGTAATCGTAACTTTTTGCTGATACTAAGCATTATCGTCGGACTACTTTCCGGCATAGCGGCAGTAGTTCTAAAGGAGAGTGTGCATATGATCCAATCTTTGCTCACCTCCCACTTTGACTATGCCTACGCCAACTATCTATATCTCGCTTATCCTTTACTAGGAATACTCATCACCGTTCTGCTTGCAAAGTACTATTTTCGCGAGCCCTTCGGACACGGTATTACAGGTATATTGTATGCTATTTCTCGTAAATCCAGTAATATCAGCCGTACCAAAATGTATTCTAACTTATTAGGTAGCGCCATTACTGTCGGTTTCGGAGGTTCGGTAGGTCTGGAGGCACCCATCGTAGTTACTGGTTCAGCTATAGGCTCTAATATTGGCCGGCTGGTACATTTGCAGTCTAAAAAAAGAGCCCTGCTAATAGGCTGTGGTACCGCAGGGGCAATTTCTGCCATCTTTAATTCACCTGTTGCGGGAGTCATTTTTAGTATTGAAGTTATTCTCACAGACATTACGATCAATGCCTTTATTCCCTTACTCATTTCATCGGTAACCGGTTCTTTAACTTCACTTTTGTTGCTGGGTGATGAAATTTTATTTTCCTTTAAATTAGAAGACACATTTACCGCTGGAGATACTCCCTACTATTTTTTTCTTGGGATTTTTTGCGGCTTGGTATCCCTTTACTTTACCCGTACCACCTATACCATTGAGCGTTACCTAAAAAAAATAAGAAGCGAATACAAAAGAGCAATTATTGGCGGACTGGCCCTTGGTCTAATCATTTTTGTGTTTCCGCCCATCTATGGTGAAGGTTACGATTTTATAAAACTGATGCTAGCCGGGAACGATCAGGCTATATTTGATAATAGTCTATTTTTTCAAAGATTTGGTAATATCAGCATACTACTACTTTTCATACTGGGGCTTATTTTAATTAAACCAGTAGCATCTGCCGTTACCATAGGGGCCGGAGGCAATGGAGGTATTTTCGCTCCATCATTGTTTATTGGAGCGGTAACTGGTTTTTTCTTTGCCAAATTTGTCAACACTATTGGAGTGTTCGGGACCATTAGCCTTAGCAACTTTACCCTGGTAGGTATGTGCGGTCTAATGAGTGGTATTTTGCATGCCCCTCTTACTGCTATTTTCCTGATTGCAGAGATCACCAGTGGCTATACACTTTTTGTTCCACTAATGCTGGTGTCTGCATTGTCGTATAGTACCATACTTTATTTTGAGAAGTACTCACTTTATATCAAATCACTGGTTAAGAAGGGTTACCTCATACCAGACGATCGCGATTTACAGGTATTAAGTCTGATAGACATCAAAAAGTTGTTAGAAACAGATCTGCTTACTATTCGGCCGGATGCCTGCCTGGGAGACTTGGTCAATCTGGTTAGGGTATCAAAAAGAAATATTTTTCCGGTAGTCAACGAAAATCAGGAGTTGGTAGGGATTGTAACCCTGGATGATATCCGTAAGATTATGTTTGATAAAAACGCCTATGAAAATACACAGGTTTCTTCCCTGATGCATGCACCACCTGATAAAATCTCTACCAACGAAAGTATGCAGCAGGTAATGGAGAAATTTGAGAAAACCGGTGCATGGAATCTACCGGTACTTAATGATGGTAAATACATGGGTCTAATATCCAAGTCGCGCATTTTTAACGCTTATCGCAATAAGTTAACACGCCAGCGTAAAGAATTTTAGACTAAAAGTCAGCTTAAGCTTCATCAACTCACTCAGGTAATATACTTGCTCTCCCCCAGAACATGGCATTGCCACTATCCTAGATTTTTACTAACATTAAGTATACTAAAGCTAATTTTTATGCGACAAAGTCTGGCTATACTTATACTATTATTTTCTTTTCATATGCTACTTGCGCAGGATATACCTACTTATAAATTCACAGATCTGGAACGCAAAATAAGTAAGGAATCTGCCGAAAAAACACTAGTGCTTAATTTTTGGGCTACCTGGTGTGCTCCCTGTATAAAAGAGCTACCTTATTTTGAAAGCCTTCATCAGGAGGGTGAAGACCTTGATGTTAAAGTCTTGCTAGTAAGCCTTGACATGGCTAAAGACAAAGCGGAAAAATTCGTAGAAAAAAAGCAACTTCAATCTGAGGTCGTTTACCTAGATGAGGTGGACTTTAATGCGTGGATTAATAAAATTTCTCCTGATTGGAGTGGAGCTATTCCTGCAACTCTTTTTGTTAAACCAGGAGGCAAACAAATGTTTTATGAAGGACAATTTACCAAAGAAGAATTATATGATAAAGTAAAATCTTTTTCGTACCAAAATGATTAAGCTATGAAATGGTATTATGTAATTATTAGTGTGCTGGCTCTAGGTATTGGGCTAAGTGCAAGTATTATGCGGGAGTCTGGCTATCAGGTAGGTGACTATGCTACTGACTTTAGCCTGGAAAGTGTAAACGGGGAGATGGTTTCTTTAGCTGATTACGAGGAGGCTAAAGGTTTTATTGTCGTTTTTACCTGCAACACCTGTCCTTATGCCAAGATGTATGAGCAGAGAATTATCAAATTACACAAAGCCTATGCAGAACAGGGATACCCTGTAGTTGCGATTAACCCCAATTGTCCGGAGCGCTCTCCGGGTGATTCCATGAGCGAAATGCAAAACCGTTCAAAAAACAAAAATTACCCATTTGCCTATCTACAGGACAAGTCACAGGAAACCAGCCGCACATATGGTGCTACCAATACCCCCCAGGTTTACCTGCTAAATAAAGAAGAAAAGGGAAAACTTAAAATTGCCTATATTGGTACAATTGATAATAACTATAAAGATGCAACCAAAGCTGATGTACATTATGTACAGGATGCGGTTGATGCACTGATAGCGGGAGAAAAAATTCCTCAGACAAAAACCAAAGCTATTGGCTGCACTATTAAGTGGAAAATGACTTAAAGAATTAGCCCGCTTGTCGGGCATTTTTTTTACCTTTGCTGCTTAATTTTGAGAAATACACTTACACAAAATAATTGCTGATACAGTTATCAAACAATCTGCATGATGAAATTTGGCATTGTTCTTTTCCCCGGCTCCAATTGTGATGAAGATCTATATTATGTTTATAAAGAAATACTGCAACAGAATGTAGTTAAACTCTGGCATAAAGATACTGACCTTCAGGGTTGCGACTTTATATTAGTACCTGGAGGCTTCTCTTATGGTGATTATCTTCGCTCTGGAGCTATCGCTCGCTTTTCTCCTATCATGGATGCCGTAATTGAGCATGCCAACAAAGGTGGTTATGTGCTGGGTATCTGCAATGGTTTCCAGATCCTGACAGAAGCTGGCCTTCTTCCTGGTACTTTGCTAAAAAATAAAGAGCAGAAGTTCGTTTGTAAAAACGCTTACATCCGCCCTGTTTCTAAATCCGCTTTAATGACGGCCTCTCTGGATCATAACAAGGCTTATAAAATTCCTGTAGCTCATGCCGATGGACGCTACTATGCACCAGATGAGGTTATCAAGTCTTTGGAAGACAACGATCAGATATTGTTCCAATACTGCAACGATGCCTGCGGCTTAGATGACTTGAGTAATTTTAATGGATCAGTAAATGCCATTGCGGGCATTACCAACAAAGAAAAGAATGTTTTTGGGCTTATGCCTCACCCCGAACGTGCCTCCGACGAAGCTTTAGGTAATACAGACGGACGTGCATTGCTAGAAAGTTTTCTGGAAAAAAGCATAGCCTAAAGGCTCACAAATATTTTAGAGTCAGCACCTCAAGCTGACTCTTTTTTTAGTGTAGAAGGGTAAAACTGGCAGTAAGCCCTACACTAAAATTTCTGGAAAGTTTGTGAACACCAAATATAGCTCTGGAATGTAAGCCTTTGTCTTCCAGTACATTTACAAACAAATCAGATGCACCATTTACAACTTTAGGTGCCTCATCCCAATTCTCTACTGCCTGATAATAGGCATCAATATGATTAAGTCCTGATACTCGCTCAAAACCTACTTTGTGATGAATCTGGGCTATCACATTGAGGGCACACATCTTCATAGCCTGATATCCATCTTCAGTTGTTAAATCATTTCCTAATCTTCCCTGGTACTTAAATTCTCCGTTTAAAATAGGGAATTGAATGGCCAGATAGGCTATAGACTCTCTGATATTAACAGAGACATAATTTCCACCGGGAGCAGGAGGCTCAGGAAGCACAAGCCCCAAAGTTTCTAGTTTTTGTAGTATTGACATAACTGACTGTTTGTAGTGATTCTGAAGCGTATTCCGTTGATAGGAACTGTAAGCTGAAATGCTATAAAAAAGCCCCTCAATAGTTGTTGAGAGGCTAATATAATAGAATAAGACTGATATACTTTAGTAGGTTAAGAGTTCGCTGAGTGCTTTCTCTACCTGGCTAAAATCAAAAGCAGCAGTTGCCTTTTCCATCTTTTCCGCTATCTTATCATTACACAAATTGCCCAGACTTCCTTCGTGGCTATGCTTTAAATCCTTGTCTGGCCGATAGTTACCAGATGCTATCTCTGCTCCTATTTTTTTGTAAGCATCACGGAAGGGAACACCTTTTAAGACTTCCTGATTTACTGCTTCTACGGAAAACAGATACTTGTACATATCATCATCCAGAATATTTTTGTTGACCTCTACATGATTCAGCATGTACTCGCAAATACTCAGGCAGTCTTTGAGATCTTCAAAAGCTGGCAAAAAGCTTTCTTTTACCAATTGTAAATCACGGTGATAACCAGAAGTAAGATTGGTAATAATCAGAGTTACTTCATTCGGTAGAGCTTGTAACTTATTGGCTTTGGCCCGGATTAGCTCAAATACATCAGGGTTCTTTTTATGTGGCATAATAGACGACCCAGTGGTCAGGTGATCGGGCAAAGTAATAAAACCAAAATTCTGACTCATATACAGGCAAACATCAGCTGCCATTTTGCCTAAAGTAGCGGCTATTGAAGCCAGAGCAAAGCTTACTGTTTTTTCAACTTTTCCTCTACCCATTTGCGCATATACTACATTGTAGCTCATGCTATCAAAGCCCAGAAGCTTAGTGGTCATACTACGGTCCAAAGGGAAAGAGCTACCATAACCTGCCGCTGAACCTAAGGGATTTTGGTTAGCTACACGAAATGCTGCCTGAAGCACGGTAAGATCATCTACTAAGCTTTCAGCATAAGCGCCAAACCACAAGCCAAAAGAAGATGGCATAGCCACCTGAGTATGGGTATAGCCGGGGAGCAGCACATTTTTATGTTTTTCCGAAAGACGGATTAATGTATCAAACAGTTTTGTGCTCAAATCTACAATAGTCTGTATCTCATGCCGAATGTACAGGCGTAGATCAAGCAGCACCTGGTCGTTGCGGGAACGACCACTATGCACTTTTTTACCAACATCACCCAGCTTGCGCGTAAGCATCAGTTCTACCTGAGAGTGGACATCTTCCAGACCTTCTTCAATCTCAAACTCCCCTTTCTCTACCTGTGCATA